>JAAXWP010000022.1 GCA_013334925.1 Chlorobiaceae bacterium
GCGGTTCGGGGATTTTGGGGTTTAGTGTTTGGAGTGCCAGTGTCGTTTCAAATATACAACTTCTTTACTTCTTATCGGAAAAAATACAACAGCCCCTCATTTGAATCGGATAACTCTAAAACGTTGAAAAATGAAACATTAACTCAAAATCAGTTTATCATGAGTGCAAAGGATTCGCGAAATGATACAATTGTATCAATTTATCCGGATTTTATCGAAAAGCGTCTCCTGCAGAGTGACGAAGAGTTGTTCAAACCGAGAAAAAACAACAAACCGCTTTGCCTTGGCAATCACTTGCCTGATGAAAATTCGATCATGCTGCAGAGCAATGATTACCTGAACATCTCAAACCATCCCCTGATCAGAAACGCCCAGCTCGAAGCTCTTGCCCGAATGAAACGAGAGCCGGTCATGTCAGGTGTATTCCTGCATGAATCCAGCGACCTGCATCTCTTTGAACGCAAGATGGCAGCCTATGCCGGTTATGAAAGTGCTATTCTGTGCCAGTCAGGGTGGAAAGCCAACGTCGGGCTTCTGCAAATTATCGCCGATAGCGAAGTACCCGTTTATGTTGATTTTTTTGCCCATATGTCACTCTGGGAAGGGGTCAGGATTGCTGGAGCAAAGGCATACCCATTTCGGCACAACGATCCTGACCATCTCGATCGGCTCATCAGAGAACACGGCCAGGGGATTGTGATCATTGACTCGCTTTACAGCACACTGGGAGATATTGCGCCGCTTGTTGCGATCATCGATGTTACCAGCCGCTACAATTGCGTCACTGTTGTCGACGAATCGCATTCACTGGGTATTTACGGAAAGCATGGAAGCGGCCTGGTCAGCGAATACGGTTTGACTGACCGGGTTGATTTCGTTACGGCAAGCCTTGCCAAAGCCTTTGCTGGCAGGGCCGGTATTATTTTTTCATCGGCAAGGTTTGCCAAGTACTTTCCATTCATGGCATATCCGGCCATTTTCAGTTCCACCCTGCTCCTTCATGAAATAGTCGGACTGAGTGCAACGCTTGAGATTATCCGACATGCCGATGAGCGCAGGCAGGCCCTCAGTGAAAAATCCTTCTATTTCCGTCAGGGCCTTGCCGCTCTCGGATACAACTTTGTAAGCCAGTCCCAGATCGTCTCCATCGAAAGCGGCCTTGAATCAGATACGGAACTGTTTCGCGACGCACTCGAAGAACAGAATGTGTTCGGCTCGGTTTTCCTTACCCCCGCCACCCCTAAAAACCGCACACTCATGCGATTCTCCCTGCACAGTGACCTTAAAAAAGAGGAGCTCGACTATACGCTGAAGGTCTGTGAGGAGATTCGTGACGAAATCGGCATGTGGAACTGGAAATCAACGAAGAAGCGAAAATCCGCCTGAGCCAATGACGCATCGGATTGCGGATCTATCCAGATTCCCGGTATCGTAACCGGGACACCTGAATTCCGGATGGATGTGAAATGCCATACGTGGGTCCCCCATCCCACACCCGTTGCCCCCCTGAAGCATCGGATCACCAACCGGTGATTACTGTGCAGAAATACCCAAACACCGATAGGCGTTCCAAAAAACGTCTTCCATGAGACACAATCCATGTCAGATCAGCTCACATCCAGACCTGATCAACCGCGCTGCAATCACAAGGTTCAAAGTATCGATTGAGCAGATCCGGATGCAGATCGATAGGCACTTCCTTAAATGAGCTTCCTGACGAAACCTGCCAGGCCGCCAAGTCCACCCAGGTTGCCAAGGATATCGTCGAGCAGAGAACCATCGGGGCTGGCATTATCGACCATTGCAGGCAACGCGCTGGCGATGGCATTTTTGGCGATGTTTTCAGAGAGGCCGAATTGTGAGGCAAACGCCTGGATTTTATCTGCGCTGACCAGATCCGTCACCGCGTCCGGAGAGATGGGCTCATTTGCTCCTTTACCCAGCCACGATGTCACAATACTGCCAAGACCGACCTGCTGCATTTTAGAAACGACAGCGCCGAGATCAAGCGCCCCTCCTTCGCGGCCAAACATCTGGCTTAACGCGGAGACAAGCTGATTTGAATCAAGAGCTGTCGTTGCCTGATCACTGTTTTGCAGAATGGCAGATGCGCCTGACTGCAAGATGCTCAAGAGATCCATGATGAATTTTGTTTTGTGGTTACATGAAAGCGACAACTCGCCGGGTCAATCACCACACCCAGTTTTCGACTACATCACTCCCCTCCAGATGCAACATGCCTGTTCCTGGATCATGCTGACGAAGCAGCCCACGCAGAAACATGAATCTCGAGGCTGTAGATTCGTCTTCAAAAATATAACGGATCCTGTTTGCCGGCTCTCCCTCGATCTCGATACCGATCAGCCCTGGCTGATATCGGTACTCCAGCATCGTTTGACGGGCAAGTTCATGAATATCATGCATGGCGGTCCCCCTTTGCCTGGCAGATTCCAAGGCTTTTAGAGTTTTCTCAGGGTCCGCGCCAGTGAACTGCTGATAAAGCAAGGGAGAGGGCTTCATAACCTCCGAGTTGTGCGCTCAGTATGGGATACTGCTCGGGGTACTACCAAGTTTAAGATACGGAGAAAGAAAGGAATCGGAAACCGGACAGGTTTGAATTTCACTGGATATTCAACCAAAACCTGATATTGAAGGAGAAAAGCCCTTCGCTGAGACAGGGCTTTTCTCCTCGCCGAACAGTTAACTTCCCGGGGTCATGCTGAACGTCTGATTCAGCGTAGTACCGCCAATACTTACAGATCGCAACGGCACCAATGGCAGATCCTGCTTGTCACCGGAGGTTCTCCACCACTCCCAGGCAAGACCGGTACAGCCTTGTGCCTTGATAGCGATTTTTCGAGCATTGCCACGAAGGGCTATGGTCGTCGCAAAAGGCGCAGTCAGATCCCGCCCATTGCTTTCCCAACCCACTCTTTTCGTGACTTTCGCACCATTCACATAGCTGATTTCATCCCAGTTCACATTAAAATGTGCGACATACCAGCCATTATGTTCGAGACGAATTTCGCCACTGGAAAAGCTTTCAGTCTTTTCCGCGATATAATCGGTTTTGCCATGCACACCGGCAGATACTCCATCCTTCAGATAGACGGTGTAATAATTTAAAGGAGCTGCCGAATTGGCCGTGGTGAGTTCAGCATTGTTCCAGATGATTTCGTTGATCTTTTTAACATCATCGATACTCGCCATGCTAAGTCCCTTGTAGACAGACTCAGCACCACCCAGCGCGATGATGCTCACATTGATCTGACTGAGGTTCTCCTTGTACTTGGTAGAGCCATGAACATCCACGACAAGCCCGTCTTTTGAACACGACGCTTTTATGGTCGCTTCAAGCTCCGTCGAAGACAGTTTAGACTCAAACTTCAGGAAAATCTGTCGACCATACTGAACGTTCTTCACAAACAGCGGAGGATGCTTGTCACTGATACCCGCATTGACAAGGTCCTGCCAGGTTGCCGAATCGCCAAAAACATCCCCGGGTCTTGGCGGACGCTCTGCAGACACGGTGTAAAAAATCTGTTTGAAACGTACGAGGTACAGTGATTTTTTTTCGATATGGGTACTTGAAAAATCGATCCCCAGTTTCTGTTTCAGATAGGTGACATCACAGCCAAACTTCAAAGCCAACTCGTTCTCATCATAAACGAGACTGCTGCTGTACTGGAAATTTGCTGGCAAACCCCACTTGCTACCATGTTTTTCAAACCAATCTGACAGAATTCCGTTGATCCCTTTCTGGACATTGGCATATGAAGGAGTTGTATTAAACGTAATGTTTGTACTCCCAGTCAGACTGACAGTAAAATTAAGGCTTGCCTTGTCAGCCGCAAGTTCCTGTGGCTGTCCATCCAGCAGGTCGTTGCTGGCAACCAAAAGGGCGCCAGGATAAGTGACATCGTTGAAAGCAGTCGGAACAGCAACGTCGAAATCGCCTTCATAGCTGCACTTTTCTCTGGTGATTACGATATATGAAGAATCATCAAAACGATCTTCGACAGGAAGATCGACGTTAGCAATGTTCGTACCATTAAAAACCATCACGGTTTTTGGGTCATACTTCAAATCAACGATTTTGTCATTGATAAGCTCTCTGTTACCAGACATAGATCTACTCCAGATGATTAAATTATTTGTAATGGGGTTCCAAATAATTGTTCAGGTTCAGATCCCCTGAAAAATGAACAATGAACCTGAGCGCAACGAAGTCCCAGCCAGAGGGAGGACACCTGCAACGATGTACTTTATAATTCACAAGCATCTTTTTTTGAATGAAAACAAAATGAACAGTTCATTACCAAAAAGGCATAATCTGCAGGCATCCTGATTTCTCAGCCCCTTTAACACATCGTTGATGACCGATCTGATATCTATATCATCACATTAAAAACACCCACTGGTGCAATACCGGCCAGGTAATGACCAGGAATAACGACCGGTTGACCGGTGATCGTTCTCATTGATATCCATCTGATTTTTCTGTGCAAATACGCATATCTGATCAGTTGTCCAACCCGTTTATCCGGTGGGTCAGAGCAACACTGTTCGACTTGCACACAAGGCAATTAATCGACATAATTCCTTTTACAAATTCAACTTACACTTCAGCACGAACAGAAATATCACCATCGGCACCATCCCAAGTTATCCGGACAGATAACCGGATAGCTAACCATTCCCCGTCAAGGGGAGCTCCATTTATTTTTGAACAGCAACACGCTTGCAGACTTGATAACGAAATGCATTTTCGAATCAACGAATCGCGACAACACCTGTGACGATCATCTGGCTACGCATCTTTTTTAATGCCTGTACCACAATTATAAAGTCAAGCTGTGCGATCATATCAGGCTATATATCATCGTATATGATGCTATGAATACCAGCGCTGCTTAAGCAATCAATGTGCACCTCATGCAAATCCCACCCATACCAGCCACACTGACCAGCAACTTCTGATATATGTAGTCTCTGAATAAAAAACAGAACGGACGTATACATCAATGATTATGCAGAATCAAAATGCCGGATTGTTGGTTGAGGATAACCACAGGAGTGTTCAGATTGACCGGGAACAACGGTGCGTCTGAAATACGGATTGATGGAGGATATCATATCCGAAGTTTTGGTATTCAAATTCACTTCTCATATAACACTATACAATATATAATAATATGACACCTAATACACAAGCACAGTTTTTTTAACTATCAATATGATAAACGCATAAACTCAATCATCATGAGCCTCTGCGGTCAATAAACAAGTTGTAATCGTACGATAAAATGACGGAATTTTATCGCCTCGTCGCCTTATCCAGAAAAAGTCCTCCATATTTGTACTGACCCAGCTTTGAATAATCGACTTGACCGATAACAGGAAAAGAGCACGAATTATCATCTGACCCCGCCCTATCACGAGAAGTTTGAGCGACCAGCGAGATATCATATAGATCCACACTCCTGGCCGGTATCAGGTGTAGATCACCATCGAATCAGCCTTTCAAGCCTGGACTGGTTCTAAGGCTTGCAGAATCCCGCCCCCCGTAATTCTGGCAATCCTGGATTCCGGCGTTCCGATCGAACAGGCATCAATCGGCCATCGCACGTACATATTCAGCAGGCAGATCGTATAGAAATCAAGCAAACAGATGTAACACGAAAGCTCTCCTGTACATCACCCCAGGCATCACAGAATGCCCTGCGGCTTAAATGACTGAAAAATAACCTGCAAAGCTCTCAACACCAGGTACACACTCGAAAAATGACTGAATCAGCAAAACACAAACAGAACGCCTATATCACAAACAGTATTCCAATAAATACACACCACTCTGACCCCTGCAATAAAGAATAAATTTCTTCTCAACTAATCATTTTTTATAGCCACAGATATTGCGTCAAAGCAATATTTTCGCTACCATTACTATAGATAATTCGGCCCCCATTTCACCAAGAGCCTGTGATATAAGAGTCACAGGCTTTTTTATTTAACAAACACCAATCAGAAGCTAAAAAATATATAAGTAAACATATCCAAATCGCCCCAAAATATATAAATAATATACATACCAATAGTTCACACAGCGAGCCTCGTTCAAGTTAAAGCACCTCCCTGCTGTTGAAAGATTGGACACAGACGACCCCTCTGCCTGAAGCTTCAAGCACAGTATTCAGTGTATTTTCAGACGTAATGGCCCTTGCAACAGGCACAGACCTTGAACATGAAAAGGATTTTCGACAAAGAGGGAATGCGTGCGCTGAGTGGTGTAAATGGAGACACCTTGCAGGAAGGGAGATACAACGTATCCCAGAACAGAAGCCGCTGATTTCCTGAGACTGCGATGCAGTAAAGAACCGAGTGAGTTCAGATAACTACCCCGGGTAAAAAGGAAAACGCATCTGCCAGCGTGATAATGGACCGAGGCATGGCAATGCTCACATCAACCGCGCCAGACCTCCACTACATCATGGCCCTCGATACGAAGCTCGTTGTTCCCAGGCTCGAAGGTGTGCAGAAGACCTCGCAACAGTCTGAAACGACCGGCTGATGCTTCTTCATCGAATCGGTACCGCAAGCCGACTGCCGGATCTCCTTCGATCTCGACACTTATCAGACCAGGCTGCATCTGATATTCGGATGTCGCCCACAATGCCAGATACTGGAAATCACGCATCGAAACCTCCCAGCAAAGATGGAGATTGGCAAATGCGAATAGATAATGTGCAGCAGAAAAACGCGCAATACGCTAATATTTGCGCACTAAGGCTCAGAGAGGTACTGGTGTTCATATCAGCCGAGATGAGGGTTCAGCAATGGGTACTGCTCGGGATAATCAATGCCCTGAATTTACATAGAATTCAGAGATCCAGAAAAAAATCAGCAAAAAAAATCACTTTATAAGATTATTCAGAAAAGATCACCACCCTGTGCATGATTTTCCGGATTTCCGGCATCGATGGGCTTTGACAGACGATCGGCATCCTGACGCGGGTACGGGCTGCACGGCCACACAAAATTGTCAAGCCTGAGGCAACTGCTTATCAGGTTTACCATGATGCATGCATGCATTTTCTGCAGCAGTTCACGATGCGGTTTGAGCGGATCGGAATGTTCCACAGTATCAAAGACAATGATTCAGTACGAACACTACTTTTGTCAGGATGGGGAAGTGCGAGGACAATGCATCCGGGAATTGGTACGTGGGGCTTACCAAATCCTTACGCTTGTATGTAATATACGAAGAATCAGTATGGGAAGACAACCACTTCGAGTCGTCAGTCTGAGCTCCAGATCTCCAGAACATCACTCCCATCGATACTGAGATCGCTCATTTCAGGCTTTTCATGTCGAAAAAGACCTCTGAGGAACATAAATCTGGTAGCCGAAGCTTCGCCGTCAAATCTGAACCTGATCCCTGTTGCCGGCGTTCCTTCAACCTCAACACGAATCAAGCCTGGTTGATACCGGTATTCATCCATCGCTTTTTGTGCAAGCACCTTATAATCCGGCTGATTGTCGCGTCCCAACCCTAATCTGAATTTCATGAATGCATCTCACCATTGAAACATGAACCTTGTAAACACTACGTCCCGCCTCTCCACTTTCGCTGTTCTGCTTTTGGAGGTGATCGGTTCAGAAACAATTCATCAAATTTCAAGCCAATTTAAACTGAACACAAACAGAAAACAGGCCAAAAACGATGTAAAACATTATTTTTATTTACCTTACAAGGCTTCTACATTATCATTCCTTTACCTTTTCCCACCATCAGATGTAAGCATATGACTGAAATTCAGCCTTCCGGGTTGAGAATTCCCATTCTCATGAGACAAAACCAGCCAATGTTCAGAAATCCATGATTATCATGATCGGACTATAAATACCTCTGAAAACGCGTGAACTCTCACAGAAATCTCAGGTTGAGCCTCAAGCTCCGGACAAATATTACAGCGCGCGGATTATTCCCCTGGTGACGGAAGGACTACGAAACATACAAGAGCCTGGCCGTTCATACTGCATGAGTCGCGGCTCAAAAAAAATCTTTATCTTATTTTAAATCAATGCCTTCCGAATGCTTCACCTGATCCGGCATAACGTTTATTGCTGCGTAGCGCTAAAGAATAGCGTTACTTTTGATCGTCGAAGTAATAAATGGGTTCAAACCACATACGCGTTTTCCAATACACTGACGCACTATTTTCCGAATCACAATCCATTCTTTTTTTAACTTCTGTTGCGCAAGAACATAGTTTTTTGCATTTTCCCTGCGTCAGACAAATGCTAAAGGTCCTTGATCGGTAAAGACGATGATATACCATCTTGACCAATGGGATACCTGAATAAGTTTTAACGTAATAACACCCTCTCGTCGAAAACATTTTCCTATTGTTCACCACCCTGCTTAAAACAAGCGAACTGTGGGAACTTAAGGAATGATTTTGCGTGTTTAAGGAATCGAAACAGCACGAATCTCTTTTCAATTAGTCGCTTTTTCAGTGGACAATCCCTGTCTTTTCGATAATTGACCCGGCGTGTCGAGCAAAACTCATATTCCGATTATATATCCATGAGGTTAAAGGCAGTATACAACCTCAATGCAACATAGCGAGCCAGGCAAGTATTCTTGAAGTACCTATGACAGCACAAAAAACAGATCTCATTATTCAGCAACTCAAAGCTGACAAGTACCTCAACGCGATCCAGCACATTCAGGACGAGATCCTGAAACTCGAGGTAAAATCAGATCCCAACGATAAACCCACCAATATCTACAGGCGCAGAATCAATACCTTATCGAAGGTCATTGACAAAATCAGTGAAGCTGCTGCCTTTGGAGATGAATGGGAAGAGGGTCGACGGGCTAAAGTTGTCGCTATCAATCGGCTGCAGAAATTACGGCCGCAAGCATAATCCGCAAAGCGTTCCATCCCTGTAAACAGTTTAATTATATGGCACTTAGCGCCATTACTGAACAACTGCCAGGAATCCAGCCCATTTATTTGTCGATATTTGCCGGATTATATCCAGACATCTGCAATATGATCGAGTGCTATTTTTAAAACTCGATGCATTGCAGATGTCAATGATTGTTCTGCAAAACCTTGTTGGGGACTCCCGTCAGCCCTGCACATACTTAATTGATATTTCTTTTTGACCAACTTGTGTAGCCCCAATAAACGCTCCGCTGAATGCTCGTGCAGATAATTTTATTCATGCCCAATCATTTCATCCAGTTTTGTATCAGATTTGCAATACGACAGCGAGGCATTTCTCACTTTGGATCGACACGATAAATAACACAAAAGCCACAGTAGTTACCGTGGCTTCAGATCAAGCGATCATGGAGAAAAATAATAATAGCGTATTCAGGAAGAAAAATATTCCTATGCTTTCTCAGGAGCAAACAGCGCTGCGACAACGGCAAACATATTGAATACCACACCGGCAAAAAACCAGCCTATCACGGCAGGAGTACTGTGGTAACCTTTATTTTCTACGATATCGACACACCCCAGACCGGACAGTATCCCGATAAAAAAAACATATAAGGCAAGACGTTCCATTGTTGTGTCAGTTATGTTCAGATCGGTCGTACCAGTAGTGGCATCTGGAGAGGTTCGTTTAAAGTTACCAACTCCACTCCCATTATGCAACCCCGGTTATGACACAAACAGGCTTATTACTTCAGTGATTGATGCATCTTTTTTAAAGCGCTATAGCCCTGCAAATGTCATTCCGCCCCCCGACTTGCCTGAAAAAGAAACAAGAAACCATTATCATAAAACAAGATAGCTCCCTCTTCCACCGTGAATGAATGAGACGGACAGTACCTGAGCCCGCATAGGGCTGAGCGCCGCTGTCTTCCAGAGCAACAAGTTTCTGTCATTTTGATTGACCAGTCGCTGGAGTGAGAATCCCAACAGTCAGATCGAGAGCACAAAGACCCTGCACCCTCGCAAAAAGAGACCTGAAAAAATGTCGTAAGCGAGTCTGAAGCAAAGCAGACAAATCCAGGAAACTTTAGTGTTCACCGTGTACATGAAAATTTCGAGGACCGAACCACTTTGCTGCAGGATAGTGGAACAATATTTTGAGGCTCCCCTTATAAATAGAATTGCAAATCGTTTATGGTCGACGGCCCACAAATATTTTCTTTCCTCCGGAACTTGTACCGCTCGATGCAGTACGACGTCCGGATTCAACTGGATCAACTGCACGATATTTGACGGTCATTCCAGGTGCTTTCTGGATCGGCTCAGGCATGACATCCGGCTTGGTTCCGGCTTGCAATTCCCGATGCTGCTGCTGAACATTGCGCCTATGTTTTTCACTCATAGCTCGACGCTCCTGTGAACTGATTAATTTTTCCGCCTGTCTCTCAAATGCCAGGCGCCAAGAATTAACCATCAAATACCGTGCCCGAATAAAGATCTTTCATCAGCTTTGCAAAATGTCTGAAAATAAATCTGAAGTTCAATTACATTGTGCTTCGATTGATTCTGCCGGAAAGAGTGGCAGATTGACAGAGTCCCCCCTCAGATTACGCTGTCGGAGTCTGACCAGTGTTATCATAAGAGATTATCAAACTGTTTCATGAGTAAAAGAGCCTTTCTGAAAGCCTATCTCAAGAATCCGTCGAGAACGGGTTCGGTTCTCCCCTCTTCAGAACGAGTTGGCAGAGCTTTTGCAAGACAGATGGATCGTCTGTCGGCAAAACGTATCGTCGAACTGGGTCCCGGAACGGGGGCGATCACCGAACATATCGCCGAAAACAGCCCGCATCTGGTTGAAATCGATAAAGAACTCTGCAGATTGCTGAGCGAACGATTCCCGGACTGTGTGATTGAAAATCGTTGTGCCATTGAGTTTCTTGAGCAGTGTCACGAAGCCTGCGGGCTGATCGTTTCGATCCCGCTCATCAATAACCCTGAGCGCTCCAACATCATCGCTGCGATCAGAAAAGCATATCAGCGAGGAATCGTATCCTGGTGCATGATCTTCACCTACGGTCTCACCGATCCGCTCAGAGAGGTCGGTTTCGATAAATCGAAAAAAATCAAATCAGTGCTGCTGAACCTACCCCCTGCGCATATCTGGCTGTATGAGTAAGACTCTGCGCTATATTGTCTTCTATGTCTCGGGAATACTGCTGATTCTCCCTTTCTGGATCTTCGGTACTTTTGGTAGCGGGATCACCATCGAACAGATGCTGTTTCATCTGCTGTCCGGTGCCGAAGGCATGGCCGGCACGGATATCGGATTGAAAAAAAGCTTCGTACTGAACAACCTGGTCTGGCCGCTGGCTTTTCCTGCAATTGTTGCCACCACCGATCTCCTGATCGCGAAATTTGCCGGTCTCCGCCTGAAATCAGGTGCAGGTAAAGCCCTGAACATCTTCTGTACCCTGTTTTTCATCGTCAGCGCCCTTACGTTCGTTTACAAAGTAAATCTTTACCAGTACGTCCGATCCCGTCTGGGCAAAGATACCTTCTCAGGCATCTATGCCGATCCGAAACAGATACGTTTCAGGACTCCGCAACACAAGAAAAACCTGATTCTCATCTACGTCGAGTCACTCGAGGACAAACTGCTGGATCTTGGTCCGACTCATATCAACGCTATCGGACCGATTGAAGACCTGCCAGGATACCGGGTGCCGAACTTCATCCAGGCCCCCGGGACCGGATGGAGTATTGCCGGAATGATCTCCAGCCAGTCGAGCATCCCGCTTAAACCATTTTACAAAAGCGATGTCGGGAACTACGCCCGAAACGGGTATTTCCCGAACCTGTCGAGTCTGGGTGACATTCTGGCAAAACAAGGGTACGCCCAGTACTTCCTTGTCGGTCCGGATCTTCACTTTTCCGGAATGGATCAGTTCTATCTCAGTCATGGGTACAACGTGGCGATCGGGCGTGATGAATGGCGAAAGCGCGGCCTCGACCAAAGCCTGTTCACCGGCTGGGGTGAAGGTTTGCACGACGATACGCTTCTGGATGAATCGTATAAATTCATTCAGTTCTGCAGATCGCAAAAGCAGCCGTTTGCCATCACCATCATGACGACAGATACCCACTTCCCTGATGGCTTCCCTTCGCCAAGATGCCCGAAGGATGAGGCTGCCGAAGGATTTGTCGGTGCGTTCAGATACACTTCGCGCTATTTGTCAGGATTCATCAACCGTCTGATTGCCGAAGGGATACTCAAGAATACTGACATTGTCATCATGGGTGACCATCTCTTCATGTCGAGTTCGGAACAGGAAGAGAGTTTTTTCGATTATTCTGAAAACCGGCATGTCTATTTCAAGGTCATCAGTTCCGACAATCGCAGGCCGAATCGGGACATCATGACGCATTTCGATGTCGCACCTACGATTCTCGACCTGCTCGGGATGCTCAGGAGTTCGGATACATGGTTCGGTCTGGGCATATCCCTGTTTTCCAGGATTCCCGCATCAGCCTATGAGAGGCATCTCAAACAGGTAACCAGTGAGGAGATCCTTAGCCCATCGGTCGTCTATGACCGCTTCTGGTCGACAAGGTAAATTACCTTCCGTGTGAGCACAGCCGGTCAGTGAACCACTCTGAAACGGTATGTACCAACAGGAGAACATCCATGAACAGAAGATCCTATGCTCTTTCGAAGGTCTATCGTCTGCTCGAGCCAGGCCCGGTCGTACTTGTCACAACCTCGTTTCAAGGCAAGCACAATGTTATGGCTCAGTCATGGCATACGATGCTTGAGTTCGAACCGCCGGTGATCGGATGTGTAATCAGCGACAGAAACCACTCGTTCGCCATGCTCGAAAACACTGGCGAATGTGTGATCGGCATCCCGACGGTCGAGATCGCCGATAAGGTTGCCGGCTGCGGCAACACGTCAGGAGCGAGTACCGACAAGTTTGCGAGATTCGAACTCACGCCCGAACCGGCATCCATCGTTGGAGCGCCACTCATTGCCGAATGTTACGCCAATCTCGAATGCAGGGTAACCGATACAGGTATGGTTGAGCGTTACGGACTGTTCGTCGTCGAAGTAGTGAAGGCGTGGATCGATCCATCGGTGAAAAACCCGAGAACCATCCATCATCTTGGAAGAGGCAATTTCATGGTAGCCGGAGAGCACATCAGATTGAAATCGAAAGCCAGATGATGGCCTCTTGCGACCAGGTTCAGCCGGTGGTCAGCGCCTGAACGGGTCCTGCCCCACAAGGCTCTGATTTTCAAAAAGATAGCTGACCGTCTTGCCCTGACCATTACAGCATGTTTCGTTACTGACCTCTACGCTTACCATGCCTTTGCGCTCGAGCTGGCCGGTACGGTTATTCCGGACCATCGGTCGATCGAGTTTAAGGCCCATGATCTCGGTCCCTTCGAGAAACTCGCGAGACGCCACATGGACCGGATTTCCTTTTATGTCGAGCACAACAGCCAGTTGCGTTGATTTCCGATCCCCGTTCATGTAATAGAGGATCACTGCGGCATCGAGGTCTCCATCACCATCGATATCACCTGTCACGATCTGTCCTGTTCTCAGAAACTCGTAATCTTCATCGACAAACCGCCTCCCCTTTTCATAAACCCCATTGACGAGACGGATCTTGCGAACTTCGAGCTTGTCAGATGAATTTCGTATGGCCGGATGGTAGGCCATGTTCCTGACGGATTCGGCGGTCATCTGCGCGGCCGCACAGAAGTAAGAAACACAACCGGATGCAGATACAACAAAAAGTACAGCAAGGAACCGTTGAAGTTTCATGGTTAAAGGCCATTTGGTTTGCCGCAGCCAGTATCGCAACGAGGAATACCCGAATGCGTTCCTGTCATGAATTTTATGATTCCCGTGAGCGAAAACCAAACGAAAGAGTTCGGCTGCATGACCGGATCGATCGCCCCATTGCCTCTGGAAACTGAAAAAGGGGGCTCGCCCCCCTTTTTCAGAATATCCTTTGCAGGACCGGATTACATTTTTCCTTCGGCCACAAAACGCCTGTGCCAGCTCAGAGCCTCATCCAGCAGATGCGGCGTGTGACGACCGAACGAGCCCTCAAACGCACGCTTGTGATAATCGAGCAGGGCATCCTTGAATTTCGGATGAGCGCAGTTCTCGATGATCACCTTTGCGCGCTGGTTCGGGGAAAGCCCGCGAAGATCGGCAAGCCCCTGTTCAGTGACGATGATCTGCACATCATGCTCGGTATGGTCGACATGCGAAGCCATGGGCACAATGCAGGAGATCTGACCATTTTTGGCCTGAGAGGGCGTCATGAAGATGGAGATATAGGCGTTACGGGCAAAATCACCAGATCCGCCGATACCGTTCATGATCGAACTGCCCATCACGTGCGTCGAATTGACGTTGCCATAGATGTCGGCTTCGATCATGCCGTTCATGGCAATGACTCCAAGGCGACGGATCACTTCGGGATGGTTGCTGATCTCCTGTGGACGCAGGATGATCTTCTCGCGATACATCTCGATGTTTCTGTTGAACTCCGCGAGACCGTCATCACTGAGCGAAAATGCCGTAGCTGATGCCATCGAAAGTTTTCCCGAGCGGATCATGTCCAGCATACCGTCCTGCAGCACTTCGGTATAGGCGGTGAGATTGTCGAACGGTCCATTGTTCAGGCCAGCCATGACCGCATTGGCGATGTTGCCGACACCCGACTGCAACGGTAGAAGGTTCTTCGGAAGGCGTCCTTTCTTCACCTCATGCTCGAAGAACTCGAGAATGTGACCGGCAATAAGCCTGGAGTTTTCGTCCGGAGGAGAGAATGGAGAGTTACGATCCGGCGCATTTGTTTCGACAATGGCGATAACCTTGTTCAGATCGACATGCATGTAAGGATCGCCAATTCGATCCTGCGGCTTGACCAGAGGAATCGGCATCCGGTTCGGGGGCAGGTTCGTCCCGTAATAAACATCATGCATGCCTTCCAGACGGGCACTCTGCATGGAGTTGACTTCGAGAATCACCTTGTCGGCCTGGTCGAGCCAGGTCTTGTTGTTACCGATTGACGAAGAGGGAACGAGACGGCCATCCTCGAGAATTCCAGCCACTTCGACAAGTGCGACATCGAGCTTGCCGAGAAAGCCGAACCAGACAAACTGTGCCACATGAGACAGATGGATGTCGAGATACTCCATCTGTCCGGCATTGATGCGCTTACGGCAGATCGGATCGGACTGATAAGGAAGGCGCATCTCAACACCGTCGGCTTCGGCGAGCACACCGTCGAGTTCAGGTGCCGTGGAAGCTCCGGTCCATACACTGATCCTGAACTTCCGGCCATCTTTGTTGGCTTCGGTAATGTGCCTGGCGAGCGCTGCAGGGACGGCTTTGGGATAACCGGATCCGGTGAATCCGCTCATGCCGACGTTCACTCCGGACGGAATGAGAGCCGCTGCTTGTTCGGCGGACATGATTTTGCCCTGCAGGGCTTTACAAAGGATACGTGACGTGTTGTTCATTTCCTGCTTGACTACGTTTCAAGATTGACTAACGAAAACGCGACCTGCCCCTGAAACCGGGCTGACACTTCGAAAAAAACAATCCGGACAAACATATTGACCGCAGGATATGGAGGTTTTGGCCTCCCGAAACGTCACCACCCTTGTCTCAAGTTTCTGGTGAGACGAGAACTTACAACTTTCCTCACCGAATTAAAAAAACCCAGCCCCAGATAAGAAAAATCAGCTGAAGACACGCTTTCAGGAATCGGACGATTTTTTTGAAAGAAAACGGAAGGGCGTACGTATTAATAACCGAAGCAAGGATTTGAATGAGATGCAGACCTTGCGAAATCTGCTTGACCGTACCGGAGCTCCGGACAAGAGCAGAAGTCGTGAACTGCCCTCAGAGGCATGTTTCCCCCTCGTGCTGAAGTTGCTCCCTGCGTCTGCTCGCGCGCATCGGGAACTTCGGGGTACAAGTGCGACGATCGTCGGTGGATTGTCCTCCGGTATCGGCCACGAAGCCCTTATGTGAATCTTCGCCACAGTCCATGCAGAACAGGCCTGCATTTTGCAGACCTGCTGAAGCGGAGCGTTTGTTCTGAGAGCTTTGTTTCAGTAACTCAACCAAGCAACAAAAACCATGTCGTGCGCTTACCCTGATACGGTGTCGGTCAAAAAAAACCGGTTCGAGATCAAACTCACCACCGTATTCCTGATCTTCACGATCATCGCTTTCTTCGGAGTGGTCTACGAACAGGCACAGTCGATGATCAGACTGTTTGAAAACCAGGTCTGGTCGATGTTCGTGACCCACATTCTTTTCCTGATCATGATCACCTTCCTCGTCTACGGTGGAATCCTCTACCATCTGACGAGAATCGGCTATTTCAAGCGCTACTCGAAATGCCGTAACAATACCTCCAAAGAGCTCGAACTCATCAACAAGAGCGACGCACCTCGCCTGACCGTCCTGGTTCCCTCCTACAAGGAGGAGAGCAAGGTGATCATGCAGACCCTGCTGTCGGCGGCATTTCAGCTCTACCCCCGTCGCCGTGTGGTCCTGCTGATCGACGACCCGCAGGTGTCCGCATCGGCTGGCAACGATTATCGCCTGCTGACCCAGGCCCGTGCCCTGCCGAAGCAGCTTACATCCTACTTCAATACACACAAGCAGCGCTTCCTCGATCTTGAAAACGACTTCATCGCCCGCACCCGGAACGGCGCGGTCGACCTGCAGCAGGAGATCGAGCGTCTGAACGGGACCTGGAACGAGATGGAGGGCTATTTCGCCACCAAGATCGAGGCCTACGGAACCGAAGACCACGTCGACGAGCTGTTCCTCAACCTGATCTACGACAAGCTCAAATCCATCTTCGCCGACAAAAAGAACGGCAAGGCGAAATACACGCTCGAGGAACTCCGGAATGAGTACCGGTTCCTGGTCGTGCTTTTTGACGTGGAACTGGACTCCTTCGAGCGCAAGAGATACGTCAACCTCTCACACGCCTCCAACAAGGCGATGAACCTCAACAGCTACATCGGCCTGACCGGCGGATACTACCGCGAAGAGCAGACCCCGGAGGGACTCATGCTGGTCAAATGCGAAGAGCAGGAAGCCGAGCTGGTCGTGCCAGACACCGACTTCTTCATCACGCTCGATGCCGACAGCCTGCTGGTGCCTGAGTACTCGGCACGCCTGATCAGCATCATGGAGAGCCCGGAAAACAGCAACATCGCCATCGCCCAGACACCGTACAGCGCGATCCCGGGTGCGGACAACCACATCGAAAGGATCGCCGGTGCAACCACCGACATCCAGTATCTGATACACCAGGGGTTCACGTTCTACAACGCGACTTACTGGGTCGGCGCCAACGCCCTGATCCGCGTAGCGGCTCTGGAAGATATCCGCATCGTCACCCAGGAGCGCGGCTATGTCATACAGAAGTTCATCCAGGACAAAACCGTCATCGAGGATACCGAGTCGAGCATCGATCTGGCTCACAACAAATGGCGCCTGTACAACCATCCGGAACGTCTCGCCTACAGCGCCACGCCGCCTGATTTCGGTTCACTGGTCATCCAGCGCCGCCGCTGGGCCAACGGTGGCCTCCTGATCATGCCAAAGCTCATACAGTACCTGTTCAGGGAGTTCTCGTTCAAGAAGTTCTCGGAAGGCTTCTTCCGCTTCCATTACCTCGTATCGATCGCCGCGGTAAATATCGGTCTGCTCCTGCTGATGGTGCTGCCGTTCGGAAAAGAGTTCAACAGCTTCTGGCTGCCGCTGACGTCGCTGACCTACTATATCCTGTATGCCCGTGACCTCAACCAGAACGGCTACCGGATCTCCGACGTCTTCCGCGTCTATGCGCTCAACCTGCTGCTGATCCCGGTCAATCTCGGTGGCGTGTTCAAATCGATCGAGCAGGCGTTTACCGGCAAGCACATTCCGTTCGTAAGAACGCCGAAAATCCAGGGACGCACGGCCGCCAGCCCGCTGTACATCATCGCATCGTACCTGCTGTTCCTGCAGTTCGTCGTCGGCGGTCTGTACAGTATCTATAAAGGCTTTGTCATCCCTGGCGGGTTCTCACTGGTCAACGCCGCATTCATGTTCTACGCTATCGTAAGGTACATCGGACTGAAAGAGAGCATCGAGGACCTCAGGCATACGCTGGCAGACCGGATGCCAAACTTCAGAATGGCATTGTTCGCAGCACAGTTGTCGAAATAGTCACCGATTGAAACGGGAAGTATTGCCAGAGCACGAACAGCGCCCGATCTAATGTTGACATCAAGTAGTTCAAGTAGTCCGATCATGAAGAAGTCCTCCATTGTTACTGCAGCATTCGCGCTCTGGCTTTTTCTAAGCCCATCCGCCAAAGCCGGTGCATCTCCGGTACTGCTCTCGTTCGACGTGGAAGAAGCAGCCGATGTTGCCGCCCTGAACAAACTCAGGGTGCCGGTTCCGGCAACCTACTTCATCACCGGATCATTTGCGCGCAGCAATCCCGAGATCGTGCGGGCACTGGCCGGCAGGGAAAACACCATCGGCTCGCATTCCGACACCCATCCGCACTTTACCAGGCTCGATCAGGAATCGATCGAGCGCGAAGTCGCGACATCGAAACAGTCACTCGAGGCGATCAGTGGCAGACAGGTCACCTGGTTTCGTGCGCCTTACCTTGAATACGACGATCGCCTGATGCAGGCGCTCAAAGCCGCCGGATTTCGTGGAGACAGCTCTGACAAGGAGGCCTGGGCGAACCAGTCGACGATCTTCGAGCTGCCCATCTCCAACTTCATCGATGCCAGTCTCATCGCGTCCGATTACGACATGATAGACGAAGCTCGCTACACGAACCACCGCTTCAGGGAGACCCTGGAAAAGATGTACCGGGAAAAAGCGCAGAGTGGTCAGCCATTCGTCGTCCTGCTCCATCCACGGATCGTCGCCAGAGAGACCGAAGCCTTCAGAGAGTTCATCAAATGGGCAAAAAGACATGAGGCACGCTTCTTGTCTGCTGACAGCTATATCGCCGACATACAGAAGCGCCAGACACAGCGCCATTGTGTCTGGATTGAGCCGATCAGCCCGGAACGCAATCCGGAGCAGGTTGTCGCCGGGATAGCCGCACTTGGCGTTACCGATGCATTCATCAAAGCGACCGACGCGAAAGGCAACCGCTATTTCACTGGTAACGCCGAGGATGCTTTCGGTCGGACCGTCAGCCTGCTCAGGGCCAAAAAGATCAGGGTACATGCCGTGATGTCGGTGCTGGCTGATGAAAAAGCGGCGCAACAGCATCCGGAGTGGTCTATGATCTCCAGGTCCGGCGAACGTTCTTCAGCATGGATCTCTCCATCGTCTCCTGCGGTTACCGAGTACCTGAACAGCTGCTTGCAGGAGCTCGTGCGCACCTACCGGCTCGATGGCGTCTGCCTGGAGAATCTGGCATATCCCGGCACCGAATTCGACTACTCTCCGGCGCTCTTCTCAGCCTACGCACACGATGCGAAGCTGAAACGAGTACCCAAACTCTCCGAGCTGTTGAATGCCGATTTCACCTCATGGAGCACCTGGCACGCACAGCAGATTGCGGATCTGGCCGGCATTCTCAAAAAAACGGTCAATCGTGAGGGTGAAGGGAAAATTGAGGTTTCAGCAATCGTGCCAGCAGGCCTGGCGATCAACTACCGGGAATCTGAAAGGACAGGGCAAAGTGTCGCGATGCTCGGACGCAATGTCGATCTGCTCATAGCCGACCTGCCACGGTCAGGCAGCAGGGATACGAACGAACTGCAACTGTTCGCCTTGCGTCTGCAGGGAGGCAATCGACCTGTACTGGTCCGACTGCTCGAGAACGCTGACCGGAAGAGCACAACCACGGAAACGACTGCGCCAGTCAGAGAGCTGGCACACATGGGTGTCGACGGCATCGGAATTCTTTCCGATAACGATGTTACAGGCCTGAATAAAGCCAGGGAACTCTTCGGAGGTGCGGCACACTGAAGTGCCGTGCTCCAGTCAGGCAAGAGGAAGGAAAATATCGACTACAGATTCAGCTGCTGCCGAGCGTTCAGGATACCGTTGCAGAAAGATGGGAAAATTCCTGCGTTCCTCTCCGCTGGAGGGAAACCACTGCAGCACGAGATACCGGACACTTTCGCCAAGTCGATCATCTGGGCCGGCGTGCCTGAGCATAGCGCAACGCCCTTCAGGAATTGATCTGAAGAGCATACCGCACTTCCCTGTATCGTACTCACTGTCGACCGCCGCACACAGATCCAATCGGAAAGATTCCGGAGGCCCTGCATCTGGTGAGTCGTAGATGATATTGAATGTGGCACTTTTTGCCGGTGAAAGACCATGCTCTTTCCGCCACTCGACAAACCTGCGCACCGATTCTGCGATGCGTGCCGGATCGCCCCGGTGCCGAAACACCGCAATCTTCGTTTCCGGGAACGTGACAATCCTTACTTCGCGTTCCGGCTGCTCACCGCCCGCACTCCCCGAGCCCGCGTTATCTCTGTCGTTCAATCAGTACGTTCTTCTGCACGCCGCGCATCGTTCTGTTTTTGTGTATCGGCGTTGTTGATGGTGCCCTGCATCTGTTTCATGAATGCATCAGCCAGAAAAAGTCCCGCTCCTGCAACCAGGAGTCCCGGAAGACCGCACGATGCGAAGGGTATGCCCAGAGGTGAAAAGATCAGCGCAGCGCCGGCCAATGTTGCCGCTTGTTTCAACATGGTGTCTGTCAGTCAGAGTTGCCGAATCGACATACTGCCTCATCATTACGTCAGTATATAAAACCTCATGCAAAAACAAAAGCGCTCACCCTCGAGCGAAACACGGCCGGACAACGCCTGAAGACGGTATATGCAGATGCAGTATATTGGTTTTCATGCAAACCCGATTTGCCAGAATTTTATCACTGCCTCCCCATGAATGTGCCGGTGCTCGTACTTTTCGCGGTTTTCTTCGTCATCGCCGTTCGCCAGACCTTGCGTATCCCCTTGCAGATCTGGCAGATCATGCTTGCCGGTGCCTCTATCGTGCTGCTGACCGGTCAGATCACGCCAGATCTGGCGCTGAACGCCATAGATCCGCAGGTGATGATATTCCTTTTCTGGATGTTCCTTGCCGGTCGCGCGCTCGAGGAGAGCGGTTATCTCGAACGTCTCGCCTGGCGACTGTTCTGCAGGGCCCGCAATGCAGACGCGCTGCTGATGCTCGTCATCGCCGGATGCGGTCTCCTGTCGGCACTGCTGATGAACGACACCATCGCCATTGTCGGCACGCCGCTCATGCTCTCTCTGGCGCGGCAGCATGGCATGCACTCCAGACCGATGCTGCTCGCCCTGGCCTTCTCGGTAACCACCGGCAGCGTCATGAGCCCTATGGGCAATCCGCAGAATCTTCTCATCGCGATCTCGGGAGTGCCGTCAAATGCGTTCGTACTGTTTGCGAAATATCTTGCCCTGCCGACACTCGTCAGTCTGGGATTCGTTTTTCTGCTGCTGAAGTTCAGCTTCAGAGAGCATTTCGGCAATGATGAACTTATCCATGAAGAACCTGAAATACGGGATCATCGTCTGGCTGCGGTCTCCAGGCTCTCGATTGTCATCGCCCTGACGCTGACGCTCCTGAATATCGCTCTGACAGCCCTGCCGGGCGGCCACGGATTTCCCATCACCTGGATTGCCGCAGGCGCAGGTTTGCCGGTGCTGCTGATGAGTGATCGAAGGATGGAGATGCTCAGGACGCTGGACTGGAAAACCCTGATATTTTTCGCGGCCATGTTCGTCCTGATGAAAAGCGTCTGGCAAACCGGTTTTTTCCAGCGACTCTTCAGTGAAGCAGGTATCGAGCTGACCAGCGTTCCGGCCATAATGGCCATAAGCATTCTGCTCAGCCAGCTCGTTTCGAATGTCCCTCTCGTTGCGCTTTTCCTGCCGCTCCTGACTGGTCCGGGAACCTCTCAGGGCCTGCTGCTTGCACTCGCTGCAGGCAGCACGATAGCCGGAAACCTCCTCATTTTCGGTGCAGCGAGCAATGTGATCATCGTGCAGAACGCCGAGTCACGCGGCGACAAGGGCATCGGATTTCTCGAATTCGCCAGAGTGGGTGTGCCACTGACACTGATTCAGGCCATCATCTACAGCGTTGCGTTCGCACTCATGACCTGATCGCTCTCACTCTTTCCATCCACCGCCAACAGCACGATAGAGTTCAGCCATTGCTGAGAGACGACGACGCTGAACATCGGCAAGATCGAGCTCGGCCTGCAGAAGGTCACTCTCGGCGGTGATCACCTCGAGATAGGTGGCCATGCCGCTCTGGAAGAGCAGCCGTGAATTTTTTGCCGCCTGCCGGAGCGTCGCCACCCGCCGGGAAGCGATTGCCTCCTGCTCACCGGTTTTCTGTACCTGCGTGAGTGCGTCGGAAACCTCACCGACGGACTTCAGAAGCGTCTGCCGGAAGGTAAGTTCTGCCTGGTCCCGCCTGATTTTCGACTGGTTGTACTGGGCCGTGAGCTCACCGCGCCTGAACACCGGCTGGAGCACCGAACCACTGACGATGCCGAAAAGTGAACCGGGTGTCGTGAACCAGTTGCTGGTGCTGATTGAGTTGAGTCCACCCTGAGCCGTGATGGTCAGCGACGGGTAGAGCATGGCCTTTGCCGCGCCCATCGACGCATGCTGCGACATAAGCGACTCCTCGGCGGCACGCACATCCGGTCGGTTGCGAAGCAGTTCCAGCGGCACACCTGCACCAAGCGAATCGGGAACCGACTTCCCTGAAAAGCCGGCAATACGCTTCACCGGTGTCCCCGGCATTTTGCCGGTGAGAATCGCAAGAGCGTTCTCCTGGGCGCTCCTCGAAGCCTCGAGTTTGGGAATCGAGAGCTTTGCCGACTGCAGACGGGCATCCTGCTGGTCGACGGCCAGACTCGTGACGTTTCCGGCATCGTACTGCAGACGCATCATCGTGAGCGTGGTATCTGCCAGAGCGATATTCCGTCTGGTGATGTTGATCTGGGCGTCGAGCATCTTGAGATTCCAGTACCCCTGTGCCACGTCCGACACCAGCCGTGTGCGCACGGCTCGGGCTGCATCGGTGCTCCTGAGGTACTCGGCCAGGGCAGCCTTCTTCCTGTTGTTGATCTTCGCCCATATATCGAACTCCCAGGATGCCGCAAGAGCGGCCGTGTAGTCCTGGGCATTGAGATCCGCTGAGCTCTGCGCTTTCGAGCTGTGCTCAGAATATGCCGTCGACGAACCTGTCACCTGGAGATTCAGGGATGGCAGATTGCCAAGCCGTGCCGAATTGAGCGATTGCTTCGCGTAATCGATATTCTTGAGCGCGATGAGCATATCGTTGTTGCTGACGACCGCAGTGTCGATCAGGTCACGAAGATCAGTGTCGAGAAAAAACCGGTTGTACGGGATCTCCGCCATCTGGCTTCCGGAAACGGCTGGCCCGGGGTAGGCTTCAGGCAGTTGTACTTCTGGCCGGCGATACTCCTTCACCGGACTGCACGCCGACATGATCGAGCAACCGGCAAGTACCGTGAATGCCGTCACTTTTTGTATCCTGTCACGTATACGTCCGGATTCCAACATGTTCATATCTCACTCCCCGCTTTCTTCAACTGTTCCTCGAGCAAACTGCCGGCTTCGACAATCTCGGTCGCCGGACCGGTGAAGCGCTCCTGCAGACCCTGGAAAAAGACAAACAGCACCGGTACCACCAGAATACCCAGCACCATGCCGAACATCATGCCGCCGATTGCAGCCGCACCGATCGAGTGGTTCCCCATAGCTGCCGGTCCAGACACGAACAGAAGCGGCAGAAGGCCGGCGACAAAGGCCAGCGAAGTCATCAGGATCGGGCGGAGCCTGGTCTTGGCGCCTTCCCTGGCAGCATCTTCGAGCGACATGCCGGCCACCCGTCGCTGGAGCGCAAACTCCACGATCAGAATGGCGTTCTTGGCCAGAAGACCGATGAGCATGATGATCGCCACCTGCACATAGATGTTGTTCTCGATACCGGCGAGCTTGATACCGACGAACACGCCGAGCAGACCGGTGGGAATCGAAAACATGACGGCCAGGGGCAGCAGGTAACTTTCATACAGGGCCGACAGCAGGAAGTAGACGAACACCACCGAAAGCATGAAGATGAAGAGGAGGCCGCCGGACGACTCGAGCTCCTCACGACTCTGCCCCTTCCAGTCGTAGGTATACCCGTCAGGAAGCAACGATTTCGAGACCTCTTCCACCGCCTTGATCGCCTGGCCGGTACTGAAACCGGGCTTGACGACAGCGTTAACGGAAATGGAGTTGAACAGGTTGAAATGGTCCACGGCATCCGGCCCATACACCTTCTTCAGGGTGACGACCGAAGTCACCGGAACCATCTGGCCGGTTGCGCTCTTCACGAAGATGCCGTTGAGCGACGATGGCTCACGACGCAGATCCGGTTCAGCCTGCATGACCACACGGTAATACTTGCCGAAACGGTTGAAATCGGAGGCCTGCGTGCTGCCATAATATGCCTGCAGGACGGTCATGAGATCCCTGACGTTCACACCGAGCTCACCAGCCCTGGCATTGTCCACCTGAAGTTCGAACTGGGGATAGGTTGGTTTGAATGTGGTGAATGCCATACCGATCTCCGGGCGTTTCATCAGTGCTCCGATAAACTCCTGACCGATATTGCCGAACTTCGCCAGATCACCTCCCGTTCTGTCCTCGAGTACGAACTCGAGACCGCTGACGGTACCAAAGCCTGGAACCGTCGGCATGGCAAGTGCGACAAAGCTGCCCTCCTTGATTGTTGAGAGTTTTCCGGAGATCGTTCCGAGGATCTGCTTGATATTCCGCTCCTTGCCCCGTTCGTTCAGATCCTTGAGCTGCATGAACATGAGGCCGGCGGTCGGCGACGAGCTTCTGGTAAGGATATTGATACCGGCAACGGAGATCACCTTCCTGATTGCCGGTACCGAGTTCATCATTACCTGGGCCTTGTCGATGGCAGCCTGGGTCCGTGCAAGCGAAGCGCCCGGAGGCAGGCTGACCGAGACGATCACGAAGCCGTTGTCCTCATCCGGAATGAATCCGGTCGGAGTGGCCCTGAACATCCAGAAAGAGACCAGCGTGATAACGGCCAGCACGCCGAATGCCACCTTCCGCTTTGCCAGCAGGTAGATAAGGCTGTCGATATAACGCTGCTTCAGGTTTTCGAAACCGGCATTGAATCCGACAAAAAAGCGGTGACCGATACCGGAAAATCTTGCCTTTCCACTCTTTTTCTGCTCGTGCAGATCGGTCAGAAAGAGCGCGCAGAGAGCCGGACTCAGCGTCAGCGCATTGACTGCCGAAATGAGAATGGCGATAGCCAGCGTAAAGGCGAACTGCCGGTAGAACACGCCGGTTGAACCCTGGAGGAAACCGACCGGCAGAAACACCGAGGCCATGACGAGCGTAATGGTCACGATGGCCGTGGTGATCTCGCGCATGGCTGCGACCGTTGCAATTTTGGCCGGCCAGTGCTTCTGCTCCATCTTTGCATGAACCGCCTCGACCACCACGATGGCATCATCGACAACGATACCGATGGCCAGCACGAGTCCAAAAAGCGTGAGCACGTTGATCGAGAAACCGAACAGGTTCATGAAAAAGAAGGTGCCGATGATGGCAACCGGAACAGCAATCGCCGGGATGAGGGTCGAGCGGAAGTCCTGAAGGAACAGGAACACCACGAGAAACACCAGCAGAAACGCCTCGACAAGGGTATGCTGCACCTGCTCGATCGATTCGTCAACCACCTTTTTTGAACTGAACGGAATCGAATACTCGATACCCGGAGGAAACGACTGTGAGGCTTTCTCGAGCACCTTGCGCAATTCGGTTTCAACCTTGTTGGCGTTCGAGCCCGGAGACTGGTAGACGGCGAGCACCACACCCGGTTTGCCATTGGCTTTGGTGTTCACCGTATAGCTGTAGGCGCCGAACTCGATCCTGGCGATATCCTTCAGCCTGAGCAGCGACCCGTCCGGATTGGCTCTGACCACGATGTTCTCGTAATCCTCCGGCAGCGCGAACTTGCCCCGGTATTTCATGACGTACTGCATCGGCTCGTTGCTCTGCAGGCCGAACGAACCGGGTGCCGCTTCGAGGTTCTGGCTCTGGATGGCTGCCGAAACCTCCTGTGGGCTCAGGCCGTAAGCGGCCATCTGCTGGGGGCGCAGCCAAACCCGCATCGCATAGTCCATGTTGCCATACACCGACACCTGACCCACGCCCGGCACTCGGGAAAGATCGTCGACGATGTTGATCTTCGCATAGTTCTGCAGGAACCTGGTGTCGAACTCCTTTTCGTTGCTCAACAGGTTGATCAGCATGATCTGGCTGTTCTGGCGCTTGACCGTCGAGATGCCGATCTGGTTCACCTCGGAAGGAAGGCGGCTCGTTGCCTGGGCGACGCGGTTCTGGACGTTGACCGCCGCCTGGTCCGGATTGGTGCCCTGCTTGAAGAAAACGTTGATGGAAAGTGAACCGTCATTGGATGAAGTCGAGGTCATGTAGGTCATGTTCTCGACACCGTTGATGGCCTCCTCGAGCGGTGGAGCGACCGTTCGGCCGACCGTTTCTGCGCTGGCACCCGGATAGCTGGCCGTCACCGAAACGCTCGGCGGAGCGATGTCAGGAAAACGGGTGATCGAAAGCTGGCTCATGCTGACCAGACCGAGCAGCACCAGTATGACCGAAATGACGGTCGAAAGTACAGGGCGAGAGATAAATCGTTCGAACATTGGCCCTGCAGTTTAACGTGTGGAAGTCTGAGCAGGCGCGGCGACCGGAGCGGCGGCGGGTTTGGGCGCCATGGGCTTGACGGGCATCCCATCCTTGAGCTTGTCGATACCGGCCGTAACGATGGTCTCTCCCGGTTTGAGCCCGCCGGTGACGATGTAGCTCGGTCCCGACTTGCCTGAAACCGATATCACCTGTTTTTTCACCTTGTTGCCCTGCTGAAGCACGAATACGAACAGCTTGTCCTGAAGATCGACCGTGGCCGACTGGGGAACGAGCATGATACCGCTGAACTTCGCCTTGAGGCTGACCGTACCGGAGTTGCCGCTCCTGAGCAGCCCGTCCCTGTTGGAGAACGAGGCACGCATGCCTATCGAACCGGTCTGGCGGTCGAAGCCTCCGCTCATCGATTCGAGCTTCCCGGCTTCCGGATAGAGCGTTCCGTCGGAAAGGGTGAGCGTGACCGGCGGTACGTTCGATATTTTCTCATCGATCGAGTTTCCGGGGTAGAGACTCTTGAAGCGGGCGAACTCGGACTCACTGATGCTGAACACGGCATACATCTTTCCGACATCGGAAAGGGTCGTCAACGGCTGTGTCTGGTTTCTGGTGAGCAGGGTTCCCTGACGATAGGGAATGCGACCGATATACCCATCGACCGGCGCCTTGATGACCGTATATCCAAGGTTGATCTGCGCGACCCTCGCCTGGGCGGCAGCCTGCTCGGCAGATGCCCGGGCAGCCTGTGCCTGTGCTTTTGCCGTCGTGAGCTGGACTGGTGCCACGACCTTGTTTTCGACGAGAGGCACCAGCTTGTCGGCGTTCACCTTCGCCACCGAAGCCTGGGCTTCAGCCGCATGTTGCGCGGCCAGCGCGGTGTTGTACTGTTCGCGATATGTGGAGTCGTCTATTTTAAACAATGGTTGGCCTTTCCTGACACGGTCTCCCTCCTTGACGAGAATCTCCTGGAGCACACCGTCGACCTGTGGACGGATTTCAGCATCGGCGCGCCCCTCCAGGCGAACCGAATAGTCGTTCGAAAGATCGGCGGCAGCCGACTCCACCCGCATCACCGGCAGGGATGGGATCATGTCTTTCTTTTCGTCCGATTTCTTGCCGCAACCGGTAAACAGGACGCTTGTCGAGATCAGAGTTACCGCAAGAACTCTTGAATAACAGTTTCGCAATCCGGAAATCATGATGATAGGTGCTCGATAAGGGATATGATGCGCCAGGAATCGTGACGATAAGGCGCTATTCCTGACAGACTTGCGTTCTTTATATAACGAAAAACCATGATATTATGCGTCACCAGACGGCCAATTCACAAAAAGATCGCATCCATGGTGTACTGGAATGCGATCTTTTCTGTGACGTCAGATCATGGCAAATTCCTGCGCTTATTACTCCGGCGATTAAAGTCCGCAAACCATGACAGCAGACGATGTCATGCTGATCCCGGTTTGTCGGGAGAAGAATCCATAACTTCCTTCCTGAAAAGAAGATGGATCCTTCACTTCGTTCAGGATGACTGATTGTGTCTGGCGTTCATTTGCGAGTTATTGTTGCCGAAGTAACAATCGCACATGAATTTCAGAAATGTCGATTTCATGTCAACCGTTCCCGATGCAGGTTCAGAAGGCTCTCCCTTCAATTCAGCAGCTCCCGATTCTCGATGATACTCCCCGATCCGGTTTCCGATCTGATCTCCATCAGTACCGACCGCATGGCCACATCGACACGGACACGCAGCGGCAAGGCGCCTTCGGGTATGTCGACAGCCGTGAACACCATGGCCGGACGGTCATATGCCAGCCATCCCGGCAGTCGCCCGCCATCTCCCATAGACACCTGGACCTGCGACGGTTCCGCACCATTCACGATCTCTTTCGGAAGCGGGAACCAGAACTTCGAACCTGGTCTGGAAAGCACCTGAGGCACATTGACGGAGAGCTTTCCTGAAACGGTGCCGGACACTTTCACCACCACATCAGCATGCTCTCTTTCCGACTCTTCCGAGACGATAACGAGCGGCTGCTCAGGCTGAATCGGGGAGTTGAGCTCCTCGATTTTACTGATCGGCATCTTCTGAACAGGAGATTCCAGAGAACCAACGATCGGGGCAATCGGCACGGGTAATCCAGGGTCGGCCGGTTGTGGAGATATAATCGGCCCGGCAGGAGCCGATGGCGTAACGACCTTCAGGTTACCCGGCAGATAGGTGATATCATAATTGCTCAGCCCGGATCCGGCGGCATCGCTTGCCACAATCAGATAGGGACTGCCAGCTGCCGATGCGTCAGCAGCTGCGCCGGCACTGGTCAGCGTCACCTGTTCCACCTTATCGCCGTGGTAAAGTGCCGTAGAAGAAAATTCCGTACCGGAGAAGGTCAGGGATTCCCCGGCACGCTTCTCCATTGAGTTGGCCGTTATGGTCAACGGTGCCGGAGTGATACTGAAAGCGTTATTGTCCGTCAGGAAGCTGACCTCGTAATCCGACGATTTGCTCCCGCTGCCCGTAACCACGTCATACACTCCCACATGCTCACCGCTCTGGCGACTCAAGGGACCTGTGACTTCAGACATGGTGTCCGCAGACGCCAGGCCCATACCATCCGTTTCGCTCACGCGGACGCTCAGCGTCGGGTCGACCTCGCCGTACTCTTTGCTTTTCGCCTCCGCAACCAGCGTGATCGGCCGAGGCGTCACCGTCAGGTTGGCGTCAACATAGGTAATCGCATAATTGCTGTTGTCAGACCCGATCAACGTTCCCTGTCCGATCACATAATCGCCGACACTGCTGCTGGCCGAAGCCGTTGTCGCCAAAGTTCCCGTAAGAATCTCTCCGCTCAGGAGACCGCGACTCGAGGTCCCGGCTCCTTTGTCCGATTCTACCGTATAGGTCAATCCGGGATTTGCCTCGCCATACACTTTGCTCTTCGAGTCGGCTTTCACGACGATCGGCCGAGGCGCCACGGTCAGTTTCGCGCCAGATGTGTTTACAAGCGTATAGTTTGATATGCCAGTTCCCCAGGCATTGTCAACTTCGATATCGTAAGAACCAACCAGAGCTGCAGGCAGTCCACCGCTACTATACAGGGTTACCCCATCAAGAGAATCACCTGCCCGCAACCCATTCACGCTATACAAATCAGCTGATTCAAGTGATGTGTTATTGATATCTGCATAACCATCGGCATCGTAATGAGCTCCGCCAACAGTTGTCGTATCTCCATAGGTTCTGGTATCGTTTTTGGGCGAAATATTCAGCAAGAGCATAGCCGGCGTTACCGTCAGTTTCGCGCCAGATGTGTAGTCGATTGCATAGTTGGATAGTCCGGTACCGTTTGCATCACTGGCTGTGATGTCATAACTCCCAACAGATGCCATGGCATAACCACCAGGGCTCGTCAGTTTCACCCCAGTCACTGAATCCTCACCCTGCAAACCGCTCAACTGGTAAAGCAGGTCGCTGCCCGAACTGTCCACACTCGCCACACCGCTGACATAGGAGGCTCCCCCGGTGGTTGTCGTATCGCCGTAAGTTTTGCTGTCGCTCTTCGGGGTTATCGTCAGCGTCGCCCTGTCGATCGTCAGGCTACCATTCGTGATATAAATCCAATAGTTTCCCGCGTCAGCGCCACTGACCGACAGGCTGGAGTTGTAAACGCCAGCATTCCTGCCCGCAGCTTTGCCGCTTATCGTAATGCTGTCTCCACTCACGAGCCCGACCACATCCGGTTCCAGTGTCTGCGTCGTCCCGTTGTACGTCACCTTACTCTTGGGCGACTCCACCCACAGGTTGTTTTTATCAATTGTCGCCGTGTTCGTGCCAATCGTGAGAGGATCGAGTGTGTTGTAGTTGCCTGTCAGCGAATACATATCGTAACCGCTCACTGTCCCAACACTCACGAACTTTTTCGCACCGGCATTGCTGGAGGCATTTTTACTGTCGGCGACTGCAGTGGCTGTAAAAGTCTCACCATTGACGCCGCTGATCCAGACCTGATCAAAACCGGCATTGCCATCATAATACTTCCAGCCCTCGATCGTCTGGTAGTTCGCCCTGGTGATCTTCACCGAGCTTCCATTGGTGGTGATACCGGTCAGGATATAGTTCCCTGCAGAGGTTCCGTCGAGCGCAAGGCTTCCGACGCTCGCAAATCCCCATTCACCAGCATTTTTCGATCTCAGGACACCGGTTCCGGTCAAACGCAGATCGTCCCCCGGAAGCACGTTGGTGACCGAAAGAATACTCGCCGGTGCATCGGTTGTGCCATTATACGTGCGCTCTCCGTGCAGAAAGGCAACCGAGACCTCATGAGGGGTGATTTCGACATCGACTTTTCCTCCGATGAGGGTGTAGTTTCCGTTGTTCAGTTTCAGTTCGTTCAACGCCCAGGCGTGATAGATCCCCACATCCTTGCCAGAGCTTTCTGCATAGCCACTGATCGATGGCAGGGTATCATTGCCAACCAGACCGGATGCGTCAATCGTCAACTGGTTTGCGTTAAATGTCGGCGAAGCGTCATACACCTTGTTGCCGGTCACATCGAGCGGTTTGGGATCGACGGTCAGCAACCCGTCTGCGAAAACCATGTCATAGTCGGCGATGTTGAACGTATCACCATTGACCGATTTCAGCCTGATCGGATAAGTACCTGCAGACACTGACGGATCGGTGCCGTCACACTCAAGTATTGCTGACGGAGCTTTCTGGTCGAACAGAATCCCCCGGGCATTAACGTATTTGCCTGGCACCTGGAAGCTGCCCGCCAGCATGGTCGTTATCTGTAAAGCATCGAGCGCCAGCTCAGAGCCATAAGTTTTGGTCTGGTCGATCGGTTTGACTATCAGCGGCACGAGAAAATGACGCAACAGCGGATATGATACCGTCCGCGTCAGGGGATCATTCGAATAGATCCTCCATTTCCTGCCGGTTCCACCTTCGTCATCGATATCCCAGCCTGCAGCGGTGAATGTCGAGAGTGTCTGCAGTTCACTGGTGCTTTTCGGGGTACCATAGCCGTTGTCAGTCAGAGCAGGGTTGACGGTACTGTCCCAGAACGTCCCGCTGAGCTGACTTGCATAGGTGCCCGACGCAGTATCCATCTGGCCTGCGACGCCCCCGGCATTCGAAGCGTTCCCGGTATTGGTTACCTGCCCGCTGTTATAAAAATTGGTGACGTCAAGCGTATGACTGGCCACAGCGGGGTCGACTTCCCCCAGATACCGTATGTTGCCGACCAGGCCGCCAACTGAACCATCCGCAACTTCGGAGGTGGCCGTGACTTCACCGCTATTGTACGAATCGCTGACCCTCAACCATTGAGCGATACCGGCAAGACCACCGACCCCGGCCCAACCATGGACGCTCCCACTATTGAATGATGAGGTAATAGTCAGATCACCTGCCTGACCGACCAGACCGCCTATGCCGCCGTTCACAGAGTGATTGTCGTAGGGGCCTCCACTGATCTGGCCGGAGTTGTAACTGTCGGTAATTACTACCGGTTTGCCACTCGCAAGACCGATGAATCCGCCCAGATAATCCCGAATCCCGAGGTTCGACCAGACCCCCCCGTTATTGGCGCTGTTGGTGATCGTGATACTGTTGAATGCACTCGTACCGATGAACCCTCCCAGATAGCCCTGATACCCGACAATGTCACTTCGGTTCAGGCTGTCGGTTATGCTGATGCTTCCATTGTGGTTGTCATTGCCTGCATACCCGATAAAACCTCCGCCATAACTGCCATTGAACACCTCGACGGCAGCGTAGTTGTTGCTGTTGACTATGGTGATCAAGGGATCGGAACCCCCGGTCGAGCCAAAAAATCCACCGGTGGAATCGGCCCCCGTTATCCTTCCGGTAACAAAACACCCACTCACCGTTGTCGCTCCCGAAGCGGACGCAGCAATCCCTCCTGCAGAACCTGCATTGGTGATTGTCATTTCTACCAGCGACAGATTATTCACGGTCGCCCCATCGAGGTGATAAAAGAGGCCGCCGGAATCTGCAGGGTTCATGTACAGGTAAGTGATCGCATGACCCAATCCATTGAACGTACCGGCAAACGAACTGGCGGTATGCGATACAGCGTCATACCCTATAGGCATAAAACCAAGATACCCACTGGCGGTATGCCAGCCATTGACCGTATCGAACTGCTTCAACTGGTCAGTATGGTTCCAGGAAAAGGTATCGTAAGACCAGATGTTCGATCCAAGCGCATAATGGCCATTCATATCCCCTCGTGTCAGTCCCTGCAGAGTCAGGGGATTGGATGCACTCGATTCGTCACCGGGATTGCCAAGCTCGGAGATGACCGTATACGGAACACCACTGATGGTCAGAAAACCTGAACCTGAACGCTTTGACCAGTCGAGGTCATAAAAATCGATCGATCCATTGAATTCAGGGCCGTTATAGTTGATACCGAACGTCACCTCCCCGGTTCCCGGCTCAAGGTCAAGCGTACCTCCGTAGCAATGGATCGATCGATTGATATCGATTCCGGCCTGTGCCTGAAGCGTAAGCATGGAAGCGTATGAGTCGATCCCCTCGTCAATGCTGATCTTCCGCCCTGCATGGAAAGCCACGGTCGACAATCCGGGGTTCTGAGAAGCACCTAACGACAACCAGGCATTGACATTGATATCACCCAGCGCGTCAAGATCGAGATTTGCCGGGCTGACGGGTTGTGATGATCCGGAGATCAGCGATTGATTGATGTTTATATTCCGCCGGGCATCGAGCGACAGGGTCGCGCTGTCCCAGGTAAGCGAAGCATTGACGTTGATGTCACCATGAGCCTGAAACGTCAGTGCCGATTTATACCAGGTAATGGGAGCGTTGATGGTGATCGAACCGCTGTCGCTGCCGGCCGCCACCGTCTGAATGGATACATCGGTGCCATCGCTGCCATCTCCGGACAGGCCGTTCAAAGCCCTCATGATGGCATTCGCCGACATACCTCCGGTACCGGTGTAACTGTCAGCGCCGATGACCATATCCGTCGGATCGATCAGCCACTGGCCCCGCGCGCCATACCGTGACGAAGCGGACACGATTGCCGTTTCAGCGATATTGACCTTCGCAGCCGAGGTTTCGATAAACCCGCCGTCGCCTCCCGCTGGCGCTGATACGTCCAGGCGACCGCCGACAGTGGTCGTCCCCTGCTGCATATCGGACAGAAGCATGATACGGCCCGAGCGCTCGCCGAGTGCCCTGGCCTCGACGATCCCCGTGTTGTTGACAGCCGCGGAGGTGAGCGCGCCAGCGGCTTTGGCCGTCATCACCACCAACCCGCCATCGGCTTTCAACAGACCGCTGTTCGACACCTGGGCGTCAAGAGCCCCTTCAGGAATCTCGTAAGTGATAAGGCCGTCGCCTCCAAAATCGACATGCACACGGTTACCTGATGCAAGAAGCACGCTGCCGCCATCAGCTCTTACCGATCCGGTGTTTTCAACCACAGGAGCGATCAGCGCCACGACGCCCCCCGGTGAAACCGTAATCGCACCATCATTGCGCACGGAAGCAGCTCCTCCGACGCTGTTCAGCAGATATTTCCCGGCCATGAAATCGTCGTCATCCATGTCGAGGCTCGTGGCCACCAGTCCACCGACATTCACCCGGGACGTCCTGCCGAACACAATGCCGGAGTGATTGAGCAGGAACACCTGACCGTTCGAACTGAGACGACCCATGATCTGGCTGGGATTCAGGTCGTGGATCCGGTTAAGCGCAGCCGCATCTACTCCGGGCTGCACGAAGTTCACCGAAGCCTGCTCGCCGATGTTGAAGGATTTCCAGTCTGCAACAAGTTTCGGACTCGTCTGGGTGATCGTCATCGCACTGCCGGCGGATGAGATCGAACCGATGCCCGAAGAGATAACGCCACCGTTTGGCAGCTCTCCGGGATCGATAGCAAAGGCTGGTTTACTGAAAGACAACAACGCTGCGATACTCAGGGCACTGCGCGTTATAACCGGACAACCGGACGCGCCCGCCTTCTCGGATACGACGATCCATTTCTCCTTGATCACCGACCAGATGATCTTATGTACTTTATTCATAGTGGGGGATGGGGAACTCGAATTACCTGCACATAGGTTTCTTCACTGACAATATATACATTTCTCATATTCAAATAGTCACATTTCGTACACTATTTTTGTTTGTGCGATAGATAAATCATCAATACGCATAGAACACACCCGTATCGCATGCCACAATGAGCACATAAGGCAATCACCTACACGCCAGCACAGGGCATCACCCTGCCTGTTATCCAAAAAAGCTTGAGCGATGATGTGTATCTTGCCATATGAAAACAGGCGGCACGACCACCCGATATCATTATCCCCCAGAGCATCATGGATTTGCCGAACTCCCGTATACAACCATTGTTAGAAGAAGCGATAGCGAACCACCGTCGGGGTGACGTTGCGCAAGCCCGATCCGGCTACCTCGAAATCCTCGGGCTGGAACCGTCTCACGCCCAGGCATTGCACCTGCTTGGAGTCACGGCCATTCAGGCAAAACAGTTCGGCTCGGCTGTCGAGCTCATAGACAAGGCGCTCGAAGTCAAACCTGACTATGCTGAAGCCTGGTCGAACCGTGGACTTGCGCTGCAGGCCCTGGGGCAATTGCAGGATGCCGTCGACAGTTTTAAACAGGCGCTCGCGATCAGGAACGACACCGCGGAAACCTGGTTCAATCTGGGCAATGCCCTGCAGCAGACAGGAGATCACGATTCGGCGATCGAGAGCTACAGCAAGGCGATCATCCTCCACCCGGTCTTCGTCCAGGCCCTCATCAACCGGGGAAACGTGCAGAAGCTGGTTGGCCGCTTCAGTGACGCTGTCATGGATTATGATCGGGTGATAGCCATAAAGCCAGATTATGCCGAAGCCTGGTCGAACCGAGGAGTGGCGTTGCTGCGCCTGGGGCAGATCGAACCGGCACTGGAGAGTTTCAGGCAGGCTATCGCCGTCAGGCCGGAATACGCTGAAGCCTGGTACAATCGCGGACGTGCGCTGCATGATCTTCACCGGCTGGAAGCAGCCGTTCAGAACTATGATCAGGCGATCGCCATCAGGCCAGATTATCCGGATGCCGTATTCAACAAAGCGATCACGTTGCTTCTGAATGGCAAATTCGAGGAGGGATGGCCGCTCTATGAGTGGCGATGGAAAGTGACGCGGCACCAGCCTGCCGTACGCAGGTTCAGGCAGAAGCTGTGGCTCGGTTCCGAGCCGATCGCCGGAAAAACAATACTGTTGCATGCCGAACAGGGCCTGGGTGACGCCATCCAGTTCTGCCGTTATGCGCCACTGGTCGCTGCCATGGGGGCCCGGGTAGTGCTGGAGGTTCCGCAATCTCTGACCGGCCTGTGCAGGCAACTTGCAGGAGTCGATGAAGTGGTGGCAACCGGAGATCCGTTACCCGGGTTCGATCTGTTCTGCCCATTGCTGAGCCTGCCGCTCGCCTTTGGTACCACCGTGGATACGATTCCGGTGATGTGGCGTTTCTTCAGGAGCAGCTCCGAATGGCTGAATAAATGGAAACTGCGCATCGGGGAAAAACAGAAGCGGATGCGAATCGGTATCGTCTGGAGCGGGAATACCACACCGGATCATCTGCCGGACAGAAGCATCCGGATTGAGGAATTGCTTGAACATCTGCCTGAGACATTCGAGTACGTCAGTCTCCAGAAAGAGATCCGTCAAGATGACATGCAGACGTTTCAGTCACAACAGCTCATTGCTCATTACGGCGATGAGCTGAAGGACTTCCGGGATACCCTGGCGATAGCTGAACTGATGGACATGGTTATCAGCATTGATACCAGCGTGGCTCATCTGTGCGCCGCATCCGGAATACCGACCTGGATCCTGCTGCATTACAATCCCGACTGGAGATGGATGCTCGACAGAGAGAAGAGCCCCTGGTATCCTGCCGCAACGCTCTTCAGGCAGCATAAACCCGGAATATGGAAAAGTGTTCTCGAAGAGGTCACACAGCGACTTGAACTGTGATGTGCTGAAGAGTGCTGATGAAACCGGAAAAAAACATGGTACCGAACCACGAACAAGACCATTCCCGCTGATCAAAGTATCCGAAGCTCCCTGGCCATCAGGGGGTCATGTCCTGCGGAAGCTACGGCGGATACTTTGCGATCAACGGGGTTTTCAATGGTCCATGAAAAACATAACCAGATCAGAAGTAGACAATCCCCTGTAACCAGAATCGACTGTTGTCAGCTTTACCGTCCGAGTTCGTGCCATCAGTGCTGCGACCGGAATTATCACCGATGGCATGAGCCCATGAGCACCTGACAACGTACGAAGCTCTGTAGACCCAGTTCAGACCAACACCCGCCCCCTGCAACCAGTAAAAATTCCGACCGGTTGCCGTTGAAACATCTCCAGCAAAGCGATGTTTGTTGAGCGTTATACAGCCTGCGTCATAAAACCCGCCCAGCTCCACCTTGCCCCAATCTGGAGACAATGGTAACCGATAGCGCAGATCGACATTCAGCAACTGCCCCTCGTCCCCCCCGCCTTCTCCGACAGGGAAGGCACGAACGCCGTTCGGCCCGCCAAGATAGAACTGCTCGCTGCTGTTGAGGTTTCCATCAGCAAACTGGGCGTTCCAGGCAAGATTCAGGTTCGTCCGGTCGGAAATGCGCTGAACCCTGTTCAGCGTTGTATTCACAACCGTGTAACCGCCCTCGGTACCGTTGTCAACGGCATCAGCATAAGCCAGGCTGTTCGATTCATGGAAATTTCCACTGGTCACGGAAACACTCCAGTTCGTCGAGCCACCGCCCAGGAGATCATCGAACATCAGACCTTCGACACTGAAACTGCCCGACTTGACCCGCTTGTCGTGAAGCACACTGCCATTCTGACGATCCTTCAGGGTTTTACCGGAACAGGAAGCCCCTACCGTAATCGTCGAAAGGCGGCTCCTCCTGATCGGGTAACTCAAACCAGCCTCGATAATGCTGCTCTCTCCGCGATACCTGAGGCTTGAAAATTCTTCCTGCAACTCATAATCCATCCCCGTCATCGCAACCTTGGCTTTCAATCCGCTGAACCCGACCGGAACCCGATACTCGAGACGAGCAAGGTTCAATCCACCCGACAGCGTGCCGGTCAGGGTCAACTGGTCTCCGATCCGGAGTGGATCGTTCAGCGAAATCATGGCATTCGCCCGTCCCGTTCCCGTATACCGATTGCCATAGTTATCGAGCCAGCCGACCGCGGATACCGAAGATTTTTCACTGACCAGATATCTGACAATACTGGTCCCGGAGCGGCTGCCGGGAGAGATAACCGCCTTGACGCTCATACCCGGAAGATCGTTCAGCAGCAGTACCGAGCGCTCGAGACGATCCTGACTGAGCGCCTCACCCGCACGTACACCAGCGTTGGCGTATCGCTGGACAACGCACTTGCGGAGCCGTCTCGACGGATCCGACTCTATCATCGCAACACGCTCGACTTCCCCTCTGAGAATGGCGATCGTCACCACTCCGGAGCTGAGATCCTGTTCAGGGAAATAGGCTCTTGCGAGCAGCCATCCCCGCTTTTTCAGCAACGCCGACACCTGCTCCACCAGCTCCTGGAGCTGGACCGAGTTCAGGCTCCTGCCGACACTGCCCGAGACAAGCCGCTGCAGTTCCGGCTCGGTTACCAACCCGTCATAACCGCTGAAACGAAACGCCTTGACCATCAGCGTAAACGTCGGCTCGATACGCTCGTCCTTGTCAGCCGACTCCGATAGCTGATGCTGAGGCCGGTCGAGGCTTTCTCGCCGAGGCGTCTGTTCCCTGAGAATGCTTCCTGCATCGGGAAGCGCGCATTCAGCAACTTCGCTGCATGAGAGCAAGCATGCTGCTGCAAAAAGCAGTGATTTTTTCAATCTGATGATGTCATAGTGGGGGAAAATCCATGACGTCAACGAAGACCCTGAGCTTGTCTCAGCCGCAAAACATCACAGCAGATGAGACATATATGTTATTTAAGAACAGAGCCATTGCTGCTCATAGATACAACATGAACAATGTAACAATCACAACACAAATTCAAAACATCACGGAAGTCGGTGTAAAATTATTTTTCAGTTAATCTTATGCATGGTTCCCGCACCAGTATCAGGCTTCAGACAGACCATAGCGCCACACACAAATCCGCATGACGAAAAAAGCCGGATATAGATAAAGGAAAAGGTGAGCTACAGAAAAGGCGGGTTGAGTGGGTGAATTGAGGGTCAGTCATCCGACTCCTGCCGTAACCCACGCCCCTGCTCGAGCCCCAGCAGTGCATGCTTCAGGCTTTTGCCACCGCGGTAACCGCCCAGGCCGCCGTCAGTGCGAACAACCCGGTGACAGGGAATGAAAATCGGCAGCGGATTCCGTCCGCAGGCCGTACCAACGGCGCGGACAGCCTCGGGAGAACCGATACGCGCCGCAATCTCGCGATACGTGCATGTCGAACCATAAGGAATCTCCTGCAGCGCCAACCAGACCGCCATCATGAAACCGGTACCCTGAGGAGCCAGCGGCAAGGAAAAACCGGTTACCTCGCCGGCGAGCCAGGCGTCGAGCTGCCTGAACGCTTCATCCAGCAACGGCGTAAGCCCAGGTGTGCCGGCTACCGGAACCTCTTCCCCCTCAAAAGAAAGAGCTGTGAGAGAACCATGCTGTTCCACTATGGAAACCCTGCCGATCGACGTCTCGCGGCTATACCACTGTGTCGGTTCAGGAGAATGAATCACGGTTACAGTCATGGCTTCATCGAGTTTAATTTCCTTTTGCATGTTCAGCATCACGAACGCACCTGATGCACAGATCCATTCCTGAAAAGTAACACGGCCCCCTCAAAACATAAAGGCCACACTGACACTCCGGACGTACAGCCATTGTTGATCTCCGGAACAAACGGCAGGCAATCCATCCGGACATCGATTTCGTTGATCGTGTAACCGCACACGCATCAGAAAACTCCATGCGATAAACGAGACTGCCGGACGACCGATTGTATTTGAAAGGCAAATCCGGTAGATTCAATCTACAGAGTGGCAGGATTGCGCATAACCCCCAATCATATCTGGCAATTCAACTCTAAATCCCCCATCCCATGCCCTTGTTTTCACATCGTTTACGGTTTTTCGTCCAGTAGTCAGCCTGTTGTAGCCGGGTCGCTTGTGCGCACTTTTCGCAGTTCTGGAATCAAGCTCCTCACCGGGGTCCTGATCATCTCTGTTATGTGCTGTCTGGAGGTTGTCCATAATTCATCTTAAAAGCAGAGGAGGCAGACTATGTCTACCAGAAAAGCCTTGTGTGCAGGAATCAATCTTTTCAAAAACTACCCCAGTGCCACGCTGCAGGGTTGTGTGAACGACGCCCATGACATGTCGGCACTGTTGCAGAAGCTGCTCGGCTTTCAGAGCGGCGACATTACGGTATTGACCGATGCCAAGGCCACCAAGGCCAACATCATGAAGAACCTCAGGGAAATGGTCGATGGAGCCAAAACCGGCAAGTACGCCTACCTGGTGTTCAGCCTCTCCAGCCACGGCACACAGGTGCCCGATCTCAGCGGCGACGAACCTGATCGTGCCGATGAAGCGTTCTGCCCGTACGACCTTGCCCAGGCCGGCAATCAATGGGATAAAAACCACATCATCGTCGATGACGAACTGCGGGACCTTTTCGTACAGGTGCCAGACAACGTGCTGCTTGAAGTGTACCTGGACACCTGCCACAGCGGAACGGGACTGAAAGCCATCGACATGCTGCTCGATCGCAGGCCGCGATACCTTCCGCCGCCGTCACTGGAAGCGTTCAAAGAGGTGGAGAACAAACGCCCGCGGGGACTCAGGCACGGACTGCATGAGAAAGGGGTGACGCAGCAGATACTCTGGGCGGCATGCCGTTCCGACCAGACCAGTGCGGACGCAAACATCGCCGGAGGGTGGCATGGGGCATTCACCTACTTCTTCTGCAAAGAGATGTATGCAAGCAACAACACCCTTTCCCGCAAAGACCTGCTGGCGAAAATACGTGCAGACCTGACCGCCGGACACTACAGCCAGACGCCGCAACTTGAAGTCGATGCGACCAGACTCGCCAAAGCGATCGGTTGAACCAATTCGGCTTGTGTCAGCACTTCAGGAACTGGCA
>JAAXWP010000074.1 GCA_013334925.1 Chlorobiaceae bacterium
GCTTTCAGGATTTCCCTGAGTACCGGGTTGTCCGGATAGTCCTCGAGCAGATGGCGCTCGAATTTTTCCCACTTCCTGCTGATCACCTTTCGGGCCAGTCGGTCTATGTAATTCGCTATAGGTAAGAGCTGATTGTTTCCAATGCCGTCGATGAGAACGAGTCGTCCGCGGTTGGGTGCAGAGAGCTGGTAAACGAGGTTATCGGCTTTGAGCTCCCTGACGACAATGCACTCCCTGAGCAGGTAACTTTTTAACTTGCCGAGCAGGGCGGTCAGCTGGGGAGCTGCAGGTGTTAAGTCATCAGACGCGAGATAGTGGGCGAGTGTTTTCGAGATCCTGCCATCAAAATCGTAGGCAAGGCTGAACACCACTCCGGGGCCAAGGGTTGTGTCAACTGTTCCGTAAGGCCGGGCCAGCATTTCCCAGGAGATGCCATGGCGCAGGTGGCGCCGGTAGTATTTCATCTCCTCGGCATTCAGTCCGGGGTTGTCGGTATACGTGACCTTGATGCATTTGCTCGAGTCTTCGGGGTGCACGTAACAGAGACGTGAAGAACCTTTGCCGAGCAGGCGGGACTTGGTCAGGTCCAGGGTATTCATCAGCGATGCAATTACTACTACAGATGCAATTAAGGGGGTTAATACAATTGTATTAATAAAAATAATTTTCGGAAAATTAACAATCCGATTTGTGGGGAAGAGTTGATTGCGGGGTATCTGCTGATGTCGGTGGATCCGGGTTACTGCTCCGGCGACAATGGGAGGCAAAGAAACTCAAGGTCAGTCGCTGTCATTCTGAATGAGTCGTAGCGGCGTGAAGAGCCCATCCTGGTTTATTGCTGATGGCAGAAAGAGTGCCGCGACAGCTCTGTATTCAGTGAGACCGTTTTTTCAGATTGTTGCGATAATCGTTGTGCAGGATGTTTGCCATCTGCTCCTGTACTCGCTGACGTTCGTACGTGGTGAGGAAATGGTTCAGGCTCTCTTTTCCCATGCTGGCCCTGAGTGCGGGTTGGGAGACAAGGGCGGCGAATGCCTGTTCCCACTGTTGTGTCGTACTGGCAAGGAACCCTGAAACTCCGTTGATGATGGCCTGAAAGTTCGCTCCGACGGCTGAGGCGACGACCGGTTTGCCGTAGGACATGTACTGGAGGAGCTTGAATGCGCATTTGCCACGGCTCCACTCATCGTCTTCGAGAGGCATGATCCCGATGTCGATCGATCGAAGCCAGCTGTCTTCAGCCTCTTTTGACCAAGGCACAAACTCCCAGCGTGTTTTCACTCCAACAGGCGCTTTTCCGCTCATTACCGAGAATCTGACATCCGGGAACTTAGCCTGGATGGCCGAGGTGGCTTCATCGATCATGTCGAGGAAGTAGAGATTGCTGTTGTTACCGATCCAGCCGATCGTGACGGGCCCCTCCGTTCGGATGCTCATCGGAGGGTCAGGTGTCTTTTCGTACGAGGTAGGGACGATGAACGTGTTGCCTTTGCTGAATTTCCGAGCATACGCAGCCAGAGCTTCACTGCCGGCAAAAACGATCGAGCTGTGTTTCAGCAGATTGTTCAGTCTGCTGATCACCTGTTTCGAGCCGGGATGGACCGGTTTTGGTTTTGTCTTACGGTAACTTTCTTTCGCGTACAGCGCATCGTCGTAATCGTAGATCAGTCGGGAGTTGTGCGCCATGATGGCTGTGAAGAGTGGCGACATCGGTTTGCGCTGGATCCAGACATAATCGTACTCCCTGCTCTGGAGCGCCAGCTTCAGTTTTTGCGGATAACTCTTGCTGGTTATGCGAACCGGGTGCATGTCGATATCATACTCCTTCCAGTACGGGAGGAACTGTGCGACACGGTAGCGGTAACTCGCCTGATTTTCGGCGATATGTAGGCAGAGGATTCTGATCATGTGGGCAGATTGTGATCACAATATAGAGCAGTGTTGAAGAACAGGCAAAATGAAGTGAGCTTTATCTGGAAAAAGTATTCATACGGTATTGTTTGTGTGCTTTATTGTGATGATATTATAAATAAATATGTGTTAAAATCATTTAACTGGGTTTTTTCTGGGGATTAAAGTGCCGGGTATGCTTTTGGACATTGCCTTTGAACAGCTGCCGTTATGAGTGCCAGAAAAAAACGGGTAGTCATAGTTGGTTCAAAGCCTGGCGCTGAAATTCCGTCCGGAGATGTGATTTATTGCGCAAATGCGGCAATCGGATATTATGCCGACAGCGTCAGACGATTTTCGAATGTGGTCAGTGTTCTGAATCCTGATCTGATTCATCCCAAAGAGTTCAGGGATGGTGTGCCGAACAGGGAGTTGAATGAGCGACAGCGCGACATGATTTTCGCTTCCCGTCCGGACCGGTTGATTCTGACCAGAACCAGCAGTCTGGCTTTGATCAGGGAGGTACTCGATGCAGCAGGCTATTCTGCTCCGGTAACCGGTATTTCAGTGTATGACAGAAGGTTGCTTGTCGGCAGGATAAGCGGTTGTTACGATCCTATCGTCACCACTGATTTTTTCCATTTGCCAAACGATCTGAAAATCCGCTATGCAGGTTCGCTTGCAAGTACGTTGCTGAAACGTCTGCTCGATAGGCGGAAGGATTGCGGATCGGCATTCAGGCCTTCAACGGGAATCCTTTCGCTGGTACTTGCCATCAATGAACATGGACAGAATGCCGAGTATGTCATTTGTGGTGTGGGGGTGAACAAACGGGTTGAGTATCTCGACGGTAATAACGAAAGGCAACGGGCTCTTCCCGCTCATGTGCTTGCAGACCTTAAAGTGCTTCGACGTCTCGCCCGCCGCTATGCTATTTCAACTACCGAACCGGAGATGCTGCATCTGGTGCCGTTGTTCAACACTCCTGATTGAAGCGTGTTACCTGGGCAAGATCTTTATGCCTGGCGGGGTGCTTCAGCTCTTTTATTATTAAGCGTTTTCCATTGGATTGCCCCGGGCTTCAGCCCTGGGGAATGGATGGCTGCCCCTGCTTTTCTCCTGTCATGCTGATGCCGGCGAAGCCGGACGGAGCATCCAGTCAGAAGGGATTTACCTATGTGTTTTGCGTTTGTTGCTGAATGTTATGAGGCTGTCTCAGAAGACATATCGGATGGTTAAAGAGTATCCGGGAGCGCCGAGCCCCAGCTCGGCAATGGCAGCGAAGGTGCCGGTGGGTTGTATTTGATTTTTTTCATAGTGCCGCTTTAATGGAATAAAAACAGCTGCGTTAGTTGTGATTGGATGCTTTTTCGATGAGATAAAGCTGCCGAGCTGGGGCTCGGCGTTCCCAGGGATGAAACTGCCTCGGCTTTGCTTATGAGACAGCCTCATGACAAGCTGCTGGCAATCATCGCATCCTCGCTAACGGCTTCATTTGGGCACGGCACGCCATGCCCCTACGTCACCACCATATCAGAGAGCGTGCCGCTCATTAACGGTTCCACCCCTTGCCTCCAGTTCATAGGGAGCTTCAGTTCGCTTTGCGCTTGTCTTCGAGCCCGTCGACGAAGGCGATCCATCGGCCGTTTTCAAGCTGGTGGGCATCCACCGTGTGCATTCCGGCATTGTGCCAGGCTGCGGGGCCTTCTTCGATGACTGGCCCGCCGTGGCAAGGCTCTTCACGATAGCGCTCCGGTGAGAGTTCGGTTATCCGGAACGCCCATGCCTTGCTGCCGTATCTCGGCAGTCCGTCCTGGGAGTACCTGTAGAGGTCTCCATCGTGCCGGATTACCCGGCCGCCTGGCCTGGCGAAGGACTGACTTGCCGTGAACACCGGGCTGGAGGGATGCTCTTTCCAGGGGCCGGTCAGTTCGCGTGAAATAAAGAGGTGCAGGTTGTTGAGCTTTCGGGCGTAGCTGAACAGATACCAGTAGCCGTTGTGATAGACGATCGACGGGTCGAGAAGCGGGGGTTTCCGCCGGTTGTCTTCGATAAGGGTAGCCGTGAACTTCCATCGGGACGGGAACGAGCTCGCTTCGTACAATCGTATGGCGTCCGACTTGGCGCATTCGGGAATCATGTACATCCTGCCCTCGTGCTCGAACACGTAGGGGTAGGAGAGATGAAACTTCTCGCTGAGCACGATGCCCTTGTATGTCCAGGTTTTCAGATCGTGGCTCTGTGCAAGGCCGATCTCCCCAGTCTCGCGGTTGCTGTTGAGCACTTCGAAAAAGAGATGATACATGCCGTCCTTCCTGACCATGAACGGGTCGGCGACAAACCGTGCGGGTACATCGGTAATGTCCTCAGCTTTGAGGATCGGATTTGTAACGTCGGGGTGCGGTGAGAGGGTCACGGGATCCGGGCCTTCGTATAGCCCGATCGACCAGATTTCACTGTTGCGGCGAAGCAGTTTCGCCCGCTTCCGTTTCATCCGGTGGCGGATGAGTGGAACAAGAGCGGCAACAATGATGAGCGTCGATACGATAATGATGGCCATTGGCTCGTTTAGCATGCGTTACGTTTATCCATAAATTTCTACATACGTTCCTTCTTTTACAACATGCGTTGTCTCAGCTTGTCACTTTGGCCTGGAGGAGACGGGTCAGCGCTGCGGCTACGGCTTCGGGTTCGATGCCTCTGACCTCACCGGTTGTCGACACGACCAGCTCGTATGGAATGGCGTAAGGGCCGAAACGCGAGATGTCCTGCGGGGCCTCGCGGTAGAGGCCGACCACGGGAGTTTTCGTTCCCGATGCGATATGCACCAGCGAGGTGTCTGGAGTGACGAGCAGGCTGAGCCGCCTGACGATGCAGCTCACCTCGAAGAGGTTGCGTGTCGGCGGGGATGGCATGATGTTGCTGCACTCTGATTCCAGCAGACGTTTGCTGTCGAGATCCTCCGGTCCCGAGAGCACGACGAAGCGATGCCGGGGAAAACGATCCACCAGGGTTTTCCATTTTTCGATGGTCCACATCCGGTTCGGTTCGCCCGCGCTGATGTTGATGCCGATAGGATGCGCGCTCTCCAGGAGCTCAAGGTACTTCGTAAGTTCTTCCTGAATCGCCATTTCGGTGAGCGAGGGCCTGCATTGCTCTGTGTCTGCGGCAACGCCGAGCACCTCCAGGAGTGCGCAGTTCTTCAGGGCCATATGGCTGTGGTATTCGAGATCGAGCAGCCGGTCGAACAACCCTTCGTGGAAAGGGTTGCGGTGGCCGACCTTGAACCGGGCCCTGATGAGCCTGGACTGCAGCAGAAAGTGCGTCGATGGATGGTCCTTGGTATTGAAGAGGATGTCGAATTTCCTTGTCAGCACCTCTTTTTTGTATCGAATGGGCTCTTTTTTTGCCAGATGCACTGCCGTGACATCCGGGTCGTTCATGAAGAACCTTGCCGATGCCTGGCTGAAGGCGATGATGTGGATTTCGACTCCGGGAAAGGCTCTGTGTAGGTTTCTGACGAGCGGGGTCAGGAGTACGCAATCACCGAGTTTTTCCTGGGCAAGGATTGCGATGGAGTTCAGCGGGCCGGTGAATACCTCGGAACCGCTTCTTTTCGGAGCTGTCCGTTGCAGGAAGCGCGCGAAGGCTTGCCTGAACTGCCGCTTCTTTTTTTTCTTCGGCTTCATCTGGTGCGCGCTTTTTCAGCGAGTTTCCGCTGCAGGTAACGTTCGAGGTTGTCGACCATCGCCGGGAGGGTGAAGTGCCTGCTGACGCGCTCATGGCCGGCCTTGCCGAAGGCTTCGAGCACATCGGGATTGTCGATGATGCGTTCGATGGCATCGGCTATTGCCTGCGGCTCTTTCGGCGGTATGATGATGCCGGTGTCGCATTTGACGCTCCCGGTGGTGGCGCCCATCAGCTCACGTGCGCCGTTGACGTCGGTGGCGATGACCGGTTTCTGCATGGCCATAGCCTCCATCACCACGTTGGGCATGCCTTCGAAGAGGGATGCGAGGACGAACAGGTCGCAGCCTTTCAGGTATGGGTAGATGTCGGAAGCGAATCCGAGGAACACGAATGATGCTTCGAGGCCCAGCGCCTTGACCCTTTCTTTCAGTTCGTGTTCGAGCTTGCCTTCACCAGAGACGGCGAATACCAGGTCGTTTCGTTTTTTGGAGAGGATGGCCGCGGCGTCGATCAGGTAACTGAAGCCCTTCTGCTCCGAGAGGCGACCGGCGCTGTAGATAATCTTCTTGCCAGGAAAGCGCGAGGAGAAATCGAACGGTTCGACCCGTTCCGGGATGACCAGTCCGTTGTAGATCACCTGGACGAAATCGTTGCCGAACCAGCCGTATTCGCCGTAGGCCTCCCTGATGGTCCGGCTGTTGGTGATGATACCGTCGGTAAGGCGGGTGAGCGAGATTTTGTGCTTCCACTTCCGGCTGCAGAGCAGCATACCGTGCCGTGCGAGCACCACGGGTTTGCCGATGAGGCGCGCGGCAAGTCCGGCAACACGCACATCCTTGTTGAGATTGCAGATCAGGATGTCGGTATCGTGCTCTTTCATCCAGGCTGCGATCTTCAAGGTCGCGAGTGGGCTGAGGTCGCCACGGATTTCGAAGACTTCGGTCCTGACGCCGCGTTCGGCTGCGTATTGAAGGATTTTGGAGTTTTTTTTGCTGGCCAGCACCACGGCGTGCCCACGGTCGGTCAGGCCCTTGGCGGCATTGACCATCCATTTTTCTCCACCGCCGAATTTGTTCCGGCCGATGGAGTTGATGAAAAGTATGTTCATGCGTGCTTTGCTGCCTTTACTTCATTGCAGAACGTGGTCACCTCCCGTTCGATGCGGGCGGCTGAATACCTTTCTGAAACACTTTTTCTTGCTTCACTGGCGATTTGCCGACGAAATTCAGGTTCAAGGTAGAGTTTCAGGAGGTGGTTGGCAAGTGCATTTTCATCACCATAGTCGAAAAGCAGCCCGTTTATACCGTCGGTGACTATCTCGGTCACCCCGCCACCCGCATAGGTACTGACGGGAGCGTTACCCAGGTACATGGCTTCGAGCAGGGCGATGGAGAGCCCTTCGCTTTCCGAGGTCATGACGAAAACGTCGCTTCTGGCGAGATCTGCATAGGGTGTTGCGACAAATCCGCGCAGGATGACCCGTCCTTCGAGGCCCAGCTCCCGGATGAGCCGCTCGAGGTTCGGTCGTTCATTGCCTTCGCCAAGGATCTCAACGCTGGCGTCGATGCCTGGTTGTGCGTTGATGAATCGGGCGAAGCCGCGCAGCAGGAGGTCGTGGCTCTTGTTCTTGTCCAGACGTCCCATGGCCGTGATGAGCATGGGTTTGCCCTGTTCGGGATCGGCTGGACGGGGGAAGCGGTCAAGAACCGTCGAGTTGATGCCCCGGTACAGCACTTTGACTTTCCGCTCGGGGATGAACGGGCTTTCGGTCAGCGCCTCCCTGATCTGTTTGGCGTTGACGATGAAGCCGTCTGCCAGTGTTCCATAGACCAGCCGGTTTACCCAGGTGTTTCTTAGCCTGCGATGAGCTCCGAGCCAGAGTATGTTTTCGATACCGCACAGGCGGCTGACGATGCCGGCGAGAGCATAGTCCTTGCGCTTTGACGGGATGATGACGTCGATACGGTGCTTTTTAACGATGGAAACCAGACATGCGATCGTGTAGAGGTCACCTTCAAAGAGGAATGGCAGGCGGTATTTCGTGAAGGAGGCATGGTTGCCGATCTCATCGCTCCGGTAAGCAAGGACGACTCCATGACGGGCCGATAAAATTTCAGCGGTAAGGGTAATGGATTTTTCGTTACCGCCCCAGCCACGGCGGGCTGAATTCAGGAAGAGAAAGTTCATGCATGAAGAACTGCTGTGCATTTGCCATCCGGCTCGGCACGATCAGAAATCCAGCCATTTCGGGATCTCCCGATCCTTCGATGCGCTCGGGATTCAAGTCGTGGATGAGCCGGATTTTCGGACTAAGCTCAGGTTGACAGAATACCTTCTTCGGCCAGCAAGACTGGTCAAAAAATCCGTCTTGGCTTATGATTTTTGTACGCTCAACTTTTAAGTTAATAAAAATCGAGCCGGCAAGTGCCAGGTCCTGAAGTTTTCCGCTTTGACAGT
>JAAXWP010000023.1 GCA_013334925.1 Chlorobiaceae bacterium
CTCGGGATAAGGGACCGCACGTTGCCGGCGATGTAATCGGTCCACGAAAAATCAATCACCGGAGATGAGTGTGGTGACTGCATCGATCAATGTTCTGGACGCGGGTTCGAGTCCCGCCATCTCCACTTTTGGCTAATCTGATAACATGCAGAGAAGTCTGAAAACCCTTGAGAAATCAAGGGTTTTCGTGTTTCTGGTGTCTCATGTTGTCCAGTGGTGTTTGGTATATTCTGGGCTAAATGGGTATACTTTACGGTGACTGTTTGAATGGGTATACCCAAAACAGCTTTTAGGTATACCCAAAAGTAGCTCAAAAATATACCAATGGCCAAGAAGATAGTACCTCTTTCAGACGCTCAAATAAGGACTTACAAGGCTTTGGATAAGCCGACAAGCCTGTTCGATGGTGGTGGTTTGTTCGTGCATGTCCCAGCCAAACGGTATACTAAAGACGGCAAGCCACTACCGGACTCGAAGCTTTGGCGTTTCAAGTACAGGTTTGCGGGAAAGCCGAGGTTGATGGCTTTTGGGGCATACCCGGATATTTCGCTGAAAAAAGCTCGAGAACTTCATCAGGAGGCTCGATCCTTGCTTGCCGAAGGCATTGACCCTCAAGAGGAGAAACAACGTCACAAAGCCGCAAATCAGCAAAAGAAGGAGATCCAGGAGAACACCTTCGCAAGCGTGGCCATGCAGTGGTACAATGTTGCCAAGACTGAGTGGGCTCCAGGACATGCCAGGACGGTGTTATCTCGGATTCAGAGGGATATCCTGCCACCGCTAGGCTCGAAGCTCATTTCAGAAATCACGACAAAGGATGTGCTGGCCGCTCTCCGTATAGTAGAGGCTCGGCAGGCTTTCGAGACGGCACACCGGATCAAGACGATCATCGGTCAAATATTCACGTTTGCACTCGTAAGCGATACTCCAGGGGTGACCAGCAACCCGGCAATGGGGTTAAGCAAGGTCTTGAAGCGGCCAGTGAAGAAAAACATGGCGGCTATTCTGGATCCGGAGGTGCTCGGGCGGCTCCTTCGGGACTTAGAGGCATATGCCGGATCGTATGTGGTCAGGTGTGCCCTGCAGTTGGCCCCCATGTTGTTCGTTCGTCCAGGAGAGCTTCGAAACGCGAAATGGAAAGACATCGATCTGGATGGCGCGGAGTGGAACATTCCCATGGAGGACATGAAGCTGACGGTTCGGGAGAAGGCAGAGCGAAAAGGCCAGGTTCACACAGTACCGCTTTCACGGCAAGCTGTATCGGTTTTGCGGGAGCTGTATTTATTCACAGGACGAAGTCAGTATGTGTTTCCTGGTCGGGCGGCATCGAGAGTGATGAGCGAGAACACGATAACCCAGGCATTGAGGACAATGGGCTGGGATGGAGAGACTGTGACCGGCCATGGGTTTAGGGCTACTGCCAGAACGATGCTACATGAAACCCTTGGCTTCAGTCCCGACGCGATCGAGGCCCAGCTTGGGCACCGGGTCCCCGATCGGCTTGGCGCGGCTTACAATCGATCAAAGCATCTCGATGAGCGCCGACGTATGATGCAGGCATGGGGGGATTATCTGGATGTGTTGAAAGTTTGAATCAATCTCCGTCCATGACTATCTTAAGTGCTTGGATATTCAGCACAAATTGATGTTTACAGTGGCCGAATCGGTACGATTTGAGAAGCTTTGGTGTCAATCCCCAATCTTATAGGAGTTAAAGTGTCCCGAATGCTGACCTTTCGTGATTATAAAGAGGACGCGCAATCTTGGATTACCTTAGCAACAGGTGAATATTATCCGGATATTCTGCCTGATGCCTGTAGATTGTATGAGCCCGTTTTAGTGGAGTTCGGGCTCTTATTAAAGCAGGCGCATTCATCCACCAATTTGTTTGCCAGCATTATGGAAACAAAAAACCAATGGATGCGTACTCAATTATGCCGTGTGTTTAAAAAATATGTCAGCCCCGAAACACCGGTTGAGATGTTGAAGCGAAAGACAGATGCTGCCAAAATCTGTGAGCGTTTTGGTCATGGCTTTCGCAATGTAGTGGAAGTTCAGAAGAAATTTCAGTCTCGTCCCATGCCAGATGAGGTCTTGTGTGCCCTGCTTTGGGAGTACAAAGATCGCGGGAAAAAAGGCTATGATCTAACGGAGCGTCTTTTTGAGATTTTTCGCAGTCATCTTCCAGGTCTGAATGTCATTGGCCCTGAGCGCGCGGGAAAGGATGTGCTGATGGGATCTGTTTTTAAAGATTACCCTAAGCCTGACCGTCCAGTTGATTTTATTATTTCAGAAGGAGCTCGTGTTCTGGCGATAGGTCTTGCTCGATACGATTCTGATCGAGGTGGTGCGCAAGAAGATGATCGCACTGGTCAGTATCGTGAGGTGGCACAGGAAATTATTGGTTATTCTGATGCCCACGACATGCCAAATGTTAAAGTTATCTATGTGAATGATGGGCCTGGCCTGTTGTTGGGCTCTATGTGGAACGATTATTCGTACATCGAGGAACAATGGGCAGGTCGGGTTATCGTTGCGACATTGCGGATGGTGCCAGATCGAATAACAGAAAAATGGTTGAGGTCTTGATATGGCTGTTGGAATTCAGAAAAAAGTTAGAGCGAAAGCTAAACCAGTAAGTTGCGGTTCGGAGCCGTCTTTGTTACGTATTGAATATCCTGGCAAGAAGTCAAGTGAAGAGATCCTTTCTTATCCTCCTGGTTGTTATAGTCAGGACTCCCGTTATAATGGAGGTAAAAACCGGCTTTATCATGCGGATAATGTAGGCGTTCTAGCTCACCTTGCCAGAGATAAGGATGTGGTCGGAAAGGTACGTCTGGTCTACATTGATCCGCCGTTCGCAACTGCGTCAGAATTTCACTCACGAAAACAGGCTCACGCTTATGATGACCATTTAATAGGGGCAGATTTCGTTGAGTATTTAAGGGAAAGATTGATTTGGATTCATCGTCTCTTAGCCGATGATGGATCTTTATACTTGCATCTTGATGAGCGCATGGCTTTTCATTTTCGCGTCGTTCTTGATGAGATTTTTGGTGAGGGCTGTTATCGAAATTTTATTACTCGAAAAAAATGCAATCCCAAGAATTATACGCGCAAGAAATATGGCAATGTCGCCGATTACATTCTGTTTTACACGAAAACGGATTCCTATGTTTGGAATCGTCCCATTGAAGAATGGGATATGGCAAAGGCATTGAAAGAGTATCCATATGTTGATGAAGCTACAGGCCGGCGATATAAAAAAGTTCCCGTCCATGCTCCCGGTGAAAGGAACGGAGAAACCGGTAAGGAATGGCGCGGGAAGTTGCCGCCGCCTGGCAAGCATTGGCAGTATGTGCCTTCAACTCTGGATGAATTAGATGCGAAAGGAGATATTTTTTGGTCTTCAAATGGGAATCCAAGGCGCAAGGTATATCTTGAAAATAGCGAAGGTGTGCCGGTTCAGGATATTTGGTTAGATTATAGGGATGCACACAATCAAAACATACATATAACAGGATATCCTACTGAGAAAAATCCTGATTTGTTAGCTCGGATTATAAAAGCGTCGTCCAATCCAGGCGATTTAGTGCTAGATTGTTTTTCTGGATCAGGGACAACGCTTGCGGTTGCATCGCGGCTTGGCCGCAGCTGGATTGGAGTTGATAGAAGTTCTGAGGCGATCAATACGACGTTGCACCGATTTGCGTATGGCACAGCGCCTATGGGCGATTTTGTGGGCAATAAAAGGAAACTGGAAAATACCCTTTTCTTCGACAAGGTGACTGATTTTGATCTTTATACTGAAGATAAACTGATGGCTGAACCAATCGGGTATAGTCGGGGGGCGCATTCTTCTGCGGTAATTGCATAAATGGGCGATTTTCTTTATGGGCTTTCTCCGGAATGTATAGCTGTCGCTATAACGCATCTTGCTGATTCAGATCCAGTTATGGCGCAGCTTGTTTCTGAATGCGGCCACTGCACACTTTCGGAATCGGAATATCGCCCGTTTCATACCTTGACTCGTGCAATTCTTGGTCAGCAGCTTTCATCTCAAGCTGCCGAAAGCATTGTGCGACGATTGTCTAAGGTTGTATCGGTTCCGTTCACGCCTGAAAATTTTCTGGCAGTACCAGTTGATTTGCTGAAGGCTTCTGGCTTGTCTGCGCCCAAGATTCGCTATATTCTCGAACTTGCTGGACGCATAACAACTGGACGCTTGACGATGGATGCTTTGGTACACCTCTCCGATGAAGAGGTGCTCAAGACATTGATGGAGGTGCCCGGGATCGGACCCTGGACGGCTGAAATGTTTCTCATTTTTGGCTTAAAGCGTCCTGATGTCCTTTCTTTGGGTGATGCCGGATTGCAGCGATCTGCGAAGATGCTTTATAGAGAATCTTATGAAGGCGAAAAAGGTCCGAATTTGTTGGCTCGTGTTTCGACGGGATGGCGTCCATACCGATCTGTGGCATCTTGGTATCTTTGGAAATATTTGGATAGTAGATGACACTTCTTCAGCAGTAAACCACGTTGTCCCTAATCATTGACTCATTATATTTGCCGTAGGTATCCGCAAGTAGAGACCACAATCCCTGTTAATGTTCTTATGGACACATCACTTCCGTTCATTCTCAACGTGCTTTTCAGCAGGCATTTCATGTCTGCAGTCTGGCGAGCCTTATTTGAAACGCTATTGAGCTTGTATTGTCGTCAAGCCTATGGCGTTTGAAGAAGCTCCCCCCATCTGTCCAGCCATTGATGAATGCCATGAACACATTGTCAGCGGGGACGGAACCCCAGTACTATTTAGGGGGGCGATAAGGAAGAGCGACCTTGAGATTAGCCACAAAAGTCCTACGAAGCCATTAGCCCCTAAAATCTCAGACTGACTACATGTCTTTTGGTGGATGAGTAAAAGTGTACTTACTCGGCGCCTCTTTTCTGCATTATCCCTTTGCTCTATCTCTCATATTCTGCGTACATTTGATGTAATGATGTTTGAGGCCGTACCGTAGTGTTCAATTCTCCATCTTACTCACCTATGCCCATGGCAACGCATGACCATATGCCAAAGTACCATGAGCTTATGAACCCGCTTCTCCAGGCTCTTCGGGATCTTGGTGGGTCGGGATCAATCGATGAAATCTATAGTCGAGTATCGGAGATTCTCGAATTACCAGATGAGATACTTGCAACGCTTCATGATTCTGAACGGAGCAGCCAAACAGAGGTCGAATATCGCCTTGCCTGGGCGCGTACCTACCTCAAGAAGTATGGCCTACTCGATAATTCAGAACGCGGAGTCTGGGTGATCGTTCCTGATAAGAAGGATGTGAGCAAGGTTGATCCTCAGGTCGTGGTTCGAAAAGTCAGAGAAAAGGATAACAAAGACCGTGCAGCTAAGCCAATTCAGCCGAAGGAAGATGAAGAGTTGCAGGACGGGACAGAAACTTGGCGTTCGCTGTTGTTTCAGGTACTGACTCAAAAGATGGCTCCTGAAGCCTTCGAACGTCTTGTGAAGCGGATGCTTAGGGAATCTGGTTTTGTTCAGGTCGAGGTGACTGGTCGATCTGGTGATGGGGGAATAGATGGAAAGGGTATTGTGCGTATTGGAGGGCTTCTGAGTTTTCATGTCCTTTTCCAGTGCAAAAAGTACCAAGGATCCGTTTCGGCTGGTACAATTCGAGACTTCAGAGGAGCCCTTGTTGGCAGGGCAGATAAGGGGCTGTTTGTGACAACCGGGACCTTTACCAGGGATGCAATTAAAGAGGCAACGAGGGATGGCGCCCCACCGATCGATTTGTTGGATGGTGATCAGCTGGCGGACAAGCTGAAAGAGTTGAGACTTGGGGTGAAAACTGAATTGGTCGAGAGTGTTTCTGTCGACGTAGAATGGTTTCAGAATATTTAGGGGATAAAATAAGTTAGTTATCGACAAAAAAATAATATTTGACGATGATACCGCATGGTTTAACAAATGAAGATATTCTTTTTGCTGTTGCACAAATTGATAGGGAAGGGTTTCCTGCGGTTAATAAGTCAAGACGCTATTATTTGCTGGTCAATGATAAGGAATATCCGCCCAAGCATGTGATTCGGCTTGCTGCAATACATGCTGGTCTTCAATTGACAGATTATAACGCTGTTGAGGCGAAAAGTTACTTTCAAAGCAGAGGATATGAAATAATAGAAAGAACGGGTTATACATATCAGAGTTCTGAACAGGTGCATGATGAAGAAGAGGATGATAAAAAGCTTAAGATCAAATATTGGTGGGTCAACCATAAGCAGACATTCAGTGCTGAAATCGAGGGGGGCTATATCTGGTCTCCTAAGTCTAACGTTAATGGCGGTTTTAATCAGACCTATCTGAATCTTACGCAAGTCAAGCCTGGCGATGTCGTCTTTTCTTATGCATCAGGGATGATCAAGGCAATCGGAGTGGCGACGAACAGTTATCGAGAACAGTTACTACCGGCCGCATTTGGGGGTGCCACTGAGCGATGGGGAGAGATAGGCTGGGAGGTCCTTATTCAATGGAAGCTATTGCAAGTACCTATTAGCCCTAAGGATCATCTTCAAAAGTTTGCCTCATTACTTCCAGAAAAGCATTCGCCAATAAGAGCAGATGGAAACGGCAACCAGGGCTGCTATCTTGCTTCGATATCTGATGAGCTTGGTCTGCTTTTAATGGATATGTTAAGAGTCGGCGATACCGGGGCGGTGTATGCAGCAATTGCGATTTCAGAAGAGCGGCAGGATCAAGAAGCAGAAAGTATTATCAACCAGTCCGATATCGCGCATACCGAAAAGGAGCAGTTGATCAAGGCTCGTATCGGTCAGGGAATGTTCCGCATTAATCTTGAGAAGATTGAAAAGGGTTGCCGGGTGACAGGGGTAACGCGCAAGGATCTACTGATAGCAAGCCATATAAAGCCTTGGAGGGATTCAGATAATGCAGAACGGATAGATGGATTCAATGGGCTACTGTTAGCGCCCCATGTTGATAAGCTTTTTGATCGTGGCTGGATTTCTTTCAGTGACGATGGAGAGATACTTGCTGTTGATGCAGAAATTAGAGAGATCTTGAAAAGTTGGGGGATTAATCCTGCTAAAAATATTGGTCGATTTTCTGCTCGTCAATATTCATACCTTGCATACCATCGCAAGAATGTTTTTATGAGGCCAGATACTTCTATATGATATGATCTTTGATAGGTTATTCATAATAAAATATACAGAGTTCATCTATGGACTTCGGCTTCGCGCTAATGGACCTTACGAAGAATGGATAGTAAGTCTAAAATGTATTTATGGTGTTAGTGAACAATACTGATTACTTGAGGTACAGTGACAAAGAAGCGTACTTGTTTCAAGATGTATCGGGACGCTTTCGATCTAAAGGGTATATTGATGCCTTTGACTTCTTTTCAATTATTGTATGGAAGTCAAATCGATCAAAATCAAAAATAGCAAAACGACTTAGGCAATTAGCACCTGAGGATTTACCACATGATGTTGCTTTTGAGAAAATATGCCGTGATATGACAACAAAGATATCTATAGCTGAATCTCATGATAAGCGGATGGAGATTCTTTTAAAAGAGCCATACTTGTTTTATTTACCAATAGCTTCGGCGATTTTAGCGGTATTATATCCTGAATATTTCACTATTTATGACTATCGGGTTTGCGCTGAACTGAAGGGTTTGGATGGGCAAAATGATTTTAGGAAACTCGCGAAAAATCGGAACCTCAAAACGGTCTTGAATGGGTATCATAAGTTTCGAGAGGCTGTGATTGCATTATCTCCGCATCTGAAACTTCGCGATAAAGACTTGGATCTTTTTGCCCGTTCTCAAGTCAAGGATCTTCAGAAAGACATCCGAGAGTGTTTTCCTCCAAAGGGCATAGACGGTGAAAAAAACACAGATTACTGATCCATATCAGGGGATCCTCTGTGTCTGCCATTGCTCCATCTCCTTAATTCTCCGTACATTGATAAAGCAGTTCCTGAGTAGTATCCAATAGCAATGCTGAACCACAATCTTACTGATATGCACCTTGCCTCACCTGGTAATCTCGCCCTCATCCGGTCGTTCTTGGCCGCATTATCAACATCACCCCACTAACCAACATGGCGAATCCAGGACATCTGGCGATCCTCAATAATGGGAGGGATGTTTGGAATAAGTGGCGGGAAGAGAACGCTGCTGTTGAACCGGATTTAATCAAAGCCAATTTTGAGGGGGCCAAACTTTATGGATTTAATTTGAAGTGCGCCAATCTGAATGGATCCAATTTGAAGGGCGCCAAGCTGTATGGATCCAATCTTGAGGGATCCAATCTGAGGGGAACCCATCTGGAGGGCGCCAAGCTGTATGGATCTAATTTGAAGGGATCAAATCTGGAGGGCGCCAAGCTGTATGGATCCAATCTTGAGGGATCCAACCTGATGAAATCCAACCTGATGGGGGCCAAGCTGTGTGAAGCCAATCTGAAGGAGGCTCATCTGCATGGATCAAATCTGGATGGAGCCAATTTGGAGAGTGCTAATCTGGAAGGAGCCAATCTTGAGGGAGCCAATCTGTATAGAGCTATTCTTTTGGGATCTAACATGAATGGGGCCTATCTAAATGGATCCAATCTGGAGGGAGCCAATTTGAATGGAGCTCATCTAAATGGATCCAATCTGAAGGAAGCCAATCTGAAGGAAGCCAATCTGAAGGAAGCCAATCTGAAGGAAGCTCATCTGCATGGAGCCAATCTGGAGGGATCCAATCTGGAAGGAGCCAATCTGGAGAGAGCTTATCTTGATAGATCCAATCTGAAAAAAGCCGATCTGAAGCATACAGATATTTCAATAGCATCCTTAATTGACGCTAATCTTGATGGTGCAAATCTCACCGGAGCAAAGCTATGGGAAGCAACTCGTTCTGGATGGTCAATCAAGGACGTTATATGTGAGTACGTCTATTTCGATCGTGAGGGTAAGCATAAGACAGAATTCGCTCCTGGCGAATTTGAACGCTTGTATTCTGAGAAGGCGAGGATTGTTTTGCAGTATAAGGACGGATTAACAAGATTTGAGTTAGCTACGCTTCCTATGCTGATTCAATTTGTAGAACGTAATCATCCTGGGTGTCGCCTGCGATGGAAATCATTCCAGGAGGATGCTGGAGGAGAAAGTGCAACAATAGTAATTGAGGATTTAGGTAATTGTGAGGAGGAAAAGTTGAGGGCCGAGGTTGAGGGCTTGAAAAACCAAATTCGTGAAAAAGAGGAGAGGTTATTAGCGGCGCGATCTGAGTACGAAGGGCTTCAAAAATTTATGTTTAATGCAATGAAGGAGTTCTCTATGCTCAATGTTAATATCGAGGGTGATAACTATGGCCCGATTGGGAAGAAATCGAAAGTAGAACGTCAGATAATTAACAACCACGATCCGGCGGCCATATCCAACCTGATTAACGAAATCCTAGCTATTCGGACGGATATTGTTCAGGTGCTTTCTCCTGAACAATCAGTTGATTTTGATGCTGCCATTAAGGATCTTCAGGCTCAGGTGGTTTCTCCTCAGAAGGATCAGGACAGCTTTAAAAAAGGTTTAACAAAACTTGGAGGCTTTGTGTTAAAGGCTATGGAGCATGGTGCTAATCTTAGTACGATCGCCACTGCATTTCAGGCCTTTGGCATTCATCTACCATTTGGCTGAATTTTCGGATTTCCCCCGTCCGCCTATCGTCCAATTCTTAAGTCTCCGAATATTTGCCGTAGTAGTATACCGAGTAGTGTAGTAAGCTGAACCCTCATCTCGTTGGATATGTCGACCTCTCTCGTCTTGTTCCTGCTTCTCGCTGGCGCGTATTCTGTAGTACATCGAAACGAACGGTCCATGGTGTCTCAGGACCATACAGTATTGCGCCATGCATGATTGCCAACATTTTGCCCAAAGAGAAAGGGTCGAATACCACCATCAACCCGGATTGATCAAAATTGTGGTCGAGAGGGATACTGCATATGGGCTTAAGTATCGCTTTGAAAAGGAGTTCTATGTGTTGGAGGTCATGATTCATGACGTATATTCATAAGTGTGTGATTTTGAGGGTGAGTGTAAAAAATAAATGTTTGCGGATAAAACCTGTTTATGATAAATGATGTTACTATGAAACTTTCTCAAATTGGTTTTAGGAAATTTAAGAGGCTGCACAACTCTATGATTTTTGTTTTAAAAAAAACTTCTAAAAATAATGGAATACGATCTTTGTGGTTAAAAAAAGGAAGTAGACTTGAAGAGCTTGATTCTCGTATTCCAAGAAATTTATTGGGGGTGGTAAATGAAAGTATTAAAAAAAAAGAATCTTAATTATATGTGGTGTGTTTTAATTGAGATGCTTTCGATTACATGTATTGATAATATAAAAGAATGTAAGTTGATTCTGTGGGGCCTGTTTATTGTTAATCAGAATAGCTACTCTCTATCGACTGCGCGAGCGAAATTATAACCAAGTTGCGTTGGGAAAATGCAGTCAAGTTCATGTTTCCCGCTGTACATTACAGCGGAAGATATTAGGCCAAGGCGAGATAGGTTTCCTAAAGATGTTAATACATTCGTTGATGGTATAAGGTCTTCAGTGTCTGGTTTTTCCCTATAAAGATGTTCTGGTAAATGTTTAGTCCATACGCCATTTGTTGTGTCGTATTTTAAGGAAAATGAATATATTTTTTTTATGATCTGAGCATCGAGTGGTGATAGGTCTTCTAAGATGCTTATAAATGCTCGCCTCATTTCAATACTGGACGATGCGTCAACCGCATTGGCCAAAAGGTTTGCCCATTGATCTTGCATCCAATCATCCTCTTCAAGTGATCCTGCCTGAATTAAAGGAAATGCTATATTTAGAGGGATTTTTTTTGATTGATATCCTTTTTTAATAAGCAACTTATTTGTTTTATCAAAAAGATTGATGAGTTGTTTGCGCCGTATATACTTAAGATATTCTTCTGCTATGCCAGCTATTTGTGATGCGGGACCGTCAATATATGGGGTTAATAAATCAACAATTTTGCCTGTTGTTATGGCAATTTCTCTTATTGTATCATTGTCCATAATTTTTGTTTGTATCTGAAGATTTGTGGGTTATTACACGGTTTTTCTTATCACGTAAGTAACTACACCAAGTGTCCTGAAGTCCATCTCAGCAGTGATCGCGATCGGCTTGTAGCTCGAGTTCTCTGGCAACAGCGAGACGGCACCCTTCTTGATCTTCAATCGCTTCACAGTCTGCTCGTCGTTGATACTGGCAATCACGATGTGGTTATTCATCGGTTCGATCGCTCGATCGACGATGAGCAGATCTCCTTCCAGGATCCCTGCATCCTTCATACTGTCTCCAAATGCCTTCACCGCATAGGTGTCTTTCGGGTGCTTAACCCGATTGGCTGAGATGGTGATGTACTCCTCGATCGTTCCCGAGCAAGTTACCGGCTTTCCTGCTGCAATGGCATGGGCAAAGACCGGGATTGTGATGGCGAGCTCTTGATGACCTTCCTTGACCTGGCCTGATGCACTTCCAGCGTCCTTTTCACCTCTATCGATCTTGATCAGACCACGGTCGAACATTGCCTGAATCTTACGGGCTTCGGCCATAAACGAATCTTCAGCATCAGATTCTTCGGGTAAGGATGCTGGAATGTTGTACTCCTCTTGAATGAACTTTAAGGTCTCTGGTCCAAATTTTCTTAACAAACGATCGAAGTCAATTCCTTGTTTGCCGCTTTTCCAGTATCCAACAGTCTGTTTGCTTACTCCAAAAATATCCCCAAAAGCCTCATCACTCTTGGTTCCTGCCTTGGCTTTGAGCATGTCTATGAACTCGCGTTTATCCATTAATTTTTTTTGGACTAAGAGTTAAAAAATCTTGGACAAAATTAAAGATATTTGGATATTGGACTTGATGACGAAAATCACTCTAACAATATACGTACGAATACCATGCCAGCAATTCCTTATGACAAGCCCCCGAAATGGGAACACGGTACGGCCAAAGAGGTTACGAAGATTTTGCAGGACAAAGGGCAGACAATCTCCTACGATGCAGTCTGCAAGCGTCTCGCCCGGCTTTCTGATTATGAGACTGTAAAGATCGCTATGCAGGTAAGTAAGCGTCGCCGGGAGGCTCGAAGGATCAGGAACGAGAACATGCGGCGGCTTCTCAAACTCGCAAAGCAGGAGGCCCAGTCATGAACGAGCAGCAAGTAGCACAACCGTCATTTAGGTTCTACCGAATCAGTGAAGTCCTCGGAGATAAAAAGCGGGGCATTCCCGGCATAATCCCGGTCTCACGAGCATCATGGTATGCCGGTATCAAGGATGGAAAGTACCCGAAGCCGGTCAAGCTTTCAGAACGTACCTCGGCCTGGAAATCCACGGATATCGATGAGCTTGTGGCGCGTCTTTTGGCAGAAAGGAAGTAAGGATTCAACAAAACCAAGGAGAGAGGGATGCCAAAGATACTGAGGCAAATCGGGGGGATCATTCGCTGTGCATTGCCATACACGACGCATTACGAGTTCGTGAACTGCTTTGCCGTGCGCAAGGGAACAGATCCAATCATGTGGACTCATCAACAGGAAGGTGACGCATGAATGAATTCTTCAACTATGCCTGGGGCGGGCTGATCTGTGCTGCAGGTCTCTACCTGTGCTGGGAGATGTTTCGGTACAACCCATTAAAGGAGGTTCCAGATGACAACGCGTGAAACGTTCGGCATTCTGGCCGTGATCTTCGGATTCAGCGCGGTCTATGAGGTGGCAATCAATGGCGCGGATATGAAGGTACTGGCGGTGATAGCAATACTGGCGGTTATGGTGCTGCTGGTGATCGTCCTGGCAAAACTGCTGACCTGGTATCAGAAACAGGCAGAAAAGCAAAAAGCCGGTTCCTGGCGGCAACCAACGAACCGGCATTGCATTTACTAAAAACTTACAAAATAGGCCTTTGGTAGTCAAGGCAAAGTAACCAGAAAGGCGTGATTCAGGTGCAAATGAAAGGTAGAACACCAACCCGAGCAGAGCAGGACTTCATGACACGGGTAGCCTCGATCGGATGCATCGCCTGCCTGTTCGAAGGCCGGATCATGCCAGAGGTATCGATTCACCATATCGATGGGCGAACGAAATCAGGCGCACACTATGAGGTATTACCGCTCTGTGCCGGGCATCATCAGGATGGCACGGGTATCCCTGGACTGGTTGCTGTTCACCCCTGGAAGGCGAGGTTTGAGGCGCGATATGGAACACAAGCGGAGTTGCTCCAGGCAGTGAAGTACCTGGTCGAGTACGCTGAAGAACTGAAATCAGGCAGGAGGAAAAGCGCGTGAACAGGATATGGACCCCAGAGTATGCAGCCGAGTTCGATGTGACGGATCCCGAAGTACGGGAATTCATCGAAACCCGATACCTGCCATACTACCGGGCAGAGATTGCAGAGCTTTTCAGGAAAGTGGCTGAAGGCGACCAGGAAGCGGTCGAAAAGGCCAAACGGTATGAAACTGCACTCGAGACGGCGCGAACCCGGCTGATCGGCGAGAAGCAGATTGACATGTTTTTGTAAAACCAGATAACACAGACGATGAGCTTGTATCACGAAGAGATCCACGAGTATGGAGTGATCCATCAGATCATGGAGGCCGCAACGACAGCGGCAGAGTTTTCAGCGGCAGCAACGGACTATGCCGCTCAACGCATGCAGGGCGAACCAGCGGACCCGGCAACCCTGTTGGCCAAACAGGGCGCGTTTGAGATCAGCATGAAGAAGATGGAGATCATCTTCTACGATCGCCAAGGCCAGAAAGGGCAGATGAAACAGGCGATGCTGAAGAAGAGCCGGGAACGGTTCGAACGGCGCAAGGCGAGACGGCAGGGGGACGCGGCATGATGCAAGCAGATCGACGGGCGATAACTCGAAGCGCCAGGGGGCGAATCAACCGGGCGGATGGCGAACGAGCCCAGCATATCACGATGGAGCTGATGAAAGACCTGGGGTACCGGTGTGTCGAGAAGATCGAGACCGGCATGACCCTGAATCGGCAAGGCGGTGAAATAGTTGGCGCGTTTCCATCGGCGAAGGTCTCCGGCGACATCCGGGCGATCGGCCCGAAAGGGGTCACGGTGCATTGCGAGTGCAAGTATCGTCCCGAGAAAGAGGACGGGCGGCTGGTGCTGCAGTGGAGTGACTTCGAGACGCACCAGATCGAGCATCTTGAGGCGGTCACCGAGGCCGGAGGATTGGCTTTCGTGTCCTGGGTGACCTCCTTATACCCGGCGCGGCTTTTCTGGCTGCTATGGCCGATTCCTATGCGTAAAGGGCGAGCACTGACGGCGGCAGAGGCGGCGCACATAAGGATGGAACATTTCGGTTTTCATAATCCCAACACAAAGTAACCATGGCAAACGCAGCATACTGGTTCAAGCACGACAGCAATGCCAAGGATGACTACAAGTGCATGCTGTTGATCGATCAGCTCGGACTGGAAGGGTATGGGATCTACTGGGTGCTGATTGAGACCCTGAGGGAGCAGGAAGGGTATCGGTACCCGATGGCGATGTTGCCGATCCTGGCCAAACGATATGGCACCAGTGGTGAGAAGATGCGGGCGGTAGTGGCCTCTTACGGCTTATTCGAGGTCTTCGAGGATGACTCCTTTTCGAGCCCATCCCTGCTACGCCGGATGAACGAGTTCGAAGAGCTGGTTCAGCGGAAGAAAGAGCTTTGCTCGACGGCGGGCAAGCGGAGTGCGGAATCAAGAGCATTGCGCAAGATTGGCCGGGACCGGCAATTACCAGCCGGCATACCGACATCGAACGGCGGTTCACCAGATGAGGAACCGGCGTTGAACGGGAGTTCCCGAGCCGATGAACAAACGCTGAACGAGAGTGCAACCGATGCTGAACTGACGCTCAGCGATGGATCAACCGATGATAAACCGGAGTTGAACGGCAGTTCAACGAACGTTCAACACCAGTTCAACGGACGTTCAACAGGAGATGAAGAGAATTTGAACGGGAGTTCAACGGCGGTTGAACAAGCGATGAACGAGCCTTCAACAGATGTTCAACGGAATTCAACGGATAGGATAGGATTAGATAGGATAGGAAATGAAAGGACAAGACAGGACAAGAGGGGAGTACGAGGGGAGAGTGTCGGTCGGTCGGGCAAGGAGGTCTACGATACGGTTGGAAAGCATTCGATCCCGTACTCGACGATCCAGACCTTCCTGAACCAGGGGTACACGCAAGCGGAGATCGACGACGTGATCGACGGCTTGAGGATCTACCAGGGGCTGGGCGAGATCAAGAGCATCGGCCCCTTTATGGCCTCCTGGTTACGCAAACGGCGCGAGAACCCGAGGCCTGCACCTGGTACCCGAGTGGACGGGATCCCCTGCCGGTTGTACACCGTCCAGGAGGTCGACAAGCTCCAGCTCTGGAAAGAGGCATCGATCGTGCGGATCGAGGGACGAAGTGCCTGCCGGAGTGCAGACGGCAAAGTGTTCCTGGCCCTGAACACGGATATCGACCGGCATGGACTGACGAGACGAGAACCCAAACCGGTGGGCACAGACTGGCCGGACTGACCGAAAGAACCTGAAGCCGACAACGAGAACCGAGACGAACCAATTGAGAAACGAGACGAACCATGGCCGACGAAGTAACGGGCACGAAGCCTGACCTGGTGCACCTGGACAAACTGAGCCCCGAGGAACTGAAGCGGGAGATCTACCGGCTTCGCAAGGAGCGAACGAACCTGCGCAAACAGGTCGAGACGAAGGAATCGATCATCGACTACCTGCGAACGGCACAAGAGGACCGGATGGCGATGAAGGTGGCCGAAGCGGTCGAACGAGTGCTTCCGAACCGAGGCATCAGGAGATTGGGATGATCCGCAAACCTTGCCGACACCCAGGCTGCCACAGCCTGACCGACCGAACCGATGGGTATTGCCTGGAGCATGCCCGGCAACATCGGAACGAGTACGCGAGGGAGTACCGGAAGGAGACCGGCCCGAGGGTGTACGACACCCAGCGGTGGCGGAAACTGTCGAAACAGATCCTGGCGCTGCATCCCTTCTGCCCGAGATGCGAAGCGATGGGCAAGGTATCGCTTTCGACCCTGGTGCACCACAAGGACCGGGACCGGAACAACTGGTCGAGTGAGAACCTGGAGGCGCTCTGCAAGCCCTGTCACGAGTTCGAACATCGTCACGAGGTGTTCCGTCGTCAGCCGAAGCAGGGGGCCGGGGGGGCCTGTGAAATTTCGAGTGAGCTCAAGCGGCAATAGACTGATGGGGACACATTTTTTCCATGTCAAAATTCGCACAGGGGGGGTATGAGGGGGAGAAAGCCGCAACCGACCAATCTGCACATCATCAAAGGCACCTATCGAGCGGACCGGCATAGTCAAACAGCAGAAGCACTTAGCAGCTCTGACGATAGCCTGTTGACGCCGCCGTCCTGGCTGAAAGCAGATGCCAAAAAAGAGTGGAAATTGGAGGCAAAAATGGCCATAAAAGCGGGGATTTTGACCCATTCTGACCGCTCCGCCTTTGCGGATCTGTGCATTTTGCAGGCGCGAGTAAAACAGGCCTACAAGGACATGCACACCTTCGCCGAATCGATCAAAAAGAAGGCGGCGGCACGTGGCGGTACCTGGGAATACGACACGATCCTTCCCCCGAACCAGAGCGGGTACTTCGCCCAGAACCCCTTCATCCCGATCTACAACAAGGCGCTGAAAGACCTGAACCAGCTCCGGGCGGAGTTCGGCATGACTCCAAGCAGCCGAACCCGGATCAAGATCGACAAACCGGCTGAGGACAACCCCTTCGCGGCACTCTCGGCCATGCAGTAACCAACAAACCAACCATTTATGAAACTGTCTGACATCAACCCCAACCCGGACAATCCACGGGTGATCAAGGACGCAAAATTCCGCAAGCTGGTGAACTCAATCCGTGAGTTCCCGAAGATGCTGGAACTGCGACCGATGGTCCTGGACACCACGAACACGCTCATCGGCGGAAACATGCGATTCAGGGCTCTCCAGCACCTGGGTTATACCGAAATACCGGACACCTGGGTCAAACGTGCAGAGGACCTTTCAGAGGACGAGAAGAAGCGGTTTATCGTGGCCGACAACATCCAGCTCGGAGACTGGGACTGGGACGTGCTGTCGAACCTGTGGAACGAGGACGATCTGATCGACTGGGGGCTCACCATCGAAGCCGCTCAAAAAGAAGCGGATCCGGAAGTTGCCGAGGAACAGCGGACGGTGGAGGACATGGAACTGAAGTTCAACGAACATCACGACTACATCGTGTTCCTGTTCAACAACGTCAACGACTACGTGATGGCGGTCACGAACCTGGGCCTCAAAAAGGTGAAAGCTACACTCTCCGAGAAAGCCAAAAAGGTGGGGCTCGGCCGGGTGGTCGATGGCACCCGCCTGATCGAACTTATGCAACAGATCCAGAACCAGAAGTACCATGCAGCCGAAGAAAGTCATCCTGTCGAGGGGTAGATCCCAGCACATCACCACACACCATATCCTTCAGGACTTTGAACTGGTGGTGCCCGAGTCCGAGATTCCGGACTACCAGACGATCGTGAAGAACGCGAACGAGATCATCGGGATCCCCGATGCGGTGGTCGGGCTGGGGTCGGTGCGGAACTGGATTCTGGATCATTATGCGGACGAGGTGGTCGTTATGTTTGACGACGACATCAAGTACTGCGTCTCGGTCCTGAACTTCTCACCGGTCAGGATGGAACACCCGGATGAGATCGAGGGGATCATCTACAACTGCGCCCTGAACGCCTATGAGGCCGGGGCCAGGTGCTTCAGCTTCTCTCAGACCTGCGACGTCCGGAAGTACTCCCACTCCCAGCCGTTCCTGCTCAACTCCTGGGTGGGGTCGGTCGTCGGGGTGATTGGCCGTGAACTCCGGTTCACCGAGAAGAACAAGCTCAAGGTGGATATCGATTTCACCCTGCAGAACCTGAAGAAGCACCGGATCGTCTGGGTGGATGCCCGGTTCGGGTTCGTGCCAACCAGGGACACCAACGTCGGGGGCAACTCAGCATTCCGATCCCAGGAGCAGCTCGAAGTTGAGATCCAGTTCCTGAAAGACAAGTGGGGCAAACACATCAAGGTCTCGAACAACAAGTCGAAGTACCGGACGACCATCAACGTCAAACGCACCCAGCAGTTGACGGTATGATGCATTCCCACATCGCGGCGATCTACGGCTACATCGACGACGTGCTGGACGGGCGGATTCCGGCCTGTGAGCACATCAAGAACGCCGCCCGAAGGCACCTGAAGGACCTTGAGGCCTCCGAGGATCCCGAGTACCCCTACGAGTTCAGGGAAGAGCTGGTGATCAAGTTCATTGCCTTCTGCGAACTCCACCACCACGTGAAAGGCAAGTGGCGCGGCCAGCGGATCAAGCTCGAACCCTGGCAGAAGTTCTCGTTCGGGATCCCGTTCGGCTGGGTGCGGAAATCGGACGGCCTGCGCCGGTACCGGGAGATCTTCGCCCTGATTGCGAGGAAGAACGCCAAATCGACGATGGCGGCCCTGGTCGGCCTCTACATGGGGGCTGAAGACAGCTCCGGCGCTCCTGAGGTTTACTCGGGGGCGACCTCCGAGAAACAGGCGCGAGAAGTGTTCGATCCGGCCTGGAGGATGGCGAACACAAACCGGGCCTTCAAGGCGCATTACCGGGTCAACCTGACCGGGACCGAGACGAACCCTACGGGGATCTTCTTCACCGGCAACGGCGGGAAGTTCGTGCCGGTCATCGGCAACCCTGGTGACGGCGCAAGCCCCTCCTGTTCGATCACCGACGAGTACCATGAGCACCCGACCTCTTCGCAGTACGACACCATGGTGACCGGAATGGGAGCCAGGGAACAGCCTCTTCGGCTGGTGATCAGCACCGCTGGCACGAACATCTCATATCCCTGCTTCGAGAAGCAACAGGACTGTATCAAGATCCTGCAGGGGGTAATGAAGAACGATGAAGTATGGGCCGTCATCTACACGATCGATCCGGATGACGACTGGCGCGATTTCGGTTGCTGGGCGAAAGCGAACCCGAACATGGGGGTATCGGTGTTCGAAGATTTCCTTCTTGCCCGGTACGAAGAGGCGATGACCAAGGCGGAACGCCAGAACATCATCCGATGCAAGCATCTGAACGAATGGCAGAACAGCGGTCAGGCCTTCATCAACATCGTGGAGTGGGCGAAAGGAGCGGATCCGACACTCAGGCTCGAGGACTTCGAGGGTGAGGAGTGCGCCCTGGGACTGGATCTTGCCTCCAAGATCGACATTGCAGCCTATGCCAAGCTCTTCAGACGCGAGAACACCTATTACGCCTTCCTGAGATACTACCTGCCGGAGATGACGGTCCAGAAGGCCGAAAACATGCATTACCAGCAATGGGAGAAGGAGGGGCGATTGGTCGTAACACCTGGTGCGCGTACCGACTTCGAGTACATCGAAGAGGACATCAAGGAGGACGCGAAGCGATTCAGTGTCCGAGGTCTCGGGTACGACCCTTACGAGTCGGGTTACCTGATCAACAACCTGGCGAAGTGGGAGGGCAACCGGATCGAGTGTATCGAAGTGCCCCAGACGGCCACGCACATCAGCGAACCGATGAAGGATTTCGAGGCCCTCGTTTATGACGGCAAGTTCAAGTTCGATGGAGATCCGATTCTCACCTGGATGATATCGAACGTCATCCAGAAGCAGGCGAGGAACAAAAAGTACTACCCGAGCAGGGAAAACGTCAAGAACAAGATCGACGGGTTCATGGCGACCCTGATGGCGCTCCTGGTGTGGGGGTCGGAGACTGAAGAGGGGCCTTCGGTGTATGAGGGCAGAGGAATTATGTTATTATAACATAGTAATTTAGCTCAATTTTCTGTTTGGAATCAAAATACTTAAAAGTTACTTTATTTATGAAGCGACAAGGAAACCAAAACCCAAACAGAAACGATCATGGCACAGGCGAACAACACAGAGAAACTGAACGCAAAGACTCCTGAACAAGTGATGGAGTTCCGGTTGATGATGGCAACCTATCAGGAAGCCTCTGCTCGTCAGTCGATCAAGGATCATTTGAAGGACATGAAGGCAGTGTTTGAGCGGGGTGCTCTTGAGATGCAGCGCTACCTGGACCAGATCGAAGGTGTTGAAGCCGGAACCAACGGGGTTCAGGGACCGACGATCGAGGATCTGTATTCCTGGGCACTGAATGAAGTTGAGAACCGGGTTCGCAACCTGAACACCTCGAACGCCGTGGGGAACTCAACCCGGTATGTGAGTGCAAAAGAGCAGTTGAAGCTCATACAGGAAATCCAGGCTGCCAAGTAAACCGGACAAGAACATGACCAAAGGAATGTGCGTTTTTCGGCAATACAGCCTCAGGCTGGTGAAGGAGAAAGCAGGGGAGTACGACGCCCCGAAGAAGATCACGGGGGCACAAGATATCAACCGGGTGTGCCGGGAAGTTCTCGAATTGCACGAGCAGCCCGAGGAGAAACTGGTGTGCTTCGACCTGAACACGAAGAACGTGGTGATTGCGATTCGGGTGGTGTCGGTGGGCACGATCAATGCCTCCCTGGTGCATCCGAGGGAGGTGTTCAAGGGAGCGCTCTTATCGAACGCCCACAGCATCATCATTGCGCATAACCATCCATCAGGGGAGACGAAGCCGAGCGTACCTGACGACCAGGTCACCAAGATCCTGCAAGCGGCAGGGGATCTCCTACAGGTCAAGCTGCTCGATCACGTGATCGTCGGTGAAGAGGATTACTACAGCTACCGGGAGGCCGGCAAGCTCGATGAACCAACAACAACCAAAACCAGCAAAAGGAGATAAGACAGATGCAGTATTTGACGAAACGGGGCTATGCGCTCCTCGATGTGGCCAGCGCCTTACAGAAATCGATCAGGAGAGGGGACGCAAAACTCGCCGGGTACATAGCGCAAGAGCTCGTGGCATCGGGATATGTGGAGTACGTCTGGAAGCGCCTTCTGACTATCTCAGCCGAAGACTGCCATGGCATCATCACCCAGGAGATCAAGGCCCTGCATGAGAGCTTTGTCTTGGTCAACAAGGGGAAAAAGGAGCTGAAAGGGAGGATCTTCGTCTCGAAGGCGGTGCTGATCCTGGCCCATGCCCTGAAGTCGAGGGACGCAGATCACTTGCAGTGCCTGATGTACGACCAGAAGCTCGGCATCACGGATGAGGAGATCGAAGCCGAGATCCGTGGACTGGACCGGTTGGAGAAGGTCGAGCTACCAGAGTACACCTATGACGTGCACACGAGAAATGGGCGGATAGCCGGGAAAACCAAGGAGATGTTCTTCAGAGAGGAGCAACAGGGATTGTCACCCAAGGCCCCTGGTCTGTTCGACAACCTGCTCTAACCGCCCTGCAATCGCAGGGTTTTTTGTTTTGTCAACGTTCAATCATCAAGGAGTGAATCATGAGTGTCGCGATATCTGGCCCCTACCGTATCGGAGCAAGCGGAAATCTTGAAAAATGCGAGAAGGTCGAGCTTCAGGAAGGGCAAATCATCTGGCTGAATGGCTATGGCCAAAGCGAGCACTGGCATGAGCGGAAAGTCGTGTTCAAGCGTGAAGAGACCCGTTACGGGGCGATCTATCATGCGGTGAACATCGATGTTGATCCGCCAGTGATCAGCCGGTATGAAGCGTTCACGATCCGTCCGGTTGACCAGATCTTCGGCATCGGGACTTATTACACGCCGGGGGAGATGTTCGAGGGAAGCCATCAGGAGCTGGACCAGATGATTTTCAAGGCATTGGAGCATCAGCGGCAGGAGGCCGAACGGCGAAATGCGGAAGCTGATCGGCTGAAAGCGCTTGAAGAGGCAGGAAAAAAGGTTTGGGCAAAGATGGAGGTCGCTGGCGCGAAATCGCTGATTGTGGCTGAACTGAAGGAAGACCGTTCGGACCTGATGACGGACTACTTCCACAGCGTGACGGTGAAAACCGTTATCCTGGGTACCTCAAAGACCAATCGGAACAACTTCAAGGAGTTGCGGAAACTGGCGGCGCAGTCGAGCATTCCGGAGATCCAGGTATTGGCGACAGCGGTGCCTGAGCACGAGCATCGGGAGAACTACTCGGGTGGTGCCGGGTACTACCTTGGCGAGAGTAACTATTCCGGATGGATTATCCGGAAGGTGCCTCCGTATAGGGAGTATTTGCAGGAGCTGGGCAAGGAAGAACTTAACTGAAAATCTGAACCAGATGCCCTCTATGGTTTTACTCAAAGGCGGAGCGAATCCGCCTTCTGAGTTTTAAGCAGCACACTCATAATGAAATCCCATTCTCAGTAAGAACCGAATGCTTTTTGCCCCTGCCTCCAACTCTTCCCTGCGCGTAACCCCATAGGTAAGTTACACCTAAAGGGACGCGCACATGAACTCACTTCTCAAAGATATCGTCTTCGCCATCGGGTTTACTTGCCTCGAGATCGGGGTTGCGCAACAGTTTGGCGGACCGGTCGCCTGGATGGTTGCCGGGGTGATTCTCATTGCCGTTTCGGTTATTGCTGCGCTGAAGTCAACAAGACCGAAGTCTCGTGTTTCTTGACAAGCTGTTTGCAGCTACCCCGTTGCCGAGTCGGCAGTGGGATGCCGATCCCGGTGCTTCCGGCTGGGTGAACTCCGATGCTGGCGAGTGGGTGAGTGACCAGACAGCGATGAAGCTCTCAGCCGTCTGGCTGTGTGTGGCGATCATCTCGGGCGACATCAAGTCTCTGCCCTGGGGCGTGTACGAGAAGCAGGACGGCAAGCGGATCCGGCGCTCGGACCATCCGGTCGATCAACTGCTCTCGCTCGAACCGAACCCTGAGATGGATTCGACGACGTTTCGCGAGACGATGCAGATCCAGCGGGAACTGAAGGGCAACGCCTACGCCGAGATCCAGCGTGACTACCTGGGCGATCCGAAAGCGCTCTGGATCCTCGATGCCGACCAGGTGCAGATCAAGCGTACCGTCCAGGGAGCCCTGTACTACGAATATCGGCAGAGTGGCAAGACCCGCCAGATCAAGCCTGAGAATGTGCTCCACATCAAGGGCATGAGCATGGACGGGATCGTGGGCATGTCGGTGCTTCAGTATGCCAGGGAGACGATCGGGGCCGGGCTCGCCATCGCGAAGACCGGCAACACCCTTTTTGCCAATGGCCTCCGCCCATCAGCCGTCTTCACCCATCCCAACAAGCTCGAAGAAAAGGCTCGGGCGAATCTTCGTGCATCCATTGCGAAACTCTACCAGGGCTCGGCCAACACTGGCCGCCCCATCCTGCTCGAAGAGGGCATGAAGGTGGAGAAGTGGAGCATCACCCCCGAGGAAGCGCAGTTCCTGCAGAGCAGGGAGTTCAACATCCAGGACATTGCCCGATGGTTCGGCGTGAAGGCATACAAGCTGGGGATCCTGCAACGTGAGACCCATACGAACATCTACCAGAACGCCAAGGAGCACGTCGAGGGGTGCATCATGCCCCGGTGCATGAGCTGGGAGATGGAAGCGAAGCGTAAGCTTTTCCGTCCAGAAGAGCGTGGCAAGCTCTACACGAAGTTCGACTTCCGGGGCCTGCTCCGGGATGCCCCGACCGAACGGGCGGACTACTACCGGAAGATGGCCGATATGGGAGCCTACAGCATCAACGACATCCTGGAGAAGGAAGACGAGGATCCGTTACCGGCAGAGCTGGGCGATATCCGCCTGGTGCCGCTGAATTACGAGCCTCTCAGGAACAAGCTCAAACCGCGAGACGAAAAGAATCACAAGGCGAACCGCGAGCAGACGAACCAGAACCCTGAAGAACCCTGAACTATGTACTGGGCGATAGAAAAAAGTGCTATGGACAAGATTCTGTCCATGATGGCAATCAGTGACAAGGTGGCGATGCCGGAGTTCAGCTCCGGCCCGGCCCCTTCGACGGCTTCCGGCAATGTGGCGGTGATCACCATCTCGGGCACACTGATGAAAAACCCCTCGCTCATCGAACGGATCTTCTTCGGAGCCTCCGACATGGGGGAACTCACCTCGGCCGTGAATGCGGCAGCTTCGGACAAATCGATCACGGGGATCGTGCTGAACATCTCAAGCCCAGGGGGCACAGTCGCCGGTACGCCGGAACTGGCGGGAGCGGTCGCGGCAGCGAACCAAAAGAAACCAGTGCTCGCCTATGTGGATGACCTGGCGGCGAGTGCCGCCTACTGGATCGCCTCGCAGGCACGGGGGATCTACGCTTCCCGACAGGCGGTCGTCGGATCCATCGGGGTACGCATGGCGATGTACGACCTGAGCAAGGCCTATGAACAGGCCGGAGTGAAAGTGATCCCGATCGATACCGGCAAGTTCAAAAGCGCTGGTCTCGCCGGCACGGAGATCACGGCTGAACAGCAGCAGATGTACCAGGAGATCGTGGACGCGCATTTTCGGGACTTCAAGAGTGCCGTGATGAAGGGGCGCGGCATGGACGAGGCCGCGTTCGGCCAGGTGCAGGACGCTCAGATTTTCCATGCCTCCAAGGCTCGCTCTGTTGGTTTGATCGATGGGATATCGAGCCTTGCCGAAGTGATCCGGGAAGCTGGCAAGGTAACCGGACGGAGCACGCAGGCAGCGCACAAACGCCTCAGCCTCTACGCCGCAGCATGAACCAGGGATTTTCGTAACGCAAACACACAAGGATATGGACAAACTGAGAGAGCAGTTGAGGAAAAAGCTGGAAGAAGCGAAAGCGATTCTGGCGAAAGCTGATGCCGAGACGAGCGGGATCATGACCGCCGACCAGGCGACGGCCTATGACGGGCTGATGAAAGAGATCGACACACTGAAAGCGGAGATCGATCGCCGGAGTGCGATGGAGACGATGGACGCCGGACTTCGCAAGCCGGTCGGCAATGGCCCGACCTCGAATGGCATCATCGTGGGCAAGACCCGTCTCGAGGACGATCCGAAAGTGGGGTTCAAGAACTGCGCAGAGTTCGCCAAAGCGGTGCAGGGCGCGTACAGCCGTTCGGGCAATCCGATGGATGAGCGACTCCGGATCGTGGCGGCCCCCTCGGGCTACATGTCCGAACGGGGCACCGATGAAGGCTTTTCGGTTCCTCCGGACTTCCGTGACCAGGTATGGGAGTCTGCCCAGGGTGATGACACCTCGTTCGACCTCTTCAACGTTTTCCCGGGTGAACCGACCAATTCCACGTCGATCAACATCCAGAAGGACATCACCAACCCGTGGGACACGGCAGGGGTCAAGGCGTTCTATGGCGCTGAGGCCAGCCAGATGCAGCCCTCTTCGATGGACCAGAAGATGGACAACGTGCCGGTACACAAGCTGTATGTGTTCACCTTGGCGACCGAAGAGTTGATGGCCGATAGCCCGAGATTCAACGACCGTCTGACCCGGAAATCCGGCCAGGCGATCCGGTACAAGGGTTCGGTGGCCCTGGCCAGCGGCAACGGCCTGGGCCGTCCGCTCGGCTTCACGAAGTCGGGATCCATGGTGACCGTAGACAAGGAGAGTGGCCAGGCAGCCCAGACGATCGTGCCGCAGAACATCGCCAAGATGTACAGCCGTCTCTTCAACCCGCAGCGGGGTATCTGGATCGTCTCCTCGGATGCGTTCCCGCAGATCATGCTGCTGAACCTGAACGGTATGCCGATCTGGACGCCGTACAACGAAGGGTTCAAGTACCGCCCGAACGGCCTCCTGCTTGGCCAGCCGATCTACATCTCGTACCACTGCCAGACGCTGGGCGCGAAAGGGGACATCTACTTCGTCAACCCTGACGGGTACATGCACCTGCAGCGGACGACAGCGCCGGAGTTCGCCACCTCGATGCACCTCTATTTCGACTACGACATGGAGGCGTTCCGGTGGACGATCCGTCATGGTGGCCAGCCGTACATGAACCAGCCGATCTCGTTGCCGAATGGCCAGGCGAGCCAGTCCTATTTCGTGCAGCTTGCCCCGAGGGCATAAGGTCAGCAATGAAACCGGGGCCGGAGACGCCGGCCCCATAACCTGAGGAAAGAATCATGAATCCATCGATCACCAAACCGACTGACATCATTTCCCTGTTGGGGACGATCGACCCGGCCTCCGTGGCCGTGGGCACGGTCACGAGCGACTATGTGGACATGTCGCAGCTCTCGGCCCTGCTCGCCGTCATCTCGACCGGTGTGCTCGGCGCGTCGGCGACGGTCAATGCCAAGCTGGTGCAGGCGACGAGCAATGCAGGCGCGGGCAAGAAAGATATTGCCGGCAAATCGATCACGCAGATCGTCAAAGCGACCGGCGACAACGTCCAGGCGGAAATCAACCTGTTTGCCGAAGAACTGGACGGTGAAAACAACTACCAGTATGTCGCCCTTGAACTGACGGTCGGTACGGCGGCCTCCCAGGCATCGGCCGTGCTCCTGGGTGCGGTGCACCGGTATAACCCGGCATCGATGAGCAACCTGTCGAGTGTCGTGCAGATCGTCTGATCGATTGGGCGGGGGCAGTAAGGCCCTGCCCGGTATACCGGGATGGAGCAGTTGGCAGCTCGTCTGGCTCATAACCAGAAGGTCGAGGGTTCGAGTCCTTCTCCCGGCACAAAGTAGAAAAGGATAAGATGAAAAATATCGACATCAAGGCCGCTGATCTGGCAAAAAAGCTGACCATACGCGTCAGCGTATCCGGCATGAATGTGCTTCGGGCAAGATTTTCTGTTGGGGCATGGATCATGAGGCTGGCCGCAAAGATAATGGGGGTAACAATCATCCTGATCGACTCAAGGCACATTCCGACGGAGTGCCCGATATGCGGGAGTGTGATGAAAAGCGAAAGCAACGCAATAATCCCACCAGGTGACGAATGATCGCACTGAAGAGAACATCAGGACCGGCGACGCCGGTGGTTACGACCGATGAGGTGAAGCAGTACGGCAGGATCTCGAACTCGGCGCAGGACTCCATGCTGTCGGACCTGATCACGTCGGCGACAGCAGAGGTCGAAGAGCTGACAAACCGGGCGCTGATCACCCAGACCTGGAGCTACATCATTGGCGGTTTTCCGGGAGTGGCCATCAGGCTACCGAAATCACCGCTGCAAGAGGTTGACTCGATCCGTTACACGGACCACAACGGCGACCTGCAGACCGTGGATCCCGAGATCTACCAGGTGAGCACGGCGCGGGAGCCAGGCGAGATCCGGCTGAAACCGGGCTGCCAGTGGCCAACGGTAGACCACACCAGCGCCGAACCGGTGACGATCACGTATCTCGTCGGGTATGGCGAGTCAGGGCTGGAAGTGCCTCAGAAGATTCGGCAAGCGATCATTGCGCTGGTGGTCTATTGGTATGACAACGGTCTCGAGGCGGCGGTGCCGGTTGGCATCCGCCGGGCCTTGGACAATTACCAGGTGTTTTATGAGATCTAAGGCGAAAACCTACGCCCCAGGTGAATTCGAGTGGCTCGTTTCGATCAAGAAGCCGAAGAGCACCCTGAACGAATACAACGAAGCGGAAATCACCCTCGTCCCGGTGGCGGAAGTATGGGCAAAGAAGCAGTACCAGGCCGGGCGTGAGTTCTATGCCGGCACGGCTGGGATGCAGGGCAGCAAGGTGGCCCAGGAAGTGGCCATGTTCACCTTCCGGTATGTCGAAGGGCTCAACGAACAGATGTGCATTACGGATGAGGAGGGAACGTACAACATCACCCGAATCTCAACGATGAACCGGAACCAGTATCACCAGGTCATAGGGGAGCGAGATGCCAGTTGAAGGAATCACCCTTTCCGGGTTCAAGGAGCTTGAGCAGTCGTTGAAAGTGCTTGGCGAAAAGGCGTCGAGGCGGATCCTTCGTTCTGCAGGCCAGGCCGGGGCGACGAAGCTGAAACGGATTATCGCGGCGGGAGCTCCGGAATCGAAGATCCAGCGCAAGAAGGTGTTCGGTGGTCACAAGTACGACTACCTGAGAAAGCACCTCAGGCAGCAGATCAAGACCAGTGTGGTCAAGTCGATCGAATCGGACGTGAAGATCCTGGTGCATACGAGTGACGCCTTCTGGGGGCGATTCGTCGAGAAAGGCACGAAGCGGGGCATCAATGCCCAGCACTGGATGGCAAAGGCCTTCGAGGGAGCCGAGGGGCAAGTACTCGAAGCCGTTGAGGCGAAGCTGGTGCAAGGCATCATCAGGGAGGCAGGCAAGTAATGGCGGATATCGCATCGACCTTGACGGCAAGGCTGCTCGGGTACCAACCCCTTTCCGCTCTCATCGGGAACCGGGTGTTTCCGGGCTACCTGCCGCAGGGCACCCTGAAACCGGCCATGTATTACGAACAGCGGGGCTTTACTCCGGTATCGGCCATGGGGACGGACGCCGGCATCGAGGAGACCGAATGGGACCTCTGCATCATCGCCGACAGCTATTCGAGCCTGAAAGCGGTTCAGAAGCAGGTGAAGGCGGCGGTGCAGCGGTGGAAGACGACAACAGGCTTCCGGGTGCTGGACACCTTCATCACGGACCTGTATGACGGATATGTGGACGAGACGGAGGAGCATTTGAGCACGATTTCAATCAAGATTCAGCATCAGACAGCATGAGCAAGACGATACTTCGAGACCAGCGGATTTACCTGGACGGCTATGAAGTGAGCTCAAGGAGCAACACCTGCCAGATCCAGGCGAGCAAGGAGGTCAAGGACGTGACGACCTTCTCCAAGACGGACCGGGAGAAGCTCTCCGGCCTCTTTGACTTCACCTTTGGCGCGGGCGGGTTCATGGAGATCGATGCGGTCGATAATGCCCTGTGGGTGGAACTGAACGGGTCGGATATGGTCGTCACGGTCACATCCGAGACTCAGACGGTCGGAGGGACGGCCTATCTCATGAAAGCGATCGAGTCGAGTATCCAGATCCTGGGTGCTGTCGGCGACGCCGCCCCGTTCCAGATCGGCGCGGCGGGCGCTTCGATGATGACGAAGGGCATGATCTTGCATTTGCCGTCAGCAACGATCACGGCAACCGGCAACGGCGCGGTGCAGCAGTATCCCGATGCCTCGACCGGCAAGAAACTCAAGCTCGCGATCCATGTCCTGGATGCATCCGGCACCAATCCGTCGCTGACGGTAACGCTGAAGAGCTCGGCAGTTGCCGGCATGACCTCGCCGATGGACGTGGTGGTTTCGCAGGCCTTGACCGGCATCGGGGCCCAGTATCTGGAAGCCATGCTGACGAGCAACAACACCTATTTCCGGCTTTCATTCGCCGTTGCCGGGACGAGCCCCTCGTTCACGGCGCTTATCGCTTTTGCAATCATCTAACCCAAACGAACCATGGGAAAATTCACACTCACGGATGTCTCGGTGGTGCTCAATGTGGGGGGCACCAACTACGACCTGTCGGATCATGTCGATCAGGTCGGCATCGAGTACAAGAAAGAGACCCCCGAAACGACCGCGATGGGCAATTCCCATCGGACCAGAATCAGCGGCTTGAAAGACTGGACAGTGCAGCTTGCTCTGCAGCAGGACTTTGCAGCGGGTTCGGTTGACGCGGCCATGTATGCCGCCTTCATGGCCACGACCAACCCGACGATCACGATCAAGCCGGTAAATGTCGCCGTTTCAGCGACAAACCCCAGCTTCAGCGGATCGGTGATCGTGCCGACCTACACGCCGATATCCGGATCGATCGGCGACGTAAGCAAGATGTCGGTCACCCTGGAAGGATCCGGGATCATGACCAAAGCAAACGCATAATCCAAAACCAAAAGAGAAGACGACAAGCGATGAAGAAAAGTGAAATCATGAGCCTGAAGTGGCTCAGGACGCAGGAACTCCCGGTGTGTGGCAATACGGTAACCATCCGTGAACTTCCGGCCTCTGCGAAGCAGGAGGTATTTGCCGAACTGCGCAAGTTGCGCGAGAACGGTAAGGATGAGACGGAAGTGAACGACTACTTCATCACCGAACTGGTGTTTCGCTCGGTCATCGATGAGGACGGTGCGGTGGTGTTTGAAACCGAAGAGGAAAAGCAGCTGGCGCTTGACCAGAAAACGGGCCTTCCGAGCAGCTTTTTCAGCACGGTGTTCGATGAGGTCAACAAGCTGAACGAGCTCGTTGTCACCACGACAGGAGCGGACGGCAAGGTATCAGAGGAGACGAAAAAAAAGTCGAGTCCGAGTACGGAAGTGTCGCCCGATTCCTGTGGCTCGGAGGCCTCGCCCGAGAGCTTGGATACAGCAGCATAAAGCGGATGCTCGGCGATTTGACTTGTGTTGAACTCGCCGAGCATGAGCTGTTCGAGCGTCTCGAGCTGGAAGCGGAAAGCTCGCGGCGGCGAAGGAAAGAGGAAGAGCGCCTGATGGCGGAAGCCATGGGCAAGGTCAGTAGAAGTAAACGAAGAAGCATGAGGTAATGGGATCGAAAAGCATCGGCAATCTGTACGTCAGCCTGGGGCTGAACTCCACGCCGTTCATTGGCGGGATGGCGGACGCCCGCAAAGCGCTGGAATCGTTCGAGAAACGGACGCAGCAGGGCGGCAATGGGCTGGTGCAGTTGAATGGCAAGATCGACCTGACGAGCAACTCGCTCCGAGTGCTGGAAAGCACGGCCAAGATGGCGATGGGCTCGCTGGCGGCGGGTATCGGGGTGATGGGGGTGAAATCCCTGATCGACATTGCCGACAAGTACACGCTGATCGAGGGGCGGTTACGTCTGGTGACCAAATCATCGGCGGAGCTCGCTTCGGTGCAGGCTTCGCTCTACCAGATCTCGCAGAAGACGCGAACGGACTTCTCGGCGACGGCGGACCTCTACACCTCGCTTGCCCGGTCAACCCAAACGCTCGGTCTCTCACAGGGGCAGTTGCTCACGATGGTCGAGTCGGTGAACAAAGCGCTCATCGTTTCCGGTGCATCCTCAGAATCATCGCAAGCAGCGCTGATCCAGCTTGGCCAGGGCATGGCCTCGGGTGTTCTCAGGGGTGAGGAATTGAACTCGGTGCTTGAGCAAACCCCACGGCTGGCCCAGATGATCGCGGACGGCATGGGGATCACCATCGGCCAGCTCCGGCAGTACGGCAAAGATGGTAAGCTCACTGCAGAAGCAGTTGCCAATGCCCTGATCAGCCAGGCCGATTCGGTTGATGCTGAATATTCGAAGATGGGCACGACGGTAGGCCAGGCGATGACGAAGCTGAAAAACGCCGCTGAGTCAGTGATCGATGATGCCAACAAGTCATCGGGTGCGACCGCCAGCATTTCGACATCCGTTGAGCATCTGGTCACTACCATCGAACAGAACAAGAACAGTATCATCGAATCGGTTGACTTGACGGCAGTGGCATTCGTTTCCCTGGCGGAAACTGCCGGCGGTGCGATTGGCGAAACGATCGGGCTGATCGGAGATCTTGCCGAAGAGTCGGCATCCGTGTTCGGGATTTCTCTGAAAGATGATCTAAGCGGATACGGGAATGCCTGGCAGATTGCCAAGATCACGATCATTGGGGCTCAGAAAGTCATTGGAGATGCGATTGATGAGACGACGACGTTTGTCAAGCGCCAGGTCAATGCGCTACTGACCCTGAATGACGTGGCAGCCAGGCTCTTGACGCTGGGTACGCAGGGATCTCCGGCAGATGCGTGGCGAGCCGGGGAAAAGCGTGACGCGGCATTGGTTGCCGACTATTCCGCTGCAATGACCAAGAATCAGCGTGAGTATGAGCAGAAGATGGGCACCATCCTGTATGGGAAAGGTGGGTATGGGGTAAAATCAGGGGCTCCAGCAACCTCTTCAGGATCCAGAACAGGGAAACCAACAAAGACGAATACCTCTAAAGGAGGCCGATCAGCCGCTAGTGCGGCCGAGCGAGAAGAGGAACGTCGAAAGGTTGCCATCGATGAGGCTCGCAAAGCGCTCGAAAAGTATGCCGAAACACACTACAGCGTCGAGGATGCGACAAAGCGGGTGAGCGATGCCGAACAGGCATTGCAGTCGGTGCTATTGAACAAGGCGGCGAAAGCCAAGGAGATCACTTCGGCGACAAAGCTCTACAAGGAAGCCCAGGACGACCTGAAGACGGTAACCGAGGAGTGGAAGAAAGCACAGGAGGTAGCCGAGAAAGTCGATCGGGAATCGAACCGGCTGTTGGGCAAACAGATCGACACAGCGCTCTCCTATGATGAAGCAGTGCGCAAGGTGACGGCGGCCCAGGCGGAGCGGGCGCGAATTGAAGCCCTGGGATCCGGCCATGCCAAGGAGCTTGAGGAAGCAACTGAAAAGGAACGCCAGGAAAACGAAGATCTGAAAGACTCCATTGACGCAGCCAAGCGATCCTGGGATGCCTACCATGAGAGCATCAAGAGTGTCGGGAACGCGCTTTCGGATATCGGATCGCTGCTTGGTGGAAATGTTGGCCAGGCGATAAGCTCAATCGGTGCGGGGATATCCTCCTTTGGTAGTGTGGTTGATACGACCGGTATGAGTGGTGAAGAACTCAAGAATGCCGAGGCCAAGAACTACCAGGCGAAGGTTTCCGGCTATGCCGGCATTGCCCAGGGAATCGGGAGCTTGATTGGTGGGAAAACGGGATCAACGATATCGTCAGTGGCTTCGATGGCGGCGGCAGGGTCCGCATTTGGGCCATGGGGTACGGTGATTGGCGGTGCGATCGGCCTGGTTTCCTCGCTCTTTGGCGGTGACAGTCAGGCCAAAGCGCAGCGGGATGATGCCCGAGGTCAGGTGTATAACCAGATGGTGCAGAGCGCTATGTCTGGTGGGGGGTACTCCCTGAGCCTCTTGAAGGCAGCAGGCTGGAATTACGATAGCCTTGCCAACTACACGGGGGCTGGCGCGATTGCCGGCAAGGGTGCTGGCTCCAGGCTGCTTGAAGATCGAGGAACTGAGGGGGCTCAACGGTTGAGCGAGTTCCTTTCCGTGATGGATGGGGTGTCGCAGACCATTACTGAGTTCTCGAAGCCGTCGTTGTTGAGCCAGTTGGAGCAGATCAATACCCAGTACCAGTACTCGATTTCGCAGGCCGGAAAGCTGGCGGAGATCGAACAGGCGCGGATTGATTCGATGATCATGGCCGTGACCAATATCAGTGGCGACACGATCGGATCAATGATCGATGAAGCGATATCGGCCAATGTGACCGGGGAGGCCGGAGCAGCGTTTTCGGCAAAGTTCGAAGCGTCCATTGCCCAAGCGATCCGGAACATGGCGATCAGTAACCTGGTCTCGAACGCAATCATGCCGGTCCTGCAGCCGGTGATGGCTTCGTTGGTGTCTGGGCTTGTGAGCGGGTCTCTTTCGACAACTGAAATGGCGGCGCTTTATGGGAGCATCAAGTCGGTTTCATCGCAGATCGCTCCGATGGTGACGACGCTTGCTCAGGCGTTCAGCGATGCTGGTATAAGTCCGTTGACCGGGATATCAACAGAGACGGAAACGACAAGCGCAGACACTACGACAATAAGCAATCCTCGAACCTTTTCACCGTCATCGTATGCGTCCATGGCTGAATACCAGATGGCCGTTGCCGGAGTGCCTGGCTTTGCCGATGGCGTTACGTTCGGCGGTGGCTGGCGAGTGGTGGGCGAAGCGGGGCCGGAGCTCGAGTATACCGGACCATCGAGGATTTTCAGCAATGCAGAGAGCCGGGACCTTCTCGACACCTCAAGGATTGAATCGGAACTTGCTGCGATCAGGGTTGAAATGCAGGCTGGGCTGTATGCCATTGCCAAGAATGTGGCCAGAACGGCACAAATCACCGACAAGTGGGATCATGACGGTCTGCCAAAGGAGATAACGGGATGAAGGTGATCAAGCCAGTTCCCATAACGGAGGCAGTTCTTGTCAGCAGCAATGTGCCTGAATCTGAGCCCCTTATCTGGAACGCATCGACGAGCTATGTCCTCGGTGACCGGGTCATGCGGCCAACCTTGCACAAGATCTACGTGTGTTTGGTTGCTGGTGTTGACGCAACGCCTCCAGAATCGAGCGCCTTGCTTTCGACACCTCACTGGGCCGAATACGGCCCGACAAACCGGTGGGCGATGTTCGATAATCAAGCCAGTACGGAGACGGTGAAAAGCTCTCCGATCGAGGTTGCCATCAAACCTGGAATAGTCAATGCGCTTGCCCTGATCAATGTCTACGGTACCAAGGTGAAGGTAGAGATGACCTATGGCGGGGAAACAGTGTTTTCGGAGTCGCGAAACCTGGACATGTCCGAACTAACTGACTGGTATGACTACTTTTTCGCCGGGTTTGACCTGATCACTCAGACGGTGTTTACCGGCTTGCCGCCGTTTGCCGGTGGCGAGATTACGGTGACGATCGAGAGCGTCGGGACGGTATCATGTGGGGCTTTGATCGTCGGGAGCGCCTATGAGATTGGAGACATCAAGTATGAACCAACGGTCGAGATCCAGGACTATTCGGTCAAGCAGACCGACGAGTTCGGTACGACCACATTTGTGCAGCGCAAGTACGCCAAGAAGCTGGAGTGCGCCCTTTGGCTGGAGAACAACCGCCTGAACTCAGTGTTTGGACTGATTGCGAGCCTTCGGGCCATCCCATCGGTCTGGATCGGATCTGAGGATATCCGTATGGGTATTCTGACGGTCTTTGGCTGGTATGCGGTCTGTTCGATCACGATCCCATACCCGGATCATTCACTTTGTACCCTTCAAATTCAAGGATTGACCTGATATGTCTGCTTATGTGACCCCGCTGCCCGATGTGCCAAGAAGGACCGATCCGGCTACATTTGCCGCGAAAGGAGACGCTTTTCTCGGCGCGTTAGAACAGTTCAGAATAGAGCTCATGGCACTGGCTGAACAGTGCGAGCAGAACGCAACGACCTCGTTGAGTATGCAGGCCATTCGAGACGGCCTGATGCCAACGATTGACAAGGCGGCTCCAGCCGGTTCGATGATGCACTGGCCGAAATCAACACCGCCAGACGGCTGGCTGGTTCGTGATGGTTCAGCGATCAGCCGGACAGCATACGCTGAACTCTTTGCCATGATCGGTACGACCTATGGAGCCGGTGATGGAGCAACGACATTCAATCTGCCCGATGATCGAGGCCTTACCCCTGTCGGGTATAAATCCGGTGACAGTGCTTTCGGCACCTTCGGAGGAACGTTCGGCAGCAAGGATGCTGCATTGGTGAACCACGGTCACGGAGTCAACGATTCAGGACACGCGCATGGTGTGTATGACCCTGGTCATGACCACGAAGAGCGGGTGTGTAACATTCCTGGCGGTGTTGGCGGAAACTTTGCTGCGGGCACCAATGCGGATTATGGCGCTCATACGGGGACGTATCACACGTATGGGTCGACTACGGGGATCGGGATTTATGGTTCAACGACCGGGCTCTCAATTCAGAGCTCGGGTGTGGCGGCAACAGACAAGAACATCCAGCCGTCGAGGATCTATCTGCCAATCATCAAGTACTAAACCATGATTTACCATTACGCTGAAAATGGCGCATACATAGGCTCATCAACGGCATTGAAATGCCCAAAGACCGGTGTTGATCTTGTTCCCCGAAATGCAACTACGGAACGCCCTCCAGCGGCGAAAGACGGGTATGCCCGAGTGTTCGATGGGAAAAGCTGGACTCAGGTTCTCGATCGGCGGGGGGTAGTGTACTGGCTTTCGCATAACGAGTCGAAGATCATTACCGAACTCGGCCAGGATATTCCCGAAGGAGCTTTTGCTGAACAGCCTGCAGCACCGGAGATGGCGGAAGAGCAACCGCAGACTCCAGCGAAAGAACCGACGAGTGAAGAGCTTTCTGCTCTCGTCCGGAAACGTCGGAATGAACTTCTGACAGCTTCGGACTGGACGCAGCTTCCCGATGTGACGCTGAACACCGAAGCATGGCGCGGCTACCGTCAGGCACTTCGAGATATCACGGCTCAGACCGGATTTCCCCGGGTCATCGAGTGGCCAGTCGCACCGGGGGCCGCATGAGACAGAATATTGACCTCGGATTGCTGTTGAGTGGTATCGCCGGCATAGCCACCAGCATGTTGCACAAGCTCAATGCGAAGCGGCCAGTGACGCTCAAAAGCGCCGTGATCGATTGCGGCCTGGCGGCTTGCAGCATGTTCGGGGCCTATATCGTCTGCGATCTTTTTCAGCTTACACCCGAGGTCAGCCGTGCAGTCTATTTCGGGGCAGGGTGGATCGGGAGCCGGGTGATCGCTGCGGTCGACCGGCGAAGCGACCAGGTTATTGAACAGATCATCGATAAAGCAGTAGACAGGATAGAATTATGAGTAAACCACTCTACGTCATTCTCGACAATGGGCACGGCCAGGAGACTCCAGGTAAGCGTTCACCGGTTTGGCCTGACGGGACGCAACTCTTTGAGTACGAGTTTAACCGGGCGATCGTCAATCGGGTTGCCCTCGGTCTCACCAAGGCAGGGATCAAGGTTACAAGGCTGGTTCCGGAGCTCCACGACGTGAGCATCACTGAGCGGATCATAAGGGCCAACAATATCATCACGGCGGCGAACCGGGACGGGTTCCAGTGTCTCCTTGTTTCAGTCCATGCAAATGCCGGAGGAGGAACTGGCTTCGAGGTCCTCACGAGTGTCGGCAAAACGAGATCCGACGAACTGGCGGAGATTTTCTATCAGCTTGCCGAAACGGTCTACCTGAAAAACTTTCCGATGCGTCGTGATGTGCTCGATGGTGACAGCGACAAGGAGACAAATTCGGTATCGATCCTTCCGAAGACCAACTGTCCGGCAGTGCTGACGGAAAACCTCTTCATGGACACCAGGAAGGATTGCCAGTTGCTCATGAGTGATTTCGGGCGCGATATGATCGCCGAGATGCATGTGAAAGCGATCGAGGAGTACGCCAGGCGGTATGCAGGATTTAACCAGTAAGGAGGGATAAAACCATGAGTGTGATACTCGATATCATCGGCGGCGGTTTTGGGCTTGTTAAAGGCCTGATTGACAACAAGAAGGCAAAGCAGGAGAAGCAGCTTGAGATCGATCTGAAAAAGATGGAGAGCCAGGCGGCGCTCGATATGGCTGATCAGAAGGCGACGACGGATTATGACCTTGCGTCCCTTGATGCGTCGAAGACGAGCTGGAAGGATGAGTATCTGACGATCCTCTTGAGCATGCCGGTGATCGGCAGCTTTCTGCCTGGTATCCAGGACTATGTGGTCAATGGCTGGGGTTACCTGGCCAAGGCTCCCCAGTGGTTCCAGATCTCGTTTATCGGGGTCATCGCTGCCACGTTCGGCCTCAGGTGGCTGTTCTCGCGCGGCATTCCGATTGCCAATCAAACGGATGCCCCATGATGAGCAGCGGATCCATCGAGGTGTTCCGGGGCAATACCTGGGGGCCGTTCACCCCAACCCTGCAATATGCCGACGGCACGCCCTACGTCCTGCCTGTCGGGGCAACCGTACTCTTCACGGTCAAGGACAAGACGGACGCGAGGGCCGACGATGAGCATGCCCGGATCCGGAAGGACTGGTCAGGCGGGGTGTGGTCGCTCAGCTCCTCGGACACCGATATCCCGGCTGGTGTCTATGCCTACGACATCAAGATCATCGGTGACGGGATCGAATTGAACTCGGCGAGCGGGGTGTTTGTGGTGCATCGCAGAATCACGATCAGGGATGCCAATGTCTGAAGAAATCAAGGTCATTTTCACGGAGCCACAGGTCCTGGTTGTGTTTCCGGGATCCGCACTTCCCGACGGCACAGCCGTTCCTCCTGGGGGAAGCACGGGGCAGGTTCTGGTCAAACGCTCGGGCACCGATTATGCGACAGCATGGGCTGACCAGGCTGCAGCCTCAGGGCCGGTCATATACCTGACGGCTGGCGAGGCGCTCGGAGGTCATCGGGCAGTATCGGCGAGCCCGGAGGGGTTTGCCATCTATGCCGACAAGGATTCGGACCCTATGGTTGCCGGTATCACAACCGGTGCTGTAGACGAGGGGAGTGTGGCCACCATTCAGACCTCGAGCGAGATGCATTCGTCCTCCTGGTCATTCATCCCAGGGCAGCCGGTCTATCTCGGCACGGACGGGTTACTGACCCAGGTGCCACCGGCATCCGGATCTCTCGTCGTGCTCGGAGCGGCTACCGGCCCAACATCGCTTTTGATCAACATCGAACAACCCATCATTTTATAGGAGGAGGCCAACATGGCAGCACAGAAATTTCTCACCATCGTCAATGGCATGAAAACGCTTCTTCAGGCCATTACGAGCAGCGCCGGGGCAGCGGACGCCGGCAAAATGGTCGCACTTGACGATGCAGGGCGTCTCGACAACTCGATGATGCCCGTCGGTATCGGCGCGGATACCAAGGCCATCGTGCCCAGCGAGAACCTGAGCGCCGGCGATTTTGTGAACGTCTACAACGACAGCGGTACGCCAAAGGTGCGCAAGGCAGATGCAACGACTGCAGGCAAGGAATGTAACGGCTTCGTTTTGGCGGCTGTTACCAGTGGTCAGAATGCCACGGTCTATTTCGAGGGCACTAACACCCAGCGAACTGGCCTGACTATTGGCACCAGGTACGTGCTGGGAACGACTGCCGGGGGCATTGTCGCGAAAGCATCAGCACCGTCGGCAAGCGGCAATGTCCAGCAGGAGGTCGGTGTGGCCATTTCGGCCACGGAGATCAGCTTCGAGCCCAGTGAACCAATCGTAATCGGGTAAGCCATGCCAGAGATGTTGCAGTTGATCCGGGGTGGCATTAAAACGGCCATCCCGAACCTTTCCGGCATGTCGGCCATGGTGGTATCTGGGGACCTGTCGACCGGTGATGGGAAAGCCTACATCCGGATCGGGCCAAAGATGCAGGGGCACAACATCGTCACTGTGGCGGCGGCATTGACTGCACCATCAACGAGCGGGAGCCCGACGATCCAGATTGCCAGGGGCCGGCAGGCAGCTCCTGGGAGTGCCCACGCTTGGGTTGATGTGTTGAGTACCAGGATCACCATCGACCAGGGGGAGTATGACAGCAAGGATGCAGCAGCTCCTGCAGTGATCGATACGGCAAATGACGACTTGCTGACGGGTGACCTGCTCCGGATCGATGTCGATGTAGCTGGTACTGGCGCGAAAAACCTCATCATCACCATCGAGACGCAGCGGCCATGACGCTCATTTGCTTCGACTTTGGACAATCCTATTCGGTGACCAACCCAGATGTACAGGGCCGGTACTGGGTGCCGATACCTGACTGGGTTGCCAATACCAACGATGGGGTGGTCTCAAGCCTCTTTGACAGCTCGAACCTGGTGTTGCCGGGTATCAGCTTTTCGATGTTATCGAAGTTCAGTTCATCAGGACCGAACTATGTTGGAACGGACGCGAATCCATGGTACCCAACCTGGGCGACTCAGGACTCCATGTTCGGAAACATTGCCGCATACGGTGGTGAGGCCAATCTGACGCCAAGGTTCAGGCTTTCTGGCCTTGACGATACCAGAGCTTATGATTTCACGTTTTTTGGATCCCGGGTGAGCGCGTCAGATAACCGGGAAGCCAGATACACCGTCGAGGGGTCAAATTCAGGGTACGCGGATCTCGATGCATCCAACAATGTTTCAAACGTTGTCGTGGTTGCTGGTATCTATCCGCAGAATGGCGGGATTATGATAAGCCTGAGTCCAGGGCCGAACAACAATAACGCCTACCAGTTCTTTTACCTGTGCTTCATGCTGGTCAACTGGGAGGCATCCAGCAAGTTCACCCCGATTATCTTCCAGTATTGAGCGGTGTACTGAAAACATGTATCGTGTGACTATTGTTGTTGATTATATATGAATTTGCTATAATGAAGGCGATGGCTCGGCAGATCAGGGGGATTCTGCCACCATCAACTGAAAAGCCCTGGCACATCCGGGGCTTTTCGCTTTTGTGCTGGCCTATTACATCAAGTTGCTATATTCAAGGTGATAGCAGCGTTTGATAGTCAAAAATCCATTTTGACTCTTGTGTGGGTAGTGTTTTGGGTATAGAATATTTTGCGATAGCTGGAAAGGTTTATTAGGTGTGGCTTTTCGAGTCCCGCCATCTCCACTATGGGCAGGTCCAATCAGTATCGGGGCCTGCCTTTTTTTTGCCCTTCCGAAACTGCCCCTACTCTCCAGTTTTTCGCATTTCTCAGCAGGCAATATCCACTGATTCGCTCTTTATCTTCATTATCTCAAATCTCCTGGCATCCCGGACTTCTGCTCTTCCATGTTTGCGCTTGCAGTACAACGTCCCCTGGTTTTTTAATTGTCAAAAAACCACGACAATCGGGAATATCAACCAGCGGTTAAGAGAACATGCTAATGTCATTCGTTCTCTGATGCTGCGGAATTGCTTTTGCAGTACCTTGCGTCCCATCTCCGTTTCGTTCACATGAGAACGGATGGTGGCCTGCCGGTTAGTCATTGGAATCCACTCGAAAATATTCTTTCAGCAATAAGGTTCGGCCTGTAGCCAGCCACTGCCTGATGGTTTCAACCGGCTGGTCCATGATGGTCGAAATCTCCTG
>JAAXWP010000024.1:0-9749 GCA_013334925.1 Chlorobiaceae bacterium
CGGAATCGGGTCCTGCGCCAGGCAGTTTGAGCCCCTTTTCGATGCCATAGTTTCCGATCGATTGTTCGACGGCGTTGATGGCCACGCTCTCGTCATGGAATCCGCGATTGCACTTGCCCTGACAGGGGTGCGGGCAGATCCTTCCCATGACGGCGGGGAAGGGATTGGTATCTACCGCCGTCTCCCAGGCGGATTTCATCGGATCGTCCGAAGGGTCTGTTCCGTTCAGGAAACGGTTGATCCCCCGGATATCCTCGCCGGCAGGGCACTCCGCCGAACAGGGCGGCGTCTGCCGGACATATATCGGACATTTGTGACTATGATCACCGAATGCGACGATCTTGTCGGTCCCCGTCAGTTCGCTGAACTCCGGGAACACATACTCCAACGCGAAATCGAGAATCGGATTCGAGTCCTCTTTCATGAAGTGCTCCTTTGATGTTCAGCTTTAGAAACGGATATGAGCCGACTGGTTGAATGTGGTCCTGGCATGACGGTAGCTGTCGATCATGTTTTCGTCGAACTTCAGCCCGGTCTCTTCGAAGAACCGCTTCCAGCCGATGCGGTTGATCCACTCGCCGACGCGCTCCCAGGGACGTCCGCCCTCCTTGTATGCCGTCAGGATACGGCCGATCACGTCGGTGACCTCAGGCCAGCGGGGAGGATTGTTCGGAAGGTTGTGGGCGACCAGGCTCATCGTCGACGGTTTCGAGCGGGCGTTGCTGTTCTTGCCGCCGACCCAGATCGCAAATTTCGAATGCTCGGGATGGTTGATCTCCATGGCAGGGCATGCACCGAAGCAGGCTCCGCAGCAGATGCACTTCTTCTCGTCGACCATGAGCGTCTTCTTGCCGTCGATCACGGTCGGGCGGATGGCAGCGACCGGGCAGCGGGCAACCGCCTTCGGCAGCTCGCAGATCGTGGAGAGGTGCTCGTGGTTGATACGGGGCGGACGGGTGTGCTTGACCACAACCGCAATGTCGGCCTGGCCACCGCAGTTGATGGCACAGCAGGAGGTGGACAGACGTACCTTGTTGGGCATCTGCATATCCTTGAACTCCTTGTAGACCGTGTCCATCATAGACTTGACCACACCGGAGGCGTCGGTAGCCGGAATGTCGCAGTGCAGCCAGCCCTGGGTATGGGATACCGAAGAGACGCACATGCCGGTGCCGCCGACCGGGAAACCGAGTGACTCGAGCTCCTGGATCATCGGTTCCACATTCGCGCCGTTCGGCGTCAGGAACTCGACGTTGTTGCGGACCGTGAAACGAAGGTAGCCGTCGCTGTACCTGTCGGCGACATCGCAGAGGCGGCGCACCATGTCCACCGTATCCTGTCTCGGCGTTCCCGCCCTGACGGTCCAGATGACGTCGCCACTCTCGGCGACATGCTTCAGGACGCCCGCCTTGGGGATTTCATGGTATTTCCATTTGCCGTAATTTTTCCTGACGACCGGATGCAGGGCCTCCTCATAGGTATGGGGTCCCGATTCTATGGTCTTCCACGTTCTTTCTGGGCTGCTCATGCTCAATCCTGTAAGTTGTGGCGCGCCGGCAGGATTTCTGGGCCTGCCGGTGCAAAAGTTGTTGATCTGTTGATGCCGTTATGGGCGTAAGTCAGGCCGTCAGTATTTGGCCTTGAAGTAGGGGTTATCCCTCGGACGCGTAATCTGGTTGATGTCATACTCGAGACCGACCCCTTCAAGGAACTGCTGCAGGCCGACACGCTCGATGGTTTCACCGATTCGCTCGTGGTCGAGTCCGGCGTCATCCCACCAGTCGATGATATCCTCGATCTTTTCGAGGAAAGCCTCGTAATCCTCTTCATCCTCCATCTTCATGAACGGAATGATGAGCGAGCCCATGTTGACGCCAACCTTGAGGGTGTTCTTTCCGCCCATGAGCAGCGCGATACCTTTCTCCCTGCCTGGCGAAAGCGCCTTCGGCATGGCGTTCAGGCAGTGCATGCAGCGCACGCAGTCACGGCTGGAGATCTCCATCTCGCCGTCATTGAGGGTAATTGCCTTGGTTGGGCATCGGGTGATGACATTGTTGACCAGTGCATCCATGCCCTGTGCTGCGATCCAGTTCTTCACCTCTTCCCGGTCGATCTGGATGGCATCCTTCCAGGTGCCGATCACCGCGAGATCGGAACGCATGATCGAATTGGTGCAGTCGTTCGGGCAACCCGAGAACTTGAACTTGAGCTTGTAGTTCCACTCCGGACGATGTACCTGACCGATAAAGTGTTTCAGGGCGACCAGGTGCAGCTTCAGGTTGTCGTAGCAGGCATTCTCGCAGCGGCCCGGCCCGATACAGGATACACCGGTACGCATACCGGCTCCGGCACCACCGAGATCCCAGCCCTTCTGGTTGAGCTCGTCGAAACACTCCTGAACCTTGTCCTGTTCGATGCCCTGCAGCATGATGTCGCCAGTCTGGCCATGCAGCGTGATGATGCCACTGCCATGCTTCTCCCAGATATCGCACAGCTCACGAAGCATCGTCGTGTTGTAGTGCAGACCGGGTGCAGGCTGGATACGCATGGTATGGAACTCGGCTGCTTCGGGGAACTTGTCCTTGATCATCGAATAGCGGGTGATGATACCGGCGCCATAGCCGTCGACCGTCACCAGGCCACCCTTCCAGTACCCCATACGTGTGTTGTAGGAGTACTCGAGCTGGTCGAGCACGCCGCGAAGCATCGGCTTTTTCGTCCGTTCTGCCGTTTCTTTGAAGCCGGAGACGAAACTCGGCCAGGGGCCGCTCTCCAGCTGATCGAGCATGGGTGTCGGATTCAGGAAAGACCCGTTATTGTCCGCGCCGCACCCGCCGCAATGACAAGCGCCTTTCGAAGCGCTGTCGTTCGCACCTTCCATTTTGCCTCCTTTGGTTCTCGATATATTGTGGCCGGCGGTACGCCGGCCGTTGCAAGAGCGGGATCAGTTTACACGCAGCCGGTCGGCTTCGGAAGGCCGGCAATCTTGCAGGCCTGAAGTGCCGGACCTTTGGGGAACATACCGTACAGGAACTCCGATGCCTCTTTCTTGTCCATGCCCTTTTCGCTGGCGATCGCCTTGGTGAGCACCTTCACCGCAGGAGCGATCTGATACTCTTCATAATATTTCCTGAGGAACCTGATGAGGTCCCAGTGCGCCTCTTCCATCGAGATATCTTCGCCTTCGGCGATCTTGACCGCGATGTCCTCGTTCCAGTCTTCGAGGTTTACCAGGTAACCGTTCTCGTCAGTCTCGTAGCTGACACCATTGACAGAAATCGACATGATGCTCTCCTTGTGTTGGATATGATGATGAATGATACAGGATGCTTTCCGGGACCCGGAAGGGCAGGAAAGCAGCGAAGAGAACAGCCGGCAACAGAGACAGGAAGACAACCGGCAAAACAACTATATAACTATATAGTTAACAAAAGAAGATTAATCAAGCAACACTTCGAAAAAAAATTTCACTTTTTTGTGTCGCCTGGAGCGGGATCAGCACTGCATGATTGAACCCGTCAATCGAAAAACCATGGCATAAATGCAACATCTCCTGAAGGCAGGGAACTCCTGCAGAATAATGATGTTGTCATGCGCGAGGGAGTTATAACCGGGCAAGTCGGTAACAATACAACCGAATAGTTATATAGTTAGCAAATAAAAATCTCATAGTCAAGCTTTTTCACTGAAAAAGCCGTTACTGCATCATGTTTTCATGATAACCGCTCTCGGTGACGAAGCTCCCTGTAACCCGAGGCCAGAGCCACAAAACGCCCTGCCCATAAGGGATTTCCGGCAGCATGAAGATGTGCGTACGAAGCGAAAAGATTTCTGTAGACAATACCATCCACCTGTCCATTGATGCCGCGGCCTCGCTTCACCGCGAACTGGTAACGCAATCCATCCGGATCGATTGCAGGTCGTGAATAGTGGAACTCATGCGCTCTGACCCGTTCCCCTCTGTCGAACCAGGCCGAGTCCGTACCGCTGGAAAGCTCCATGTACCCGCAGCCGACCGGGCGGCGCTGGTAGGTAATGTCGAATGGCAGCACCCCGGCAAGAGGCCAGGTCTCGCCGTTCCAGGTTGCGCTTCTGCTCAGGTAAATGAGACCGCCGCACTCGGCCCAGGCCGGCAACCCGTCCTGGATTGCCGTTCTGACCCCGTCGAGCAGACCTGAGTTTGCGTGCAGTTTCCCGAAAAACGATTCTGGAAATCCGCCACCCAGATACAGACCATCGATCTCAGGCAACGTATCGGTCCTGAAGGTATCGATGAACAGGAGCTCTGCTCCGGCAGTCTCGAGAGCTGCGAGATTGTCAGGATAATAGAAGCAGAACGCCGCATCCCTGAATACACCGATCCTCACCTTCGAAGAGTTTACCACGTTCACCGGCGGCGGCGGCGCCACGACATCCATCCGGAGTGCAAGATCAAAGAGAGCCCGGATGGCCTGCATATCGCAACGATCGGCAACCATTGACGCAGCCGCATCGATGAAAGCTTCCGCGTTCCCGGCCTCCTCGACGGTCGTCAGCCCGAGATGACGTTCGGGCAGCTTCAGCGATTCGTCGGCAGGAATCGCACCCAGCACCGGAACGTTGCAGAAGGTCTCGATCGCCTGACGTTGCTTTGTTTCCTGACGTGCGCTGGCGACCTGATTGAGGATGACACCTGCAATGTTCACCTGAGGCGGCATCGACTGAAGCCCGAGAACCTGTGCAGCTGCGCCCCGGTTCACTCTCCGGCTGTCGACAACGATGAGCACCGGGGCATCGAGCAGGGCTGCAAGTCCTGCGCTGCTGTCGGAACCGTCCAGAGAGAGTCCGTCATGAAGACCGTGATTGCCCTCGATGAGCACGATGCCATCTCCTGCCCCGGAAGAGGCTCTCACAAACTGCTCCCGCGTACGTTCCGCCCCGTTCATCCAGGTGTCCAGGTTGAAACATTCATGACCACTGGCTTTGCGGTGCCACATGGGATCGATGAAATCCGGCCCTTTCTTGAAGCTCGTAGTGACAATACCCTGCCGTGCAAAATATCGCAGCATGCCGAGGCTGACCGTCGTTTTGCCGGAACTTTTCCAGGCGGCCGATATCATCAGCCGGGGGATATGCAGGGTAGCGTCTGTTGGCATCGGCTCAGGAAGTAAGTGACTGAAAGGAGATCAGGGACTGCAGGGACTTGAAAAATCACCGGGACTCGAACGAAGGAGTGAGTTAGCGACAGTCCTCTCTGTCATTGCGGTCCCTGCGGTCCTTTTGTCGGGCACGGCATGCGCCTTGCCCCCGCAAATTACTTCTTCATGATGAAAAAAGTATGAACGCCGCCAGCCTCGGTATGGGCCATCAGTTCGTTACCGGTGCGGTTGGCCCATGACGCCATATCGTTGACCGAGCCCGGATCGGTGGCGGTCAGCTTCAGCACCTGACCCGACTGCATGCCATCGATGGTCTTTTTGGTCTTGAGAATCGGAAGCGGGCAATTCAGGCCTTCGCAATTGAGTTCGACATTTGACTGGATCTGGCTCATGTCAGGTCTCCTTTGGTTAGTTAACAAACAAAATGGTTGAATACCCGCTGCTCTTGCCGAGCAACCGGAAGGAACGTCAAAAATATCGGAAGATGTCTCACCCTTTCCTGGATGGCGCCATCTGGTCCGGCCGGACTTTCGAGAGGAAAAAATCGTCTGCGATATCGGGATCCACTACACACCCGTCACTGTCCACCAGTGGCTCCTCGTAATCATTCCAGCCTCGCAGACCGGACTTCAGGGACACGACTCTCGTGTAACCGAGCAGCTGCATGGTCTGGGCGGCAAAAGCACTGCGGCGACCTGACCGGCAGACCAGCACCACCTCCCGATCCCGCGCCATGACAAGATCGGGAACGGTGTCTTCGTAGCCCCATTCGCAGGCAGACTCGAGAACGCCACGGGGTACGCTGATCGATCCTTCGATATGCATGGCCTCGAACTCCGATGGTTCACGGACATCGACAATAAGGAGGTCGGGATTCTCCTTCATCCTGTCCACGAGATTCCATGGCATGATCTCCCGGATCCCGTCGAGACAATTCTGCAGCAGATCGCTCAGTCGCATCATGGCAATGGTGCTTTCATTCATTACTGGTAACGGGGAGATGAAGAGGAAAATCTCTTATATAACTATAAAGTAATATAGCAATAAAGAATTCTGTCTGTCAAGCATCGGGAACGATATTTTTCACTCAGGGGATTGATAACGTGAGCCCGCAGCGTGAAGCACGGTATATCTCCGTTCTTTATTATATTTGAAGTCAATTTTTTTGAAGGCCCCATCCAGACCGGGGCATCGAAGATCCATCACCAAATTTCCTTACCGACGATGAGCAATTCCGATCAAGCAAGGGTTCAGAACATGAACCTGTCGCCCGATAAAGTCATGCACAAGCTGGTCTCACTGGCAAAACGGCGCGGATTCATCTTCCCGTCGTCCGAGATCTACGGCGGGCTCTCCTCCTGCTTCGATTACGGGCCGCTCGGCAGCGAGATGAAAAAGAATCTCAAGGATCTCTGGTGGAATTCGATGACCCGCCGTCACCAGAACATCGTGGGTATCGACGCCTCGATCATGATGAATCCGACCGTCTGGGAGGCTTCCGGGCACGTATCGAGCTTCAACGACCCGATGATCGACGACCGGACCACCAAGCGCCGTTATCGTGCCGACCATCTCATCGAGAACCATATCGGCAAACTCCTTCGCGACGGAAAGGAAGCCGAGGCCGCTGCCGTGAAGGTTGCCTACGAAGCCGCTGCAGGCACTGACGACCCGAACCGCACCCTGTATGAGATCATCGTGACCGAAGGGATCAAGGCTCCCGATACCGGTTCCGGCGACTGGACCGAAGTCCGCCAGTTCAACCTGATGTTCCAGTGCAACATGGGTGCCGTCGCCGAATCGGCAGGCATCGTCTATCTCCGTCCTGAGACCGCCCAGGGCATCTTCGTGAACTTCCACAATGTGCGGGAATCGTCCCGCATGAAGGTGCCGTTCGGCATCGCCCAGATCGGCAAGGCATTCCGCAACGAGATCGTGAAGGGCAACTTCATCTTCCGTATGGTCGAATTCGAGCAGATGGAGATGCAGTACTTCCTGAAGCCCGGCACCCAGCTCGAAGCCTTCGAGGCATGGAGAGAAGAGCGCTTCAGATGGTATACCGAAACCCTCGGCATCAGCCGCGAGAAGCTCCACTGGTACAAGCACGACAAGCTGGCGCACTACGCCGACCTGGCTTACGACATCAAGTTCGAGTTCCCGTTCGGCATCGAGGAGATCGAGGGTATCCACTCGAGGACCGATTTCGATCTCACCCAGCACCAGGAGTTCTCGGGCAAGAACATGGAGTACATCGACCAGACCACCAACGAACGCTATATCCCTTACGTAGTGGAGACCTCGGCTGGCGCGGATCGCGTCTTCCTGGCACTGCTCTCCGACGCGTACCAGGAGGATGTCGTGGACGGCGAGCAGCGCGTTATGCTGAAGCTCTCGCCAAAGGTCGCCCCGGTCAAGGCAGCCGTGCTTCCGCTGATGAAAAAAGGTGAGATGGGCGAAAAAGCCGCACAGCTCTGCGACGATCTCTCAAGGAACTTCCTCGTCCAGTACGATGACGCAGCCTCGATCGGCAAGCGTTACCGCCGCCAGGACGAGATCGGCACGCCGTTCTGCTTCACGGTCGACCACCAGACACTCGAGGACGGGTCGCTGACGGTCCGGTATCGAGACACGGCGGCGCAGGAGCGCATCGACATATCCAAAGCCGGAGAGTTCCTGGCCACGAGCCTCATGAAGGCGTGATCAACCATATTTACCACCATCGAGTACCATGCGTTACGATGTCGCTGTCATAGGAGGAGGCCCTTCAGGAGCTGTTGCCGCTGCCGAACTGGCAAAAGCCGGCCTGTCGACCATCCTCATCGAAAGGAATCTCTCGAACGTGAAGCCCTGCGGCGGAGCCATACCGCTTGGGCTGATCGAAGAGTTCTCCATACCTGACCCGCTGGTCGAAAAAAAACTCTCGAAAATGAGTGTCCGCTCTCCGAAAGGGCACACCATCTCCATGAGCATGCCGAATGGTTATGTCGGCATGGTTCGCCGTGAGCGCTTCGACCGTTACCTTCGTGAAGAGGCTGCCAGGGCCGGTGCCACGATCACCGAGGCGCTGGTAAAAAAGATCGACCGATCGGTCGACCGCTTCACCATTCACCTCTCGAAGGATCTTCCGCCGGTGGAGGCATCGTATGTGATCGGCGCCGATGGCGCTAATTCGAAGACGGCTGACGAGCTGGGGTTTCCTCCGAACGACCTGAAGGTGATCGCCATGCAGCAGCGATTCCACTACTGCGATGCCCTGAAACCATACGAGGAGCTGGTGGAGATCTGGTTTGACGGTGAGGTGTCTCCCGATTTCTATGGATGGATCTTCCCGAAAACCGACCATATCGCCATCGGCACGGGCACTGAGGAGCATCGCCATAACGTGAAGCACCTGCAGCGGCGGTTTGTCGAAAAGATAGGCATCACCGAAAAGCCCTACCTGGACGAAGCGGCAAAAATCCCGATGAAACCTCGCCGCTCATTCAGCCAGGAACGGGCTATCCTTGTTGGCGACGCTGCCGGCCTGGTCACCCCGGCCAACGGCGAAGGGATCTTTTTCGCCATGCGCTCCGGCAAGCTCGGTGCCCAGGCCATGATCGACTGCATCCGCTACCAGAAACCGCTTTCCGCTTACGAAAAGAAGTTCCGTGGCCTCTACGCCCCGATTTTCTTCGGACTCCAGGTACTCCAGTCGGTCTACTACAAAAACGACCGTCTGCGGGAGAGCTTCGTGGCCATCTGCGAAGACCGTCACGTGCAGGAGATCACCTTCGACTCCTACCTGTACAAGAAGATGGTGCCTGCTCCCTGGAGCGTACAGATGAAGATCATGGCCAAGAACATCTATCACCTGGCAAAGGGAAGCTGAATGCTGCTCTCACCCCTCAACTGGTTCATTCACGTCTCCTCATCGCTCGAGTGGGGCATCGCGCTGGTCATGCTCTACCGCTACGGCAGCCTGATCGGACGGAAGGATATCCGCAGGTTCGCCCTGTTCATGACCCCCCACTGGATCGGCAGCTGGTTCGTGCTTGCCTATCATATTTCGGGAGATACGATACCGCTCAGGCTCGAGCTCTCGGAGGCGATCAACCTCGTCGGAAGCATCGCGTTGCTCTATGCGACCATACGCATCCTTAAAGGGGATGAAAAACGGGAATCCAAAGGAAGCAATACCGCCTACATGGCCGCGCTGTTTGGAGGGTTCACCGTTGTGAACGGCGGAGGGAAGTCATTTCTTGGAAACAGCCTGTTCGATGCCATCCTCCAGGTTTCGAGCGTCGTTTACCTGAGCTTCCTGGTGCTGCTCGTCCGGGTGTGGAAAAAGGATCGTGAAGCGTTTTCCGGGTTGACCGTGGCCGGATTCTGGTTCGTGCTCGTCTTCATCTCGGTGACGGTCTTCTGCATGTATATCGCCATGCATGTGCTGGGCTATCCATCGCTCTCACATAACGATTTCCTGCATGGTCTGGCCGAAAGCCTGCTCAGCGTCAGCAATCTGATGATCGTGCTCGGCATCCACCGGCAGACAAAACAGGTTAAAGAGGGGATTCAGGAACGATAGAAATAACCCGGGGCATATGCAGAGGAGGGCACGGCACGCCGTGCCCC
>JAAXWP010000024.1:9849-40208 GCA_013334925.1 Chlorobiaceae bacterium
GTCACTCGTCACTCGTCACTAATTCACGGCCTGAGCAACGCCTGGTAGCTTTTCGGATCGGCAAGCAGCGCAAAGGCCTTCTGCGCGACGGGATCAATTTCGATAGCGGATCGCCTGGCAGCTTTCTCGTCATAGTGGCGCATGACCTCGAGTCTGACGGCTGAAGCGATATGTGCGGAATCGGCTGAAATGGCACCTGACGCCTTTGTTGCGAGTGCTCTGTCAAGGTTTTCCAGCCCGGATGTCAGTCCATCGGAGTCTTTGCCGTACTCCTTGCGCATCACGGTTTTCAGGCTGTCGAGCATCTGCTGTGGCCTTGAACGGTAGGAAAAACGCTCTCCCGCGACAAACCGCCTGAAATCTCCGAACAACTGAGCGCCATTCAGATCATTCTCGACCTGACGGGGATGGCTGGCATGGTACCTGTTGGCAAACCTGAAGAACATCCCTTTCTGTTCGAGTGCGTGTTCGTATCCGGATTGCTCCGTTGCCCTTACGACGATATCGGGGCGGATGCCGCCACCACCATAAACCTTTCGTCGGTGCAGGGTGAAAAACACTTTGGTCGAATCGACCGTCGAAGCTCCGATCAGCACTTTTCGCGTTCCTTCTGCGCGCCTGATCGGCTTCTGGATAAGACGACCCGAAGGGGTGTAATATTTCGAAGTCGTCAGCTTGAGCACATGATCGTAGGGAAGTGGAATGACCGACTGAACGAGCCCCTTGCCAAAGGACCCGCCACCGAGAATAACTCCCCGATCGAGCTCCTGGATAGCGCCGGCTACGATCTCGGACGCCGAGGCACTGTCACCATCGATAAGCACGGCAAGCGGCAGTTTTGGCACGAGAGGAGTCGATTTGGTCACGAAAATCTGGCTTTCATTTCCACTCCGCCCCCTGGTCGAGACAACCGTGCTGCCTTTTTCGAGAAAGGCACCCGCCACATCCACCGCTGTCGAAAGCAATCCACCGGGATTGCCCCGAAGATCAAGGACGATGCCGCTCAGTGAACTATTGCGCAACGACGCCTGCTGCTGCAACGACTGCAGTGAAGCCCTGAGCTCTTCCGAGGTACGTTCACCGAAACTGTCCATACCAACATAGCCGATCGAACCGAACAGGCCGGTATAACTGATCGTGCTGACACGAACTTCCGAACGGGTCAGGGTGTACTCACGGACTTCACGGACACCACTCCTCTCGATACCGAGACGCACAGCCGACCCGGCAAGGCCTTTGATCTGTGACCGCACCTCGTCCAGAGCCCGTTTTCTCGCTTTGACACCATTGACCGACACGATACGATCACCGACACGCAATCCAGCCCTCGAGGCAGCGTTGCCATCGATCACCGACATGATGTAAAGATCGTCGGAGATGAGGCCGATCGTGATCCCGATGCCTGCATACTTGCCAGTGGTGAGCTCATCGAGCTCTTCGGTCTCCGATTCGTCCAGGAACGCCGTGAATGGATCGAGCTTGTCGAGCATGCCGTCGATGCCCGAAAACATCAGCTGACTGACGTCCACCTTGTCGACATAGTTTTCCGTCACCTCCCGGTACACATCACCGAGCAGTTCGATACTGCGACCGGCTGCAAAGAGATCCGATTTCGATTCGGTGACCGCGACACTGTCCGCTGCTGGCAGTATCGTAAACACGACAGCGGTGCCAAGAGCAACCGCTGTTCGTGACCACCGGCGAAAACCCGGCATGAATAAGTTGGGTGAGGAGACCATTACCTGAGGGCACTTTCGAGCGCCGTGGCGCTGTCGGTCCGTTCATCACGATACTTCACGATCAGGGGCGTATAGATCGAAAGCCCGTGTTCGGCGGCGAAGTCACCCTTCACCTGACGCGAGCCGGCGACGACAACCGCGCCTTCCGGGATGATCAGCGGAGCATCGGCCGTCTTTCTGAGAATGGTGCCGTTGACCAGATCGTAGACCGGGGTCGAACCATTCAGGATCACACCGGTGCCGATCACGGCCCGTTTCCTGACGATCGTGCCCTCGTAGATGCCGCAGTTGCCACCAACCATGACCTCATCCTCGATGATGACCGGCATGGCACCAATCGGCTCGAGCACGCCACCGACCTGGACTCCGGCCGAAAGGTGCACCTTTTTTCCGACCTGTGCGCAGCTGCCAACCAGCACGTGGGAATCGACCATGGTACCCTCGTCGACCCAGGCACCGACATTGACATAGGAGGGGGGCATCATAACCACCGACGGGGCGAGATAGGCGCCGTCACGAACCGATGAACCTCCCGGTACGATACGGACATTCTGGGCTGTCGTGAAGGTGCGCAGGGGATAGGTATCCTTGTCGATGAACGAGAAACTCTCGAGGCTCTCGAGCTCGACATGGCTCTCGACGAGCACACCGAGCCGCATGCCGACCAGAATACCCTGCTTGACCCACTGATTGACGACCCAGCCACCCTCGGACGGCTCAGCGGCGCGAATCTTTCCTTCGTTGAGCAGCGCCTTGAACCGGCAGAAAACCTCCCTTACCTTCGGGTCGGCCTTGAGCTGGTCAGCGCCGAGCGATGCATAGGCGAGTATATCCTCTTTAACCTGCTGATACTGTTCCATGGTACTTCGTTTGCGTTGTCAGTTGTATTCTGCGGTGATATCGGCACCCGCCTTCCTGGTGTAGAACCTGAAATCGTCGCTTCTCAGGCTCTCGTCTGCCTTGATGCTGACAAAAACCAGATGCTGCAGGAACCACTTGAGTTCGGTCTTCATGTCGCTGTTGCGCATGGGTTCGAGCACGGTCGGGCTCACATGCAGATCGAGCTGCTGGAATTTGACCTTCTGGCGGAGGGCAAACTTCCGGAGCCAGCGTTCGATCTGGTTGATTGTGGTGAACCTCGCCTGCACGACACCGGTACCGCCGCAAGCCGGACACTGGTCGCCCATACGCTGCATCAGGCTCGGCCGGATGCGCTCGCGGGTGATCTGCATGATGCCGAAATCGGAGAGCGGCAGGATGTTTGACTTCGCCCGGTCGTTGCGAAGCTCGGCCTTCATGGAGTCGTAGACCTTCTTCGAATTCTTGGGATCGATCATGTCGATGAAATCGACCACGATGATACCGCCGATGTCACGCAACCTGAGCTGACGGACAATCTCGCGTGCCGCCTCGAGGTTGGTTTTCAGTGAGTTCTCCTCCTGCTCGCGCTTGGCCGCATAACGGCCGCTGTTCACGTCGACGACCACCATGGCCTCGGTATGCTCGATGATGATGTAACCGCCGGACTTGAGCCAAACCTTGCGCGAGAAGATCGATTCGACATCCTTGGCGATCCCGTAGCCTTCGAAAAGCGGAAGCTTGCCCTGGTAGAGCGAAACGTTCCTGACCATCTCGGGGGCTGCCCACTGGATGTAGTTCAGCGTTTCGTTAAAGATCGAGTTGGAATTGGCCACGATCTCGGTCACGTCGGAGGTGAGCGAGTCACGAAGCACGCTGGAGATGATGGTATCCTCCTTGAAGATCAGCTGCGGGGGTGCGGCGTCCTGGAGTTTCTCTTCGATCTGCTTCCACTTGGCGAGCAGCTTCTCGAGATCCTGCTTCAGGAGGGACTCCTCCTGATCTTCGGCAACCGTGCGGATGATGGCGCCAAAACCCTCAGGAAGCATCGATCGGACGAGCTTCTTCAGACGCGAGCGCTCCTTGCGGGAAACCACCCTGCGGGAAACGGCGATCTGGCCTCCGCCGAACGGAAGCAGCACCATGAAACGTCCGGCAATGGTGATGTCAGAGGTCAAACGGGACCCCTTGTTGCCGATCGGCTCCTTGATGACCTGCACCAGGATCGAATCGTTCGGCTTCAGCTTGCTGGCGATCATCTGGGTATAGGACTGGCGGCGGGCCTCTGCCTCCTTCTGCGTCGAAGGCCTCGGTTCACCCTTGCCAGGACCCGAAGGTCTTGCAGATTCGCGTGCAGGCGCTGCAGTGGCGACAGCAGTCTCTTCGCCATTCTCCTCGTCGCCCTCCTCGACAATCGTCTCGTCATCGTCGTCATCCTCGACGAGCGCACGATAGTCCTCGCTGGTCGTTCCGACATCCGAAAAATGGAGAAATCCGTCCGATTTCTGCCCGATATCGACAAAAGCGGCCTTCAGACCCTCCACAACTTTATGAACCCGACCCAGATAGATATCCCCGATGCTTCTCATGCTTTCAGGGCGCTCGATGATCAGCTCGGCAAGACGTCCTTCCTCGACAAGCGCAACCTGAATCTCGTCGCCAGTCTTGTTCATCAGGAGCTGTTTCTTCACATTCTTCTTCATTACATGCCCGACAATTAATGGTTAATCCTGCAAAAATATAATATATCGATACTATGTCGGCGCTTTATTTGCCGAACATTTTTGCCTTGCTTCCGATTTTTCGCACCTTGCCGGAAGCTTGTCATCAAACCCCGACCAAACCATGCTCGACACATCATGGGAAACACCGCTCTGGCATGAGCACACCAGGATCTGCGGCATCGACGAAGCCGGACGGGGCCCGCTTGCCGGACCTGTCGTGGCTGCAGCCGTGGTTTTTCCCCGTCATTTCAGGCCATCGGGTATCCTCAGGCGTCTCGACGACTCAAAGAAACTCCCGGCTGAACTCAGGAACGATCTGGTGCCGGCCATCATGGAAGCGGCTGAAACCTGCTCCACAGGCATCGTCGATGCGGAGACGATCGACCGCATCAATATCCTGCAGGCGACCATGCTGGCCATGAACCTGGCCGTCGAATCCCTGAAATCGATACCCGGGCTGCTGCTCGTCGACGGCAACAGATTCAGTCCATCGCTCCCGGTACCTTACCGGACCATCGTGAAAGGGGACTCGAAAGTGTTTTCCATCGCAGCCGCTTCGGTGCTTGCCAAAACCAGGCGGGATGAACTGATGACCGAATATGCGAAGGAGTATCCCGGTTACGGATTCGAACTGCATTTCGGCTACCCGACGGAGAAGCATGTAGAGGCGATCGCCCGGCTCGGGCGGTGCGCCATTCATCGGAAAAGTTTCAAGTTACGTAAATTGGGGGAAAAATAACCCCCATACGCTATTATGCATCCTCCGCATTCACTTGGTGCCGAAGGCGAACGACTGGCATCCCGGTACCTTGCCGGCATCGGGTATCGCATCCTCGCACGCAATTACCGTTTTCTGAGAAACGAAATCGACATCATCGCAACTGACGGAGACGAGCTCTGCTTCATCGAGGTCAAAACCAGGGCATCGCTCGACAAGGGGTATCCGGCACAAGCGGTAACCCCCAGAAAACAGAAGGAGATCGTAAGAGCGGCATCCGGATATCTTGCATCCCTCACCGGACCGGAACCATCATGCCGTTTCGACGTCATCGCCATCCTCGCCACCCGTTTCGAGGAGAACACGATTCTCGATTACGAACTCGAGCATCTCAGGGCTGCCTTCATGGCCTGAGCCGGCCCTACATGGCATATCAGGAATTTTGTTATCTTTGAGGTTTAGAAGTATTACCAGTATAGCAGCTTATCACGTACAGCCGATCACATGCAAGACCCTGAAATCCTGACCCCAACGGCATCCCCGGCCGAATATGTTGCCACGAACATCCAGGTGCTTGACGGCATCGAGCATGTCCGCAAACGGCCGGCCATGTATATCGGCGATATCCACAGCCGAGGCCTTCACCATCTGGTCTATGAAATCGTCGACAACTCCATCGACGAAACCCTGGCCGGCTTCAACGATTATATCCACGTGGCCCTGAACCCGGACGGTTCGGTCACAGTTACCGACCGGGGTCGAGGCATTCCGGTCGATATTCACCCCGTCAAGAAAAAATCCGCACTTGAACTGGTCATGACGGTCATCGGTGCCGGCGGCAAGTTCGACAAGGGGGCCTACAAGGTCTCGGGCGGTCTGCACGGTGTCGGCGCTTCGGTTGTCAACGCGCTTTCCGAGTGGTGCCAGGTCGAGGTCTACCGCGATGGCAAGGTCTTCATGCAGTCCTACAAGCGAGGTGTTCCTCAGGGCGACGTCAGGGAGATCGGCACCTCGGACAAACGGGGTACGAAGGTGTCGTTCAAACCCGATGCCGATATCTTCAAGACCACCGAGTTCCGCAAAGATATCATCATCGACAGGATGAGGGAACTGGCCTTCCTGAACCGGAACCTCTGCATCACGGTGCAGGATGCCGATGGCCAGGAAGAGACCTTTCATTACGAAGGCGGCATCAAGGAGTTCGTCAGCTTCACCGATGCCAACCGTATCAGTCTGCTCAAGGAGCCGATCTACATCTCGGGTGAACGCGAGGCCACCATGGTCGAGATCTCACTGCAGTACAACGACTCCTACCAGGAGAACGTGTTCAGCTATGTGAACAATATCAATACCCACGAGGGCGGCACGCACGTAACGGGCTTCAGGAAAGCGCTGACCCGTACGCTCAACGCCTACGCGCAAAAGAACGACCTGCTGAAAAACGTCAAGATCACCCTCACCGGTGACGACTTCAAGGAGGGACTGACGGCGGTCATCTCGGTCAAGGTGCCCGAGCCGCAGTTCGAAGGACAGACCAAAACCAAGCTCGGCAACTCCGAGACGCAGAGCATCGTCGAAACCATCGTCAACGAGCAGCTCGCCGAGTTTGCCGAAAGCAACCCCGGCACGATCAAGCTGATCATCGAAAAGGTGAAAGGGGCGGCCATCTCCCGCGAAGCGGCCAGAAAGGCCAAGGAACTGACTCGACGCAAGTCGGTCCTCGAGAGCTCCGGCCTTCCCGGCAAGCTTGCCGACTGCTCGATCAACGACCCGGAGCACTGCGAGCTCTACATCGTCGAGGGTGACTCTGCAGGTGGCAGTGCCAAGCAGGGACGCGACCGCAGCTTCCAGGCAATCCTTCCGCTCAAGGGAAAGATCCTGAACGTCGAAAAGGCCCGTCTGCACAAGATGCTCGAGAACGAGGAGATCAAGACCATCATCCTCGCCCTGGGCACGAGCATCGGCGAAGAGGAGTTCTCGCCTGAAAAGCTCCGTTATGGCAAGATCATCATCATGACCGATGCCGACGTCGACGGAGCCCACATCAGAACTCTGCTCCTGACATTCTTCTTCAGGTACATGCGTTCGCTTATCGAGGCCGGTAAGGTGTACATCGCGCAGCCTCCCCTCTACCTGGTCAAATCCGGTCGAGACCAGCAGTACGCATGGGACGAAGAGGAGCGACTGAGCATCGTCGATTCGATGAAAAAGCTTCAGAAAGGCAAGGCAAACATCTCCATCCAGCGCTATAAAGGTCTTGGTGAAATGAACCCTGAACAGCTGTGGAGCACCACCATGGACCCGGCTCATCGCTCACTCCTCCAGGTCTCGGTGGAAAACGCACGAGAAGCGGATCAGGTGTTCTCGACCCTCATGGGAGACAAGGTCGAACCTCGACGAGAATTCATCGAGAAGAACGCCCGTTACGTCCGACGCCTCGATGTCTGAGTCCGGAGCATAAACGTAAAAGGCGGATTCACCTGGGTGAACCCGCCTTTTTTTTTGTCCTGCTGATCCGGATTGGTCAGTTTTCAGTCATCACCCTGACCAGCACCTCTTTACGCAACTTTTCGAGCCAGACCCTGAACAGCTGTTTTCTTTTGTCCTCAACCGCAAGCGCTTCGAGCCTGGCGAAATCACTCTCAGGTGTCAGGCGATGTGAAGCAACCCTGGAGTTGAGCTGAAACATCGCGACAAACGGTTCGCCCTTCGGAGGTGTAATAGCTTCAGGCACACTGATCTCGCCTGGCTTTTTCAGGTTGGAGATAATTTTCTGAAGCTCCGGTTTGAGTCCGGAGACATCGAGCAGAGGGTCACTGGAACCTGCCGGTTTGATGAGACCGCCAAGCTTTGCCGTCATGGGGTCGTCAGAGTACTTCTCGGCCATTGCCGCAAAGGAGGCCTTGCCGTTGAGCACATCCATCCTAACGCCGCTCAGCAGCTCGATTGCCTTGTTGGTATCTCGCTGATTCCAGTCAAAGGCCGCAAGAATGTGACGGACATGAATGCTGTTCCCCTCCTTTGAGAGCAGCTGGATGATATGGTATCCGAAACGGGTCTCCACAGGCCCTGAAATCTGCCCTGGCTTGAGACCGTAGGCTGCGGTTTCGAAACTCGGCACCAGTTCACCCTTCTGAACAAAACCGAGATCTCCTCCAAGGTTGCGGGAACCGGGGTCGTCAGAGAAAGAGGAGGCGAGAGAGGCGAACGATTCACCCGACTTGAGCCGGTTCTGGATCTCGGTGATTTTATCGAATGCCGCTGCTTTGGCTTTCTCGGATACGACAGGGAACTTGATGATCTGCGATACCGAAACCCCCTCGGGCAGAACGGGCAGTTTATCCTTCTCCCGTTTGTAGAACTCCATGGTTTCGTTGTACGAGACCGTCACATCCCTGATATGCTTGCGCCTCAGATTATCGATGAGCTGCTGGTTCCGGATGTCGTCACGGATGTCCTGCTTGATACGGCTGGATGGCTTGCCAAATCGGGCCTCCATGTCACCGAGACTCGGAAACCCCGACCTGATCGATGCGAAACGCTCGGAAGCACTCGCATCGATGCTGCCCTCATCTACCTTGATGCTGTCGATCTTGGCTTTGGTCAGAAGAATCTTCTGATCGACAATGCTCTCCAGCAGATTTTTCCTGAGCTGAGGATCTTTTTTCGATTCGGGATATTGCGCATGAACCATAAGCACTCGCTCGTCAAGCTCGGACTTGAGAATGGGTTCATTACCGACAATCGCCACGATCCGGTCAGGAACATCCGCCGTTGCCGTCCGCAAGACACCAGCCGTCAGCAGGGTTGCAACCGAGAGAATCGAAACTAATGCTTTTTTCATAACCATCGGGGTTTGTTTAAGATAATTGCCGGCAAACCTGAATCAGCAATGCACAGACATGCGGGTTCGAAATGATAACATACAGAGAATCCCGTGGTTGGTCAACCCGGGATTCTCTGTAGTAGTCGTATAGTGAGGCACAGGAAGATCAGGCTGTTTCTCAAAGAAGAATGGCCTGCTCCCGGAAAGGTCAGGCCCCGCGCAGTTTGATAGCATTTTTCGAACGTTTCTGCCAGTCGAAAACGATGGGAGCAGCAACGAATATTGAAGAATAGGTACCTACAAGGATGCCGGTGAACATGGCGAATGCGAATCCACGGATGGCAGGACCAGCAAAGATAAACAGCACGATAACCGAAATCATGGTCGTACCGGAGGTGATGATGGTCCTGGAGAGCGTCTGGTTCATGCTTTCATTGAAGATACGCTCGTACTCCGAAGTTTTCTGGCCACGGAGACGTTCCCGGATGCGGTCGTAGACGACAACCGTATCGGTGATCGAATAACCGGCGATGGTCAGAAACGCAGCGATGATGCTCTGGTCCACCTCAAGTGGCATGAAATCGAACAGCCCGCCGAGGAGGCTGAACAGGCCGAGCACCGTCAGGACATCGTGGAAAATGGCGATAACGCCGGCAGCGGCAAACTTGTACTCGAAACGAAAGCCTACGTAAAGCAGGATACCGACAAGCGCGGCGCCAAGCGCCTTCATCGCCGACCATTTCATATCGCTCGCAATGCTCGGGCCGACCGCCTGAATGCTGACAACCTCTCCATGATTTCCAGGCAGACGATCGCCAAGTGCGCGATTGATCAGGGATTTCAGGGATGCAGTTTCTCCATGGGCATCGGTGCTGAGCAGTACGGTATTGCCAAGTCCATACTGTTTGACCGAACCGTTCACACCGGCGTCTTTGACGATCGTACGGAGAACGTGAACATCGACCGGCTTGTCGAATCGGATAACCACTTCGGAGCCGCCCTTGAAATCGATACCGTAATTCAGGCCCCTGACGAACAGGGATACCATGCCTGAAACAAGCAGCACCAGGGAGATGGCATAAGCGACCTTGCGATGCTTGATGAAATTGAAATTTGTTTTCTGAAAGATCCGCATATCAGCAGTTGTATTGAATTATCCGAAACTTTTCTCGTTCATGAATCCCTTGCCGACAAGCAGGCCAAAGATAACCCGCGTCACGATGATGGCGGTGAACAGGCTTGCACCGGTACCGATCATGAGTGTCACGGCAAAGCCCTGGACCGGACCGACACCATAGACATAGAGCAGGAAGGCTGCCGCAAGGGTGGTCACATGGGAGTCGAGAATGGATGAAAATGCCCTGTCGTAACCGGCATCGATCGCCATACGCAGCGACTTGCCCTCTCCGAGCTCTTCTCGGATACGCTCGTAGATCAGCACGTTGGCATCGACTGCCATACCCATGGTGAGCACGATACCGGCGATACCCGGAAGGGAAAGGGAGGCACTGAAGCCGGCAAGCACCGAAATCACGATGAGAATGTTGAGCACCAGCGCGATATCGGCAGCTAATCCCGCCTTATTGTAATAGATGATCATAAAGATGGCCACGGCCGTGAAGCCCCAGACCAGTGAAAGCAGGCCGGCATGGATGTAGTCCGATCCGAGCGACGGCCCGACCGTACGCTCTTCGAGGATCCTCACCGGTGCAGGCAGCGCGCCAGCTTTGAGAATGATCTCCAGATCCTTGGCCTCTTCGAGACCCGAGATCCCGTTGATCACCGAATTACCGTTTGGAATCCTGGACTGCACGACAGGAGCGCTGTACACGGCACCGTCAAGCACGATGGCGATCTGCCTGCCGATATTAGCCCCGGTGATACGTGCCCATTTGGATGTGCCCTCTTCGTTCATCGACATGGTCACTTCCGGCTGGGAATCCTGAGCACCAAAGGTAGCTTTCGCTTCGGTGATCACACCGCCGGTAAGCTCAGGCGTCTTTTTCACCAGGTAGATCGGGTAGAACTTTTCACCTTTTTCAGTCACCTCAGGCTTGGCAGCCAGGAGCAGTTCGGTATCCTGTGGAAGGCGTGCACGTACATCCTCGCGGCTCAGCACCGATGCGACATAGTCATGGGCATATTCCGGAGTGAAGACCATTCCATTTTTCATCACGCCGATAACCTCCGAAAGTTTCTTGCCGAACGGACGTGATGCAACAGGCGTGGATGCGGATGAATCGGCCGACGCGGCAGCGGGCGCTGAAGCGACCGAATCTGCTGCTGCAGGCGCAGCCGGAACTTCGGTCATCATGACATTGACGCTTTCGATAGCGCGAAGCAGCGCTTCGGGTTCCTTCACCAGCTTGAATTCGAGTTTTGCCGTCCCCTTGAGGAGTTTGCGGACTCGAACTTCATCGGTAACGCCAGACAGCTCGATCACCAGCCTGCGTGATCCCTGGGTAAGAATCACCGGTTCGGCCACGCCATACTGGTCGATTCGGTTGCGAATGATCTCCTTGGCACGCACCAGGGCATCCTGCGACTCCTTGTTCAGTTTATCGACGATCTCCTGATCGGTGTTGCGGATATCGTAGAAATAACGGCTGAGAGGAATGTTCTGTTTTTTGAACTCTGCTGCAAGAAGTTCGACCGGGTTTTCTCCCGAGTTTGCGGCAGTGTTTCTGACAGAGGCCATGATCTGCTGGAAACGGGCATCCTTGTTCCAGGCTTTCTGTTCGATCAGATCGAACAGATCGACCTCCATCACCAGATGCATACCACCGCGAAGATCGAGTCCGAGTTTGAGGCTCTTTTCACGGGCATGTTCGATTTCAGCGCGATTGTCGATGGCAAATTTCAGGCTGTCCGCGCTCGAATGAAAGCTTGCCAGCTTTTTTGACAGCTCATAGTCGCGATAGGTAGGCCATATCGACCAGACAGACACCAGAGTGACCACGACGATGAGCAGAAGTTTGAACCGGTTATTTTTCATGAAAAATGGACTTTACACAAAATTGAAAAGTTTGGTCAATATAGGAAACAGGCCCCTGATTAACAATGTGAGAGCTGAGCAGCGCGACTTGGGAAAGATGGATAAAATCGAGTCTGTGGGGCTATTGACCTGCGTGAATACTGGCAAAATATTAATGCAAAAACCCGGCCTCATGACCGGGTTTTCGTAATCTGAAACCAGTGGTTAACCCCAGATATCCCTGACAATGTTGTTGTACCAGCCCTCTGCGAACATGGCTTCCTGCTCCAGCTGGTCGTCGGCCGCATCGATCGGGGTCAGACCGCCCGATCCTGGAATTTCGGTAATCCCTTCGGGTGAAAGCTGATAAACCCCCGCGACTGAAATACCGTAACCAGGCGCCAGAAGGCTGTAACAGGTATTGACCAGTGATGGCGGAACAGGTTCCTGTCCCTTGAGCAGCCTGATAATGGCCGCTGCAGCGACTTTGCCCTGGCTGCTGGCAGCGAAACCCGACTTAGGCATGGCTCCGGCTTTGCAGGCATCGCCGATTACATGGATGTTCTTATGAATGGTCGATTCGAACGACGTGGGGTTCACCGGACACCATCCACTCGCATCGGTAAGGCCCAGGGTGAATGCGAGCTGACCGGCCTTCTGCGGAGGTATGATATTGATGACGTCACCCTTGACCGTTTCAAGTTCCGTCTTGACCGACATGGAGGCTCCGTCGACAGAGACGATCTTTCCTCCAGCAGCCGGACCGCGCCATTCGATCATGCCAGGGTAGAGTCGCTGCCAGCCCTTGGTGAACAGCCCCTGTTTGGAAAATTTCTCCTTGGGATCGAGAATGATCACTTTAGACTTCGGCTTGTTCGTCTTCAGATAATGTGCGACAAGACTGGCACGCTCGTAAGGCCCGGGAGGACAGCGGAAGGGATTGGCAGGCGGGCAGATCAGCACCGTTCCACCATCCTTCATTGCCTGAAGCTGCTTGTGCAGCAGCACGGTCTGCGGTCCGGCCTGGTAGGCATGAGGCATGGAAGAGTCGGCAAGTCCCTGGCTGTAACCTTCATAGGCGTCCCATTTGAAGTCGATGCCGGGAGCGACGACCAGACGATCGTAGTGCAGCAGTTTACCGCTTTTGAGTTTGACGGTCGACTTGACAGGATCGACAGACACTGCGGCCTCAGGAACGATGACAATGCCTCGTCTTGCCAGGGCGGCATAGGTCTGCGTGATTTCGGGCATGGTCTTGAGACCACCGATTACCCAGTTGCTGAAAGGGCAGGTCGCATAAGATGCCTTGGGTTCGACCAGGGTCACCGAAAGCGATGGGTCGAGTTTTTTCAGGTATTTGGCCGCCGAAGCGCCACCGAAACCGCCACCGATCACCACAACACGGCGGGAGGCCGCGAACGCGGAGCCAGAGCCGCCAAACAGGCCCATCGTTGCGCCGGCGACACCGGTAAGGAGCAGTTTGTTAAAATCTCTGCGTGAAATATTCGTGCTCATTGAAGCCCTCCCGGTTATTTGGTTTTCTTCCAGACTGTTCCGAAATACTGGGCGATCTGATGAATCTCCTCATCAGTATACCCTTTGGCATGCCGCCCCATAACGGTTGACACTCGGGCACCTGACTTGAAGTCCTTGAGTGCCGATTCCAGATACTCAGGAGACTTACCATAAAATGACGGGATGATACCAACGCTCTTTCCGTCGGTACCGTGGCAACCTGCGCAAGAAAGCGCAAGAATCTGACCTCGGGGATTGGCGTTCGTGGTTGCTGCAGTTTTTGTCTTCGTTGCAGCAAACCCCTGAGCACCCAAGGGAACTGTCGCCGACGCGATAAGGCATGCGGTCAGACACATTTTCAGCTTTGACGGCATAAAATGCTCCTCCTGTTTTTTACTTGACAAGAATTGGAACGATATGTACAGAATGCGGTGAATGCTGCAGTTGAATCTACTCAGACGATCCAGGCAGATTTGCTCGATCCGGTCTGCAGCCGCGATAGCTCAAGATAATCAAGTAAGTTCGATGTAACCCTAATGAGTTATCAACGTTACCCACCATTTATCCCGCAGCTAACACAATGGACAGGAATATATTAACCATCGTTAATATACATTATCTCCAGTTATTCAGCATGATAAAAGCCTAAAATCTCACACCACAATCCACTTTTTTGCATTTTTGCTATTATGGATTGGAGTTTTTCCTGAAAGACTTTACAAAACAAAGTATCTTCACCCAAAGTCTCCATGAGAGACGTTTCACGTGAAACATGCAGTCACCAATGTACGATATCATCGTGGTCGGAGCTGGCCATGCAGGATGCGAAGCCGCTCTTTCTGCAGCAAGAACAGGCATGAGTACCCTGCTGATCACGAGCGACCTTTCAGCCATTGCAAGAATGTCCTGCAACCCGGCAATTGGTGGCGTCGCCAAGGGACAGATCACCCGTGAAATCGATGCGCTTGGCGGACAGATGGCCAAAGCCATCGATGCCACAGGCATACAGTTCAGGATGCTCAACAGAAGCAAAGGGGCTGCAATGCACTCCCCAAGGGCTCAGGCAGACAAAACCCTCTATAGCATATATATGCGCAGGGTCATTGAAAGCGAGCCGCTTATCGATCTCCTCCAGGATACCGTCATATCCATTTCAGCCAGTAATGGAATATTTTCTGATGTCACGGTCTCATCTGGCAGAAGAATCCATGCAAAAGCAGCCATTCTTACCTGCGGGACATTTCTCAATGGCCTCATTCATGTCGGTATGGCTCATTACCCTGGAGGCAGAACCGTAGCTGAACCACCGGTACATGGCCTTACAGAATCACTCAATGCACTCGGGTTCACAAGTGGCAGACTTAAAACGGGCACGCCACCTCGTATTGATTCAAGAAGCGTCGATTATTCTGTGGTAACTGTTCAACCAGGAGATTCGGAACCCGTACCATTCTCTTTCGAGACGCCATCAGTTTCGCACAGAAATATGGTCAGTTGCTTTATCACCAGGACGACCGCGGATACACATGAAATCCTGAAAAGAGGATTTGATCGTTCTCCTCTTTTCACAGGTAAAGTGCAGGGAGTAGGTCCAAGGTATTGTCCCTCTGTTGAGGACAAAATCTATCGTTTTCCTGAAAAGGACAGTCATCACATTTTTCTCGAGCCTGAAGGGGAGAATACCATTGAGATGTATGTTAATGGATTCTCCACATCACTGCCTGAAGATGTCCAGATAGAAGCTCTCCAGACGATTCCTGGCCTTGAAAAGGTCAAACTCATCAGGCCAGGTTATGCGATCGAGTATGACTATTTCCATCCATGGCAGATTGGCGCTACGCTTGAAACGCATCTTGTCCGGAATCTCTATTTTGCCGGACAGATCAACGGTACTTCTGGTTACGAAGAAGCCGCTGCACAGGGGTTGATGGCTGGTATCAACGCATCACTCAAGATCAGGGGTATGGAGCCATTGATTCTTGGAAGGTCCGAAGCATATATCGGAGTTCTCATCGACGATCTTATAACCAAAGAGACCAATGAACCATATCGGATGTTCACCTCTTCTGCTGAACACCGGCTTATTCTGCGTCATGATAACGCTGACCTTCGGTTGAGATCCAAAGGTTTTGCGTCTGGCCTTGTTACTCGTGAGCTTCATGATTATACCATTGATCTCAGAGAAAGAATTGATGCCTGCATGCTTGTTCTCAAAGGTCATAAATTCCAGCCATCCGAAATTAATCAGCTCCTCGTCTCCAAAGGTTTTCCGGAAACCGCATCTTCTTTAAATGCATTCTCTGTTCTTAAAAGGCCCGGTATTTTTCTTTCAGATCTTCTCGAATGTTCAGATGCTCTTGTATCTTCACTGAATATGCATCCCTTTGATCATCGACTGTCCGAACAGATCGATATCGAAATCAAATATGAGGGTTATATCAGAAGAGAGCAGCTTATGGCTGAACGAATCTCTCGTCTCGATACTCTGCGAATCCCCGAACAATTTGATTACATGACGCTTTCGTCACTTTCAAATGAAGGACGCGAAAAACTTATCCGCCATCGACCGTCAACCATTGGCCAGGCATCCCGTATTCTTGGTGTTTCTCCTTCGGACATTTCTGTCCTTATGATTCGTCTTGGACGGTAAGATCATTAGTTTCACGTGAAACATTTCACGTATCAGCTGTTTAACCAATCTGTACCAATTTATGAATGGGACTCTCGATACAGCTATCTACAATGAGTTGCTTTTCGGTAAAGACCGTGAGGAAGGGATAGTCGGAGCATATCAGCTCAACGATTCTCTTGTCCGTCTGTTCATCAGGAATGGAGATCGTGTAACAAAACGTGACGAGTCCTTCTTTCCCTTTTTTTTTCTTTCCGATGGAGAGTTGCTCGACGGTTTCGTCCCATCTGACCGTGAGAAATACTGGCTCATCCCCCTTTCTGGAGACAATTATTTCAATCATCTCGCCATTTTCAGAAGCTGGAAAAACTATCGCGCAGCGCTTGACCACATAAACTCGGGCAACCAGGAACAACTGGCCGGAAATGATGTTCAGGGTTCTTCTGGTCTCAACAATCATCTTACCTACAGCAGGGGAGATGCGGTGTCCCAATACCTCCTTCAGACAGGAAAGACCATGTTCAAAGGCATGCTCTTCGAAGACATTCACCGCCTTCAGCTTGACATCGAGACCTACTACCGTCCCGGCAAAAAAAAGAGCCGTGAAGAATCTTTCGGTGAAGATCCGGTGATTATTGTGTCGCTCAGCGACAACCGCTCCTGGGAACACGTAATTCACGCAAAAGACCGTTCTGAAAAGTCGCTTCTTGAGGAACTCGTAGCCATCATCAATGAAAGAGATCCCGATGTTATAGAAGGACACAATATTTTCGGTTTTGATCTTCCCTATCTACAGCGCCGTTGTGAACTGAATGGAGTTCAGTTCCGCATTGGCCGTGACGGCCTGGTCCCGAGATCCTATCCGGCAACCATACGATTTGCAGAGCGCAGTCTTGATTACCAGTACTTCGATATTCCCGGCAGGCATGTCATCGACACCTATTTTCTGGTCCAGAATTATGACACGTCAAAAAGATCATTACCCAGCTATGGACTGAAGGCTGCAGCAAAATTCTTTGGTTTTGCCTCTCCTAACAGAACCTATGTCGATTACAAGGTTCTTGCCGATACGTGGGACAACAACCCGGAAACCCTTCTTGCTTATGCGCTGGACGATGTTCGCGAAACAAGGGAACTGGCGGCCCTTCTTTCCGGAAGCAATTTCAGTATGACCAAAATGCTTCCGTATACCTATGCCCATGCATCCCGTCTTGGTCCCGCTGCAAAAATTGAAGCCCTGATGGTTCGTGAGTATCTCAAACAGAAAGCATCCATTCCACGACCATCCGTTGGTCAGCAGCATATTGGCGGTTTTACCGAAGTTTTTATCAAAGGTATTCTTGGCCCTATCGTCTACGCTGACGTTGAATCGCTGTATCCATCCATCATGCTCTCCTGTGGAATCTGTCCTAAGACAGATACGCTTAAAATCTTTCCATCCATCCTCAAAGAGCTCAAAGATTTACGTTTTGCATCGAAAAGCAGATCAGTCGAAGAGAAAAATCTCGGCAACAACGTTCTTGCCAACAACTTTGACGCCATGCAAAGCTCATTCAAGATTATCATAAACGCCATGTACGGTTATCTTGGATTCGGCAGCGGCATTTTTAACGACTTCGATGAGGCGGACAGGGTTACCTCGAATGGTCAGGAAATCGCAAGAACCATGATCAGGGAATTTGAATCCCGTGGTTCAAAAGTGATCGAAGTGGATACCGACGGTATTTTTCTTGTTCCTCCATCACATATTACAACTGAAGAACAGGAACGGGCTCTTGTCGATGAAGTGTCAAAAACAATGCCTCCCGGAATCACTATCGGTTTCGACGGGCGTTTCAGGAATATGATCTCCTACATGAAGAAGAATTATGTTCTTCTCGATTATCACAACAAGCTTAAACTGAAGGGTTCATCGTTTATCAGCAGGAGTGGAGAAAAATTCGGAAGGGATTTTGTAAGGGAGGGCTTCATCCTTCTGCTCCGTGATGACATCCAGGGTCTTCACGATCTTTATGTCAGATACCGTAACCATCTGCTCGAACACAAATTCGATATATCTGAGTTTTCCAGAACTGAGTCGATGAAAACTCCACTCGATCAGTACGTTTCTGATGTAAAGTCCGGCAAGCGATCTAAATCTGTAACATATGAAATCGCACTCCGTCTCGGTATGTCGGTATCCAAAGGTGATCGCATGACCTATTACGTATCTGGTTCCGGGTATGCAGGCTCATTTGTCGACAAAGGGAAGCTTGCTGAGGAGTGGAAAAGGGAACAACCAGACGAAAACACGCATTTTTATCTGAAGAGACTCGATGAATTCGCACAGAAATTCATTCCATTTTTCAAGCCACAGGATTTCAGCTCGATCTTTTCTGCTGATACACTTTTTTCTTTTTCTCCTGTCGGCATCGAGATCGTTAAAGAAATCAGGCATCTTGAAACGGATTCTCTTAACCAGGATGAGTCACCGTTTTGATCATATTCCCATAATTATGTAATTTTTATTCTTATCTATCCATCGATATTTTTTCCATTCTCAGGAATTTTTAAATACTGATTGTGCTTATACTTAAATAATTAATACTATTTTTATCCTATTTCTAAATATTTAACACCAACAAGCATGATTGACAACAAAATATTGCCTATTACCAAGGATGTATCCTGGATTGGTGTCCTTGATCCCGGACTCATTACGTTCGACATCGTCATGGAGACAAAGTATGGCACCACCTACAACTCCTACTTCATCAATGCCGACAAAAAAACCATTGTCGAAACGACAAAAGTCAAGTTCTGGCCCACATATCTTGAGAAAATAAAACAGGTTGTCAATCCGGAAGAGATTGAATACATCATCGTTGACCATACTGAACCCGATCATTCAGGCAACGTTCACAATCTGCTCTCCATTGCGCCGAACGCCACGGTTGTCGGATCCGGCAATGCGATCAAGTTCCTTCGTGATCAGACCGGTCACGATTTCAAACATCTTGTCGTGAAAAACGGTGACAAACTCGACCTTGGCAACAAGACATTGCATTTTATCGGTGCTCCGAACCTTCACTGGCCTGATACGATCTACTCCTGGCTCGAGGAGGATCGTGTACTTTTCACCTGTGATTCTTTTGGCTGTCACTACAGTCACGAAGAGATGTACGATGATCTTGCCGGCGATTTTGACGACGCTTTCAAATACTATTTCGATGCCATTCTTCGTCCGTTCAGCAAGTATATGCTTCAGGCCATCGAGAAGATAAAGCCCCTTGATATTCTGGCCATCTGTCCGGGGCACGGTCCCATTCTCCGATCGAACTGGAAAAAATATGTCGATCTTTCCCAACGTTTCGCCCAGGCAGCCATCGCAATGCCGAATGAAAAAAGCATCCTGATCGCGTACGTTTCAGCCTATGAAAACACGACCGTTCTGGCACAGAAAATCGCTGACGGGCTTAAATCTGCATGTGATTTCAACGTCGACATCTGCGATATCGAGAATATCTCCGTTGAAAAACTCGAAGACAAGATCGCTCACTCGATGGGTATCATCATCGGTTCTCCGACGATAAACCAGAACATCGTCCATCAGATCTACACGATTTTTGCTGTTCTCAATCCACTTCGTGATCGTGGAAAACTTGCCGCTGCCTTTGGTTCTTTCGGGTGGAGTGGTGAAGGTGTCAAGATTATTGAGAGCAATCTTTCCAACCTTAAAATGAAGTTGTTCGATCGTAATCTCACCGTCAAATTCCAGCCCCATGAACCGGAATTTGAAGAGTGCAGGCAGTTCGGAAGGGATTTTGCCAATAAAATGATCGAAATGTACAACCTGAGTTGCAACATCTGATAATTCGAATATCTGCAATAAAAAAGCTGTCAATGTCCAATTGCATTGACAGCTTTTTTCATTTTTATACGTGTGTTATCTGAATATGATCGTTCTGATCATCTCTGATCCAACAGCTTCATTCAGGCGTGCCGCAATCTCTTTTTTTCTGAAATTCAGCTCCATTCTCCACGCAGGATTCCTGACTTTCACATAGAGATCACCATCTTTCAATCGCTCGACAGCAGTGATTTTTGCAATGGTCTCTCCAACGATCTGTTCCCATATCTGGAGAGTCCTGAACTGCTCGTATGCTTCTGTCATGCCTATCGTGCGGTACATGTCAACCATGACCGTTGTCAACTGTCTCGGTAACTTTCCTTTTGACATGTTTTCCTGACCTTTATCCGGTTAGCGTCGTGATGCTGCAGGCGATCGTATCCATTCCCTTTTTTTCATGTGTCGAGGTCACCAGGACCTGGCCGCAATCAGCAAGCGTTTCGAGCACCTGCTGTGCTGTCTGTTCATCGAGTTCGCTGAACAGATCATCAAGCAATGTCAGGGGAGGCTCACCGTTCATCTCCTGAAGAAACTGTCTTAATGCCAGTTTCATGGTGATGAGGTAACTCCGCTGCTGTCCCTGGGACGAATATTTTCTTACCTCCATGCCGTCGGCAAAAAGTCTCAAATCATCACGATGAGGACCTGCAAGTGTCAGTTTCCTTTGGATTTCCTGCGCTCTTAACTCCGTATAACGCTGAAGAAATCTCTCTTTTATACTATCAATACAACCTGATTCTTCCGTCTCACCAAGGGAACAATAATAACTGTAATTACCAGAAACACTACCAGTAATTCGTTCAAAAAACCCCATAAAGTACCCGAGATATTTCGAAAGAAACTCCTTCCTTGCACTGATTATCGCCGCTGCATGAGTGGCAAGTTGTTCTGTCCAGATTTCAAGACCTGCCAATTGCTGATGAATTCCCGGATGAGCAAGCAATGCGTTTCTCTGCTGGAGTATCCTCCGGTACTGTATCAGGTCGCTCAGATACCGACGATCATATTGACAGATGGCCGTGTCGATAAATTTTCGTCGTTCTGCTGGAGATCCGGTGACTATCGACAACTCCTGCGGTGTGAATGTTATACAGGGAATCGTGCCGATATGGCGTGAAAAAGAGGTTATTTCCTGTTCATTGACAAAAATCTGCTTCTCTTTCTCTGGTGTGAAGGCAACTTTCACCTCTGTCCTCGTTCCATGGTCACTGGTAAAACAGCCATTGATCAGGAACTGATCGAAACCAAACGCAAGACATTCCCGATCGGTGCTTCCTGCAAGACCCCTGGTCATAGCGCAGTAATGCACCGCTTCGAGAATACTCGTTTTTCCGGTTCCGTTTCTGCCGTGAATAACAGTTATCGCTGGCCCAGGTTCGAACTCCAGATTCCTGTGGTTTCTGAAATGTTTAATTCTTATGGAATCGAGTCTCAAGGCCTTGTTTTTCGTCAGTTATTTATACGCACCGGCATAACAAGAATGATCAGATCATCCGGATTTTCTTCCTTTTTTGGCTTGAAAATGACCGCTGTTGTCGGGCTGCTCAATTCAATGGAGACCTCATCGGTCTCGATATGTGCCAATGCAGCTTCAACGAAACGTGAGTTGAAACCGATAGTGATCTCTTCACCGGAGAACGTACAGGGGAGTTCTTCCTGCGCCGATTCACCTTCACTCGAATTTTCGGCCATTATTTTCAGGTTCGTGCCATCGATCTGGAGCTTGATATCACCGATACTCGAGAATTTTCCAACCCTTTTAACGGAATCGTGTACCAGAAGACGCTCTGCCGACAGGTTTTTCTCGTTTTCAACGGGAATAACCGCCTCATAATTTGGATACGGTTCGACAATCAAAGCAGATTCGAGTTCAACATTTTCTGCCTGAAACCTGATATTTCTTCGTTCTGCATCGATCGACATGTTCACCTCTTCGTTCTGCAGTAGCCTCTGAACGATGGACAATACTCGTGCAGGTACGACGATTTTCTGTTTTTCTGCAACTTCCGTCGTCGTTGCTTTTCTGCATCTCACCAGACGGTGTCCATCGGTAGAAACAGCAGTCAGAACACCTCCTTCGAACTCGAACAGAACACCCATCATGGCAGGTCTCATTCCATCAACGCTGCATGCAAAAAGCGTTTTATGAATGATGTCCTGAAGTTCTGTCGGTTTCAGGCCGATGCTGAGATCGAAATTTCTCTTGTGACTCTCCGGACGTTCTCCGAATGTACACGGCATTCGGTATCGTCCCTTGTCAGTCGAAATGCTTACGGTACCCTGGTCACCTCCGGTCTGACGCTCCATTTCAAAGGTAACCGAAGTGTCATACATGCTTCTCAGAAAATCCTGAAGCGTTCTGGCTCTTATTCCGGCTGTACCCCGATCTGAAGAGGTAACTTCACATTTTGCCGTGATAGACATTTCCCCGTCAGTTGCGAACAAGGTTAATGACCCGTCCTGGAGTTGCAAATGGACGTTGTCGAACCTCGCATCGAGTGATTTTGATGGAACAGCCAGGATTACCTTGCTTACAGCGTCCTGGAGTTTCTTGATGGTCGTGGTGAATTTCATCCTATTACAACATTTATTCTTATTAGTTAAAAAAATTGCTGTTGTTGTTGATGATGTGGAAATCTTGATGGTTTCAGGTGGTCACATCACAACTTATTATTTTATAGTGTTTTATGGGATTGGTCAGGTGCCTGCATAGTGTTGATAACTTGTGCACTTCTCCACATGGTCGATGTTGGGTGAATGTTGATCATTTTGGCGGGCCTTACCGGAATGTGGATAACTGCCCCGTAATCAAGATTCCTCCAACAGCAAGTCAACAGGTTATGCACAATAACCCGGTTACATCGACATGATCTCGATCCTTTTCTTGAGCTCCTCGACCTTTTTTCTCTCTTCGTTCGACGATTCGATCTTGCGATCGATCGTATTCAGGGCATGGATAACCGTCGAATGATCTCTGCCACCAAAGTGGAGGCCAATGGTCTTGAGTGAAGAGTCGGTCATGATCTTGCCCAGATACATGGCGATCTGGCGTCCCATGGCGATCTCTTTTTTCTTCGATTTGCCCTTGAGGTCGTTTGGGGTGATCGAGAAGAAGGCACAGACCGCTTTTTCGATCGTATCGAGGGTCAGTTGCTTGGTGTTGTACCTGATGATGTCCTTCAGGGTCGACTTCGTGAACTGAAGATCTATTTCCTGGTTGTCGAGCGAGTGAGCCGCAAGCAGTTTGACGATGCAACCTTCAAGCTCCCTGACGTTATGGGTCACGTTGGTCGCGATGAATTCAATGACTGCGTTGTCGAGCATGACGCCGCTCTGGTGAAGCTTGCTCTGGATGATAGCCTTCCTGGTTTCGTAATCCGGTGGCTGGATGTCGGTTGACAAGCCCCAGTTGAAACGTGAGATGAGACGATCTTCAATACCTTTGATCTCCTTTATGGGGCGGTCCGCCGACAGGATGATCTGTTTGTTTGACTGATGGAGGGTGTTGAAGATGTGGAAAATCTCCTCCTGTGTTTTTTCCTTTCCGGCAAAGAACTGGATATCGTCGATGATCAGTACGTCAACGTTTCGGTAAAACGAGGAGAACTCCTGGATATTGCCGTTCTGGATTGCATTGACGAAATCGATCGCGAATTTTTCGCTCGATACATACAGGATGGCGTCGGTAATGCGGTTTTCACGAACGGCATTACCGATGGCCTGCATCATGTGCGTTTTGCCGAGTCCGACGCCGCCGTAAATGACGAGCGGATTGAATGCGTTCTGGCCGGGATTCTGGGCAATCGATTTTGCTGCGGCGAAAGCCAGAGAGTTACAGTCACCCCGGATTAGTGTCGCGAAGGTGTACTTGGGGTTGAGATTGGTTTCGAACCGTGCGCGGTTGTTCAGGAACAGGTTTCTTGCTGCGATATCACCCGGATTGACGGCCGGTTGTGGATGCGCATCTGCCGGAGGAGCCGCATTCTGATGAGGAAGTTCGATCGTTACCGGTTGCACCTGGGATTTATCCATGACGATCGAATACATCAGCCGTGCTTCCGGACCGATTACCTGCTTGAGTGCCTGCTTGACATGAGCGGAATAGTTCTCCTCGATCCATTCATAAAAAAACTGGCTGGGGACCTCTATGGTCAGTTCGCTTCCGGAAAATGAGATCGGCTTGATCGGGAGAAACCAGGTCTTGAATGCGAGGCTGTTGATGTTTTCCTGAATGAGTCCAAGGCAGGCGCTCCAGACCTTTTCGGCGAACGTTTGGCTGTTGATAGCTGCAGGAGGCAGGTCGTGGAGGGTATCCTGCTGGATCGGGTCAGGCATGGGAAAGCGGGTCACTGGCGTTTGGAATGGAGAATCATCAACATTTGCTGTTCATAAGTTACTGTTTTCAGTGGACAAAAAACAATGTGAATACCGAAATCGCCCTGGAATCAACATGTTGGGATGTTCAGGTTTTTCAACATCCTAAGTATATGATTTTATTTGTTTTAGTGGTTTTTCCGCAAAAAGTTGTCCACATGTGTGGATATTGTTGTGTTGCTGGATCTGGTGGGGTTTCGACGACAGTAGACTTTTTTATCCACAACTTATCCACATTGTTGACAGGTTGTGGTGACGGGGTGTGTATAACTCGGTGATGACGATCTCGATTTGCTTATAAAGGGGGAAAATGATACATTTCATGTCCCGTATTTTTAATAAACCATTTAGAGGAGTTTGCGGCAATGAAAAGGACGTTTCAGCCCCATAACAGGAAGAGAAGGAACAAGCATGGTTTCAGGCAGCGTATGGCCACCAAGAACGGTCGTAAGGTGCTTGCCGCAAGGAGAGCCAAGGGCCGTCACTCCCTGACCGTCAGCAGCGAGATGAGATAACTTTTCGCAAGCCGGAGGGTTGTCGTTAAACGACCCCTGTGGCGAAGCTTGCAGGTTCGCATGCTGACAGGAAAGCGCATCAATGCTCTGCCGAGGCATGAGATAGCCCGCGGAAAAAGCAATCTTTCAGATCTTTTTGCCAGTGGTCACCGCCTGAAAGGCCGATCGCTCGTCATGATATCATTTGCAGTCGCGTCTGATCGCGCGGGGAGGGGGGCTCGCATAAGGGCTCTCTTCACCGTCGGGAAGAAGCAGGTGCCGGGAGCGGTGGAACGCAACAGGATCAAGCGGCTGATGCGTGAAGCGTATCGCCTCGAAAAATCACTTATGCTGCCGTTCGTTTCAAGAGATGGCGACAAGGCAGGTCATGACGTCACTTTTATCGCATTTCTTTACCGAGGCAGGCGGGACGCAGTCCCTTCATTGCAGGATTTTCGTGATGAGATGCGACGTATGATGCGGGCATTTTTGAAGATGGCTGGCGGCACTTCCCCGGATTGCGATGAACGATGATCAAAATAACGACGGCTCGCTCCGTCGATACGACAGAAGTGTTATGAACGGTTATTCAGTCCGGAGGCTCGTCAACACGGTCCCGATCCTTCTGATCAGGTTTTATCAGACATTTCTCTCTCCGCTGCTTGGCCCGTCCTGCAAGTATCATCCAACATGTTCCAACTATGCCCTCGAGGCTTATGGCACCCACAATTTCCTGTATGCCTCGTGGCTGACCATATGGCGGGTGCTTCGCTGCAACCCGTTTTCCAAAGGGGGATTCGACCCTGTTCCTCCGGCAAAAAAAACAACGGCAGGTAATTCTAAAGATTTGCACTAATGGATAGAAATTCGGTGATAGGCTTTGCCCTTATCGCTGCCATCATGATCGTATGGCTGCAGTTCATGAAACCGCAGCAGAAAGCTGAACTTGAGACCACGGCCGCACGGAAGGAACTTGCCGTAAAGAGTGACGCTGGCGCAGCCGCTCCAGCCGCGATACTTCCGGATAGTCTTGGTGCATTCGGAAGAGCGACTGCTGGCCCGGAAAAACTGGTCACTGTCGAAAATGACCTGATGAAGGCGACCATCTCCTCGAAGGGCGCGACCCTGAAATCCCTCGTACTCAAGAGGCATCTCAACGGTCAGCGCAAACCGTTCGACCTGGTCAGTGCTCATGACAAGGGGGCGCTCTCGATGCTGTTCCTGAGCAGCGACGGCAAACGTATCGATACCAGGGACCTCAATTTTCGCAGTCTTTCCGTCGATTCCGTCATGACGGTTACTGGCAACCGCCAGATAGCCGTTTCCTACGTGCTCGATGTCGATCCTTCCCGGAGCATGCAGGTCACCTACACCTTCACCGGTGACAGCTACTCTATCGGCTATGACCTCAAACTCACCGGTTTTGGCTCCACCATGGCTGGCAATCAGTATCAGCTCGCCTGGGACGGCGGTATGACCTATTCCGAGAAGGACCAGCTCGACGAGGCAACCAATGCCATTGCCAGTGCCTACCTCGGCGGCGGTCTCGTGAAACTCGATGCCAAGGACGCCAAGCAGCCCTATTACCGTGAAGAGGAGTCCGGCAAAGCCCAGTGGGTTGCCGTTCGTAACAAATACTTCGTGGCGGCGCTTATTCCAGGTCGTGACACGGAAGGTGTTTACCTGAACGGATCGAGGAAGCAGGGCAGCGAATTCGAGAACTATGTCGCTGCGCTCAAGATGGGCATGCCTGTCGGCAAGAACGTCGTGGAGGATCACTACCGTATCTATGTCGGTCCGCTGGACTACAACACGGTCAAGTCGCAGAATGTCGGTCTGGAGAAGATCATGGATTTCGGCTGGGACTGGCTGACCAGGCCATTCGCCGAATATATCATCCTGCCGATCTTCAACCTGATGAACCGCTATGTCGGCAACTATGGCCTGATCATCATCATTTTTGCGTTCCTGATCAAGGCGGTGACCTATCCGCTCTCCCTGGCCTCTACCAAATCGATGAAGAAGATGTCGGCGCTGCAGCCGCTCATGCAGGAGATCCAGGAGAAGTACAAGGATAATCCGGCGAAGCTTCAGAGCGAGATGGGACGTATTTACAAGGAAGCAGGTGTGAATCCGCTGGGTGGGTGTCTGCCAACCGTACTGCAGATGCCGCTGCTGTTCGCGATGTTCTATGTATTCCGTTCATCGATTCAGCTTCGGCAGCACGGGTTCCTCTGGGCGAAAGATCTTTCGGTGCCCGATTCTATTCTCGATTTCGGTTTCAAGTTGCCGCTCTATGGTGATCATATCGCGGTGTTCCCAATCCTGATGGCCATTACCGTTTACCTGCAGCAGAAGATTACGCCGACGACCCAGACCAATGAGCAGATGAAAATCATGCTCTGGATGTTTCCGGCCATGATGCTGCTGTTTTTCAACAACATGCCGGCAGGCCTTGGGCTGTACTATCTGATGTTCAACATCTTCAGCGTCGCGCAGCAGTACTACATCAACTCGACCACCACTCCGGAAGAGAAGGCGGCAGCCTCCCTTCAGGTAGCCGCCGCTAAAACGCCGCAGCAGCCAAGGAAAGGGGGCAAGAAGAAATAAACCGGTCATGGGCGTTGTCGAGCAGGCTGACATCTGGTTATTCCGGCTGCTGAACCACAGCTTTGTCAGCCCTGCGGCCGACGACCTGATGCTGTTCCTGACCAGGCCCAACCTGTCGATTCATATCATTCTTCTCGCTGTCGCGTTCATGCTTGTCAGAAGAGGGAAGGACGGTCTTGCCGTCCTTCTCCTTACCGGTCTTGCCGTCGGGCTCGCCGACTTTACGGCTTCGGGTATCATGAAACCCCTCTTTCAGCGTATCCGGCCCTGTTTCGCACTCGATGGGGTCCGGCTGCTCATCGATCAGTCCCGTTCGTGGTCATTCGCCTCCTCTCATGCGGCCAACACCGCCGCGATCGCTTCAATCGTCTGGATCTTCTTCTGGCATGGCAGGCTGGTTGACAGGAGCTTTTCCCTGCTGATGATAATCTACGCGCTCCTGGTCGCCTTCTCGAGGATCTATATCGGCGTTCATTATCCCGGCGATGTTCTCGGCGGGATCGTCATCGGTATCATGAGTGCTGCGGTTGTCTACACGATTGCCGCCTGGCTGCTCAAGCGTTTCGTTCACGTCGCGGCCATGCGGCAGTACCATGTTCGCCCGTGAGCTGGCTGTGGGGAATCGATCTCGGGGGCACCAAGATCGAGGGAGCCATACTCGACGCCTCCATGCAACCGGTTCTGCGGGAACGGGTCGATACGGGCCAGGATCGAGGCTATGGCCATATCCTGATGCAGATATCGGAGCTGGTCGCGAAAATGAGCGAAAAGAGCGGAATCGCAAGGCCTGACCGGATCGGCATTGGCACTCCGGGGCGTACCGAAGGCCCGGACGGCGTGGTGAAGAATTCCAACACCGTATGCCTGAACGGAATGCCGCTCCTGAAGGATCTCCGTGAGGTACTGCAGATGGAGGTGGCAATCGAAAACGATGCCAACTGCTTTGCGCTCGCTGAGTCGATGATGGGCGCAGGTCGGGATGAGATGCTCGTACCCGGCGCGATGGCTTTCGGTATCATCCTCGGTACCGGTGTTGGCGGCGGTATCGTATCGGACGGTCGGATCATCCGAGGGGCTCATGGCATCGCGGGAGAGTGGGGTCACAACCCGATACCGGGTGAATATGCTCCATGCTACTGCGGACGCCAGGGGTGTGTCGAGACTGTAATCTCTGGACCTGCTCTTGAAGGATTTTATGCCTCGATGAGCAGGCGCCATCTCGGGTTGAGGGAGATAGCTGCTGCATGTGGCCGTGATCCGATCGCGAAAATGACGATCGATCGGCTGGTATCATCTTTCGGCAAGGCGCTTGGCGCCGTGATCAATATTCTCGATCCGGATGTCGTCATCATCGGCGGTGGAGTTGGCAATATCCGTCAGCTCTATACCGCCGAAGCCCGGCAGTCTATTGCCGCCCATGTCTTCAACCATACCTTCGACATTCCGGTGCTTCCTCCACTTCTGGGGGACAGTGCGGGAGTGTTCGGCGCCGCCTTGCTGAACGGACCGGCAACGCCAGAAACAGCCATGCGTGATTGAACATCACCGCCATAATTCGAATACGTAACCAGCAGAATCAGTGGAAAACAAATACAGAAAAGGGGATATCATCGAGCTCGTCGTCATCGACCCCGCCGAAAAGGATCAATGTTTCGGTAAGACGGAAAGCGGCATGGGCGTGCTGGTCACCGGTATGCTCGCCGTCGGCGACCGGGTCTCGGCCAGGGTTTACAAGGTCAGGCAGCGCTATCTCGAAGCGGTGTGCCTCGAGGTGCTTGAGCCATCCGCAGACCGTGTCGAGCCGATCTGCCCCGTATTCGGCTCCTGTGGCGGATGCAAGTGGATGCATGTCGCATACGAGGCGCAGCTTGGCTACAAGCGCAAGAAGGTGGCCGATTCGCTGGTGCACATCGGCGGCTTCGAAAATCCCGACGTCAAGCCGGTCATGGCGGCTCCGGAACCGTTTCATTATCGCAACAAGGTTGAGTTCTCCTGCTCGAACATGCGTTACCTGCTGCCCGAAGAGATGAAGCTTGATGAGCTTCAGAAACCGAAAAACTTCGCGCTCGGATTCCATGCTCCAGGCAACTTCGAGAAGGTGCTCGATCTGGATACCTGCTTCCTCGCCAAGGAGTGCATGAACACGGTGCTGAACACCGTTCGGGAGTTCTCACTCGAACGGGGCCTCGCCCCCTATGCTGCCAAAGCGCACGAAGGATACCTCAGGAACGTCATGCTCCGCTACAGCGAGCGCCACGACCAGCTCATGGTCAACATCGTCACCTCATGGTACGACAAGGCCCTCATGCAGGCGGTCAGGGAGCGACTCGAACAGGCCCTTCCAGGACAGGCGATGACCATCGTCAACAACGTCACCACCAGGAAGAACACCGTCGCCGTTGGCGAAGAGGAGTATCTGGTGAGCGGAGAGGGCTTTGTGACCGAACGGCTGGGCTCACTCGACTTCAGGATCTCCGCCAACTCCTTCTTCCAGACCAATACACGGCAGGCAGAAGCGCTGTACGACCAGATCCTTGCCGAAGCCAGGCTTCGCCCCGAAGATACGGTGTACGACCTCTACTGCGGTACCGGCACCATCACGCTCTATCTCGCCCAGCACTGCAGGCAGGCGATCGGCATCGAGGTTGTGGAGAGCGCCGTGAAGGACGCCGGGATGAACGCCAGCTTCAACGGCATCGAGAACGCCGTCTTCTTCCAGGCCGACCTGAAAGATTTCCACGAAATGCAGGAGAAGCTCACCCCCTATGCCGCTCCGAGGGTGATCGTCACCGACCCGCCAAGGGCAGGTATGCACCCGAAAGCCCTTGAGACCATGCTGAAGCTCGAGCCCGAACGTATCGTCTACGTGAGTTGCAATCCGGCAAACCTGGCCCGTGATGGCAAGGAGATCGCGGCGAAAGGCTATCGCCTGACCATGATCCAGCCGGTCGACATGTTCCCGCAGACGAGCCACATCGAAACCGTCGCCTGCTTCGAGCGGGAAGTGTA
>JAAXWP010000100.1 GCA_013334925.1 Chlorobiaceae bacterium
GACTAGTCGTTATCCTCTTTGTCCGACATGGCGTCGATGATCGGGATGGGGTAATCGCCGCTGAAACAGGCCGTGCAGTAGCTGCAGGCTTCACCGTCGAATTTCGGGACACTGTTCAGCAACCCCTGCATCGAGAGGTATTTGAGCGAGTCGACGCCGATGTACTCCCTGATCTTTTCGATATCTCCGCTCGTGTTCTCCGATTCCCCGAACATGTGCGTCAGCAGCTGCCGCTTCGTCGGGAAGTCCATGCCGTAAAAGCATGGATTGGTGATCGGCGGAGAGCTGATATGCAGGTGAATCTCTTTGGGGCTGGCTTCGCGGATCAGCTTGATGAGCATCTTGGCCGTCGTGCCGCGCACGATCGAGTCGTCAACCAGGATCATCGAGCGGTTCTGCAGAACTCCCCTGACAATGTTGTATTTGGAACGAACCTTGATTTCACGGCTGTGGATGCCCGGCTGGATGAAGGTTCTGCCGACGTAGTGGTTCCGGATCAGGCCGTGCTCGAAACGGGCGGGTTTGCCGAGTTTGTTGCTCTCGCGGACAAAGCCGAGTGCCGCGGTGTTTGAAGAGTCCGGTACGCTGACCACGGTCAGCTCTTTCTCTCCTGGTTCGTGCTCAACCGAAGACTCTCTTGCGAGGTTCTTGCCAAGGTTCCTGCGAATCTTGTCGACCGAGTTCTTGAAGATAAAGCTGTCGGGGCGGGCAAAGTAGACATATTCGAAGATACAGCGGGCCTTACGCTCCACAGGGGGGAGGAAGAGCGAAACAGGCTTTTCATTGGTTACGGCAAGGTGGTCGATCAGGAGGATCTCACCCGGCTCGATATCGCGGATATATTCTGCCTTGATGATATCGAAGGCGCAGGTCTCACTGGCCACAACGTAAGCCAGCTCTCCGGTCGCCGGATCGATTTTCTTGCCAAGGGCAAGCGGCCTGACACCGTAAGGGTCTCTTGCTGCGATCATCTGGTTGTTGGCCAGGATGACCATCGAGTAGGCACCGTAAACCTGCCTGAGCGCGTCGTATATCTGATGGAGCGGCTCTTTCTCCCTGCTCCTTGCAGCAAGGTGCGGAATGATCTCGGTATCGGATGAAGCCTGGAAAATGACCCCCTGTTCGGTCAGTTCGCGGCGGAGCTGACGGGAGTTGGTCAGGTTTCCATTATGGGCGATTGCGAGACTTCCGGAGCGATAGGTGAGAGAGAAGGGCTGGATGTTGTTGGTGGATTTCGAGGAGCCTGTAGTCGAATATCGGTTATGACCGATGGCCGCATAGCCTGTGAGGTTCTCGAATATCTGTTCATCCCTGAAGACTTCGGAAACCAGTCCCGGTCCCTTATGCTGCTTGAAAAGGGTCTTCTTTTTTGCTTTGTTATATTCAGCGACGACGATGCCCGCTGCTTCCTGTCCTCTGTGCTGGAGAGAGTACAGTCCATAGAAGGTATCTTCGGCGGGAGTTTTTGAATTAAAAACACCGAAAACTCCGCACATAATGGTAATACATTAAGATTATGTAAAATCTTGCGCCACTAAAATTGTCAAACGACTTCAATTTTTCAAGCGGAAAGTCAAAAAAAATCAAGGTCTCTGACTGGCGCCAGAAACCGCCTCTCCTTAAAAAAAGTGTTTCAAAGGGGACGGCGGATACGGAAAACATGCAAAAACAACAGATTGCCTGAAAAAAAGGAATTGAATATCGGCTTCTTCTGTTCTCATCATTCATAACAACAGTTATCGCGTCAACGTTCAACCCCGTTATCATTCATGACTGAACTTCCAAAAAAGCCTCTGCCCCCATCGGTTTGGGTGTGGATTCTGGTGACCCTTCTCTGGGGAACGGTATTCTATGTGACTTCCACCTGGATGCTCGGCTTTGCAGCGCATCTTCTGGGCGAGGGGGTGTTTGACACCGGCAGCAGCGAAGCGCTTACGGTCTATTTTATCTATGTTCCGGTGCTGATCGCGATCGCCCTGGTATCGATGACCATCAAGAACCTCATCGATCCCGGTTCCCTCAAGCAGATCCAGCGTCACCAGGCGGTGGCAAAAGGGACCCGTGAGCAGTATTTCGTTTCTTTTGCCGGCAGCATAGCCACCAGCTTCATTTTTACCGTCATTACCGCCCTCATGCATGCCGTTTCCACGCCGTTGACCGGGGCCGTTGTCGTGTTACCGGCAAAGACGGTTGTCGTCGCCGCAGGGCTGAATATCGGCGCAGGCCTGGCAGCGTCGCTGCTGGTCGGAATTATTTTCATGGTGACGAGGGC
>JAAXWP010000025.1 GCA_013334925.1 Chlorobiaceae bacterium
TGAAGATATCACCGGTTTCGACCTGCTGCTCCATGAGCACCGCACCGTCGGCATCGACCACACGGATCACGCCATTGCCGGGAGCCATGAAGGTCTTGTCGTGAGAGCCGTACTCTTCGGCCTTCTGCGCCATGAGGCCGACATTCGGCACGCTGCCGATGGTGGCAGGATCGAAAGCGCCGTTCTTGCGGCAGTCATCGACGATCTCACGGTACATGGTGGCATAGCAGCGATCGGGAATCATCGCCTTGGTGTCGTGCAGCTGACCATCGGGTCCCCACATCTTGCCGCCGTCGCGGACCACGACCGGCATGGAGGCGTCGATGATGATGTCGTTCGGAACGTGCAGGTTGGTGATGCCTTTGTCGGAGTCGACCATCGCCAGTGCCGGACGGCTCTGGTAAACAGCCTGGATATCGGCTTCGATCTCAGCGCGCTTCTCTTCGGGGAGCGCCTGGATCTTGGCATACAGGTCACCAAGACCATTGTTCAGGTTGACGCCGAGCTCGGCAAGCAGGGCGGCATGCTTTTCGAGAGCCTCCTGGTAGAATACGGAAACGGCGTGGCCGAACATGACCGGGTCCGAGACCTTCATCATGGTCGCCTTCAGGTGCAGCGACAGGAGCGCGCCTGTCTCCTTTGCCTCAGCGATCTGGCTGGCATAGAACTCACGCAGCTTGCGGACGTTCATGACCGAAGAGTCGATCACTTCGCCATCCTTGAGAGAGGTCTTCTCTTTCAGTACGGTCACTTCGTTGGCACCGGTAACATATTCGATCCTGACGCTGGTCGCTTTGGAGACGGTCACCGACTGCTCGGTGCCATAGAAATCACCCTCGGTCATGTGTGAAACGTGCGCTTTCGAATCGACATTCCACTGGGACATCCTGTGCGGATGCTTTCTGGTGTAAGCCTTGACCGAAAGCGGAGCGCGACGGTCGGAGTTGCCTTCGCGAAGCACCGGGTTGACGGCGCTGCCAAGCACCTTGGCATAACGGGCCTGAATCGCCTTCTGCTCGTCGTTGGCCGGTGTTTCCGGGTAGTCGGGTACGTTGTATCCATGGTCCTGAAGCTCCTTGATGGCAGCCTTGAGCTGCGGAATGGATGCGCTGATGTTCGGCAGCTTGATAATGTTGGCTTCAGGCTTCAGGGCAAGTTCACCGAGCTCGGCCAGATAGTCAGGCATCTTCTGCTCTTCGGTGAGGTTGTCCGGGAAATTGGAGATGATGCGCCCTGCGAGCGAGATGTCGCGGGTTTCAACCTCGACGCCGGTGCCAGCGGTGAACGCCTGTATGATCGGAAGCAGCGAGTAGGTCGCCAGCGCCGGAGCTTCGTCGATCTTCGTGTAGATGATGGTCGATTTGTTTGCCATATCGGTATTTATTTTGGTCTTTGAGCTAAGGTAACGATGAGAGAAAACGCACAACGAACACTCCGGAAAAGCGAAAGCGCCGCTTTCCGGTCAAAGATCGGGCAGTCAGATACCGCCGTCAGCCTGATGCCAGCACGACAAAGGCTTTCGATGAACTGCTCTTCCCGGTCATGGGAATACGATACTGAAAAACAAAAACTGAGACGCCATCCGGACAGAAGGCCTCCGGACGTAAAAAACCCCCTGCCCGGTACATACGGGCCGACGAGGCTATGAATGGAAAATTGGCGGAGGACCGGCACGAGACCGGTCCTGCCGGAAACATCATTTGGACGGATAAAACTCATCGAGGCCTACCCGCTGGGCAAGCTCTTTGTCATGAAGCACTTCATAAGCGAGCTTGATCATCGGAATGGTTGCACCCATCGAACTGTAACCACCATCGTGGAAAAGGTTCTGCATGGTCACCTTGCGGCTGAGGTCGCTCAGAATCGTCATGGTGTACTCGGCACACTCCTCTGCGCTGGCGTTACCGAGTGGAGACATCAGTTCTCCATAATCATACATCTTCTCGAAACCGGGGATACCGCTTCCTGCCTTGGTATAGGTCGGGCTCTGGGAGATCGTATTGATGCGGATACCTCGCTGCGCAAGTCTCGGGCCGAAGCTGCGGGCGATCGACTCGAGCAGTGACTTGGCATCGCCCATATCGGAGTAGCTCCAGTAATTACGCTGGGAAGCGATGTAGGAAAGGCCAACGATGCTGCCACCATCATTGATCGCCCCGTTCTTGAGCGCATAGGCGACAAGACGATGGAACGAGATGCCGGACACATCGAGCGTCCTCATGAACCACTCGTAGTTCAGCTCCTCGTAAGGAACCTGTTTGCGAATGTTCTGGGACATGCCAATCGAGTGCACGATAAAATCGACCGGTCCCATCTTCTCCATGAGTTCCTTGAAGCAGTTGTCGACATCCTCGTTCTTCGAGGCATCGCAGATCAGAACCGGAGCGTTGCCGCAGGCGTCGGCGAGCTCCTGGAGATTGCCGAAGCGAATGGCCGTGGCAATATTGGAAATGGCGATCTCAGCCCCTTCCCGATAGGCATGGAGGGCAATCTGCCATCCAATACTGCTCTCATCGAGAGGTCCGAAAATGATTCCTTTCTTGCCTTTTAGCAGGCCATAGTGCGCTTTCTCGGACATGGTATAAGCTTGTTCTTTTCAGAAATTGGGGTTTTACACCCGTTTAATGAGCATTCAAAGCTGTCAAGATACAAGTTTCCGGGCAATTGTTAAACAGTTCAGGCCAAAATTTCGAACCTCAGGGCGACGCTGAAAGCTGCCAGGAACAGGACCGGAAGAACTTTCCGCCGTGCGGAAAACCGCCGGAACAAAGATGCCGGCGGTTCCGGAATGGAGTTCAGATCTTCAGACGACGCATGGAGCGGAGCTTGTCGAGCACGTTCTTGTTGACGTTGAGTTCCATCTCCTCCTGTTCAGTGGGGTTATCCCTGAAAACCACCTTGAGCAGGTTGTCCTCCAGGATATACTTGTCCATTTCGAGGCTGTAGAGCGCTCTCGGCAGGGTGATGATCCTCTGGGCACGGTCGACGGTAACGATGATATCGGTGCCCATACGGTCGACATTCACCTCTTCAGCGTCCTTGAGGAAGGGCACGCGGATGCAGAGAATTTCGCGATGGTCGGAGGTCATCTGGTTCTTCTGGCTTTCGATCCAGAAGTTCTTGCCCGAATAGAAAATCTTGTCGGCGGCCTGGTCCCCGAAAACGATCTGGCTGATGCCATGGAGCGCATCGGGGCCGATCGGCTCGGTACGCTGCAGGTGGCAGCGGAACACCGGCGTCGGGTAGAACGAGTTGTCGATCTCCATCAGGTACTTGCTGTGAAGGTCCGCCCAGAATTCGAAATACTCGCCTACGGTGCGCGACGTCGGCAGGATCTTGTTGATCATGATGCCGTCGATGTTGATACCATAGAGATGCACGAAGGTGTAAGCACGCTTCGTCTCGAGAATCGAAAGCTTTTCCGGGTTCAGCACCAGCCTGAAGGTTACCTCCGGGCTGAGGATGAAGCGGTTGATATCCTCCATCTGCTTGAGCAGCACGTTGACCTCGTTGAAGAAGTCGTCGTCAGGTATGGAGTTGCCCGAGAGCGGCCTGGCCAGCGAAGACATGCTCTTGTAGAGCTTGAAGAACTGCTTGCCCATGTTGCCGCCGATGATGATTTCGGGATAGGCGAGCAGGCGAAGGGTATTGCCCGTCGGCGACGTGTCGAGCACGATCGCGTCCCAGCGACCGGACTGGGCTTCGTCGAGCAGGCGTGAAAGAGCGAAGATCTCGTCGAGTCCCGGCTGCGTGGTGAGCTCCGAAGCCATGCCACTGTCGATCCCCTGGTTCTTGTAGGATGAGGAGACAAACTTCTGGAAGCCCGACATGTTCTTCTTCAGCTCATAGATCGTATCGACCTCGAGACCATAGAGATTCTTTTCGATCTTCAGCGGCTCGTTGCGGCCGATCTGCACGTCGAACACATCGGAGAGCGAATGGGCCGGGTCCGATGACATGATCAGCACCCGTTTGCCCTGACGGGCGAGCGAGACTGCAGTAGATGACGAAATGGTGGTCTTGCCGGTTCCGCCCTTGCCCGAGTAGATGATGATCCTTGGCTTGGACTGGTTTTCGGTTAAATCCCTCGACAGCATGCGCTATTCTCCTTTGCTACGGCGTTAATGCGGGGTGAGATGTGACGTGCGAACGATACCCCTGACCCTGAAAGTATGATTTTTTCCGTGTCAGATAAAATGAATCTTTTTCACGAGGGCCTCATCGAGCAACCGCATGTACTCCTCGTGTTCGATTTCAATGGCTCCAAGCAGCTCCAGATGCGGGTTCATGATCTGGGCGTCAAGCAGCCGGTAACCTCTTTCCCGGAGATGCCCTACCAGGTAACTGAAAGCGACCTTGGACGCGTTGGTATGCCTGAAGAACATCGACTCCCCGAAGAAGGCGCTGCCCATGGCGAGCCCGTAGAGGCCACCTGCAAGTTCATCACCCTGCCGGCATTCCACGCTGTGCGCAAGCCCTAACCGGTGCAGGCTGATAAAGACTTCGATGATCTCCTCCGATATCCATGTTTCGTCCTCCATCTCTCTGGGCATCGAGCAGGCCCGGATCACCGATTCGAAATCGGTGTCGATCGTCACCGTGAAACGGCCTTCGCGAATGATGCGCCTGACGCTCCGCGAAGTCCTGAACGTATCGAGCGGTACGATCGCCCGCCTGTAAGGCTGGCACCAGCTGACAGCGCCATCCCGTGAGTCGGCCATGGGAAAGAAACCGTGATGGTACGCACGGATGACATCCTCGACGCGGATCATGATGATTCCCGCTGAAGCTGTTCCACGGTCACCAGCACATCGCCGACCTTTCGCTTCGGGACATGATGAATTCCATGCTGGTCACGCCAGTAGCGGATATCATCTCCTTTGTCGATCAGATCGATCACGACCGTTTCTGCCGGACGACCGAGGGCGATCACCAGAAGTGTGGTCCACTGGTCGGGAATGCGGAGTTCCGCCATCAACCGGGTTCGATCGATAGCGCCGATGATGCAGCCGCCAAGGCCCAGCTCGGCTGCGCCCAGCATGATGGTCTGCGCGGCTATACCGCTGTCGCAGGAGGCTCCTGCGGCATCTTCGTTACGGCACAGCACAAGCAGAAAGGCCGTCGGCCGCTCCCCTTCTGCGGGACCTGGCCACTCCTTCAGGTATCCTGCCCATTTCAGGCAGTCGAACACCTTTCCTCTCTGCCCGGAATCGGTTACCGCCAGGTACCTGAGTGGCTGGCGGTTTGCCGCTGACGGAGTCATGGTGGCCAGTTCGACCAGATCACCGATGAGCTCCGTCCCTACCATGAAACGTTCATCGAACCGCCGTATACTGCGGCTTCTCGTCACCAGATCCCTGATACTCACAGCTCAGTCCCTCCCGTCTTTATCACGCCATGCGGCATCGGTGAAGGTACGGAGATCGTCCCACCTGCCCGAAGAGATCCATTCGGCGATATAATCCACCGTCCTGCGATAGTTGAGTGGCTGGATGCCCGGAAGACCGAGCCAGTGCTGCAACACATCGTGATCGAGCTTGTGCATGGCAAGCCCGTACTGCAATTCGATCATGGCCAGGGCATTAGACTCCTGTTCGATCTGACCATCAAGTGGACGCAGCAGCAGCTTCTTGCCGAGATGCAGGGCCTCGCCCGGCAGCTCGAATCCTGCATTGCATACCACACCGCCGCACTCCAGGAGGTCGCGGAGAAACCCTTCACGGGAATAGCCCCTGAAATGCAGATGACCGTCATCGAAATTGTCTTTCACCTTTCCGTAAATGTAGAAGTGAAACGAGTCGAACGGACGGACGAACGCATCGACATCCTCGATCTCCTCGAACGGAAGATAGACGAGAATTTTCCGTGGATTCTCAACCGTTTTTCCGGCCTGGTAGAGCGATTCGGGAATGACCGGCGGAAAGATCGGCTGGTTGAAGTGATGCCAGTGCAGACCTGCATTATAACGCGCAGGGGCAAAGTTCAGCAGGGTATACTTCTCGAACATGCTGCCCCGGGCAACCGGAATCCTGAAAGGAAATGCATACTGATGGCCAAAACCGACACTGGGCAGACCTTTCATCCGGGCGGCCATCGAGGTGACCGGTTCGAAATCGGTGATCACCAGATCGACACCGAATGTCGGCAGGTTCAGGACGTCGGTCATCAGCCTTGCCAGATCCAGCTGGAACATGGTGTCGATGTAATTCATCCTGCCCCGATAGGTCACGAGCGTCAATCCCTTGAGTACGCGATAGGGTTTGAAGATCTCGATCTCCCGGAGCTCCTCCTCTTTCCTGCCGCTGATGACAACCTGCACTTCATGGCCGTCCTCCTTGAGTTTCCTGACCAGTTCCCTGCTTCGGCTGATATGACCGTTACCTGTTCCCTGGACACCGAAAAGGATCTTCATGCACTGCACTGTTTAAAACCGTAGGGAGAGCCTCATACTTTCACGGATGAACGAAAAAGGCCCTTGTCGTCGGTAAAAATACGATTTTACGGTACAATTTTCAGATTGGCATACTGAACCATGAGCGTCTTTTCTCCGGCAGTCCTGAATCCGATCCTGACCTTCTGCTTTGCACCGCTTCCCTGCACCTCGATGACCGTACCGGGACCGAAAATGGCGTGATGCACCCTGGTGCCTGCCCGAAGCGCGCTTTTCTGGCCGGATGCCGGTGCAGGTGCCGGTGATGCCCCGCCAGCAGGCCGCTGGACAGGAGCCGCCGGACGAGGGGCAGAGGGGGAGGTTCCGAAAACCGGGCGTCCCGCCATGGCCGAAGCCGCCACCTTCTTAGGACTCTCGGAAAGCTTCCTGCCGCCTTCGGTGCTGATGATATCGGGATCGATCTCGTTGATGAAGGTCGACCTCAGGCACATCTGGGGCTGTCCGTACATGTACCGGCTCTGGGACCACGACAGGAAAAGTTTTTCCCTGGCCCTGGTGATGGCCACGTAAAACAGCCGCCGCTCCTCTTCAAGCTCCGAAGGCTCGTAACTGTTGAGCGGGAACAGCTTCTCCTCCATGCCGGTGACGAACACCACCGGGAACTCGAGTCCCTTGGCCGAATGGACGGTCATGAGCGACACATAGTTGTCGGCATCGTCCGCCTCTTCGAAATCCGAAGCGAGCGAGATGGTCGACAGGAAATCGCCGAGCGAAGAGTTATCCGGGTTGTGGTCCGAGAAGTCCCTCGCCATGGAGAGCAGCTCCTGCAGGTTCTCATGCCGGGCGAGCGCTTCAGGGGTATTTTCGGCCTGCAGCAGCGACGGGATGGAGGTCATCTCGAACAGCAGCGAAAGCACATCGTAGGCGGTGCCCTCCTCGGCACGCTTCTTGAGCGTCTCGACGAGCGACGAGAACTCTTTCAGGGCATGGACGAGGCGTGACTGGAACCCTCCCTCCTCCGACCTGCGGATCGCCTCATAGAGCGTCATGCCGCCGGATTCGGCGAACTCCTTCAGCTTCGTGATGCTGACGTCACCGATCTTTCTCGGCGGAAAGTTGATCACGCGCAGCAGCGACTCGCCATCACGATCGTTCAGCACCAGGCGCAGGTAGGCCACGGCATCCTTGATCTCCTTGCGCTTGTAGAACGAGACGCTGCCGAAGATGCGGTACGGAATGCGGCTCTGCCGCATCACATCCTCGATCACCCTCGACTGGGCGTTGGTGCGGTAGAAGATGGCGAACGCCCGGTAATCGTACCCTTTCGACAGGCGCATCGAACGGATGTACTCGGCGACCTTCTCGGCTTCGCGACGCTCGTTGTATGCCTCGATCAGCGTCAGCGGCTCACCGGTACCTGCATTGGCCACGAGCTCCTTCTGGATCTGTCGCCGGTTGTTCCTGATGACATTGTTGGCCGCCTGCAGGATCGTCTTGGTGCTGCGGTAGTTGTCCACCAGCTTGATGAGCTTCGCCTCGTTGTAGTCGTCCTGGAAGTTCAGCATGTTGCTGATGTCCGCGCCGCGCCAGGAGTAGATCGACTGGGCGTCGTCACCCACCACGAAGATGTTGCGGTGCTTCTCCGAGAGCATCTTGGCCACCAGGTACTGCGCCCGGTTGGTATCCTGGTACTCGTCGATGAGCAGGTATCTGAAGTAGTCCTGAAGCTGTTCGAGCAGTGCCGGTTGCTCGCCGAACAGCTCGATCGGCTTGATCAGAAGATCGTCGAAATCGAGCGCATTGTTCTCTCGAAGCTTCTGCACATACTTCTCGTAGACCAGAGCAACCTTCTGCTGCTGATAGTCCCCTGCATTGCGATGGAACTCCGGCGGCAGCACGAAGCTGTTCTTGGCCTTGCTGATCGTCGAATGGACAAGGTTGACCGGCAGGGACTCGGGAGAGATGTTCAGCTCCTGCATGCACTGCTTGACCAGGCTCTTGCTGTCGTCGGCATCGAAAATCGAGAAGTTGCGGTCGTAACCGATCAGATGGATGTAGCTGCGCAGGAGCCGGGCGAACACCGAGTGGAACGTGCCGATCCAGAGCGTCGACGAACTGCCCCGCTCCAGGATACCATCGATCCTGTGACGCATCTCCTTGGCCGCCTTGTTGGTGAAGGTCAGGGCGAGAATATTGTGCGGTGGAACTTCGTTGTTCCTGATCAGGTGGGCGATGCGGTAGGTGATGACCCTGGTCTTGCCCGAACCGGCACCGGCAAGCACCATCACCGGGCCTTCGGTGGTCAGGACGGCTTCACGCTGGACGTCGTTGAGATCGCGGAGAAAATCTGTCAAAAGGACTGAAGGATTTCAGGTTAGCTGAGGGCTTGTCTGCCAATCCCGCATGAGCGGAAAATGCACAGGTGGAATTTCGTACAACTTTATCCCAATTACAAACCCCCCACTTTCAAAACAACAGGTACCCTTTCGAAAATCCCTGTCTGTCCACATTCTTCATGATCATTACCGTGCCAGGATCGACGCGGAGAAAGCGTAACCGGCACCGGGGATAGTTTTTATCGGAGACTCCCGTTCACCGGAAATTTTCCTGCGGAGTCGATACACCAGAGCATTGAGCGACACGTAGCCAGATTTGTCTTTCTCGTAATGCAGCAAGTCAAGCAGATACTCCCTGGACACAACGCTCCCGGGTTTCATGGCAAGTCCCTCAAGAAAAGCGAGTTCTTTCCTTGTCAGCGAAACACTTTCACCAAATGGTGTTACGAGGCTCATCCCCGCCCTGATCAGTTCCCATCCGCAATCGGGAGGCGAGCTGTTTGGTATCGCAGCGGAACCATTCGATCGTGGAGCAAGACGCTGCATGAGTCCAGCGGCAGCTGCGGCGAGTTCCCGCGGATCGAACTGCCTGGGCATGATGACGTCAGCGCCTGCCTCATATGCTTTGAGCCTTTCGGCCAGTGAAAGCCTGTCCGAAACGAGAAGCAGCCGACAGATCGAGTCCTTGCGCAGGGAGCTGACCAGAACCAGGCCATCCTGATCGGGCAGATCGATATCGACAATAGCCAGATCATACACCTCGTCTGAAATCTCCTTGAAGCACCCTAAGGCTGACGATGTTTCGATCACCTCGTATTCCCTGCTCCTGAGGCAATTGCCCATAACCTCGCGCAGAGCCTTGTCTGGTTCGATAACCAGAACCTTGCGGGTATTGACATTTGCGGAGCGAATCCTGCATGGGGGAGTTTGCATGATTCCTGTAGTTATTTGTCTTGATTTATGTCACAGCAACCGTCATCGAGTTCAGGAATGGACATCAGCCATGCAGACTGTTGGGGGCTGAACAAGAAACAACACTGGATGAAAATTTTTCGGGTTGTGGAAAATCCGGACTGCGCAGGCACTTGAATCTCAAGCGTATCGAGACCCGAAAGCGTTCTCGTCGCTGTTGCTGTGCTCATGATGATCGAGGCTCACCACGTGCTCATGAAAGCGGAACCCGGCTGAAATGTGGTGGTAAAAATGCATGACACGGAGGTTTGGGGGTGAACCTGGAGCCGGGCAAAAGGGATAAAAGTGAGGTTCAGGCTGACATCAGCCTGTTGCAATGACAAACATAGGGAAATTACCCGACTTTTACGACAGAACCTCAAAAAACCCCGATCAGGAGGCTAACGGCTCCCCCCTGATGCACCTTTGCCGATGCACTGCCGAGACATTTCGAGCAGCAACCCCACCAACGGTCAGAGGCGGTCTGTTTTGGCCGCCATGATGACATCGTTGAGATGCAGGCCATTGATCGCATGGGTCCACCAGGAGACCGTCACCTTGCCCCATTCGGTCATAATGACCGGATGATGCCCCTCGGCCTCGGCAAGTTTGCCGACCTTGTCGGTGAATTCCATGGCTTCAATGAAATCGTTGAACTTGAAAACCTTCACCAGGTGCTTCACGCCATTCTCTTCGACGACGTTCCAGTCAGGGATGTAGGACTGATGGGTCCTGAACTCCTCTTCGGCCATAGGTGTTGCCGTACCTGAACAGGGAACACAGTGTTTTGCATCGAGATCTGTCATGCGGGTTCCTCCATCGGGTTCATATGGGTTTTGACGAACTGCATCAAGGGGACCTCTGCACATTGAACATCGGGAAGGTCGAGAGAGTTGCATTCCTGAAGATCCGAAGCTCGAATATTACAGTGAATTGCCTGTTACTTCTTCTTATATTCATCATCAGGGACTTTTGCCAGCACTAACAGTTTGTTCAACCCCATGTTTCCTCTTGTCTACGAAATCAATACGAGAGTTTGGCTGAAGGAACTCTCGGACAGACTGGGCAGGCTCATCACTCTTGAGGATGTGCCCAAAGAGGAGTTCGAGTTCTTCAGGGAAGCTGGATTCGATATCATCTGGCTCATGGGAGTCTGGAAACCGAGCCGGTACAGCGCAGCCATCTCGGCATCACACTGTGGTCTCAGAACCGATTTTCTGGAACATCTCAAGGATCTGCATCCCGATGACATCGTAGGATCGCCCTATTCGATAACAGCTTACGAAGTCAACGAAGCGATCGGAGGAAGCAAGGCCGTCAAGGCATTCCGTGAAAAACTCGCCACCATGGGCATCCGCCTGATGCTCGATTTCGTGCCCAACCACATGGCGCTTGACAACCGCTGGCTCCCGGAACATCCCGACTACTTCATCACCATGTCGCGGCATGAACAGTGCCAGGATCCCCGCTCCTGCTATGAATATGTCAGGGGCAAGTACCTCGCTCATGGCAAGGACCCCTATTTTCCGCCATGGACCGATACCCTGCAGCTCAACTATGCCAATCCGGCAACCCATGAGATGATGATCCACAACCTGCTGCATATCAGCGATCTGTGCGATGCGGTCAGGTGCGATGTAGCCATGCTGATTCTGAAAGATATATTCAATACGACCTGGGGCAACCTCGGCGGAAGAATGACCGATGAGTTCTGGCCCAAGGCCATACAGGCCGTCCGGCAACGGCATCCCGATTTTGTTTTCCTGGCCGAATCCTACTGGAACCGTGAGTGGGAGCTGCAGCAGATGGGATTCGATTTCACCTACGACAAACCGTTTTATGACTTGCTGGGCAGTTCGCCGGTCAATGTTCCGAAACTGAAAGGACATCTGCAGGGAGAATGGGAGTACCAGAAAAAACTCTGTCGTTTCATCGAAAACCACGACGAGATCCGGGCTTCGGAACGATTTGGGCCAAACCATGCCGTGGCGGCGCTTGTCCTGCTCACCTCGCCCGGTATGCATCTGGTTCATCAGGGACAGCTGACCGGGTTGAGAAAAAAAATACCCGTCCAGCTGATCCGTCACTCAAAGGAGCCGGCACACAAGGCGCTGCTCCATCTCTACCTGATGCTTTTCGCTTTCCGCTCGGAACCGGTCTTCCAGGAAGGAGGGCTCGAATGGCTCGAACTGAATCCAAATGGCGACTCGCTCTGTTTCGGGTACTGCCGTTCCTTACCTGACACGGTCGCTTTCGTTCTTGCCAATTTTTCAGCGACCGGCATCGAAACGAAGCTTACCCATCAGGCGGTTTCCGGCCTGACCGAAAAGCTCCTGACAACGTTCACCACGAGATTTCCCGATCACCCCCATGATCCGACGATCACGGACTCGACCATGAACATTCGACTCGCTCCGCACGAAGGAGTCCTCATCATGGGGCATCGGAACCTCCCCGGATGACCATGTGCACGACACCACCGGAACCTATTATCCACCATTCAGCAGAACTCCCCGACCATCCGCTCCATCAACTTTCAACTGCACCGATGCCATACCATATCGACACCATCGCCTGCCAGACCACCCGTCCCATCGATATCATCGATATCACTGCGGAGGTACGATCCGCCCTTGAAAAAAGCGGACTGAAACAGGGTACCGTCACCGTACTCAGCCGGCACACGACCGCATGCATCAACATCAACGAACAGGAGACGCGTCTCGTCCAGGACATGATCACCTTCCTGAAACGTCTGGTTCCCAGGGATGGCGACTATCTCCACAACCTCGAACCGATCGACGGCCGTGACAACGCGCACTCCCACCTGCTCGGGCTCTTCATGAACAGCACTGAAAGCATCCCGTTCGCCGATGGCAGGATGCTGCTCGGTGAGTGGCAGTCGATCTTCCTCATCGAGCTCGATGGCCCGCGCAAGGAGCGTCAGGTCCTGGTCCAGATCCAGGGAGAATAGACCGGTCAGGAACCGCAAACGGTTCCTGACGGTTACATGAGCTGGTTCCCGCACCTCCATCTCAGGCTAATAATCATTTCACACCGATTTATGGCAGCTCCATACACCACTTCGCTTTCGCAGGCCTATCCATTGCTCTCCGGAATCAGCGGCCCGGAAGACCTGAAAAAACTCTCGATTCCGGAACTCGAACGGGTAGCAGCCGAATGCCGCAAACGGGTGATCGAACTGGTATCGATGAATGGAGGGCACTTCGGCTCCAGCCTCGGAGTCGTAGAGCTGACCGTTGCCATGCACCACGTCTACGACAGCCCTCGTGACCGGATCGTCTGGGACGTTGGCCACCAGGCCTATGTGCACAAGATCCTGACGGGCAGAATGGCGGAGATGCACACAAACCGTCAGTATGGAGGCCTCGCCGGCTTTCCGAAACGAACCGAGAGCCCCCATGACGCATTCGATACCGGTCATGCCTCGACCTCGATCTCGGCGGCGGCCGGGCTTGCTGCAGCACGCGATCTTGCGGGAAGAGACGAAAAAGTCATAGCGGTCATCGGAGACGGCAGCATGACCGGAGGTATGGCCTTCGAGGCTATGAACCATCTCGGCGACATCAAATCTGATGTACTGGTGGTGCTGAACGACAACCAGATGGCGATCTCGCCAAGTACGGGCGGCCTGAAAAACTACCTGGTCAACATTCCGCTGAACAAGACCTACAACCGCCTGCGCAAGTTCGTCTGGGACAGCATCTCGCTCCTGAACAATGAACTCGGTGATACCGCCAAGAGCACCGTACACCGCATCGAGGACGGCATAAAGGCCGCCTTCACTCCCGGTGCGTTCTTCGAGGCGCTGGGATTCCGCTACTTCGGCCCGATCGACGGACACAACATGGAGCAGCTCGTCCGGGCGATGCGCGAAATGCGTGCACTGCCTCATCCGAAATTGCTGCATGTGATCACCACCAAGGGCAAAGGGTTCAAACCTGCCGAGGACAACCAGTCGAAATGGCACGCCAGCACCGGCGGGTTCGATATCGAGACCGGCAAAAACCTGAAACCATCGGGCAAACCGGCGCCCCCCAAATACCAGGAGGTGTTCGGAGAGGCCCTGGTCGAGCTCGCCCTCAGGGACAGCACAATAGCGGCCATCACCGCCGCCATGCCGAGCGGCACATCACTGGATCTGTTCCAGAACGCCATCCCTTCGAGATTCTACGACGTCGGTATCGCCGAGCAGCATGCCGTGACCTTTGCCGCCGGCCTGGCCGCCGGCGGGTTCAAGCCGGTCTTCGCCATTTACTCGACATTCCTTCAGCGGGCTTACGACCAGCTCATCCATGACGTAGCCCTGCAGAATCTGCACGTCGTGTTCGCCATCGACCGGGCAGGCCTTGTCGGTGAAGACGGCCCAACGCACCATGGTGCGTTCGACCTCTCGTACCTGCACGCCGTTCCGAACCTCGTGATCATGGCGCCCGGTGATGAGCAGGAGCTTAGAAACATGCTCTACACGGCTCTTTACGAAGTGAAAGGGCCGGTTGCCATCCGCTACCCGAGGGGGAGCGGAACCGGCGCACTGCTGCATAAGGAGTTCACCTCCCTGCAGGTCGGCAAGGGCCGGATACTGCGTGAAGGCTCCTCGCTGGCCCTTCTGGGTATCGGCACCATGACCAGTCGGGCCATGGAGACCGCGGAGCTGCTTGCGTCAGGAGGTCTCGATCCGATGGTCTGCGATATGCGCTTTCTCAAACCCCTGGATGAAAAGCTGCTCGACAAGGTCGCTTCGCAATGCCATCATATCGCGGTCCTGGAGGAGAACAGCGTGATCGGTGGACTTGGCAGTGCGGTCGTCGATTACCTCAATCGCAGACATCCTGGCGTTCGGGTTGCAACCTTCGGTCTGCCCGACGCATTTGTGACGCATGGCGACATGAACGCGCTGTACCGGGAGGTAGGTCTCGATGCAGTGAGCCTGTCGGACAGAATCCGGCAGTTCAGGGATCAGGAAGCGTAAGGAAGGGTTGGAAACAGCAGCATGACCAGGCGGACCGAAAGGTTCGCCAGCACGCCGGCCAGAAGATCGTCGGTCATGATACCCCATCCCCCGGGGAGATGCTGCACCCTGTCGACGGGACCGGGTTTCCAGATATCGTAGAGCCTGAAAAAAAGAAACGAGAACAGTACGGTGAGCGGAGCCGCAGGAAGCAAGAGAAGTGCCACCCACTGACCTGCAAGTTCATCGATCACGACTGCAGACGGGTCCTTTCCGTACTCCTTTTCCATCGATCCACCAGCCCAGACACCGACCAGCGAAACAACGGCGATCATCGCGATAAAGAGTTGGGGAAGCATAAGTGCCGGCACGAACAGATAGAGCAGCGCACCAGCGAGACTGCCGAACGTGCCTGGAGCGAACGGGATATAACCGAGGCCGAACACGCTGCCGGCCATTTTCGCGAAGAGAGCACTCATGGAATCAGCGGCTTCCTTCCGTGTTACGGATGGCGAGATTCCAGTTGCTGACCAGATAGGAGACGCCGGTCCATACAGTAAAGAGTGTGATTGCCAGCATCACATAGTCCAGATAACCTGAGGTGAGGATGGCGTTCATGACCGACGCTACGCCTTTACCAAAGATCTGATCCTCCCTGAGCAGGATGAAGAGCATGACGACGTAAGCGAAGATGTTCTGCGCCAGAGTCTTGTACTTGGCCTCTTTCGAGGTCACTACCGGTCGGTCCCGATATTCGGCATATACCCTGAGCACCGTGATGAGAATATCCCGGAAGGCGACGAGCAGCACCATCCAGAGGGCGATATATCCTTGCCATACATAAAGCAGAAAGGCGGAGGTGATCAGGAGCTTGTCCGCAAGCGGATCGAGAAAGGCTCCGAGACGGGTGGTCTCCCCGTATTTTCTCGCATGATACCCGTCATAGGCATCCGTTAGCGAGGCAACGGCAAAGACAACGACACCGACCAGCTTGTACCAGGGGTCCTTCTGCAGCAGCAGCGCGACAAAAACCGGCACGAGGAGAATCCTCAATGTCGTCAGCTGATTCGGTAAAGTCATGTCCGTTCAGAAAACCATTGATTGGGGCCTGTAAAAACATCGCCCGGAGCACCGGGCACTCGTCGGCACAAGATAAGGTATTGAAATCTGATTGTCAATGCATACAGGTGGAGCTACTGCAGTTCGACCACCGTAACCCCGGCTCCGCCTTCAGACCAGTCGCCGAGCCGGAAGCTTCTGACGCGCCGATGCTGCTTCAGGAACTCCGCCGTCCGCAGGCGCAACGCGCCCGAACCCTTGCCGTGAATGATCGTGCCGGTCGGCATGCGATGCATCACGAGACTATCGACGAAACGGCTCACCGCCTCGATGGCTTCGTCTCCGGTCATACCTCTCAGGTCGAGTCGCGTCGATTCGGGAGATGAGGCCTGCACCGACCATGCGGCAGCCTTTTTCGGCTCATCGCCCTCCCGCTTCAGCTTGCGCTCCTGCCCCTTCGATATCTTTTCGAGACCCCTGAGCGAGGTGGTCAGGCGGAAGTTTCCGCAACGTACCACGACCGATTCCTCCTGAACCGATTCAACCTCGCCTGTCGTGCTGGTGTCGGTCAGGCGCACGAGATCACCCGGGCGGATCGTCCGGTCAACCGATGTTTCAGCTGCCTTTTCCCTGGAGAGCTCCTCCTCGCCGGATGAAACCTTCCGCTTCATCGCCGCCATCCTCTCACGTGCGCGCTGCTGTGCTCCCTGGTCCTCGGGCTGCTCCTTCACCTCCTTCAGGAGATCACGCAGCTCCCGCCGGGCATGTTCGAGCTCCTTCTGAAGATCGCGCAGTCCGCGAGATTTCAGTTCACGCTTTGTCCGCTGAACCTCGCTCTTTTCCACCCTGACGCTCTCCTTCAGAGCATCGAGAGCCGCCCGGTCAGCCTCCAGCTGCGTCGACAGTTCACGGTTCCGAACGACCGAAGCCCTGAGATCATCGATCATCTCCTCCAGTCCTGCGTGGCCCTGACCGACAAAGCCCTCGGCTTTCGAAATCACCGAATCAGGAAAGCCCATGCGTTTCATCATGGCAAAAGCAAAACTGTTCCCCGGCAAACCCTTCTGGAACCTGAAGGTCGGTACAAGGCCGGCCCGGTCGAACTCCATCGCGCCGTTCACCACCCCTTCGCGGCGATGGGCATAGACCTTCAGATCACCGATATGGGTGGTCACGATGGTCTTCACTCCCCGTTCGAGCAGCTCCTCGATCACCGCGCGAGCAATCGGCCCGCCCTCTTCGACATCGGTACCGGCGCAAAGCTCGTCGATCATGGCGAGGCTTCCCGGTTCAGCGTGTTCGAGAATATGGCGGATAGCCGACAGGTGCGAGCTGAAAGTAGAAAGGTCGTTCTCGATGGACTGCTCGTCACCGATCTCGATAAACACCCCGGCGAATGCCGGAAACACCGAGCTCTCGCTGCACGGCACGAGGTAACCATGGGCAAGCATGCAGCTCAGGAGCCCAACCGTCTTCATGGCGACCGACTTGCCGCCGGCATTCGGGCCCGAAATCACCAGCACCTGCTCGTCATGGCCAAGTTCGAGATCGAGCGGGAACACCTTCTCCTTCGTCTCCCGATGTGATATGAGCAGCCACGGATGGTACCCTCTGACAATCTTCAGCCGCCCGCCCGCAGAGATTTCCGGCAGGTTCGAGGCGGTGTCCACCGCAAGCCTGGCACGTCCGTAAAGCGAATCGAATCCTGCCATAAGCTCCTGATTGTGAAACACGTCCGGCAGCTCGCTCCTGACTATGGCCGAAAGCTCTTTCAGGATGCGCTCGATCTCCCGCCGCTCGGCGATTTCGAGCTCCTGGATCCGGTTGCTGGTCTCGAGGGATTCGGCCGGTTCGATGAACACCGTCTGGCCGGTCTGCGAATAGTCCTGGACATACCCGGGAAGTTTGTACTTGTATTCGACCCTCATGGCCAGCACCTGCCGGCCGTTCTTGAGTGCAACCGTGTCCTCCATGAGCCATCCTTCCGACTGGCACCTGCGGAGGATTCGCTCCATCTTGCGCCTGAGCGAGCTTCTGGCTTCGTCGAGATCCCTGCGTATCATGTAAAGGCCGTCGCTGGCCGTGTCGCGAACGCGGCCCTGATCATCGATGGCACTGCTGACGGCATACTGGATGCTCTTCTCGAGCCAGAGCCTGATCGTGTAGTCGTTGAGCTCAGGGAAAAGTTCTCTGCTTGAGAACATCGCCTTGCGGAGCTGGGCAGAGCTCTGCAGCAGGTGAAAGATGTCGAGCAGCTCGAACGGTTCGAGCCAGCTGTCTGCGGCCTCGAGCTTGACGAGCAGGTTCCGGGTGTCGGGCAGATGGCCGAACGGCAGCGGACGTCCCTCGAGCAGGAAATTTTTCAGCTCGAGCACGCGCAGCAGCTCCCGGTGCATCTCATCCTGTCCGAACGGAGCCTGCAACCCGAGCAGGAGATCCTGCCCCATGGGTGAAAGACAGAATCCCGCAGCATGCGAGGCGATCTTGTCGAATTCGAGTTTGTTCAGTACGACACGGTTCGTTGGCATAGGTTCTCCATGGTGATCGATCTTGACGCCCCTTCGAGGGCACCCCGTGAAGATAAAAATAATAAGGAAATCAGCTCAGTGGAGAGCTTGTCGGGAAGCATCGTGCAGACGCTTTTCTTTTTTTTCACGATCTTTTGTTACTCTTAAAGACTATTGCATTTAACGAACGTATAAAGGAATCAGAGGTAGTACGAACATGAGACTGGCAGTAAACATCGATCATATCGCGACCCTGCGCAACGCAAGAAACGAAGGAGACCCCGACCCGGTAGAAGCCGCGCTTCTGGCCGAACGGAGCGGCGCATCGGGCATCGTCTGCCATCTCCGGGAAGATCGACGCCACATCCGTGACAACGATCTCGAACGAGTCCGTGCGTCTATCAGAACCAAACTGGATCTCGAAATGGCGATGACGCCGGAAATGCAGGCGATCGCCATCCGTACCCGTCCGGAGCTGGTCACCCTCGTGCCTGAAAAACGCGAGGAGCTGACGACCGAAGGCGGATTCGCCATCAAAACATTCTTCGAACCTCTCGTCGAGTTCATCAAGCCGATCCGTGACAACGGTATCCTGGTGAGCATGTTCGTCGAGCCGGAAGAGGAGGCTATCACCCTTTCCAGAGAGGCTGGTGCCGACATCGTCGAACTGCATACCGGCCCCTATTCGCTCTGCAAAACCGAAGCGGAGCACGAGCGGGAGCTTGAAAGAATCCGTAAAGCCGCCCGCTTCGCCCGTTCAGCCGGGCTTGCCGTCGTCGCAGGCCATGGCCTGAACGTCAGGAACATCGCGCCGTTCAGGGAGATCACCGAAATCGAAGAGGTCAGCATCGGCCATGCGATTATCGCAAGAGCGGCCTTCATCGGCCTGCCTGCAGCCATCGGCGAGATCCTCGACCTCATCAGGCGCTGACGGATGGGTAACGACACCGGAAACGCACCAGGCAGCAAGCCATCTGTTGTCATCGTACTCGCTACCGGCAACCGTGACAAGGTTCGGGAGCTTCAGCAACTGCTCGCAGGCATCTGTCCAGGAGTTATCGTCCACTCTCTTGCCGATCTGGGTCTTGCACCAGAGATTGACGAAACCGAAGCGACCCTGGAGGGTAACGCACTGCTCAAGGCCACCGAAATCTACCGTCTGGTCGGGCGGCAATTCGAATGGCTGATCGTACTGGCTGACGATACCGGTCTCGAAGTCGATGCCCTTGGCGGCGCGCCGGGAGTCCGATCGGCACGCTACGCCCCAGTACCCGGCGGCGGCGCTCCATCTTACGATGACAACGTGCGCCATCTGCTGCAGTCACTCGCAGGCGCCGAAAAACGTACCGCACGCTTCAGGACGGTCATTGCCCTGAAAGGCCGGTTGCCGGCCTCTGACGGCGATATCGTCGAGATCGAAGAGAGCGTGGAAGGTCGCATCGAAGGAACGATCACCCTGGAACGGCAGGGATCAGCCGGCTTCGGTTACGATCCGGTTTTCCTGCCGGCAGGTTCGGCAAAAACCTTCGCAGAAATGACCCTTGAAGAAAAAAACGCCATCAGTCACCGTTCCCGGGCGGTAGCCTGTGCATCGAAACGTATCGGCGAACTGCTTTCGAACTCTGGACTGACACCATCAACACCAACCAGCATCACTCCATGAATCTGTTCCAGGCGATCATTCTTGGCATCGTTCAGGGGCTCACCGAGTTCCTGCCCATCAGCAGTTCGGCCCACCTGCGGTTCGTGCCGGCACTTCTCGGCTGGGCAGATCCCGGAGCGGCATTCACGGCCATTATCCAGATCGGTACCCTGCTGGCTGTGCTGATCTACTTCGCCAAAGATATCGTCTCGATCGCCGGAGCCGTCATTTCGGGATTGATGCGTGGCAAGCCACTGGAAACGGATGAATCGAAAATGGGGTGGATGATCGCAGCGGGTACGCTCCCGATCGTCGTTTTCGGACTGGTCTTCAAGCACCATATCGAAACGACCCTGCGTTCACTCTACATCGTCAGCGCATCCATGATCCTCCTTGCCATCGTGCTTTCGATCGCGGAGTGGCATGTGCGCAGGAGAACCGACGAGGGGCTGCGGGGAAAATCGATCAAAGAGGTGACCTGGCTGGACGCAATCGTCATCGGCTTGGCACAGGCGATGGCGCTCATACCGGGCTCATCCCGTTCCGGCGTGACCATCACCGGGGGGCTGTTCATGAACCTCGACCGTGAAACTGCTGCCAGATTCTCCTTTCTGCTCTCCCTGCCGTCAGTGTTTGCCGCAGGCATTCTGGAGCTCTACCAGACCAGACAGGAGATCATGGCATCCTCGGACAACTTGCTCAACATCGCCGTGGCCTCCCTGTTCGCGTTCATCGTCGGCTACCTCTCCATCGCCTTCCTGCTGAGCTATCTCCGCCGTCATACGACCACGATATTCATCGTGTATCGACTGTTGGTCGGCACCTCACTGCTCGTGCTCATTGCGTCAGGAAAACTCCTGCCCTGAGCGCGGATTTTTCTGCCCTTCGGGAAGAAACGTCCTGCAACTTTCTGACCCGAAAAATTATTGTCAATTGATAAAGCCGGGTGGGAAAATTTTATTATATACAGAGATAGCTAATACACAAAAATCCAAACGTTGGGCCATGCCATACAGCTCGTCAGGTGTAGGGCATAATGGCTTTGATAAGGCAGACTTACATATACACACCAAATGTTCGGATGGAATCTTTACACCGGAAGAGATTGTCCAGAAGGCGGTTAAGGCTGGCATTAAGGCAATCAGCATAACCGATCATGATTCTGTCGCAGGTATTGACAAAGCAAAGCCATTAGCACTCGAGACAGGCGTCGAGCTTATTCCTGGTGTGGAAATGAGTTCCGCCTACAAAGGATATGACATCCATATCCTCGGTTATTTTTTCGATTATCAGCATTCCGAGCTGAAACGCTATCTGGACCACTGCCGTCGTCTTCGCACCGAAAGGGCTGAGCGAATGGTTCAGAAACTGGCAAAAATGGGCGTGAAGATCGAGATTGAACAGATCATCATAAAAGCCCAGAACGGCAGCGTGGGGCGACCGCACATAGCGGCCGTGCTCCAGGACGGAGGTTTTGTCAAAAGTTTCAGTGAAGCGTTCAGCAAGTACCTGGGTTCGCACAGCCCGGCGTACGTCAAAAGCATCGAGACCCATCCGGGCGAAGTCATCCGACTGATCAACGAAGCTTCAGGGCTCTCATTCCTTGCGCATCCTGCGCAGAACGTACCTGACGAGATCCTCAAGCAGCTGATCTCGTTCGGACTTGACGGGCTGGAGATCATCCATCCGTCACACGATACGTACCGTCAGAACTACTACCGTGAAATCGCCAACGAGTATTTCCTGCTCTTTTCCGGCGGCTCGGACTACCATGGCCTGAAAGACCACGAGGACACATTCGGACAGGTCTGGATTCCGTACGAATGGGTCACCAAGATGAAAAGCCGATTGTTCCCGGTGACCAAGGGATGATTAATTTGAGGCCACATTCTGAAGAATCGGTCAAGTTTTGCTATACTTGCACCTGCAAAACACCGGTCGATGACCGGATTCGGTTTTTTTGATGACCAGACGCCGAGACCCTATGTCGATGCCCCTTATGAGGACTTATGGAGAGCAGACGATCCTCCGCATGAAGGCGTTCCTGCTGACGATGCAGGAATTTTTTCTGTTCGCGCTCAGATCGTTCGTGACCATACCGCAACTCAAACGCTACTGGCGGGATTTTCTCGACCAGGCGCTCATCTGCGGCGTGGAGTCGATTCCGATCGTACTGGTCAGCTCGATCTCTATCGGAGGTCTCATGTCCATGGAGGTTGGCAACCTGCTCGAAGAGTTCGGAGCCAAAACCATGCTGGGGCGCTCCACCTCTAATGCGGTCCTGCGTGAGCTCGGTCCTCTCCTTATGGGCCTGATGCTCGCCGCCCGGTACGGATCAAGAAACGGAGCTGAACTCGGTGCCATGCAGATTTCGGAACAGATCGATGCACTGCGCGCATTCGGCACCGACCCCATCGCAAAGCTCGTCATGCCGAGACTCACGGCGGCACTGGTGATGTTCATTCCGCTTGTCGCGCTGTCCGACTTTGCCGGACTGCAGACGGCGGCCCTCGTCGCCCAGTACTACCACAAGATAGATCCGGGAATATTCTGGAATTCGATCTACCCGAGGCTCGCGCCTAAAGACTTTGTCGTCAGCTTTCTGAAAGCTCCGGTCTTTGCTATCCTCATCACTCTCGTCAGCAGTTTCAACGGCTTTTCGGCCCGGGGAGGAACTGCCGGCGTCGGCAGATCAACTATCAAGGGAATCGTCGTTTCTTCGGGACTGGTGCTCGTCGCCAATTTCTACGTCTCGAAGATCATACTCGATATCATGCATTAAGATGATCGAACTCAGGAACGTCACGTTGAAATATGGCGAGAAACTGATTCTCGACAAGGTTTCGATCAAGGTGCAGGACAACACCATCAAGGCTGTCCTCGGCCCCAGCGGTGTCGGCAAGAGCACCATTATCAAGCTTATGCTCGGCCTCATCAAGCCCAACAGCGGACAGGTCTTCGTCGACGGCGTGGACATCACCCCGCTCAAGGAGACCGAGCTCTACCCGATCAGGCGCAAGATGGGCATCGTATTCCAGGGTAACGCCCTGTTCGACTCCATGACCATCAGCCAGAACATGAGCTTCTTTCTGAGGGAGAACCTGCGCCTGCCTGATGAAGAGATCTCCGCGCGCGTCAGTGATCAGATCCGTTTTGCCGGCCTCGAAGGCTACGAAGACCAGTTACCGGAAAGCCTGAGTGGTGGCATGAAAAAGCGCGTCGCCATCGGCAGGGCGCTGATCTTCAATCCTAAAATGATCCTGTTCGATGAACCGACGGCAGGTCTCGACCCGGTCAGCTCCAGGAAAATCCTGAACCTCATCGCTTCCCTGAAAAAAACCAACGATCTGGGTGCCGTGTTCGTCACCCACATCATCGATGACGTCTTCGCCATAGCCGACGAGGTGGCCGTCCTTTACCAGGGAAAGATCATCTTCGACGACAAGACGGAGAATCTCCACAGCTCTGACCATCCATTCATCAGGTCGATCCTGTCTGACAAGATCCTCGAACTTTAATATTTCAAGATCCCGAACAACCGTATGAGAAACCCGAAAGAACTGAAATGGAGCGACCTTAAAACCGGCATTTTCTTCGTGCTTGGTATCGGTTTCGCGGCCTATCTCGGCATGGTGATCGGAAAGAACACCAGTGTCTTCTCCGGCGTGACGACTATCAAAATCATGACGAGAAATGTCGATGGCCTCGCGGAGAACAACTTTGTGGCCGTCTCCGGCAAGAAGATCGGTACTGTTTCGAGCCTCAATTTCACGACCCGTCACGACTCGCTCTATGTTGTCGCTGACCTCAAGCTGCGCAACGAATTCGCCAGTCTGGTCACCAGGGATTCAAAGGCTTCTATCCGGTCGCTCGGCGTGCTCGGAGACAAATATGTGGATATCACTGCCGGTAACGGCGCTCCGGTCAAGGAGGGTGACTTCATCCGGCTTGAAGAGGAGGGCGGTATGGCAGCCCTCGCCTCCAACGCAACCCAGACCCTGGAAAAGATCAACAGACTGCTTGACAACCTGAACAGCGGCAAAGGTCCTGCCGGACGCCTGATCTCCGATGAGAAAATGGGTAACGAGCTGCAGTCGACCATGTCCAACCTGCACCAGACCTCGGCCCAGCTCTCGAAATTCAGCACCGAGCTGTCAAGCGGCAAAGGCCTGCTCCCGCGCCTGGTCAACGACAAGTCGCTCGCCGACAATACGGTACAGACCATGCAGAATCTGAAACAGACCTCCGCTGAGGCTGAGACCATGCTCAAATCGATGAACAGCAGCCAGAGCAGCTTCGGCAGACTGAACTCCGACCCGGCCTTGTACAACAACCTGAACAGGACCATGGTGTCGCTCGATTCGCTCCTGATCGACCTCAAGAAAAGGCCGAACAGATACGTGCGTTTCACCCTCTTCTAACCATACCCGCAGAACGATGAGGGCGTTCAGAACACTCATATCATCCCTTGCTGTCGTGGCGGTCCTCCTGACCGCCCTGACAGCGAATGCAGCTTCCCGCAACTTTTCCGCTCTCGACCGGCTGATGCGGCAGGCTGTTGCGGACAGCGTATTCCCCGGCGCCAGCATAGCCGTAATCCAAAACGGCAGAATCGTCTACCACAAAGCATTCGGGCGGATGACCTATGACCGCAACAGCGCCCCGGCAGACACCACGACGATCTACGATGCCGCTTCGCTCACCAAAGCCGTCGTGACGACAAGCATCGCCATGCAGCTGACCGAACGGGACTCCCTCGACATCCACGCACGGGTGAGCAGCTTCAGGCTCGGTTTTGGAGCTGGCGGCAAAGAGGGGCTCACCATCGAGCAGCTCATGCGGCACACTTCGGGACTCCGTGCACATACCTATTTCGCCAGAAGCTGCAACACCGCCGACGAGCTGTTCAACGCTATCGACCGGGATTCGCTGGTCTATGCTCCCGGATCGAAAACGGTCTACAGCGACCTCAACTTCATGCTGCTCGGCAACATCGTCGAAACGGTCACCGGCAAAAATCTTGCATCAAACTTCAGTGCCCGTTTCAGCGGACCGCTCGGCATGAACTCGACCATGTTCAACCCGCCACCATCGATCATGAACCGGATCGCCCCGACCGGAGAGGATGGCGTTTGGACCCTGCCAAGGCCCCGTCCCCTGGTCAACGATCAGAACGCCGCCCTTCTGGGAGGCATTTCAGGCCACGCCGGGCTGTTCACCACCACTGGCGACCTCTCCCGGCTGGTACTCATGCTGATGAACGGAGGAGAACTGAACGGGAGGAGATATCTGAAAGCTTCGACCGTCGAAACTTTCCTGCAGCCGAACAACGCTTCCCGTGCACTCGGCTGGGACCTTGTCACCCCTGGCGGCAACTCCTCTGCCGGCCACTACTTCTCCACCTCGTCATGGGGCCATCTCGGCTTTACCGGTACCAGCATCTGGGTCGATCCTAAAAGGGAGCTTGCGGTCATCCTGCTCAGTAACCGGGTGTGGCCGTCACCGGACAACATCAGGATCAGGAAGTTCCGTCCGCTTCTCCACGACACCGTCGTCGAGTGCCTTGGCAACCGCTGACGAGTTAGTTTCAAAAAGCGCTATTCACAAACAGAACAGAGACAATCATGCCAGAACCACGAAAGCGGTCCATCACAATCGTTACCCCGGCAATATGGCTCGCACTTGGCATGGCTTGGAGTGTCGCCGCACTGCAGTACCCGTTGTTCAATGAAAATCAGAACACCAAATTCCTGCATGCAGCCTCGAAAACCGGATATGGTTTTCTGGCCAACGACTGGATGGCGGGAACCATCGATCCTCTTCCGGCTTTCACATTACTCATAGAAACCCTGTTCAGATTACACGGCATCTGGCTGGTATATCTCCTCTTCCCGGCCCTTGTCGCCATTCTCATCTGGTCTCTGACCAGCATCGCTGATCGCCTCTATGGCATCAGGCGGAACCTTGCCGCCATGGCGCTGTTTCTCGGATTGCTTTTCGTCGAGCAGAAAAATCTCCAGCTCGGTTTCGGCACCCAATACCTTATCGGGCACTATTTTCAGCCTTGTGTTTTCGGGGTACTGATTCTACTGGCCATTGAACGGTTCCTGGAGGAGGCTCGCCTGCAGGCCTCGGCACTGCTTGCAATCGCGGCAGCATTTCACCCGGCTTACATGCCTGCGGCATTGCTGATCCAGGGAAGTTTCACCGCACTGACGCTGTTCCAGGATAAACGGATCACCACGGCTTCCGTCCTGCCGCTACTGCTGTTCGTAGCTCTGTCCGCACCTCTTGTAATCCGCTACAAGCTGCTTTTCGGCTTCACAACTCCGCAAATTGGCGCGGAGGCGATGAGTATCCTGTCAAACCAGAGGATTTCGACACACACCAAGGTGAGAAACTGGCTGAACCTCGAAGACTATATCGGAATGGCCATCATCGTAGTGTCAATGATCATGGTGCGCAAATCAAGGCTGTTCTGGATCATGGCACCCCTGGCAGCAGTGATCGCCGTTTCGGTTCCATTGCTCTATTTCATCTACTGGCCATCGCTCGAAGTGCTCACTCCATGGAGAACATCGGTCATTCTTCTGCCGCTCGCCTACACCATCCTTGCCGGCTGGTTCGCATCACGTTTCATACCGCTCATGGAGCGGAATCGATTCGTCAGAAACTTCCTGTTCGCAGTCGGCGCTATCGCAATCACCCTTCCGGTACTCTTACATCTGAAGGAGCAGGTAAACCTGCTCACGAACCCGGCAAACACTCCTGAATCTGCGGTCATGCGCTTCGTTCGTTCACACTCGGAGCAACAGGATATCTGGCTGATTCCCACACGGGAGGGGCTGTTCGACTCGTTCAGGCTTGAAACGGGCTCCCCGATCCTGGCAAACTGGAAAACCCACCCATACAAGGACAGTGAAATTATCGAGTGGTACCGACGCAACAAGGCGGCGGAATCTTTCTACGAACAGGCGACAACGGCCACCGGTCCGGCACTGCTTCGCGAACTCGGCAAAAGGTATGGAATCACCCACGCGGTAGTCCGATCAGACGTGCCGACCAAGCTCTACACAGGCATGAAAGTCTGCTGGCAGGACACCCATTACAAGGTGTTAGGGCTTTGAGAAGCCGAAAACGGCTCAGGCGAAGATGCCCTGCATGGGCACGATAGGCAATGAACGCTGGCTAAGCGACTCTCTGGATGCTATAGCGTTGGCGGCCATCCGTCCGGTAAACGCCGCCGCCTCCATGAGAAATACCGGCGCTTCGGTGCCCACCCAGTCGCCTGCAAGAAAAAGATTTTCGAAGGGCGTTTCCACTCCAGGCCGGGTACGATGGTCACCGGGAGCCCATCGGGAAAAATTGGACTGCATCATGAAAATCTCATGCCGGATGGTGGCATTGCGCGTTTCGGGGAACAACGCATGGAGTTCACGGAGCATGGTGTCGCGAATCTCAGGTTCGGGCCTGATCTGTTCGGGTGCGACGGCATAGGCGTGCAGCTCCGCCACACAACCGCCGGTTCGCTTCGCCCAGCCGATGAAGGGCTCCTGGAAGCTCGAATAGAGCGTGATCGAATCGGTATAGGTGTATCCAGAGACCGTGTAGAACGGGAACTTCGCTGCCCTGATCGGACGATCGAGCCAGATCCGCCAGACCGCATAGGGATCAGCCTCTCCGAGAGCTGACAGCCGGCTGCCGAACGCTGGCGCCGCCGCTCCGGCATCTTTGAGCAAGGCCTTCGATCCTCTCACATTCGTCGCCACGACACAGTAGTCGCATGAAAGGCTGTCCGGGCCAGTCTTTCCCATTGGTGAAGCAACTCCAGCCTGCCGTTCGAGCACCAGAAGATCGCTCTCCTCCCGAACCGACAGACGAGCGAGTGGTGCGCCGGGAGGACCGCTGACCACACGCCCGTCAGCATCGAATCGTCCTTCATGGCAGGGGCAAAGGAACCCTCCTGTCTCCGGCTCAGGCCTGACCGGGCACCCCATATGCGTACATCGAGCATCGAGAGCGATCCAGTTTCCGCCTTTGCGGGCAACGAGAACCGGCACGCCATCCTCGCTCTGACGGAACAGCCAGCCGGAAGCCGGAACTTCACCCTTCTGGACCCTCGCAACCGGTGCAGCCCCGTTGCTCGAAGCTCCTTCGAGGCGAACAGAGACTACCCTGCCGTCCTGAACCTCGACTCGCTCAGCTTTCGTACCCTTCAGCACCCGCACTCCGGCAGATTTCAGCTTCCGCTCCAGCGGGTCGATGAGGGCGCTCATGCAATCACGGGTCGTAATCCTGAAGCCGAGGCCTTCGGGACTACCCATGAAATAGAAATGGAAATAACGCAGAGCTTCAGCCGCCGAAAGCACCTCCATGCGGTTCATGGTCGCATCGGCGAAAGGATGCAGCACCGTCTCGATAAAGGCCGGCAGGACCTCGCCCTGACGGCAGTAGGTCATGAAGTCGATGTTGTCATAGTCGTGGAAGGTCCGGTCGTACTGGTAACGGAACATGCCGATGACCGGCCAGAGTCCACGATACTCCTTCAGGAACGAGGCGATATCGAGGGTTTTCGATTGCCCGACGACCGACAGGATATTGAAGGGAAAGAGCTTCGGCGTCTGCCCGTAGACCTCGAGTGCCCGATCGTTGAACAGCACCGGATACCCCGGCGAAGGACTGAACATTTCGTCACCGACCCCGGCCGATGCGAACATCTCGTTGAGGTTGTAGTACTGATCGAAAAATCCATGGAAACCGTGCTCGACCGGAAATGTCTCACCGAGAGCATCGATGTTCCAACCGGTGAGTTTGCCACCCAGCGCCGGAGAGGCCTCGACCAGGGTGACCTCGAAATTCCTTCGCGCCAGTTCGAGCGCCGCACTGATACCCGCGAGTCCACCGCCAACGACCACCGCCTTTTTCGGCTCCTTCAGGCGCTCGGGAAGGGACGACTCACTCCCGTCTCCGCCAAAGAACGCTTTCCTCGGCTGATAATACCCGACCAGACCCGCAGCCCCGGCGGTCACCACGCCAGCACCGATACCTGCACGTTTCAGGAACTGCCTGATGAACTCGCGTCGCTGCATGATGGTTCAGGGAAGGATTGGTGGCGAATTGACGTTAACCTTTATATTTGACAATAAATGCAAATAATGCAGTATCCACAAACCCCTTGCGGCTCATGCCCGGTTCAGACCAAGTCATGATGCTCCCGATCCCGACATCCTGTAAAGAGACGATCAGAACCAAAGCGCTTGAGCTTGGATTCTGTGCCGTGGGATTCAGTGCGCTCATTCCACAGCGCGAAGCCATGACACGGCTCAGGGAGATGGTGAGCGAGAAGCGTCACGGTGAGATGCGTTACCTCGAAACCGGCATAGCCGAAAGGGACAACCCCGAACTGCTCCTGCCGGGAGTCAAAACGGTACTCTCAGTTGCCATAGCAGGGCCTCACCGCAAACAGCTGCAGGACGAGACGAACGGAATATTCTCCGGACACGCCACCGTTCCGGATTACCACCGGGTGGTAATGGAGCTTCTTCGGCAACTGCTCGACTTCATCCGGAGCGAAGTTGGCACCCCAGTCAACGGCCTCGCCTGCGTCGACGGGGCTCCTGTGCTTGAAAAGGCCTGGGCGGAGTCGGCTGGCATCGGCAGGACCGGCAGAAACACCCTCCTCATCGTACCCGGAGCCGGCTCCATGATCTTTCTCGGGGAGTTGCTGCTCGATATCGAAATCGAACCGGACAAGCCGCTCGACTGGGATCCCTGCGGCAACTGCAGCGCATGCCTCGACGCCTGCCCCACCGGAGCCCTCGTCGCCCCCGGAAAGCTGGACGCGCGACGCTGCATCTCCTACCTGACCATCGAACTCAAACGGGAGTTCACGGAGAGCGAAACCGGCATGACCGGCCCCTGGCTTTTCGGCTGCGACCGATGCATGGAGGCGTGCCCCCACAACCAGGCAAGGCGCATCCGGCCCCATCCGGCCTTCATGCCGTCCGAAGAAATCCTCGGACTCACTGCCGAAAAAATCCTCGAACTTACCGGTTCGAGCTTCAAAAGACTTTTCGCAGGCACCACCGTCATGCGCCTCGGACTGAAACGGCTGAAACGCAACGCCCGGGCCGTGGTAAAGAAAAAAGGGAACGCATGGACGTGATGGACGGTATGGACTGCATGGAGAAGATGGAGAAGCAAATATGCATAGCACATAACTGTCATCCTGAACAAAGTGAAGGATGACAACCTTTACAACAATTTACTGGGTCTGAACCTCCTGACATGGAAACGACCATTCTTCTCTGGATAGCCGCAGCGCTCCTGATCATCGCCGGATTCGCAGGGCTCGTGCTGCCTGCCCTGCCCGGGCTGCCGCTGGTGTTTCTTGGACTGCTGATGGCCGCCTGGATCGAGGGCTTCGCCTATGTGGGCTGGGGAACCATCACAATCCTGGCCATTCTGACCGGTTTTGCCCTGCTGGTCGATGTGCTTTCGGGGTTACTCGGCGCAAAACGCTTTGGCGCAGGAAAATCGGGTATGACGGGGGCTGCGCTGGGAACAGTTGTAGGTCTCGCCTTCGGATTGCCGGGCATCATCATCGGCCCCTTCATCGGAGCAGTACTCGGCGAACTCTATGCGCACAAGGATCTGCGCTCAGCCAGCACAGCCGGCCTCGGCGTCTGGATCGGCATAGCTATCGGCATCGCAACCCGCATCGCCGTCGCCTTCATCATGGTTGGAGTGTTCCTTCTGGCGAGGTTTGTGTAGAGGTTACAAACATAAGCTTGTTCTCCAACTTAAGGTTCTCGCCATTGCTCAAGCCTTCTGGATTCTGTATTAAATTCGATTTCGCCCATTGGGAAGTTGTAATACCAATTAATGATGTATTTAGAAACTATGACCTTTTCAGGGCTGCCCAATAGGCTCTCAACATCTTGCTCAATCATTCCTCTTCGCAACTGACGCCAATTCTTTATATCGTGCCAATTTCCAGACTTGATCATGGTAGTCCTAGGTGCTTCTTCAGCTTGAACGGGTTTGGCTTCCAGCGCAGCAACCCGTTGCTGCAAATTTTGAATGCTGCTTTCAAGTTGGGCAATCCGCGCCTCGGATGACGGTTCCGAATACGCTAAACTCGGAGCTATAACAACAACACTACAGACTGCCATCTTTAATAAATGGTTTTTCATCTTGTGTCTTTATTATTAATGGAAGCCCAAAAGCAGAATGCACTCACTCGTGCATTGGCATGTCATGCTTCTATGGATACCGCCGGAAATCATATACAAGGCCACTTTCTGAATAATATCACTTTCAACTGAACAACTGACGCAAAACAACAGAACCCGTATAAATAAGCGTTATAAAAGGGAGTGGTAAACCGACAGGAGAAACCATTCCAAAAAAAAGCGGGGATGAGCTCCCCGCTTTTTCTGTCGTATCTAACTTTGCCAGCTGGATTCGTTTTCGATCGTCGTGATCCCGATTCATCGGGAAAGGCGGACGGAGCGGAGAAACCGGAGCGTACACGGAGTACGTGAGGATTTCGAGCACCAATCAAGCCGCTGAAGCGGCGCGAGTATCAGAGCGAAGCAATCAACCCGCGCAACAGGCTTCACACGGTTTATCAGTGTTTGAAGTGGCGCATCCCCGTAAACACCATCGCCAGATTGTTCGCATCGGCTGCTTCGATCACCTCGTTGTCGCGGATCGAGCCACCCGGCTGGATGACGGCGGTCACGCCGGCCTCGGCGGCGGCAAGCAGGCCGTCGGCGAATGGGAAAAATGCATCGGAAGCCACGACGGAGCCCTTGAGGTCAAGACCGACTTCAGAGGCTTTCCAGCGTGCGATCTTGGACGAATCGACACGCGACATCTGCCCCGCGCCGACACCGAAGGTCTGGCGGTTCTTGACGTAGAGGATCGTGTTCGACTTGATGTGCTTGGCGATCTTCCAGGCAAACATCAGGTCGTCGAGCTCGGCCCCGGTCGGCTGGCGCTTCGTGACCGTCTTCAGGTCCTCCCTCGAAACGATCTTGCTGTCGCGCTCCTGCACGAGCATACCGAACGGCGTGGACTTGAACTCCCAGCCGCTCTTCGGCATAGCCTTCTTCAGGAGCACCAGGCGGCGATCCTTTTTCTTCATGAGCATATCGAGCACGCCCTCTTCGTAACCGGGAGCGATGAGAATCTCGGTGAAGATTTCGTTGACGGCGTTGGCCGTCTCCATGTCGAGCGGACGGTTGAAGGCGATGATGCCGCCGAACGGTGCCTGCGTATCGGTCGAGAAGGCACGGCGGTAAGCTTCGCAGAGCGAGGATGCCTGGGCGACGCCACAGGGGTTGGTATGCTTGACGATGACCACCGACGGCTCTTCGCCACGGAACTCCTCGATGATGCCGGTCGCGGCGGCGATATCGAGCATGTTGTTGTAGGAGAGCTCCTTGCCGTGCAGCTTCTCGAAGAAGTCACCAAAGGAACGGTTGCCGTTGCCATCGTTCATCCTGTAGAAACCGGCATTCTGATGCGGATTCTCACCGTAACGCATGTCGAGCTCCTTTTCGAGCTTCAGGGTCATGGAGGCCGATGCTTCGCCTGCCATTCCGGCGGCGTTGGCCATGTAAGCGGCGATAGCCGTATCGTAACGGGAGGTCAGGGCGTAGACCTTTGCTGCAAGTTTAAGACGGGTGGCCCTTGTCGTCGCACCGCCATTGGAGCGCATCTCTTCGAGCACGGTCACGTAATCGGCCGCGTCGGTGATCACGGTCACGGACTCGTTGTTCTTGGCTGCGCTGCGGAGCATGGAGGGACCTCCGATATCGATGTTCTCGATGGCGTCCTCGAAGGTCACGTCCGGTTTGGCGACCGTCGCTTCGAAAGGATAGAGGTTGACGGCGACGAGGTCGATGAACTCGATACCATTGTCCTGTGCTGCCTTCTGGTGCTCGGGATTCTCACGCACGGCAAGCAGGCCGCCGTGGATTTTCGGATGGAGCGTCTTGACCCTGCCGTCCATGATTTCCGGGAAGCCGGTGATCGTGGAGATCGATGCTGCGTCGATACCCGCGTCCTGGAGGGATTTCAGGGTACCGCCGGTCGAGAAGATCTGGACGCCCATCGAAGCAAGTTCACGGCAGAAATCAACGATACCGGTTTTGTCGGAAACGGAAACGAGCGCCCGTTTGATGACAGGATCAGACATGGTAAAGAATTTGGTTACGATTGCGTAGCTGTTAAAGGCGGGAATTTAACAAAAAAAATCAGCATTCCCCCAGGAACACCGGAAAGGCGCTCACTCCGGCTGTTGCCCGGGGAATACCTGAACAGAAGCGTGTTACCTGAGCACGTAGCTGGCCAGCACACTCTGTACCTCGTAAATGTTGAGCTTTTTGTTGAACTGCTTCTGAATCGGCGCTTCCGTGCTTGAAATCCATATTTTCAGCTCGGCATCGAGGTCGAAGGTTCCGGCAGTCTCGACGCTGAAATGGGTGATGCTCCTGTACGGAATCGAGTGATATTCGACCTTGCTTCCGGTCAGTCCCTGTTTGTCGACCAGCACGAAGCGCTTGTCGGTGAAGACAAAATAGTCACGAATGAGCTGATAGGCGTGTTCAACCCTTTCTCCGGGCGCGAGAATCTGGCTGAACTCCTCCTGAATCCTGGCCGGATCTATTTTCGATGCATTGCCAAGCATACCATCGAGCAATCCCATACTACCTCCTGTATCTGCAGCTTTTTGTTTTCTTCAATATAATAGTATCGAGCTGCCCGCGGACAGCAACAACAATATAGAAGATGTCCCCTATTTACACTTTTGAAAAACATGCTGGATGGGTGCATATTAGTGAAACACTTTCAACCCATTGCAAGCAGTACCTGAATGGCTGATAACATCAAACGACTGGCGGTGTTCTGCTCGGGAACAGGCTCCAATTTCAGGGCGCTGTTCCATGCCATCCGAGACCGGGAGTTGCCCGCCGAAATCGTGCTGTGCCTTTCGAACCGTTCCGAATGCGGTGCTTTCGACTTCGCACGTGAGCAGGGCATGGAGACTATGTTCATATCCGAAAAGCAGTTCGGTTCGCCGGACGATTTCGGCAGAGCCATGCTCGGTGCGCTTCAGGAGCGAAACATCGAATATATCCTGCTTGCAGGTTACATGCGCAAGGTCCCGGATGCTGTCATCGAAGCCTATACGGACCGGATCCTGAATATCCATCCCGCGCTATTGCCAAAATTCGGCGGAGCTGGCATGTACGGCATCCACGTCCACAAGGCGGTCATCGCTGCCGGCGAATCCGAAAGCGGCGCCACGGTACACCTGGTGAACGAAGAGTACGACAAGGGGCGAATCCTGCTGCAAAGCAAGGTCGCCGTGCTTCCGGGTGACACACCAGAAACTCTCGCCGAACGGGTACTCAACTGCGAGCACATCCTTTACCCCGACGCACTCGAACAATTCCTTGCTGGAAAACTATGAGCGACGGACAACGCATCCTCATCAGCGAGATCTTCCACTCCATCCAGGGAGAGTCGTCCTTCGCGGGCTGGCCTTGCGCATTCATCCGTCTCGCCGGATGCGGACACGGTTGCAACTACTGCGACACGACCTATGCGGAGAAAGACGGGGTGCCGATGACCGTGCCGGAGATCGTCGAAAAAGCCCTGGCCTTCGGTGCCCCATGCGTCGAGGTGACCGGTGGCGAGCCGCTGCTCCAGGACGGCGTCTATTCCCTGCTCGAAGCCCTGTGCAATCGGTGCGAACAGGTCCTGCTCGAGACCGGCGGGTTCCTGCCCGTTCATGATGTCGACCCGCGTGTCCGGATCATCCTCGACGTCAAAGCGCCTTCGTCCGGAGTATCGGCAGAAAACTGCCTCGAAAACCTGCCTCTCGCCCTGCGATCGCCCGATCGGTTCGAGTTCAAGTTCGTGCTCGCCTCCCGGGAGGACTACCTCTGGTCGAAGGAGTTCATTTTCAGCCACCGGCTTGCCGGAACCTGTACGATCATCTTCGGAGCGGTATTCGGCGTGCTTGAACCGCAACTCCTCGCAACATGGATTCTCGAGGACCGGCTGCCGGTCAGGATGCAGCTGCAGCTCCACAAGTACATCTGGAATCCCGACACGAGGGGGGTGTGAGATGATTGCGCTCTCCGTCATCGTTCCGCTTTTCAACGAGCGGGAGTCGCTTCCCGAGCTGAAGCGCCGGCTGTTCGAAGCGCTTGACGATGTGCAGCTACGCAAGTGCCTTGGTGAGGAAAAAGAGGTCGAAGTGATCATGGTGGACGACGGTTCGACCGACGGGTCGGCGTCTGTGGTAAGGGAGATGATCGCCGGACGCCCCGAGATCAGGCTGATCTCGTTCAGGAGGAATTACGGAAAAACCGCAGCCCTGTCGGCAGGATTCAGCGCAGCGTCAGGAGAATTGGTCATCACGATGGATGCCGACCTGCAGGACGATCCGCAGGAGATCCGGGCACTCGTGCTGAAACTGCAGGAGGGCTACGACATGGTGAGCGGCTGGAAGCGGGAACGTCAGGATCCGTTGTCGAAAACCCTACCATCGAAACTATTCAACTGGACAACGCGCCTGTTCAGCGGCATTCCCCTGCATGACTTCAACTGCGGCCTGAAAGCTTATCGCCAGGAGCTCGTCGCTTCGCTCGACCTGCATGGAGAGATGCACCGATACATCCCGGTGATCGCGCACTGGCAGGGTTATCAGGTGACGGAAATTCCGGTGAGGCACCATCCGCGCAAGCACGGAAAAAGCAAGTTCGGAACGGCAAGGTTTTTCGCTGGCCTGTTCGACTTCCTGTCGGTGATGTTCATCACCCGGTATCTGCGACGTCCCATGCACTTTTTTGGCATGATGGGTCTCGGCAGCTTCATGACCGGCCTCTGCATCAGTCTCTGGGTAACCCTCGACAAGCTGCTCAACCACCGGCCAGTCAGTAATCGACCGATCCTGTTCCTCGGCATCCTGCTGATCATTCTCGGTGTTCAGCTCTTCTCTACCGGACTGCTTGGCGAGATGCTCTCGCTTAGGCCTTCAAAGCCTACCGATTTCTCCGTGCGCGAAACAGCAAACCTCAGCGATGAGATCGTTCGAAGACTGGAAGCGTAGCGGATCGTCCGGGTTGAAACGGTTGAAAGTGGCAACGCCGACGAGCGGTTCGAAAAGGAAAGAGTAGTTTGTTTAGTTTGTTGTGAATGTCCCCTAATTATCAATTATATGAAACGAGTCGGCGCACATGTCAGCATCGCCGGTGGCGTTGAAAACGCCCCGCTCAATGCCCGTGAAATCGGCGCGAAGGCCTTCGCCATGTTCACCCGTAACCAGCGCCAGTGGCACTCCGCCCCCCTGACCGCAGTATCGATCGAGGCGTTCAGGAATAACTGTGCTGAAGCCGGATTCCTTCCGGAACATATCCTTCCGCACGACAGCTACCTTATCAACCTCGGCCATCCGGAACCTGAAAAGCTTGAAAAGTCCCGTCAGGCATTCATCACGGAGATGCAACGAACCGAAGCACTCGGCCTCGTCATGCTCAACTTCCACCCCGGGAGCCATCTGAACCTGACCAGCGAGGAGGAGTCGCTCGGCCTGATCGCCGCTTCGGTGAATCTGGCGCTCGAGGCAACCAGCGGTGTTTCCGCCGTCATCGAGAACACGGCAGGACAGGGCAGCAACCTCGGGTTCAGGTTCGAACAGATCGCCCGGATCATCGAGCAGGTCGACGACAAATCACGGGTTGGAGTCTGCCTCGATACCTGCCATCTCTTTGCCAGCGGATACGACATCCGGACGCCGGAAACGTTCGACGCCATGCTCGACGAGTTTGATCGCGTAATCGGCATCAGCTTCCTGAAAGCCATGCATCTGAACGATGCCAAGCAGAAGCTGGGCAGCCGTGTCGACCGGCACGCCTGCATCGGCAAGGGAATGATTGGAGAGGAGGCGTTCGCGCACATCATGCGTCACCCGTCACTCGAGGAGAAACCACTCATCCTGGAAACTCCGGACGCAGATGGATGGGCCGAAGAGATCAGGATGCTCTATGGATTTACGGGGGAATGATAAGGAACATTATTACTGCTGCCTCAGAAAGCCACCCGGAAATTCCGGAGAAAGGTCTGTCATTCTGAATGAAGCAAAGCGAAATGAAGAATCCATCGTATTACGAAACAATGAGTTCTGGATTCTTCGCTCCACTCAGAATGACATCATCAACTACCTTCTGCCTGACAGAAGACTGATCGCTTCATTGGCCATACCATTATGGACTGAAGGAACAACCACATGAAAACCGACCATAGCGGTGTCCCCTTTGTACGTTTTCTTCACGCTGATCTCAGGAACCTTCCCACAGAGAGGCTGCTGCCAAAAATACCGAGCAGAAGACCGAGCAGAATCAGCCCCGGATAGACGATCAGCGCGGATGGATGCATGATCTGGTAGATTCCCGGCTCGTAACGCAAGAGGGCCTGTTCAAAAATCAGGTAAACGCCCAGAGCGGCAAGAGCTCCCGATACCAGCCCCTGGACAGCACCTTCCACAAGGAAAGGAAAACTGATGAACCAGCTGGTCGCACCCACGAGCCGCATCGTCTTGATCTTTTCACGGCGTGCGTACATGGCAAGCCTGACCGTATAGGCGTTCATGACAATGGTCGCAAGCGCGATGACGCCACCGATACCGGCGGTGATCAGGGTAAAAATCCTCGCATTGCGTTCGATGGCTGACAGATACTCCTGATTGTACCTTATGTCGAGGCCGTAGTCGAGTGATGAAATTTTCTGACGGATCCGGTCGATACCTTCCGGTTCGGAATAGCCGGGCCGGATGACCAGTTTGGCCGAACGTGGCAACGGATTGACTCCGAGAATGCCGACGACATCTTCACCGAAGTCACGGGCGAAACGCACCGCTGCAGCCTCCTTCGAAATGTAGGTCACCCCGGCAACCCCCGGGATATGCTTCATCTGTTCAGTGAGAGCGGCAACCTGTGATTCACCGGTAGCCTCGCTGAAAAAGACCTCCATTTCGATGCGAGACCGCACCTCCTGGATCAGATCGTAGAAACTCAGAGAAACCGATCCGAACAGGCCAAGCAGCACCAGAGAGAAAAATCCGATGACCATCGTAACGGCTGCCGGCATTTTTGCCCGACCGATCCCTGAAAACCCTTCTTTAATACTGTATGCTAGATCCATAGGAGGAAAATTTAGACCTTTTAACGTTTTTTTTGGCGAGTCATATCAAAGAATCGAAAAAAGCTGTTGCAAATCAAAGTTTTTTTTCGGATAATTAGACCATCAAATCGGGGCTATAGCTCAGTTGGTAGAGCATTTGCATGGCATGCAAAGGGTCAGGAGTTCGAGTCTCCTTAGCTCCACAAAAAAAGCGCAGGTAACTGCGCTTTTTTCATTTCCGGCAATTTCACCCCTTCTTTCAGCGAACAGCGACATCCCCTTGAGCACCCAGAGTGCGCTATAACCCGGGAGCGCCGAGCGCCTGCTCGGCATCTTCACAAATTGGCTCGTATCGACCAGGCTCACTTCGCTTTATTACTCCAGCAACATCATGTCACAAATGAACGCCAGGCACCTTCTGTCATCCTGAACGAAGTGAAGGATCCATCTCCTTTTCATGAAAGGGGTTATGGATTCTGATCCTGACAGGTCAGGATCAGAATGACATTGTCTGTTGTCATAGGTTATGATCTTTATTACCGGCATTAAAGCCGTAGCTTCAACTGTACCTGACTGCTTTTTCGATGAGATAAAGATGAGGCTGTCTCAGAAGGGATTTACATATGTATTTTGCGTTTGTTCCTGAATGTCATCCTGAATGAAGTGAAGGATCCAGAATATTTAGGACCGCTTCATAAGCGATAGATATATAAAGCCTTACGAGATACTGCTGGATTCTTCGCCCGACTGTGTCGGACTCAGAATGACAAAAAAAATGAACGAACTGGCGTCAGTAAGCGGCTCTGTTGGTCCTTTTGAGACAGCCTCGTTCCCGGGTTTCAGCCCTTGCCTGCTCCCCGCACGGCCCTCGTCACCATGAAAATAATTCCGACCAGCAGCGACGCTGCCAGGCCTGCGCCGATATTCAGCCCTGCGGCGACGACAACCGTCTTTGCCGGTAACACGACAACGGCCCCGGTCAACGGCGTGG
>JAAXWP010000026.1:0-7890 GCA_013334925.1 Chlorobiaceae bacterium
GGGGATATTTTTTTCTATCTCCTCCCCGGGCTGAAGCCCGGGGCAATTGAATGAAAAGAAGAGGATACTCAATGTCCGTCGGGATAAATCCCTCCTGAATGCAAGAGCCTGAAGCCCGGGGCTACACAAGAAAGATCAGAGAACGAAGTTCCATCATCCCGACAATCCGGCCCCCTTCCATGCTCAGTGCATCTAATGGGCGAAACTCTTCAATAGGCCTGTCCCGAAAGCTTTCGGGACAGGGTACACTGACAGCTACCCACCTTTTTTTCTCTTTCATCCGGAGCCCGGCGCAGCTGGGCGGAGGATCCAGCAGAGCAGTCTGAAATACAGGATGCTTTCCATCAATCAGCATGACAGGGGAGGAGGATATGCGTAACACGAGACAAGGAAGAATGGCCTTGGGTTTTTCATAGGTCCCATAGGACTCATAAGACCCACAGGAGCTGTCCGACCCATAACAGGTGTTTCGCGCTGGACATGAAGCTATGCTATATGAAGAGAGAAGAGGACGGTGCCAGGCTGAATCCTGGTGCTTCCAGAGGGGGAGATAAAAGTGAAAGGGGCGCTTTCTGGCGCCCCCTTTCATTTTTTACACCTGCTCGACGCGGGCGATCTCGGGAATGGCTTTCTTGATGGCCTGTTCCACACCGGCGCGGAGGGTCAGGGTGCTCATCGGGCATGAACCACAGGCGCCGAGGAGTTTTACGTCCACGACCATATCTTTGGTGATGCCAACGAGCTGGCAATCGCCACCGTCGACCTGAAGGTAAGGGCGGACAGTTTCAAGAGCGCTGATCACTTTGTCGTACAATGGGTCGCTGTTTGGCAGATAATCCTTCATGATGCTGTTGTGTTGTGAGTTGGGTAAAAAAAGGGGGGCGCTGTGTCGGGCGCCGGGCCGCTTGCCCTAATATCACTCACCCCCTGAAAAAAAACAAGATGAAATCATTTCGTCAGCAGGTGCACGAAGCGTTCAGGATGGATACCTGACGGGCGATTTCACCTGCGACCTGCTTTGCCGCCACGGCTGAAGGTACTTCCGGATGACCGATGATCACCGGCTTGCCCTCGTCGCCGCCTTCACGGACGACGCCACCGATCGGAATCGCGCCGAGGAAGTTCAGACCATTGGCTTTGGCGAACTTTTCGCCTCCCTGACGGCCGAAGATGTAGTCGCGCGTGCCATCGGGAAGCTCGTACCAGCTCATGTTCTCCACGACGCCGAGGATCGGGACCTCCACTTTCCTGAACATGGTGACCGCCTTGGCGACATCGGCGAGGGCCACGTCCTGCGGAGTGGTCACGATGACGGCTCCGGTCAGTGGCAGGGCCTGTACCAGCGTGAGCTGGATGTCGCCGGTGCCGGGAGGAAGATCGAAGATCAGGTAGTCGAGCTCCTGCCAGTCGACATCGGTGATGAGCTGGCGGATCGCGCTCGATGCCATTGGGCCTCTCCAGATCAGTGCGGTTTCACTGTCGACGAGGAAGCCGATCGACATCAGTTTCACACCATACTGTACGATAGGCTGGATCTTGCCGTCCGTCACTTCAGGTCTTGCGTCCGGCAGGCCGAACATGGTCGGGATGCTCGGGCCATAGAGGTCTGCATCGATGAGGCCTACCTTTGCTCCTGAAGCCGCCAGACTTACGGCCAGATTGACCGAGACCGTGGATTTGCCCACGCCGCCCTTGCCGGAAGCGACCGCGATGATGTTCCTGACGTTATCGAGCTGGATTCGCTGTGGCGCACCATGTCCGCCGTGCCCGTGGTGTGTGTGGTGTTCGTGATGTCCGTGATGACCCGGTTGGCCATGGTGGCTGCAGGACGAGGTGACCTTCGAACCCATCGTGACATTGATCGATGCAGCCTCAGGAATGGCGGTTCTGATCGCCGCGATACATGACTGTTTGATCGACTCTTTCATCGGGCAGGCCGGGGTGGTGAGCTCTACGGTGACGGAGACGTTGTCCGCCTCGTCTGCCGAAACCTCCTTGATCATGCCGAGTGTGACGAGATCCCTGCCGAGATCGGGATCCATGACCGTGCTCAGGGCTTCAATAATCCGGGATTCCTGTATTGACATATTACTGACGGATAATGGATAGTTGATGGTTGATAGTGGATGGGTCCTATGGGTCTGATGGGTCGTATGAGTCAACTGGGTCAATACTTATATGTCCTGTAAGACCCATTTGACCCATACGTCCCATTTTAAAGAATTAAGGCCGTTACAGAGAACGAACCTTTCCGCTTTACGGTTCCCGGTATAACGTCTGTTTACTTCCTGACGAATTTCATGGTGATGGGGACACCTTCCAGCGTGAAACTTTCACGAAGGCGTTTTTCGAGGAAGCGACGGAAGTTGTTTTCGAGCAGTTCCGGGTCGTTGCAGAAGAATGCGAACACCGGATGCGTCGCATCGATCTGTGTCATGTACTTGATCTTCAGCTCCTTGCCGGATTTGGTGGAGGGGTGTCTCATGGCGATCGCCTCCTGCAGGAAACGGTTCAGGGCGCTGGTGCTGATCTTCTGCCGTCTGTTGCCGGCTATTTCTGCTGCCGTGTCGATTGCGCGGTAGCAGTTTTTCCTGGTCAGCGCCGAGGTGAAGACCACTGGAATATAGTTCAGGTTGCCAAGCTGCTGGGTCAGATTGTCCGTGAATTTCTTGCTGGTTTTCGAGTCCTTTTCGATGAGGTCCCATTTGTTGACCAGGATCATCACACCCTTTTTCCGTTCCACAGCCATATTGATGATCTTCATGTCCTGGCTCTCGAGCCCCAGCTGGGCGTCGAGCAGCACCATGGCGACTTCGCAGCGCTCGATGGCCCGCTCGGTACGGAGCGAACTGTAATATTCGATGCCGGGGTCGATCTTGGTGCGCTTGCGCAGACCGGCAGTATCGATGAGCGTGAAATCCTTCTGGTTTCGCTTGAAAAGGGTATCGATGGCGTCGCGTGTCGTGCCGGGAATATCCGATACGATCTGGCGGTCGGTACCGAGCAGGGCGTTGACCAGGCTCGACTTTCCGACATTCGGCCTGCCAAGCACCGCGAGCCTGATGGTCTTGTCGTCTTCGATGCCTTCGCCTTCCGGGCAGGGAAGTGTTTCGAGCACGTCATCGAGCATGTCGGCCACGCCGCTGCCGTCCCTTGCCGATATGAGATATGGTTCGGTGAAGCCGCTGCTGAGGAGCGATGCGGCCTCGAGGGCGATCTGGGGGTTGTCCACCTTGTTGACCGCGAAGAAAATCTTTTTATCCTTGAAGTTCCGCTGCAGGATCTTTGCGATGTCGATGTCGATGTAGGTCAGGCCGGAACGGGCGTCGACCACGAAGATGATGGCATCCGCATCCTGAATGGCCTGCATGGTCTGTTCGAGCATGGCCTTGCTGAGCGTGTCTTTTTCCGGAGCGTAGCCGCCAGTGTCCATGAGAAGAAACTGTTTGCCCTGCCACTGACCCGGACTGATGTGCCGGTCTCTGGTGACGCCGGGTGTCGGGTCCACGATAGCGGTCTTTTCTCTGAGTATCCGGTTGAACAGGGTCGACTTGCCGACGTTGGGCCGGCCGACGAGGGCGATCAAGGGTTTCATGTCAAACTTCGTAAACGGTCGTGGGGCTTAGCCTTGGCCTGGTTGAATTATCTTGCTGGGAAGAACAAGGTATAATAGTTTGTAGAATTAATCGAAATAAATTACATTGTTCGACTTATTTTTCGGAATAGTCCAGATAATCCATTGTGAAGCATGAGCAAGACGTTAAGTTTTAAAACATACTCCGCCAAACCGGCAGAGATTGAAAAGGCATGGTATGTCATCGATGCGGAGAACCAGGTGCTCGGCAGGCTGGCCGCCCAGGTCGCAACCGTTCTGAGGGGCAAGCACAAACCGCAGTTCACACCGCACATCGATACCGGTGATTTCGTAATTGTGACCAACGCCGAAAAAGTCGCCCTGACTGGAAAGAAGCAGGAAGACAAGACCTATTTCTCGCACTCCCATTACCCGGGTGGTGTCAGGATCGACAGTGTCAAGGACCTCCTCAGGGACAAACCGGAGCGCGTGATCGAGAAGGCTGTCTGGGGTATGCTCCCGCACAACAACCTCGGCCGTCAGCTCTTCACCAAGCTGAAGGTCTACGCAGGTTCGGAGCATCCGCACAATGCGCAGTGCCCGGTGGAAATGAAAGTCAATCAATAAACACAACGTATACTGATGAAAGAGGTTATCGATACAGTCGGACGCCGTAAGACCTCGGTTGCAAGGGTTTTCCTTTCGCCTGGCAAGGGCCGCATCGTGGTCAACAAGCTGCCGGTTGAAGAGTATTTCAAAGATGAGTTCAAGAGAAGCCAGGCGTTGAAGCCGCTGGCCGTCGCTGAAAAGCAGAACGATTTCGATATCAAGGTCAACGTCCGTGGTGGCGGTGTTTCCGGTCAGTCCGGTGCAGTCTGCCTCGCTATTGCCAGGGCGCTGGTCGAGTACGACGAGTCCATCCGCGCTATGCTCAGGACCGATCGTCTTCTTACCAGGGATCCCCGTATGGTCGAGAGAAAGAAATATGGCCGCAAAAAGGCTCGTAAGTCCTTCCAGTTCTCGAAGCGCTGATCCGGTTTTTTATTTACCTGTAGTCAACATTTCACATACCCTGCCATTCCGGGCCACCGGATAAGGCTCACGGGAAGTGTCCGGCACCTGCAAGTGCCGGATCCCCGGGTGCATCGGCAGGGTAGAGGAACAACTAAAACAACAAGAAGGGAGACAACATGTCACACTTTCAGCTTGAAGAAATGCTCAGGGCCGGTGTCCACTTTGGCCACCTCGCGCGCCGCTGGAGCCCGAAAATGAAGCCGTACATCTTCATGGAGAAGAACGGCGTTCACATCATCGACCTCAAGAAGACCCTCGTCATGGCCGATGAGGCCCTGAAGGCGATCGAAGCCATCGCTTCGACCGGCAGGGAAATCATGTTCGTCGGCACCAAGAAGCAGGCGAAGGTCATCATCGCCGAACAGTCCGAGCGTGCCGGTATGCCTTACGTCTGCGAGCGCTGGCTCGGCGGTATGCTGACCAACTTCTCGACGATCCGTCAGAGCATCCGTCGCATGAACGCCATCGACCGTATGGAAACCGACGGCACCTTCGACATGATCACCAAGAAAGAGCGCCTCATGCTGCTTCGCGAGAAGGACAAGCTCGTTCGCATCCTCGGTGGTATCTCGAACATGAACCGCCTGCCTGCAGCGCTGTTCGTGGTCGACATCAAGAAAGAGCATATCGCAATCAAAGAGGCACGTTCGCTCGGTATTCCGATTTTCGCCATGGTCGACACCAACTGCGATCCTGACGAAGTCGATTACGTGATTCCGGCAAACGACGATGCCATCCGTTCGATCGACCTCATGGTCAAGGCCGTAGCCGACACCATTATCAACGCCCGCGCCCTTCAGGTTGAGCAGGAAGTGCTCACCGAGATGGACGAAGAGGGTGACGAGGAGCCGGAGAACGACTGATAAAAACTAATACAGAGCCTCTGCAGGTCCCGCAAAGACCTGCAGAGGCTTCATGCATATAACCACGATAATTCAGAGTTTATGAGCCAGATTTCTGCCAAGGACGTCAAGGATCTCAGGGATACCACCGGCGTCGGCATGATGGAGTGCAAGAAGGCCCTCGAGGAGACCGGGGGTGACATGCAGAAAGCAATCGAATATCTTCGCAAGAAAGGTGCTGCCATGGCCGCCAAGAGGGCTGATCGTGAAGCCAGCGAAGGTGCGATCTGCATCAGGATGACCGCCGACCAGAAGTCAGGCGTTATCCTCGAACTGAACTGTGAAACCGACTTCGTCGCCAGAGGCGAGGTGTTCACCGGTTTCGCCAATGAGCTTGCCAGCCTCGCTCTCGAGAATAACTGCACCACGAGGGAGCAGCTGCTCGCCATCAGACTGGGTGAAGCATACGGTAACGAGACCGTTGAAGAGACCCTCAAGTCCATGACCGGTAAAGTCGGTGAGAAGCTCGAACTGAAGCGTATGGCCATGCTCGTCGCTGAAGAGGGGATCGTAGAAAGCTATATCCATCCGGGTGCTCAGCTCGGCGCCATCATCTGCGTCGCCACCGACAAGCCCGAAGAGGCAAAGGCTCTCGCCAAAGACCTCGCCATGCAGGTTGCCGCTTCAGCACCGATCGTCACCGATCGTTCGCTCGTTCCGGACGATTTCGTTGAGAAAGAGCGAGAGATCTATCGTCAGCAGGCACTTGCCCAGGGCAAGGCCGAGCAGTTCGTCGACAAGATTGTCAGCGGCCGTCTCGACAAGTACTACCAGGAGGTGGTGCTCACCGAGCAGGTGTTCATCAAGGATCAGAATGCCCGTGTTTCAGATGTCCTGAACGAGTTCAGGAAGAAGAATCAGGCGAAGGCGGAGGTCAAAGCCTTCGTTCGCTACCAGCTTGGAGCGTAACTCCGAAAAAGCCTCGTTGTGACGAGGCTTTTTTTTTGCTTATTACTGGTATTACAAGACATTCAGAAGAGGAGAACAGCTATGCTACAGTACAGAAGGATCCTGCTCAAAATCAGCGGTGAATCGCTGGCAGGTGAAGGGGGTTACGGCATCGATGCCGCTGTTCTTGAAAGTTTTGCCGACGAGATCAAGGAGGCGCATGACCTGGGTGCGGAGATCGCTCTCGTGATCGGAGGCGGTAACATTTTCAGAGGCCTTTCCGCGGCGGCATCATCCATGGATCGGGTTCAGGCGGACTACATGGGAATGCTCGCCACGGTAATCAATTCACTTGCGCTTCAGGACGCTCTTGAGCGGAAAGGGATCTACACCAGGCTTCTTACGGCCATCAAGATGGAGCAGATTGCCGAACCGTTTATCAGGCGCCGCGCCGTCCGTCACCTCGAAAAGGGACGTGTGGTCATCTTCGGTGCAGGAACGGGAAACCCGTACTTCACCACCGACACGGCAGCTTCGCTCAGGGCAATCGAGATAGAAGCCGATGTCATCGTCAAGGGAACCCGTGTGGAGGGTGTTTATGACTCCGATCCGGAAAAGAACCCCGATGCACAGTTTTTCCCGAAGATTTCCTATTTCGATGTCATCAGGAAGAACCTCAGGGTGATGGACATGACGGCGATTACGCTCTGCCGCGAAAACACCCTGCCGATCGTGGTCATGAACATGAATGTCAATGGTAATTTCACCAGGTTGCTCAAAGGCGAACCGATCGGCACGCTGGTGCATGTGGGGGAAGAGTAGGGACGAGTGAAAGGAAATGGTCATCTTGACCAGCGTATCGTCTTTGCTGTCGATTCAGCTCATGGGTCCTATAGGTCTTATAAGTCCTATGGGACCTGTGAAAACAAAAGAACACCTTCTTGCCCGTCACTCGTCACTCGTCACTCGTCACTCGTCACTCGTCACCCGTCAGCCGTCACTCGTCACTCGTCACCCGTCACTCGTCACTCGTCACTCGTCACCCGTCACTCGTCACCCGTCACCCTTCACCCGTCACCCGTCACTCGTCACTCGTCACTCGTCACTCGTCACTCGTCACTCGTCACTCGTCACTCGTCACTCGTCACTCGTCACTCGTCACTCGTCACCCGTCACTCGTCACCCGTCACCCTTCACCCGTCACTCGTCACTCGTCACCCGTCACCCGTCAGCCGTCACTCGTCACTCGTCAGCTTTTCCACCGTTTCCCTGATCGTCGACCAGTCGAATCCACGGTTACGGAGAAAGGTGATGAGTTTTTTTTTCTTCGTTTCAGGCGTTCCCGAGAGGGAGCGCATTTTTTTTTCTGCGGCGGCAAGGCACATTCCCGGAGCATCGTAGTTCCGGAGCGCTTCCTCGATCACCTCTTCGGAAAGTCCTTTGCGCATGAGC
>JAAXWP010000026.1:7990-13992 GCA_013334925.1 Chlorobiaceae bacterium
CTTCGTTTCAGGCGTTCCCGAGAGGGAGCGCATTTTTTTTTCTGCGGCGGCAAGGCACATTCCCGGAGCATCGTAGTTCCGGAGCGCTTCCTCGATCACCTCTTCGGAAAGTCCTTTGCGCATGAGCCGAACCTTTGCCATCCGCTGTCCCTCCGGTCTTCGTCTTGCCAGGCTTTCCACACAGCCCGCAGCGAAACTTCGATCGTCGATCAGTCCGAGTGACTCGAGCTTCAGTATCGCTTCGTCGATAGTGTCGCTTTCGAAACCCTTTTTCCTGAGTTTTGCAACGAGTTCAGCCCTGCTGTGGGCTCTCGGTCCAAGGAGCTTTATACTGTCCCTGACGGCATCCTGTACGGTTTTGTCGGGCATGAGCGGTGGGGTATCCTGGTTGGGGGGCGTCGAGTGTCGGGAGGAGCCGGATTCTCCTTTCAGGGGAACCCGGCTGCATCAGCTCTATTTCACGCCTTCAAGCATGGCAGGCGTCATCTTGTGCTGCTCTTCGAAATGCTTCAGTTCGCTTCTGAGGTGGTTCCTGAAGGCCAGGCTGGTGATCAGGTTGATCAGTTTTCTCGGGTTGTGCCAGGCCCTGCCGAAGATATGGCGCCAGGAGTAGATCCCGGTATAACTTTTCAGCACCTTGTACTGGAACAGCAGCGGATCGTACCGATCTGACTTGATGACCAGATGCAAAGCGTTGTACTTTTCCCAGTCTTCGTCGGTGATCAGCCCTTTCTCCTTGTATTCGTGGTACATCTGGGTACCGGGATACGGGGTGATGATCTGGAAGATCGGCATGAAGATGTGATTCTTTTCCACAAACTTCACCAGTTCATCGATGTCCTCGAAGGTGTCGATCGCCGGGTTGAACAGGAAGTTGCCCTGAATGTTCAGGCCTGCCTTGCGGGCATCGTCGATAATCTTCGAATACTTCTCGGCGGAGTTGACATGCCCTTTGTTATAGGCCTCGAGCGTACTCTGCTTGATCGATTCGAGACCGGCCAGGACAAAGTTGCAGCCGGCGTCCACCAGCTTCTGAACGGTCTTGGGATCTTCAAGGAAGTTGATGCTGAGGAAGACGCTGAAGGTGATGTCGCACTCTTTCAGGAGATCGAGAGACTCCCAGAGCTTCTTTTTGTTGATGCCCAGGTTCTCGTCGGTGAGCATGAACCAGGGTTTCGAGTTCTTGCCGTTTGCCTTGAAGAAGTATTTCTTTGCGGCTTCAACCTGCGCTTTGAGCGACTCGGGATTCTGCAGCCGGTACTTTTTGCCGGTGAAGTTCGGCGTGACACAGAAGGAGCAGTTGAACGGGCAACCGCGGGTCACATAGAGCGGTATCGATTTGGTCCCGTCCACCTTTTCACGTTTCGATGCCTTCGAGATCCTTTCGTAGTCGATGGGCACGATCGTGTTGACAGGCGGAAAATCCTTCGCGTCGTACTTTGGCTTCAGTCTGCCATTGGCTACATCATCGAGAAGGGTCGCCCACAGATTGTCGGCTTCACCTACCACGATCGAGTCACCGTGTCTGGCGGCTTCGTCAGGATTGAACGAAATGTGCAGACCGCCGAGCACGACGGTTTTGCCATGTCTCCTGAACTCGTCTGCGATTTCGTACGCCCTGGTCGCTTCGAGGGTTCGTGACGTGATGCCGACCAGATCGTAATCTCCGTCATAATTGATGGCGTCGTGGAAGTGCTCGTCGATGAGCTCGATCTGATGCTGTTTAGGTGTAATGCTTACCAGGACGCCCAGAGCCATGTGGAAAAGCGGCTTCTGGTTGCTGTCGTCGTCCATCTTGCCTTGGGGCGAGACAAGCAGGATTTTCAGGGGTTTGGTCGATTCTGGATCAGAGACTTGCATCGGGTAAATAACCGGGTTGTTCTGAATCAATGACGGCTCACATAAGGACTTATACATCCCTTTCCGGCAACTCGAGAACAGGACAGGGGCGTCGCCAGAATGTGAAACGTACAAAACGGGCGCGTCATACCAAAACATTCACTTGGTTAAGGGTATGAAAAATACATTGAGGCAGGTTTCTGAACCCTCCATTTTCCATGACTGAGGGTTTTTCGGCGTGATCGGATTTTACTATATTCCCTGCTTCATGAAGCCGATCCGGCAGTTGCTTTGTCACTCAAGTAGCCAGCAAACAAGAGATCATGCCCCGTTACACGCCTGAACAGCTCGCCAAACGCAACGCTTCGGTCTGGACCGATATCCAGATCATTCTCGCTCCGATTCAGTTTATATTTTTTCTGACCGGCGTTGTCCTGAATACCCTCTACGCCTACAATATCGTCGCCATCGATTTTTTCTGGATCAGCATCGCCATCCTGTTCAAGACACTCTTTTTCGCCATCCTGTTCACGACCGGCATGTTTTTCGAAAAGGAGATCTTCGACCAGTGGGTCTACTCTCCGGAGTTCCTCTGGGAAGATGTCGGCAGCACCATCGCAGCATTTTTTCATCTGCTCTATTTCGTGATGGCATGGATGGGATATCCTGAACATGTCCTGGTCATCGAGGCCTATATCGCCTACCTGACCTATGTGGGCAATGCGCTGCAGTACCTGATCAGGATCATTCTCGAAAAGAACAACGAAAAGAAACTCCGGATGCAGGGGCAGATCTGATCTCCTGTGGTTATCCGTCAAACAGTTATATCGGGATTTCCTCGCCATGAACTATAGCTTCAAGTATCTCTGGAACTTCATGTTCGTCATTGTAGGGCCTGTCTGGGCGGTGCTCGCCTGGATGATCTGGACCTCCGGTCAGCTCACGACGCCGCAGCATCAGTCGCTGTATCTCGGCATCGTCATTCCCGGTTTTGTCCTGATCTATCTCTCGGGGTTTATCGTTCAGAAGCGTCACGCGAAGAAACTCCGCAACCAGGCATCCTGAACCCGTTTTCGCATTCGAGAAAGACACGTAGTCACAAGAACTTTCCAAGCATATGCAGAATCTCTGGAACGAATCTGAACTGAATTCAATAGCGGCCGGCAAGATCGATGCCGCCGATACTCCCGCTGAACTGACAGACCTGGTCTATGCATCCCGACTTCTCGGCAGGGATGACCGCCTGGTGATGCACGGCGGAGGGAACACCTCCGTGAAAAGCGTGCTGACCGATTTCCTCGGCAACCATTCCAATGTCATCTTCATCAAGGCCAGCGGTGTCAATCTGGCCTCGGTCGATGTTCATGATTTCACTCCGGTCAGGATCGAACCGCTCCAGAGACTCCAGCGGATGTATGCATCGGGTGAGCGGCACAGCGAGGATGATATCAGACAGTTTTCAACCAGGGAGTTCAAGAATTTCCTGTTCCTCAATCTTTTCACCCTGACCGACCAGATGGTCAGCCGCTCGCTGAGCCCGTCGATCGAAACGCTCCTGCATGCGTTTCTGCCGCATCGATATATTTTCCACACCCACTCCCTGGCGTTGCTCACGATGAGCAACCAGGCGGAAGGTGATCGTTACTGCCGCGAAGCGCTTGGAAAGGAGTATGGTATGGTGCCGTATATCCAGCCGGGCCTCGGTCTCGCCAGGCTTGCCGTGAACGCTTATGACGAAGACCCTTCGATCCAGGGCATGGTGCTTCATAACCACGGACTCGTGACCTTCGGTGACACGGCCAGGGAAGCTTATGATCGCATGATCGACGGGGTGAACCGTATCGAGGAGCGCATCACCTCAGCCGGAAGAAAGAGCTTCCCGTCGGTACAGCTGCCGTCGGAAATTGCCCGCCTCGAGGATGTGGCTCCGGTCATCAGGGGTGCCTGCTCGTTTGAGAAAACCCCGGGTGAAAAGGATTATGAAAGTTTTGTGCTCGAATTCAGGAGCTCGGAAGCGCTTGCGGAATTTATCAATGCTGCCGACCTCGAGTCGATCGTGCGCAAGGGGGCGATGACACCCGATTTCATCATTCGCACCAAGAACTATCCGCTGGTTCTTCCTGCTCCTGACGCGGCGGATCTCGAAGGCTTCAAGGCCTCCGTACATGAGCGTGTTGCCGCCTATGTCGAGGAGTATCGCTCCTATTTCGAGCGCAACCGTGAGCTTACCGGCATGCAGGTCGACATGATCGATCCCATGCCGAGAGTCGTGATCGTGCCGGGTCTCGGTATTTTCGGTCTTGGCAGAACCGTTGCTGATGCCAGGCTTACGGCTGACATCGCAGAGCAGTCGGCACTTGCCATGCTCGATGCCGAATCGGTCGGCACTTTCCAGTCCATTTCCGAGCGTGACGCTTTCGAGATCGAGTACTGGGACATGGAGCAGGCAAAAGTCAAAAAGAACCGTAATGGCGGCGAATTTGCAGGCAAGGTAGCTCTGGTGACCGGCGGTGCAGGAGCCATTGGGCTCGCCACGGCGAAAGCCTTCCGGAAGAAGGGTGCTGAAATAGCCATCATGGATCTCGATCCCGCAGCCCTCGAACGGGCGGCCGGTGAACTTGGTCCGGGTACGCTCACGATCGCCTGCGACGTGACCGACCGTGATGCCGTCAGAAATGCGTTCGACACGATCGTCAGGACCTTCGGAGGCTTCGATTTCGTCGTTTCGAACGTCGGTGTCGCGCTGCAGGGCAGGATCGGCGACGTGGCGGACGAACTGCTCAGGAAGAGCTTCGAGCTGAATTTCTTCTCGCACCAGACCATCTCCCAGAATGCCGTGCGGGTCATGCGCCTTCAGGGGATCGGCGGTGCGCTTCTGTACAACGTTTCCAAGCAGGCGGTCAATCCGGGTCCCGATTTCGGTCCTTATGGCCTGCCCAAGGCAGCTACCCTGTTCCTCCTCAGGCAGTATGCACTCGATCATGGTCGTGACGGCATCAGGGCAAACGGCGTCAACGCCGACAGGATCCGCAGCGGTCTGTTGACCCCCGAGATGATCAAGGCCCGCTCGTCGGCCCGTGGCCTGAGCGAGAAAGAGTATATGTCCGGCAACCTCCTGGGTGTGGAGGTGACGGCTGAAGATGTGGCAGATGCGTTCGTGCATCTGGCCCTGGAGACCAGGACGACCGGGTCGGTGACCACGGTCGATGGCGGCAACATAGCGGCTGCCCTTCGCTGATCGAATCTTGAATATCAAAAACAAACCAATCCAACCAGGAGGTCTCGACGATGGCGGAATACGATAAGGACAAACAGGCCAAAGAGTATTACACCGATATCCCGGTGAACAACTATGGTTACTACCTCAAGGGAGCCCACTCCTACGATTGGGGTATGAAAAACCGTCTGGCCCGCATCTTCAGGCCCGAGACCGGCAGGACGGTCATGTTCGCCATCGACCACGGCTACTTCCAGGGCCCGACCACCGGCCTGGAACGTCCTGACGTGAATATCGTGCCGCTCATGCCTCACGCCGATGCCATCATGCTCACCAGGGGTATCCTTCGCACCACGGTTCCTCCGACCCTCAACAAGGCTGTCGTGATGCGGTGCAGCGGTGGTCCGAGCATCCTGAAGGAGCTCTCCGACGAGGAGCTGGCCGTTGACATCGAGGACGCTGTCCGCATGAACGTCGCCTGCATCACCCTGCAGGTCTTCATCGGCGGTGAGTACGAGACCCGTTCGATCAAGAACATGACCAGGCTGATCGACATGGGCCTCCGTTACGGCCTTCCGACCATGGCCGTGACCGCAGTCGGCAAGGACATGGTGCGCGACGCCAAGTATTTCCGCCTCGCCACCCGTATCTGCGCTGAGCTCGGAGCCCAGCTCGTCAAGACCTATTACGTTGCCGAGGATTTCGAGACCGTCGTGGCCTCCTGCCCGGTGCCGATCGTGATGGCAGGCGGCAAGAAGCTTCCTGAGCTTGAAGCCCTGACCATGTCGTACAATGCTGTCCAGGAAGGCGCAGCCGGTGTCGATATGGGCCGCAACATTTTCCAGAGCGAAACTCCGCTCGCCATGATGAAAGCGGTCAACAAGATCGTGCACGAGAACTACACTCCCGCAGAGGCGTTCGAGTATCTCAACTCGATCAAGGCCGA
>JAAXWP010000026.1:14092-17399 GCA_013334925.1 Chlorobiaceae bacterium
TCGATATGGGCCGCAACATTTTCCAGAGCGAAACTCCGCTCGCCATGATGAAAGCGGTCAACAAGATCGTGCACGAGAACTACACTCCCGCAGAGGCGTTCGAGTATCTCAACTCGATCAAGGCCGAAGGGTAATGGTTACCACTGAAAACCTGTTGCGCGGATCGCTGGCTGCGTTGGGCGGTGCTCGAAATCCTCATGTACTTCGTGTGCATTCCGGTTTCTGTGCTCCGTCCGCCTTGCCATTGATCCGCTCACGACGGTTTCAGTGGCAACCAGGACAACGTAGATAAAGTATTTTCTTGCCGGAATGGATCAGAGGGGGGCGGAACGTACCGCCACCCTTTTTTAAAAAACTGCAGAGGTTGATCATTGACTATGAATGCTGAAGACATCAAAGGGTTTTTTGCCACCAGGGAATCGCTCGACATGGAGCAGTATCTGGTTCTCGACTATTATCTGGAATGCGTCGGTGATATCGAGACGGCACTGGCCCACTTTTGCAGTGAACAGTCGACAGCGCAGTGGAAGCGCGTCGGCGTGGACGAAGATTTCCGTCCGGTGCATGCCGCCAAGGTTATCGACCTGAACGTGCTCGGCGAGCTCGAGCAGCTGAGCTATCCCGTCAAGCATGCCGAGACCGGAAAGATCCATGCCTGTCGCGTGACGATCGCTCATCCCCACTGCAATTTCGGGCCGAAAATCCCGAACCTGCTGACCGCCGTCTGTGGTGAAGGCACCTTCTTCACACCCGGTGTTCCGGTGGTCAAGCTCATGGATATCCAGTTTCCCTACTCGTTTCTCGCCGATTTCGAAGGGCCGAAATTCGGTATCGCCGGCCTGCGTAAAATCCTGAACGCACACGGGCGTCCGATTTTCTTTGGCGTGGTCAAGCCGAACATCGGTCTCAGCCCCGAGGAGTTCTCTGAAATCGCCCACCAGAGCTGGCTCGGTGGCCTCGATATCGCCAAGGATGATGAAATGCTTGCCGACGTGACCTGGTCTGCCATAGCCGATCGCGCTGCCCATCTCGGTGCCGCCAGGAAGCATGCCGAAGCGGAGACCGGCGATCCCAAGATCTATCTGGCCAACATTACCGACGAAGTCGACAGCCTGATCGAGAAGCACGACGTTGCGGTGCGCAATGGCGCCAACGCCCTGCTGATCAACGCCCTTCCGGTCGGACTCAGTGCGGTGCGCATGCTCAGCAACTACACGCAGGTGCCGCTGATCGGCCATTTCCCGTTTATCGCCTCCTTCAGCAGAATGGAGAAATATGGTATTCACTCCAGGGTTATGACCAAGTTGCAGCGTCTTGCAGGCCTCGACGCAGTGATCATGCCCGGTTTCGGCGACAGGATGATGACGCCGGAAGAGGAGGTGCTGGAGAATATCGAAGAGTGCCTCAAGCCGATGGGACATATCAAGCCCTGCCTGCCGGTGCCGGGTGGCAGCGATTCCGCGCTGACGCTCGAGACGGTTTACCGCAAGGTCGGCAGTGTCGATTTCGGTTTTGTGCCGGGCAGAGGTGTATTCGGTCACCCGATGGGGCCGAAGGCAGGCGCCCAGAGCATCCGCCAGGCGTGGGAAGCAATCGAGAACGGTGTGCCTCTGGAAGTTTATGCCGAGGGCCGTCCGGAATTGCAGGCGATGGTTGACCAGACGGCTGGTGTGAAGCGCTGATCAGATAACCGTTCTGCCTGTCTCGACAGGCAAGTAACCGTACGTTCCTCCGAGATGAAGAAACTCGAACAGAAGGTCGCTGTCATTACCGGTTCAACCCGGGGAATCGGACTTGCCATCGCTCGCGAGTTCGTCAGTGAAGGGGCGAAAGTCGTCATCACGTCAAGTCGCCGGGAGAATGTTGAAGCTGCCGTTCGCAGCTTTCCCGAAGGCTCGGTATACGGATACGCGTGTGATGTCTCCTCATACGAAGCGATGGAAGGTCTGGTGAATGCCGCTGTCGACCGGTTCGGTGTGATCGACTGTTTCATCAACAACGCAGGAATCACCGACACCTTTGAAAGTGTTGCAGACAGCAGTCCCGAAGACTGGGGCAGGGTCATCGACACCAACCTCAAGGGGACCTACTACGGCAGCCGGGCAGCCGTTCGGTACTACCTCGATTCGGGGCGAAAGGGCAAGATCATCAATCTCGCCGGATCGGGTACCGACAGGAAATCGAATACTCCGTATATCTCGGCTTATGGCTCCACCAAGGCGGCGATCGCACGATTTACCTTCGCCATGGCTGAAGAGTACCGCCAGTCAGGCATTTCAGTGATGCTTCTCCATCCCGGCCTGGTCAGAACCAGTATCGTCACTCCCGCCAATCCGACACCCGAGTTCATCCGTCAGCTCGATACCTTCAACACCATTCAGGACATCTTCGCCCAATCACCCGACCGTGCTGCCCGTTATGCCGTCAGGATGGCTTCCGGGTGGAGCGACGGTAAGACCGGCCTCTATCTTTCGGCGCTCGACGGAAAACGCAAGAAACTGATGCTTCTGAGCTATCCGTTTCGTAAAATGCTGAACAGGATCGATCGTCGAACCTACTAAAAAAGGGAAGGATTCATGCGGATGATGGCCAGGACGAATGGTATGAAGGTATTACTGACTGTGATGCTCTTTACTGTGCTCTCCACACTGCAGGGCTGTTACAGCTTTTCCGGCGCTTCGCTTCCGCCGCATCTGAACCGTGTGGCCGTGCCGCTGTTCGACGATGCTTCACAGGCGGGTATCGCGCAGTTTCGTGAAACGCTCACCCGCAAGATCACCGATAAACTGCAATCACAGAGCAGCCTTAACCTCGAGTCGGACCCGACACGTGCCGATGCGGTGCTGACCGGCGTCATTGTCTCCTATCGTGATGAACCGAGCCAGCTTGGAGGCACCACGGAGCGGGCCGTCACCAACAGGATCACGATCGTGGTAACGGCTGAGTTCGAGGATAGGGTCAAGAATACCCGGATCTTCTCACAGTCATTCATCGGATTTGCAGATTATACGACAGGCAGCTACAGCGCCCAGCAGACCGCCATTACCAGTGCCATGGATCAGGCTGTGGATGAGCTGGTGAACCGGGTGATTTCGAACTGGTGACGGGGAAATGATGAATGATGAGTTATGAGTGCTGAATGATAAACATGGGAATGACTCTTTCGAGCTCTTCACTCATCACTCATCACTCAGCATTCAGCACTCAGCATTTCTTCAAGCCGGTCTTTTCTTCTTCTCATCGATGTAGCTCTTGAGCCAGGAGATGGCCAGATCCTTTCCCGCATGAATCAGTTCAGCGCCGACAG
>JAAXWP010000026.1:17499-38960 GCA_013334925.1 Chlorobiaceae bacterium
CACTCATCACTCAGCATTCAGCACTCAGCATTTCTTCAAGCCGGTCTTTTCTTCTTCTCATCGATGTAGCTCTTGAGCCAGGAGATGGCCAGATCCTTTCCCGCATGAATCAGTTCAGCGCCGACAGCGCCCAGGGCCACTTTCATCGCCGAAGCCTCAACCGTAGCTGGCAGATGGATTTCAGGTGCCGCTACGGCTGCACGGTGACGCGGACTGAAAAGTGACCGGACGGCACGTCCGACCAGGAGTCCGGCGACCAGTGCTCCTCCGGTTGCCTGGAAGGGATGCTTTCTGATCAGCTCTTCGGGTGAAAGCTCCTCCTGCAGATCCTCCTTGAGCTGCGTCGTTCTTTTCCTGAGCTGCTCACCGCGTTCGCTGATCGTGTGTTCCAGCTCGTCGATCCTCGACTGGATGCTCTTGAGATGGTCATTTGCGGTAGTCATTGGCGGAAAGAAGGATTTTGTGGATGAAGTTTTTCAGCAGGTCAGGCCTGAATTTGGTAAAGAAGGCGAAAATCGAAATGAAGAACAGGCTGATGGCGAAATAGCCAAGGAACGGATGACCCAGAAGCTCTCCTACGAGCAGGGCCACGGAAGTGATGAAATATGCAGTTCCGATCATAAAAACCACCAGAAGGATCAGTAGCGCACCCACAAGAGCGACTTTTTCGGTCAGGTCGATCCTGATGAGTTCGAGTTTCGCCTCGATGATCGTCATAAGGTCGTCATACGTCGATGATACCGTCTTGTCGATCAGTCCGGGTATTCCCTTCTTGTGATCCCGTTGGCTGTTGTTGTCCCGCTGTTCCGTGTCCATCATGCGTGGCATCGTTGACCTATTTGTTTCTCTTCATGAGCAGTCCCAGGAACAGGCCAGCACCGAGCGCATATCCTAACGAGGCGAGCGGGTTCTTTATGATGTAATCCCGGGCAGTTTCCCTGCCTTCGAGAATCTTCTCATATACCTCGCCCTCCTTGAACTCCCTGTAAGCATTGGCTATGCGATCGCTGATTTCACGGACCTGCTCAGGAATTTCCTGCTGACCGGACGAGGCGACGCCGGGCTGTTCCTGTTCCATGCTTTCAACCGGTATCTGGTGTTCCATAGCTGCTGATGTGAGATATGATTGATCGAGCCTCTACTCACTTAAATATATGAAAATAAACGGATGGCAGCGCAAGAGGGAACAGTGTCGAGTGACGGGAAAAAGAGACGGGTGACGAGGTGACGAGTTGCGGGAGCTTGTGGATGTTTGAGGCTATACGCTGTTTACCAGATTTCGGTTATGGGTCGCATGGGTCATATGGGTCATATGGGTCGCATGGGTCTTATGGGTATAGGTCTTATGGGGGTTGAAATCGAAGACCTACCCATGAGAGAGGTCCCTTGCCACTCATGTCGCGTCACGCGTCAACGCTTCCTTCATCATTCTTCATTCAGCACTCATCTCTTTCATTCTTCATTCAGCATTCATCACTCATAACTCAGCATTCATCATTCAAAACAGCATCCTGCCTCCATCGACATTGAGCACCTGACCGGTGATGTACTCGCTCTCCATGAGGAACCTGATGGCGCCGACGATATCCATCGGGTCGCCAAACCTCTGCAACGGTATTTTATCCAGGAGCGCCTCTTCTGGTTCCTCTTTGCGTCCGGGGTAAGCCGAGACGGTGCCCGGCGCTATCGAATTGACCAGAATGAGCGGAGCGGTTTCACGGGCGAAGATCCTGGTGAGGTGCTGCACACCCGCCTTGGAGACCGTGTACGGAGCGAAGTTACGCCATACCAGGCCTGCCGAAACGTCGGTCATGGTGATGATTCTGGACAGGAACGGCTGGCGGAGCATGATACGTGCAGCAGCCTGCATGGTGAAGAAGGTTCCTTTGAGGTTGGTGTCGACCAGGCTGTCCCACTCCTCTTCGGTGACCTCGAAAAGATCGGTACGGTAGAAGTTCGAAGCGCTGGCGATCAGGAGATCGAGGCGATCGAAATGCCGTTTGAACTCGCTGAAGGCATAGTCGATGTCAGCCACCTTCGAGATGTCGCATCGAACCATCTGTGATTCCGGACTGACCCAGCGGATCTGTTCGAGGGTCTCCTGCGCCTTCTGTTCGGATGAGAACCAGGTGAAGAAGATGGAGTAACCCTGTCCGGCTATGGCCAGTGCTATCTCACGGCCGAGTTTGCCGGACGCTCCCGTCATGAAGCATACTTTTTTGCCTGGAACGCTCATGGTGCCTGGATTTGGTGATGGTTGGCGATCGAACGACCTTTCAGGTAAGGTAAGCAAAATAGTCTGGCCTCAACTTCCTCCTGAAAAGCCGCAGATCAGATGTTCCGACAGATGGTGCATCGAGCCGCAATCCATGCCGGGTCACAGCGTCAGCATTCCTCCCGACACCGGTATGTAGCAGCCGGTCACGAAACGGCTGTGATCGGAGGCCACGGCAAGAACCGCTCCGGCCACGTCTTCAGGTAGACCGACCCGCTTCAGGGGCGTCATCTCCGCCATCATCGCTTTCTGCTCATCGGGAATCCAGGCGGTTGCGTCGGTGAGGGTCAGGCCGGGGGCAACCACGTTGACGCGAACTCCGAAAGGACCAACCTCTCCGGCAAGGGAGCGGACGAAAGCGTCGAGGCCCGATTTCGCGGTGCTGTGTGCGATGAAGCCTTGCGAGGAGTGACGTGAAAGGGTGCTTGAAATGGCGATGATGTTTCCCGATTTCCGCTCGATCATGCCCGGCAGAACGGCCTGGCAGCAGAAGAATGTCGACTTGAGCTCTCCGCAGAGCTTCGCCTCGAATTCATCCCATGAGAACTCCGTGAAGGGTTTCACCGGAAAGCCGATCGAAGCGTTGCAGACCAGGATATCGATCGGGCCGAGGTTGTTTTCCACCTCTGCGACCATCGCTCGTACCTGCTCCTCATCGCGGACATCTGCCCTGACGGCAAGTGCGTTTTCTCCGGTTTCCACAATCTCGTTGACGAGTTCGTTGGCCGCTGCGGCACTCTGGAAATAGTTGACGGCGACGGCAGCGCCTTCTGATGCGAGAAGTCGGGCGATCGCCCGGCCGATACCCCGGCTTGCACCGGTAACCAATGCTACTTTTCCTTTCATATCCGGTAGGCTCTTCATGAGTTTGGAACTGTCCTTGTTACAGGAAAATATCGATCAAACATCACGCTCTTGCAAGAGGCGGGCGGTCAACTCCGGTCAGAAAGGGGGTAATCGGTCATTCGATGTGTTACGTTCCGGAGGTTGGTGGCCAGGCCTTGCCGCCGGATGCAACTTTTGCAAGGCCTGACCCCAGGGTGTCAGTCGACGCCGATGATGACGCTGGAGGCTTTGAAGATGGCGCAGGCATTGCCACCAACGGCAAGGCCGAGCTTCTGGGAGCTGCCGTGCGTGATGACGGCGGAGAGGACGTTGCCTTCGCCGATCTCGATGTCGACCTCGGTGCTCACCGGTCCTTCGATGAGTCGACTGATGGTACCGCAGAGCATGTTACGGGTGCTCAGTTTGGCATCCTGCAGGTTGGTGCCGACGATGATCGAGCTCGCCTTGATGATCGCGCTGGCGCTCATGCCCTCTATCAGTCCGAGCCGTTCGACTGCGCCGATGGTGACGATCGAGACGATTTTCGATCCGTCAGCGAGGGCGATGGTGACTTCGGAGTTGACGGCGCCCTTGACGACCGATTCTACGGTGCCTTTGAAAATGTTGCGTGCGCTGATGTTCATGGTTGTACTCCTTTTATGGGTTGTGGGAGAGGGTTGTCAGAAAACGAAATTTCCGGAATGCATACGGAGGCTGTGTCTGTGATGGATGATGCATGTTCCTGTGAAGGGCCAGGCGAGGTTCTTGCAGGTGTGAGGCGCTTCCGCAAGCCGTTGTCGGAAGGAAGCGAAGAGGTTTCCTGTAATGCGTCAAAACCATGTCGATCCATGTTTCCCGGCAGATGCGAAGCATTGCATCGCCCTTCTGAAATAATGCTAATTTTTTTCTTCAGAACCATAGGAGGATTTATTTGATCCTAAAAAAATTAAGGTATTTGTGTTTGCGGTTGTATTTTTTCTTACATATATGTAGTAAGTATTTGTTTTTTTAGAATAATCGTGAGAACTTACAGGTGTCAGGGTAATGCCCGTTTTTTTTGAATAACGTTATAACTATAAAGATATAACGAATAAGCGTCAGGAGCATGAGGTCATGAAGCAAAAAGGCATAATCAATCCCGTCTTTATCGTCGGGACTGGTCCGGGGGATCCCGAACTCCTGACCATGAGGGCGGAAAGGCTGATCCGAGAGGCGGACGTCATTCTCTATGACTGTCGTGCCGTCGAAGCGGTTCTTGGCAGGGCTTCCGCAAAAGCCACGATCGTGAATGTCGATCGGGCTGCAGTGAAGCAGGATCTTACCTTCGAGGAGAACAGCCCGATGCTCGAAGCCATCAGGGAGCACTACCTGAAAGGCCTGAAGGTGGTCCGTCTGAAAGCGGGTGACCCGACACTGTTCGGCGGTGCCGACGAATGTGATGCCCTCGATCGTGAAGGAATACCCTATCAGGTCGTTCCCGGAATTTCCGCCGGATCTGCGGCAGCAGCCGGTTATGCCATGCCGATCAGCAGGAAGGGGGAGAGCTGCGTCGTCGTCAATCTGATAGCCGATGATCTGGATGAGGATGCCCTTCCTCTTCGTCAGGCGGCCGCATTGCTCTGTCAGGGGTTCACCATGACGCTGTACATGGCGAAGACGAAGCTTGCGGTGATCTCCCGGATCCTGGAGCAGGAGGGCGTTTCCGGGCATTTGCCGGTGGTTGCCGTAACCGGAGCGGGACGCCCGCATGAGCGCATGGCGGAATCGACCATCGGCACCATGTGCACGGATGAGCGATTCATGAGCCTCGATGAACCGGTGGTCTACATGCTCGGTCGTCATGTGAGGGTCAGAATGGTTCGTGCTGATTCATCAACCCTGTCGCCGCTCTTCGCCAATTGCGGTAAAGCGTGACTTTTTTTGGATAGCGTTATATCATAAAAGTAATACCGAAATAGTTCAACTCTATGAAAAAAGCGATACTTGCAGTTTTTTTGCTGGCTGCAGTCCGTCCGGCGATGGCCACCGAGGCTGTACAGACCGGTGGTGAGAGTGGTGTCGGCATCTATAAAGCCGGAGAGATCACCGTCAGTGGCAAAAAGTCGGGATCAGCCGAGACGGTCTCTGCTGCCGAGATGGAAAAGCTCGGCAAGCAGACCCTTTCGGAAGCGGCGGGTACCCTTCCCGGCATCAATATCTCTAACGTCGGTGGACGAAACGAGGGGATGATCTATGTGCGAGGGTTCGACATGCGCCAGGTACCGCTCTATCTCGATGGCGTTCCGCTCTATGTTCCTTACGACGGCTATGTCGATCCGAACCGCTTCCTCACGATGAGCCTTTCCGGAATCAGCGTGTCGAAAGGGTTCACCTCGGTGCTGTACGGTCCCAACACGCTTGGCGGAGCCATCAACATGGTGAGCCGGAAACCTGAGAAGCGTCTCGAGGGTAACGTCACGGCAGGCGGATCGTTCGGTGACGATCAGATCGATGCCGGGTTCGGTTCGTTCAACATCGCGTCGAACCAGGGGAAATGGTATGTCCAGGCCGGGCTATCCATGCTCGATCGCGATTTCCGCCCCCTGTCCGGTTCGTTCGATCCGATGAAGTACGAAAACGGCGGAAAACAGGACAACTCGGATACGCGTGATATAAGCGGCACCGTCAAGGTCGGTTACACACCCAACAGTACGGACGAATATGCGATCACCTTCAACAGCCAGCACTCGGAAAAAGGGGTGCCGGTCTATACCGGCTCGAACCCGACACAGCCGATCAGATACTGGAGGTATGGAAACTGGGACAAGACCAGCATTTACTATATCGGCAAAACCAGTCTCGGAGAGACGAGCTATCTGAAAACCAGGGCCTATTTCGACAACTATTACAATACGCTCGAGAGCTACGACGACGCTACCTACACCACCCAGAAAACCTCGAAAGCCTTTTCGAGCCGCTACGATGACCACACCGTCGGCGGTTCTGTCGAGTTCGGTACCAGCATAATCAAAGACAACATGCTGAAACTCGCCCTGCTTGACAAGTACGACATGCACAACGAGATCGGCAACATCGGCGAGCAATCGCTGGACTTCGAGGACAACACCTTTTCGGTTGCCGCCGAGAATACCTGGTCCGCCTCGAGTCATGTTTCGGTGATCGCAGGGGTTCGTCAGGATTTCAGGTCGACGATCAGGGCCGAAGAGTTTGCCGACAAGACGAAGAGTTCCATCCGCTCCTTTTCGCTGGAAGACAACCAGGCAACCAATGCACAGCTTGCCGTGGTCGGAAAAATTGATGAGCATCATGAGCTGACCGGCTACATCGCCAGTACCACCAGGTTCCCGACGCTGAAAGACCGCTACTCCTACAAGCTTGGAAAGGCTATCGCAAATCCGGATCTCGATCCTGAACAGAGCCTGAATTATGGCCTTGATTACACGTTCAGACCATCAGGTCAGGTGACGATGCGTGCCTCGGTTTACCAGAGCAAGCTCGAGGATACCATTCAGCAGGTGAACAACGTCGCGTACGACGCCGCAACCAGAACCTGGCTCTACCAGATGCAGAACACCGGCAAGTCGACCTTTTCCGGTTTCGAGTATTCGGCGGACTGGCAGCCGCTGGAGTGGCTGAAGGCACACGTGTCTTACAGCTGCATCGACCGGCATAATAACAGCAATCCTGATCTGATGTTTACCGATGTACCCAGACACCGGCTCAACGGTTATCTGCAGTTTCTCGTCGATCGATCGACCTGGGTGCTGATCGAAAGCGAATACAATACCCGGCGCTACAGCACGAGTGACGGTCTCTACACGGCAGGTGCCTATGGGCTCGTCAATCTTCGCATGAACGTCGGGCTGAACGATGCGCTCACCCTGCACGCTTCGGTCGACAATCTCTTCGATCGCAACTATGAGGTAGCCGAGGGGTATCCCGAACCGGGACGTGAATATACCTTGTCGATGACCTGTGCATTCTGATGTTGTCCGATCCTGAATCAGTCAATGAAGTACGATGAAGGGTATCTCGATCATTCTGCTTTGCCTTGGTGTGCTTGCCACCGGCCTGCTGCTGTCGCTGGGCATCGGCAGGTATCCGGTGTCGCCTGCCCAGATTCTGGCATGGATCACCGGTGGCTCAGGCCTGGACGGGAACGTGCCGCTGGTCATGCTGCAGATCCGGATGCCGCGGCTTGTTGCAGCTGTAGCGGTCGGAGGAGCGCTGGCTCTTTCGGGTGCGTCGTATCAGGGCCTCTTCCGTAATCCGATGGTCAGTCCGGACATCCTCGGCGTTTCTTCGGGATCCGGGTTCGGGGCGGCGCTGGCCATTCTGCTTTCGCTGCCCGCGGCAACCGTCCAGCTCATGTCGTTCGCCGGAGGCATCACGGCGGTGCTCGTCGCCGTGTCGATCAGCAAATACATCGGTAAGGGGCGGGACTCCGTGCTGGTGCTGGTGCTCTCGGGCATCGTGGTCTCCTCGCTCTTCGGTGCACTGCTCTCGATGCTCAAGTATATCGCCGACCCTCTGGACAAGCTGCCGGCGATCACCTTCTGGCTCCTGGGCAGCCTCGTCGACATCCGTCCGATGGATCTGGCGGTGGTCCTGCCCGTCGTTATCATCGCGACCATTCCGCTGGCGCTGGTGAGCTGGAAGCTGAATGTCATGTCGTTCGGGGAAGAGGAGGCGCGCTCGCTCGGGGTACCTACCGGCGTGATGCGTGCGGTCATCATAGTATGCGCCACCATGGTTTCGGCGAGCGTGATTTCGGTCTGCGGTATCATCGGCTGGATCGGTCTCGTGGTTCCGCACATCGCCCGTTTCCTGACCGGCCCTGACCACCGCCTGCTCTTTCCGGTGTCGTTCCTTTTTGGCGGCACTTTCATGCTCGCCGTCGATACGATCGCCCGTTCTGCGGCATCGGTCGAGATTCCGCTCGGCATCATCACGGCAGTGGCAGGTGCTCCGTTTTTCATCTGGATCATGAAACAATCATCGCAGAAGTCATGGTGAACGGCAGTTCCAGCACCCTGAAAATGACCGGGGCAAGCCTGGGGTACAACGGTCATGCCATCGTCCGCGATGCGGACCTGGTCATCCGCTCAGGAGAGATCATCTGCCTGCTTGGCCAGAATGGCGCCGGCAAGACCACCCTCTTCAGGACACTGCTCGGACTGGTTCGTCCAATTCAGGGCGGCATCACGATCGACGGACGTGACCTGACCAGGTTTTCTCCGAGAGAGCTTGCCCGGTACATATCCTGGGTGCCGCAGTCGCATTCGACTCCGTTTCCCTACAAGGTGTCGGAGGTCGTGCTCTTCGGGCGGAGCGTTCATCTGGGGATGTTCGCCTCTCCGGGACAACGTGACCGGCAGATCGCTTCGGAATGTCTCGAACTGCTCGGGATCGGGCATCTGGCCGGTCGATCATTCACGGAACTGAGTGGTGGCGAGCGGCAGATGGTCATGATTGCCCGGGCGCTTGCGCAGGAGGCGCGTTTCATGATTCTCGACGAGCCCGCGTCGAATCTCGACTTTGGCAACCAGGTCCGGGTTGTGCAGAAAATACGTGACCTCGGCATGCGATCGATCGGCATCCTCATGGCGACACATCACCCGGATCACGCTTTTATGATGGCCTCAGGCGTGGCTGTGCTCGAGGGTGGGCGGCTGGTTCAGGCCGGCAGCCCCGATGGAGCATTGACGCCGGAGATGCTGAAACGGATTTACGGTGTCGAGGTGCAGGTATTCGACACACCACCGAACGGGCACGTCGGCAGGAAAGTCTGTGCTCCGGTCGTGCATGGGCACGGTATGTATGGCAACCTCTGACGAATCCCTGAAGGAGTACCCTTGAGCTGCCTGCAGCTCGATCGCATCAAAAAAACCATTGGAGTCAACCATATGAAAACAACTGTTCTGCGATATCGCCTCATGCTGCTTCTCCTACCCATGCTGCTGCTCGGAGGGTGTGCGAAAAGCGGCGGACATAAGGCCGGGACACGCGAAGTGGTCGATATGGCCGGGAGGAAAATGGAGGTGCCCGCCGTGATCAGGCGGGTCTACTCGACCCGTCCGGGAAGCGTGGTTCTCTATGCCGTGGCTCCCGACCTGATGGTGAACCGTTCGCTCTGGACGACCGCCGGGTCGGAGAAGTTCATGCTCGACTCCTACCTGAAGCTGCCGTTTGCCGAAGGGTCAGCCGAGGAGATCATCAGGCTCAGGCCTGACGTCATCATCTCGTACTTCGTCATCAATCCGAAGACGATCGACGAAGCCAACCGGCTCAGTGCGAAAACCGGCATACCGGTCTTCATGGTCGATATGAGCATGAAGCAGTACCCGAAGGCATTTGCGGCCATGGGTGATCTGCTTGGCAGGAAAACCCAGACCGACCGCATGACCGGGTTTGTCGAGAAGTATCTCGTTCCGGTTATGGCGCGGGCAGAGCGCATCCCGGAGAACCAGCGCCGCCGTGTCTACTATGCCGAAGGGAACCGGGGCCTTAACACCGATCCGTCCGGTTCGTTCCACAGCGAGGTGCTCGACCTGGTTGGCGGGGAGAATGTCGCCAGGGTCAATGTGCTTGCCGGGAAAGGCCTGAGTGCTGTCTCCATGGAGCAGCTCCTGCAGTGGAAGCCCGAAGTGGTGCTGGTGTGGACTGGCATGGGTCGCTCCCTGACCACTTACCAGGCGATCAGAGCCGATCCGCTCTGGGCGAAGGTTCCCGCGATACAGGCTGGGCGTCTTCACCAGATTCCCTACCAGCCGTTCGGCTGGTTCGACCGCCCGCCGGGCACCAACAGGATCATGGGAGCGATCTGGCTTTCCAGGCTCCTCTACCCGGAGCTCTATCCGGATGATCTCGGACAGGTCACCAGAGAGTATTTCTCAATCTTTTTCCACCGCGATCTCACGGACGCTGAGCTGCAGGAGGTGTTGCATCCGCTTGCCGATGCTTCCGTGCCAAAGAAGAAGGTCGCACAACAGACGCTGAAGCCATGATCAAGCCAGTCGACAGAATGGACCGGGATGGCCGGGTCCTTGCGGCATGCGGTACACCGCCCATCAGCCGCAAAACCACCGGCAACGGTGTGCCCCTGCTCAAGAAAGGGGCGATCAACCTTTACATGAACATGCCCTGCCCCCTCAAGGTGGTGTGCAAGATGGTCATCGGTGAGTTCGCCGATCTCTACAACGCATCCCACGAGGTGCCCATCTACTCCCCGATGCTGCTCGACGGCGATTCGAAGGGGATCGAAGGTGAGCTCAAAGCGGCGATGACCGAAGAGGAGCTGCCCGAGGTGCTGGTCGCTTCAGGGTTGCATACCGTGCTCTCGAAAGGGTTCAGGGAGCGCTTCATCGATAGCGGGATCTACACCGGCATTACCAGCGACGCCGCTCTTGCCGCCATGCCGGAATCCTACCGGAAGCTCGTGAAAGAGCACAATATCGGGATCTTCAGCACCGGGTTCTGGAGCGTCGTCTGCGATCTCTCCATCGAAACCTGCGTGCCCTATCCCAGAAGATGGAGCGACCTGGTCGACCCGCTCTACAAGGATCTTCTCACCGTTCACGGCTACAACGGAAAGGCGAGCATCGCCGCACTCCTGCTGGTGCTTCGGGAGCAGCTCGGAAGCAGCGCGGTGACCGAACTGGCCGGCAACATCCGCAACATCTGGCACTTCGCCGAGATCCTGAAACGCATCGATTCGGCGGAACCGAGGCGCACTCCGTTCAACCTCCTGCCCAATGCCGCCACGGTGCAGATGCCCTCCAAAAAGCGGGCTGCCATCCTCGAATTCGAGGATGGACCGGTGCTTGCTCCCATGCTCATGTTCGTCAAGACCTCAAGGATGGAGGAGTGTCGCCCGCTCGTCAACTTCTTCCACAGCAACACGATGCGGCATTCGTTGCGCCGCGGCGATTTTCATCTCGCTGACGAGTTCGACTGGTCTCAGCCGTTCAGTTTTCCGTCCTGGGATTTCCTGCTGAAGAGCGATTACGAAACCCTGACAGCCGAACTCGATGTCGAACTGAAAAAAGGGCTTCGTCCCGACGTTTTTGAAACCTGATCCAATCTGCCAGGAGTACCCTACATGAAGTTAGTAACCATATCCGGCCCACCCTCTTCCGGCAAGACCGCCGTGCTCGTGGGGGTCATCAAAGCCATGCGTGCCTCAGGCCTCAGGGTCGGCGCGCTGAAGTACGACTGTCTCGCCACCGATGACGACGTGATCTTCACCTCGCTCGGCGTGCCGGTCCAGACGGGCCTTTCCGGCAACCTCTGTCCGGACCACTATTTCGTCAGCAACATCGAGGAGTGCCTCGAGTGGGGCTTCCGTCAGGAGCTCGATTTCCTGCTGTCGGAGAGCGCCGGGCTCTGCAACCGCTGTGCACCGCATATCAAGGGGGTGCTGGCGGTCTGCGTCATCGACAACCTGATGGGCGCGACGACACCGAAAAAAATCGGTCCCATGCTCAAGTATGCCGATATCGTGGTCATCACGAAGGGCGACATCGTCTCACAGGCGGAACGCGAAGTGTTCGCTTTCCAGGTCCGAAGGGCCAATCCGAAGGCGAAGATCATGCATGTCAACGGCATCACCGGCCAGGGGGCTGGTGAGCTGGCCTCGCAGTTTCTGCTCGCTCCCGATACCGTCTGCCTCGACGGATCGCGCCTGCGCTTCTCCATGCCGGCGGCGCTCTGCTCCTACTGCCTCGGCGAAACGAGGATCGGTATGGAGTATCAGCTCGGAAACGTCAAAAAGATCAAACTTCGTGAGGAGCCAACCCGATGAACATTCTTGAACGCACCATTGCCGACCTGTACGCCGAGATGCCCCAGGTATCCCTGTTTCTGAGCGATCACGGACTCGATCCCCTTGAAAAGGGCATTCCTCTCGGTCACTGGCTCGAATCGCTGCCCGAAGAGATGTACGAAGATATCGGCATCGACATGCAGGGGCTTGTCGAAAATCTGGAAAGTTATCTCGAACACCAGCAGATGCTGGTCGAGAGCCGACTGCCTGCGGTTAACGAGATCACGGTCATCGGCGGGCAGAACAAGGCCGGAGAGCCCGAGGAGCTCAGGCTGACCCTGAAAAGGGGGTCGGTCACCAGCATCGTTGGCCCCACCGGTTCCGGAAAGAGCCGTCTGCTGGCGGATATCGAGTGGATGGCCCAGCGCGATACCCCGACCCGGCGGGCTATCCTGGTCAACGGCGAAGTTCCCGATCCCGAACTGCGTTTTTCTCTCGAATACAAGCTGGTGGCCCAGCTCTCCCAGAACATGAACTTCGTGATGGATACGACGGTTGCCGAATTCGTTGCCATGCATGCCGAAAGCCGCATGGTCGACAATATCTCCGGTATCGTCGAGGAGATTGTGGTGCAGGCTAACCTGCTGGCCGGTGAGCCGTTCGAGAGGACGACACCGGTCACGTCGCTTTCCGGCGGACAGTCGAGGGCACTGATGATCGCCGACACCGCGTTTCTCAGCTCATCGCCGGTCGTCCTGATCGACGAGATCGAAAACGCCGGCATCGACCGCAAAAAAGCGCTATCGCTACTGGTCAGGAAAGAGAAGATCGTGCTGATGGCCACCCACGACCCGATCCTGGCGCTGATGGCGGAGCGTCGCCTGGTCATCAGGAACGGAGGCATTCATCGCGTCATCACGACGACCGAAAAGGAGAAGGCCAACCTTGAGAAGCTCGAGGCGCTGGATAACCGGCTGCTGGCTCTTCGCACCCGTCTCCGCTCGGGTGAGCTGATCGAAGAGGCTGGTTGAAAAACCTGGGGTCAGGCCTTGCATTTGTTGCATTCCAGATGCAACAAATGCAAGGCCTGACCCCAGAGTTGATTTTAATAATCGTTATAACTAAAAATATATAACGCAATGAGTCGATTGAACAGATACCATTGCCGGGTCCTCATGCTCTCTGCGGCACTCCTGGCCGGAACCGTCGAGGCGAGAGCCGAAGCATCTCCGGCGACCTGGCAGACCGACGAGGTGGTGGTGACGGCCACCCGGACACCGAATCCGGTCTCGAAGCTTCCCATGGCGGTCGAGGTGATCACCCGCCAGCAGATCGAGGAGAGCGGTGCGATGAATCTTTCGGATGTGCTCGAAGAAGCCCAGGGGGTGAACGCGCTCGAACCCACCAACGGCAGGCTTGGGGTCGCGAGCCTTCGCGGTCTCGACAGTCGCCTGACCCTTGTGCTCGTCGATGGCATCCGCCTGACGCAGGGATTCCAGGGATACTCGGATCTCCGGGAGATACCGGCCGGAATCATCGATCGCGTCGAAATCGTCAGGGGTGCGGGTTCTGCACTCTATGGCAGCGATGCCGTTGGCGGTGTGATCAATGTCATCACCCGGCAGCCGACCAGAGATCTGCAGGGTGGCCTGGCAGCTTCGGGTGGCATGAGCCGCCTGGGGCAGGCAGGGACCGTTGCAACTGACGGATGGCTGAGCGGCACTACCGGCAGGCTCGGTTATTCGGTGGCCGGCTCATATTACGACAGGGACCGGTACGATCGTGATCACAGCGATCTCATGACCGACGGTGACGACCGTGTCATCGGTTCCGGCTCGGTCGCCCTGACCTATGCGCTCAAGCCGGGAGTGAAACTTTCCGGTGGATTCATCTACGCCGACAACCAGCTCGACGGTATCCGGACCCAGACGAGCGGCGACTTCGACCGCTCGGTCAACAGCGACCGGCTGATCGGGTACTTTGGTGCCGAGATCAGCACCGGCAGTGAGTCCAGCCTGACTCTTCGGGCTTCCCGGACGACCTACGACTGGTCCTCCGACATGGACAATGTCAACGCTCTGCCCTACGTGACCGCAACGGTCGCTTCAGGCATCAGGACGACGACGGAAACGACCACGACCACAAGGACGAAGGTTTCGCAGGATGCCGACCAGTTCGAGGCGCGCTGGACGGGAAAACTGAATGGCGCCCATCTGCTTACGCTCGGAGCGGAATATCGTACGGAGGATCGTGAGGATGAAAGCCTGACGCTGACCAGAAAGGTTGTTACCAGAACGAATGCGACCACCGGTGTACGTACGAGTGGCCCGACGACGACCACCACGACGGATGCGTCCAGTATTTCCCACGATGTCCATAACCTCGGCCTGTTCGCCCAGGATGAGATCAGGGTGCTCGAACCACTGTCGGTCATCGCGGGGATCAGGTACGACGACCATTCCGATTTCGGTTCCAGGTTCAGTCCGAAAATCGCGGCGCTGCTTCGTATCGACGATCATCTGAAGCTTAGGGCTTCGTATGGTGAAGGGTTCCGGGCACCCTCGCTTTATGAGCTCTACACCGGTTCGTTGCAGACCAGGAAGAGCATCATCCTGGCCAATGCCGACCTTGAAGCCGAAACTTCGAAAACGTACGAGCTGGGTGCCGACCTGTCGCTGGGTCGTTTCACCGCAGGGGTGACGGCGTTCAGGAATGAAGTGAAGAACCTGATCTCCCAGGTGCTGGTCACGACCGTTACTACACCCTGGACCTACCGTTTCGATAACCTCTCCGAAGCCATGAGCCGTGGTATCGAATTCAATGCGTCGGTACGCCTTCCTTACGGATTCAGGCTTTCAGACCAGGTCACCTTCCTTGACACCGAAGATGAAAGCACCGGAGACAACCTGCTGTTCGCACCTGACGTGACCAATATCGTCAGGCTGGATTACGTGAACAGCCGGCTTGGACTGAAAGGAAATATCAGGGTGGTCACCACGGGAACCCAGAGCATATCCCCGACCGACAAATCGAGCGGTTATTCACTGGTCAACTGCTTTCTCTCGAAGGAGGTATCGAAGGGAACTGAACTGTATGCAGGCGTCGACAACCTGTTCAACGACGATACGAGTGCGGCATACGGCAACAACGAAGGTGCCGGCCTGATGGGGACGTATTACTATTGCGGCGTCAACTACAAGTTTTAAGCCATGAAGAGACTGCAGTATATGAGCGGAAAGGGGGCTCTTGCCCTGTTGCTGGGTTCGCTCCTCTCTTTCCAGGTCGCCATGGCCGGAGCGGAAGGTAAACGGTCCGAAACGCTGACCGTAACCGGTCTTGTCGAGCACCGTCTGGTGCTCGGCAAGGGTGACCTGAATCGAATGAAGGCGGTCGGGAAGGGTAGTACAGCGATCGTCTGTGATTCCGGAGAAACGAAGCATACCCTGAAAAGCTTCAGGGGAGTGCTTCTGCGGGATCTCGTCGATGCGGCGGGTGTTGCCATGCCCAACCCTCGGGAGCGGGGCGAGTACTATGTGCTGGTTCGTTCGACGGACGGCTATAACGTGATCTACTCCCTGAACGAGTTGCGATATGGCGTTGCGGGTGAAGGGACATGGCTGGTATTCGAGGAGAATGGCCATGGACTCGGTGAGGATGGTCCGTTCGTGGTATTCTGCGACAACGACCGCGCAAACGGACCTCGGCATGTCAGAATGGTCCGAAGCATCGAGGTCTCCAGAATCGAAGCCGAGCGTCATTGAGCAGCTGATTTACCGGACCATTATTATTCGGGCGACTGAAGGACGCAAAAGTACTCCAGGTCCAGTCTGTCATCCTGAACGGAGTGAAGGACCCATCTTCAATCTCCACAATATCTTATGGATTCTGATCCCGACAAGTCGGGATCAGAATGACAACCGGTAACAAACCAGATTGACACTTAAAATTGCCGGAGTAATAACCTTATGTTCAATTTGTCATTTATGCGTAAACACTATCTCATGGCTGCCATCATCGGTATGGTAGCCAGCGCATCGAACTCGGCCGCCATGGCGGGAGTCGATGAAAAAGCTTTGTTCGATACCCATTGCGGGATCTGTCATGCCATGCGCCCACCGGCAACAGCGGCGCCCCCGGTGCTTGGGATTGCGCTGCACTACCATGATGCGTTCAGGAGCCGGGATGAGGCGGTCAATCATATGGTGGCATTCATGCAACACCCCGATCCCGAACGTTCAAAGCTGGAACCTGCAGCGGTAAAGCGTTTTGGCCTGATGCCGAAAATGGAGATCGGAACCGATGATCTCAGGCGTCTTGCCGGTTGGTTATGGGATCAGTACGATCCGCAGTTCGTTTCTCCGGGAACCTGCAAATAGGCCGGCAGGGACGATTGCCGGTTTCGAGCCCTTTCCGGACACTCCCAACTTTCCATCCTCTGCGCAATGCAGGCAGTCTTCGAGTTTCGCCGCGTTACCTCTGCGGTCGGGATTCCAGGTCGGGAGTGTCCGGTGTTATTTTGCGAGTAGACAGGATTTGCCATTTTGCAGGTAAAGGCGCGTAACTTTGCCCGAGCATGCATGTCTCATTCGCTTCGGAATTTCAATCACCATTAACCGATCGTCCATGCTTGATTACCGGTTGACCGTATTCGATGCCGTCGCCCGTCGCAGGAGTTTCACCAAAGCGGCTGAAGAGCTCTGCATCACCCAGCCGGCGGTGACCAGGCACATCAAGGAGCTCGAAAAACAGTTCAGGGCAAGGCTTTTCGAACGTCAGGGTAACCGTATAGCACTCACCGGAGCCGGTCTGGTTATGCAGCGCCATGTCATGAACATGCAGGAACTGTCACGCCAGCTCGAACAGGAGATCGACCTGCTCAACGAGACCCGAAGAGGCAGCCTCAAGCTCGGGGCAAGCACCACCATCGCACAATATGTCCTGCCTCCCGTGCTTGCGAAATTTCACAAGGCAAGCCGCGACGTACGCCTGACGCTTCTGAACGCGAACACCGAACAGATCGAGCAGTCACTGCTTGCGGGCGAGATCGAACTTGGGCTGATCGAAGGCGATTCCAGGCGAAGGGAGATCCGGTATATCCCTTTTGCCATCGATGAGATCGTTCTGGTGAGCGGCGCGGCGAATGTTACAGCCTCGAAAAGCAGGATCGGGCTGGAAAAACTCCGTGCCCTGCCGCTGATCATGCGTGAGGCGGGCTCGGGAACGCTCGAGGTGCTGACGCATGAGTTGAAAAACCGCAATATGAAGCTCTCCGACCTCAGCATCGAAATGTCGCTCGGCAGCACTGAAGCGATCAAATCGTACCTCATGCACTCGGACTGCATGGCCTTCATATCGAGGCATGCCGTGGCGCGCGAGATCGAGAGCGGCATCCTGAAAATCGTCGAAATCGATGATTTTGCCATTCACCGGCAGTTCTCCTTCATCGTTCTCCAGGGGAGCGTCGGGGGGCTTGCCGACTATTTCATGCGATTCGCGGGGCGGCAGTATGCTCCGTTGCCGGCCTGTCCTGCATGATGTGTGCTTCTGAAGCGTGTCGTCATAAACTCAGGTTATGGATAATCACTAATGGGCATTGGCGCACAAGCCATCGCTTTGTCATCTTTACTCCGTACAGGAACAAGAGTTAACAACAAATGACCACTGGAGTACGGAGAGATGGAACAAGCTGTCGCCAACAGATCGGGAGGAAGATTTTCAGGATTTGCAAAACGCTACTCTTCGGGGCTTGAAAAGAGTGTCACGGTTCGTGAGATCCTCTTTGTCGCCATTGCGGCAGGATCTCTTTTCCCCTGGTGTTCGCCGCCGGTAGCGCTGCTTCTCGGCCTGCTTCTGGCCCAGTTCGTCGGCCACCCCTATCGTCAGTTCAATCACCGGATCACCTCATTTCTGCTCAAAGCCTCGGTGATAGGCCTCGGTTTCGGTATCGATTTCAACAGTGCGGTTCAGGCCGGGCGCGAAGGATTTCTCTTCACGATCGTCTCCATCGTCATCACCCTGCTTCTGGGCGTTGTCGCGGGCAAGGCTCTCGGCATCGAAAGAAAAACAGCGTATCTGATCGCCTCCGGCACCGCAATCTGCGGCGGCAGCGCCATCGCGGCGATCGCCCCCGTCATCGATGCCGAAGAGCGCCAATCTTCGGTGGCTCTCGGTACGGTGTTCGTCCTTAATGCCATGGCCCTTCTGGTTTTTCCGGTAATCGGCACCTGGCTGCACATGACGCAGCATCAGTTCGGTATGTGGGCGGCTATCGCCATACACGACACCAGTTCCGTGGTCGGCGCAGCCGGGAAGTACGGGGAGGAGGCGCTCAGGATCGCGACAACGGTCAAACTTGCCCGCAGTCTCTGGATCATTCCGCTCGCCATTGCCACGGCATTCCGTTTCAGGCAGAATGTCAGTCAGGTAAAGGTGCCCTGGTTCATCGCGCTTTTCATTGCGGCCATGCTGGTCAGGAGCTACCTGCCGGTGCTGCATCCGCTGACCTCCGCTCTTGTGCCGGCGGCTCATGCCGGCCTGACGCTGACTCTGTTCCTCATCGGGGCAGGGCTGTCGGCCGATACACTCAGGCAGGTCGGATGGCAGGCGCTGGTGCAGGGGGTGGTGACCTGGATCGCCATTTCTGTCATAACCCTGGCGGTCGTCCTGCGAATGGCCTGAAGGTCAGGGATCAGCTCAATCTGCGGAAGGCTGACGCCTTGATGGCGGCGAATATGGTCATCCCTGTGGCAATACCGAGATCTTCTGCCGCGGACCTGACTATTTCGGCGACGAGGCGTTCGCTTCCGGATTGGAGGACCACACCTTTGCGTCCGTCCGAGTCGAACATCTCCGATACCCGGCATTCGAGCAGGTTCCTGGCGCTGATCGCTTCAGGGTTTTTCTTGAAGAGGATGATGTCGCGTGACGAGAGTTCGAAAAGCGATCCGTTTTCCGTTCTTCCGTCCGAGATGATGAGTTCTGCACTTCCCCAGGGGTAGTGGAAGAGCCCGTCCTGCACGCTTGCTCCTTTCAGACGGAGGAGGTTGAGGTATCCCCGGGGGTTGCTGGCCATGGTGGATCGGGCGAGTTCGTCAGGGGTGGCCACCTTTTCGATCTCTCCCTGTGACACCAGGAGAACCTGGTCGGTCATGAGCTGCATCTCGGTCAGCGAGTGCGAGATGAAGAGGTAGGGAATGCCGAACTCTTCGCTGACACTCCGCAGGTAGGGGATGATCTGGTAGCGGAGAGAGTCGTCGAGCGCAGAAAGGGGTTCGTCCATGACGAGGAGGCGCGGATTGGCCAGCACCGCACGGCCAAGGGCCACACGCTGCTTTTCTCCTCCCGAAAGCCGGTTCACGCCCCGCTGCATGAGATGCTGCAGGTTGAGCACCTCGATCAGAGCTTCCGGTCTGACCTTGCGGTGTTCCGGCCGGCATCGCCGGTACCCGTACATCAGGTTGGCCTTGACGCCAAGGTGGGGAAAGAGCATCGCCTGCTGGAAGACAATGGCGATGCGCCGCTCTTCCGGTGACAGGTTGATGCGCTTTCTGCTGCAGAACAGACAGGTGTCGTCAAGGTAGATCTCGCCGGAATCAGGTGAGGTCAGCCCGGCAATCATGTGCACGAGGGAGGTCTTGCCGCTGCCGGAAGCCCCGAATATGCCTGTGCGATCACCACTGAGGGTGTTGTGCATGTCGAGGGAAAATCCTCCGAGTCTCTTTTCGACACTGATATGCAGTCTCATGCTCCCCTCCTGAATTCGAGTTTCTTGCCGATGACTTCATGCAGGAGCAGAATTCCTACCGAAAGGGCGACCGATACGGCACAGAGCGACAGCGCCATGGATGTGCCCGTCGGAGAGCTTGCGTAATCGTAGATGGCAAGGGGAATGGTCTGGGTGACGCCGGGAATATTGCCGGCCACGATGATGGTCGCACCGAACTCGCCGAGGCTTCTGGCGAACATCAGTGACGATCCGGCGATCATGCCCCTGAACGACAGTGGCAGCACCACGCTGACCAGGGTGTCGAACCAGCTTGCCCCGAGGCTTCGGGAGGCCTGAAGCAGTTGCCGGTCGATCGACTCCATGCCGAGACGGATGGAACGCACCAGCAAGGGAAAGCCGACGGTTGCCGAGGCTATGACCGCCGCTTTCCAGGTGAAGATGAATTCGATGCCGGCAGCTTTGAGCATGGCACCACCCCAGCCGTTCCTGCCGAAGAAAAGGAGCAGGAAATAACCGATAACTACCGGGGGCAGGGTGAGCGGAAGATTGACGAGCACTTCGAGCAGCACCTTGCCCCGGAACTGTCTGAACACCATAAGCCATGCCGTCGCGAACCCGAACGGGAGTGAAAGTATGGTTGCAGACACGGCGATCTTCATGGAGAGCACGATAGCCGTAATGTCTTGGGGCGACAGGTTCATGGTGCAGGACAACAAATGGTTACTTCAGGACAAAACCGTACTTCTTCAGGATCGATTTGGCTTCACCGCTCTGGATCCATGCGAAAAACGCCCTGGCATCGGCGTTTCTGCTTCCGTTCACGGTCAGGGCCATCGGGTAGGAGACCCTGGTGTGGAGGTTTTCAGGAACGACGAACAGGATTTTCGCTTTTTTGGCCTGCAGGGCATCGGTGCGGTAGACGAACGATCCATCGACTTCGCCCATTTCAGCGTAGGTCAGGCACTCCCTGACATCCTTGGCCATCACCAGTTTCGCAGCGAGCTTCTGGTCGATACCCGCTTTTTTCATCGCTTCCATGGCATAGTCGCCTGCCGGGACGCTTTTCGGGCTGCCGATGGCGATCCTGTCGAGTTTCGTCAGGTCATTCATCCCGGAGACCTTTTTCGGCGTCGTGCCGGCAAAGACAAGTGCGTTGTAGGCGAAATCCTTTTTGCTGGATGCGTCGAGCATCTTTCTGTTCATCAGATAATCGATCCAGTCGGTGCTGGCGGAGATGAAGAGGTCTGCCGGAGCACCGTTCTCGATCTGGCCGGCCAGCGCTCCGGATGCGCCGAAGTTTTTGACGATCGTTGTGCCCGGGTGTTTTGCCGAGAAGTTGACAGTCATTTCGTTAAGAGCCTCCTTGAGGCTTGCTGCGGCCGACATGCTGACCTGTCCGGCCATGGCCGGCGCGGCGGCCATCATGAATGCGAAAAGTGCGACGACAACGCGCTGCATGGCGTGTTTCATGGTGTTCATTGCTGTCTGGTTTAGGGTTTGCTGCTGATGACTGCGGAGATATCCGAAGGTTTTCCGAAATAGACCGAAGAGAGCACGATGATGTCGATGCCGGTAGCCGCATAATCACCCGCGTTCCCGGAGTTGATGCCTCCAGCCGCAGATATGGCGACGCCGGGGCACAACCTGCGGAATTCAGAGACCAGGCTGGCAAGTTCTGCTACGGGCATTTTGTCGACCTGTACCACATCGGCGCCAGCCTGTGCAAGTCGGATCGCATCTTCTGGGGAGTCCGCCTCGACAAGAATCCGCTGCTCAGGAGCACGTTTTTTCAGGTCGCTCATCATCCCGAGCAGCGGTTCGAGCCCGCCCAGGAAGGTGGTGTGCTGGCTGAAGACGAGAATCGATTCGGA
>JAAXWP010000002.1 GCA_013334925.1 Chlorobiaceae bacterium
CCGGCCGGAAATTGGAGATGTGAATCACCACACTTCCATCGCCGATGCCCAGCAGCTCAAGGTGCTCCCGACCCGGCAGACGCCTGAATATCGAGGTATCGACGAAGTTCGGAATCACCTCGATCGGAACGCGTGGAGCGAACATCCGTTCCGTCTCTTCCTTCAGGTACTTCGATACGGCCGTCACCCCGTCCGATTTGTTGATTGCCAGCCGCACCGCATCACGCATACTGCTGTCGGCTCCTACGATAGTGATGTCGGTACCGTGCAGCGTCGTGGCTATGCGGAAACAGCTTGAATCCGGGCACTTCTCTTCGAGCATCTGCCGGGCGAGCAGTGCGCTGATTGCATGAGGGATAGCATAGTGGGCGTGCACCACATCGAGCTTTTCATAATAAGCCACCTCTGCGATTTTCGACGCGAGAGCAAGCGAATAGTAGGGGCTGTCGAACAGCGGATAGTTCATCGCCTCGACTTCGTGGAAAAAAATATTTTTTGAAAAACGTCCCAGACGGAACGGAGCCGCCTGGCTGAAGAAGTGGATCGTATGGCCCCGGGTGGCCAGTGCCTTGCCGAGTTCAGTGGCGACGGCGCCACTGCCGCCGTACGTGTGATGACAGGAAATACCAATCTTCATGCGGAATAGCGTGAAATGATGGAAGGATTGAATGCGCGCAAGTGATCGAAAAAGCGAAAAAATGTGTTATCCATAGCGTATACTAACTGTTAACCCCGTCTGGACTGCCAGACGGAACAGTTTTTGTGCATTTATCTGAATCTATGGAAATCATCATTGTTTTCTTTCTTCTTATCCTCCTGAACGGCATGTTCGCCATGTCGGAGATGGCGCTCATTACCGCCAGGCGCACCCGCCTGGCAAAACTCGCCGAAGATGGCGACCGGGCAGCGGCTGTTGCGCTCAAGCTCGGACAGGATCCTACCCGATTCCTCTCTACTGTACAGATAGGCCTCACAGCCATCGGTGTCATCAACGGCATTATCGGTGAATCATCTTTCGCACCGCCTTTTATCACCTGGCTGCAGAATCTCGGTCTCGATCCGGAAGTGAGCCGCATCGGTGCCACTGCGATCGTGGTCATGCTGATCACCTATGTCACCATCGTAATCGGCGAGCTTGTGCCGAAACGTCTCGGACAGTCCAATCCGGAGGGCATCGCACGCATCTTTTCGATGCCGATGCAGGCCCTGGCCACGGCGACCAGGCCCTTCGTCCGGCTGCTCTCCGCATCGACCGATGCTATTCTGCGCATTCTCGGCCGACAGCTTCCGTCAGGCCCAAGCGTGACCGAAGAGGAGATCCACGCGCTCCTGGAGGAGGGCTCGGAGGCGGGCATCATCGAGCAGCAGGAGCATGAAATGGTGCGCAACGTCTTCAGGCTTGACGACCGTCAACTGGGATCGCTCATGGTGCCGAGATCCGAAATCATCTACCTCGACACCACGCTGCCCATCGAAGAGAACATGCGGCTGGTAGCCGAATCGGAACATTCGCGCTTCCCGGTCTGCAACGGCAGCCTGCAATCGCTCCTCGGCGTCGTCAATGCCAAACAGCTGCTCTCCCATACACTCAAAGGCAGCCTTACCAATCTTGCCGAGAACCTGCAGCCTTGCGTATTCGTACCTGAAACCCTGACCGGTATGGAACTGCTCGACCATTTCAGAACCTCGGGCACCCAGATGGTGTTCGTTGTCGATGAATATGGAGAGACCCAGGGTCTGGTTACCCTTCAGGACCTGCTCGAGGCGGTCACCGGCGAGTTCGTGCCGCGAAACATCGAAGACTCCTGGGCAGTGCAGCGTGAAGATGGCTCCTGGCTGCTCGACGGGCTGATTCCGGTTCCCGAACTGAAAGATACCCTCGACCTCAGGAGTGTGCCGGAAGAGGACAAGGGGGTCTATCATACCCTCAGCGGGCTGGTGATGTGGCTGCTTGGAAGGATGCCGCAAACCGGAGACATAACCGACTGGGAAAACTGGCGACTCGAAGTTATTGACATGGACAGCAAACGCATCGACAAGGTGCTGGCCACCAAAATCGAGCAGGAGCAGGATAAAGAGAGCACGGAGAAGTGACCGACGATCGCTCTCCGTACAAGCAGCCATCAGCATGACCTGCAGGCATGACTGCTCAGGTGACAACGAGCATCATAAGTACACCCGGTCAGTCTCTGTCATGCTGAATGCCGCGCAGCGGAGTGAAGAATCCGTTCTATTTCCTGATAACAGTTTACGGATTCTTCTTCCGACAAGTCGTGAGAAGAATAACATTGACGGACGAATTGCGTTATCAATCCGGCGACTACAGGATGCAATTTAATTCCTGGGAAAGTCTGTCATCCTGAACGAAGTGAAGGGTCAATCTTCAATCCTGACAATACCTTATGGATTCTTCGCTACGCTCACAATGACAATCCATAATAGAGCGGATTGATCCTTTTAATCAGCGAAGTAATAATTGCTGAAGAAATAACAACGGAGTGACAGCTTTCGAACCATCCCCTGATTCCCAAGGAGGAGCTCGATGACGAACCCCGTACGAAACATTATGGTCGACCGGTCGCCGGCCGCGCCCATGGAAGAGCAACTGATCGAACTGGTCGAGCGGAAGGGTACCGGCCATCCCGACACCATCTGCGATTCGATTATGGAGGCGGTCTGTATCGAGCTTTGCCGGGAGTACCGGAACGCCTTCGGCCATATCTGCCACCACAACATAGACAAAGGCCTTCTGGTTGCTGGCAGGACGCTACCGGCAGCAGGAGGCGGCATCGTCATCGAGCCGATGAAGATCGTGTTCGGCGATCGGGCAACCTACTCCTGCGACGGCCGTTTGATTCCGGTTGGTGAAATTGCCGAAGCCTCTGCGAAACGCTGGATCAGAAAAAATCTCCGCTATGTCAACCCTGATGAGCATGTCATTTTTCAGAACGAAATCAAGTCAGGCTCACCAGAACTCACCGATGCATTCAGCCGGCAGATAGTCGGTGCGAACGATACTTCTGTCGGAGTCGGCTATGCGCCGCTGAGCGATACCGAACGGCTGGTGCTTGCCGTCGAACGACAGCTCAACTCCCCGGATCTCAAAACCCGCTTCCCTGAGATCGGCGAGGATATCAAGATCATGGGTTACCGTTACGGCAGAACACTGACGCTCACCGTGGCCGCTGCATTCGTCGATCGTCACATCCTCGACCTGAACCACTACTTTGAACGCAAAACCGCACTCAAAAAAGACCTCGAAGAGTTCATCACGAACGAAAACCGACATCTCGACAGCGTCAGGATAGACATCAATACCCTCGACGATCCCGCGCGCGGCGCCGGAGGTATGTACCTGACCGTGCTCGGCACCTCGGCGGAGGGCGGAGACGGTGGCCAGGTCGGCAGGGGAAACCGGGTCAACGGACTCATCCCCTTCAACCGTCCACAAACCACCGAGGCTGCTGCAGGCAAAAACCCGATCAACCACGTAGGCAAGATCTACAACATCCTGAGCCACGAAATCGCCGCCCGGATCCACCGGGAAAGCCCTGGCGTCAGGGAGGTCGTCATCTATCTCTGCAGCCAGATCGGCAACCCGGTCGACCGCCCGCTTGTCGCTGCCGCACAGCTAAGTATGGAACAAGGGGCTGATTTCAAGGAGGCGCAGAAGCACGCGACGATGATCATCGAAGAGGAGCTCGATCTGATCGGCTCGTTCAGCCTTCGCCTCAGCGAAGGGCGCTACCCGGTCTGCTGAAGGGAAAACGCCCCGACCGAACCGCTCAATTCATACAGTTTCAGCACGAAACCGTATATTTGGCAGCAAAAACTTTACCATGCATTGAACCCCATCCAGATGAGTTCACACGAACAGAAAAAGCAGAGCGTCGCGCTGAGTTCGGTCTCTGCAAGCCTGCTGCTTACCACACTGAAACTCGTTGTCGGCCTCATGACCGGCAGTATCGGTATCCTGTCCGAAGCGGCTCACTCGGCGATGGACTTCGGTGCCGCCGCACTCACCTGGTTCGCGGTCAGAATCAGCGACAAACCGGCGGACGAAAAGCATCACTACGGTCATACCAAAATCGAGAGCGTCACGGCACTGATCGAGACCGGCCTGCTCTTCCTGACCAGCGCATGGGTCGTCTATGAAGCAGTCAAGCGCCTGATGGAGGGGGGGCACGAAGTCGAGGTGACCTGGTATGCCATTGCGGTGGTCATCATCTCCATCGTGGTGGATATCTCCCGTGCAAGAGCATTGAAAAAGGTCGCCAGAGAGACCGGCAGCCAGGCGCTCGAAGCCGATGCCCTTCACTTCAGTTCGGACATTCTCTCATCTGCGGTCGTCCTGGTCGGCCTTGTCTTCGTCCATTTCGGTCTGGGATGGGCTGATGCAGTCGCTGGTATCTTCGTGGCCATACTGGTCGGCCATGCTGCCTGGGAGCTCGGCAGAAAAACGATCGATGTGCTGGTGGATGCTGCCCCGGAAGGCCTCTCCGAACAGATCGAAGAGATCACCTCCGAGGTACCTGGCGTAGTGGCCATTGAAAAAATGCGGATCAAACCCGCCGGCCCCTTTGTATTCATCGACATGACGGTGAGCGTCAGCCGAACCCTCGCCCACGAGAAGGTTCAGGCAATTTGCAGGGAGGTTGAATCACAACTCAAGAGTGCCTTACCGGAGAGCGACACTACCGTGCATGCCCGTCCGATCGCGCTCAACGGCGAAACGGTCACCGAACGGGTGCATGTCGTCGGTCTCAACCACAACATGCATGCCCACAACATTTCGACCTCGCTTTCGGGCGAGCGCAAACAGATCACCTTCGACGTCGAAGTCGATGGACGACTGACCATCCGTGAAGCTCACGAAGCCGTGACGGCACTCGAAAAGGAGCTGCACGATGAGTTCGATGGTGAACTCGACATCTGCATCCACATGGACCCGCTTCGCCATGAAGAGAGACATACAAGCGAGCTGTCTGCCGAAGAGGCTGCTCGGGTCAGCAAAATCATCCGCGAATCTGCCGCCACGATTCCAGGTATCGAGGACGTGCACGAAATCAGGCTGCGCAGAACCGAGCACGACCGGCTCTGCATTACGCTGCACTGTGCATTTGCCGATGACATTCTTCTCGAGAACGTCCATAACCTGACCAGTCGTCTCGAGGGAATCATCTACCAGACCCTGCCGGAAACCGGTCGGATCATCGTGCACGCCGAGCCGCTCTACGCCCAGGACTGAACCCTGGGGTCAGGCCTTGCATAAGTTGCATTTTCTCTGTTGTATCGGTCCGAGATTTCCCCCAACTCAAAACCGAGCATTATGGCCAGACCACTTCGCCTTGAATTTTCTGGCGCTCTCTACCATATCATGTCGAGAGGCAACGCCAAGGCACCGATATTTATCGATGATGCCGACCGGATCAAGTTTATCGACATTCTGGCAAAAACAGTCCAGGATTATCGGTGGACATGTCATGCCTACTGTCTGATGGGCAACCATTACCATCTGCTGATCGAAACACCAGACATCACGCTTTCAGCCGGAATGCACCTCCTCAACGGAATGTACACTCAGGCGTTCAACCACCGTCACCACCGCACGGGACATGTGTTTGAAGGACGATTCCGATCTATCCTGGTTGAAAAAGAGTCCTATTTGCTTGAACTTACCCGCTACATTGTGCTCAATCCGGTACGGTCCGGGCTGACCACCAACCCTGCCGACTATCGCTGGTCAAGTTATAATGCGACATGTGGCGCTGTTGAACCCCCCGGTTTTCTTCAAACAGACTGGATTCTCGAACAATTCGGAAATGTCCGAAGCTCTGCCATATCAGCATATACGGAATTCATCAACGATTCCTCGTGCATACCGGCAAGCTTTATTGTCGATGACAGGCAGCCATTTCTGGGTAGCGAATCTTTTATCGATGATATGAAATCGAAAATGGAAAGCGCTTTCCCCCGGAGGGAGCCCTCAAAACCACAGCACGCTGAAGAGAGGCAGGAAATCGGTGAACTTTTCGGGTCGAAATCGCTGAGCAGAAAAGAGCGAAACATGAAGGTAATGATCGCTTTTTTCAAACTCGGCTATTCGAAAAAAGAGATAGCTGAAGCAACAGGACTGCACCTGTCATCGATAGGACGGATCATCGGTCGGGCTGATGCAAGCGATGCAAGGCCTGACCCCAGCGTTCACCTGAGGTAGACTGCCTCGAAACGGGCAATCGGCGAGGCCAGCCGGGCACCGTACAGTTCAAGTGTGTTGCCTTTGATCGAGTAGCGGTCAACCTGTTCGAGCATGCTGAAGAATCGCTGTTCGGTCATCATGTCCGGACAGGCCATCATGGTGGAGCCAAGTTTCGAGAAGTGGATGCGATTGCCGGGCAAAAGCTCACAGGTACCGAAAAAGCGATTGCATCCGCCCGATCCGTGCACTCTCGTCCCGTTCCTTTCGAGCACCATATGCGCCTCCTGCTGCCGTTCAGGGGTCGGTACCGGTTTACCATGCATCATCGTGAGCTTCCAGTACGTTTCCTGAAGCGAGGCATCAGGCCCTGTCGTGACGGTGTCTGAAATTTTACGAAGCACGAACCGCTCCGCTATTTCACCGGGAATGAGGTTACCGTCGCCGTCGAGCTGGAACAACCGGTTTTCACCGACCTGGAACAGCTGTCGCCCCCCCTTGCGATCCACACACTCGATACGCAGACCATCGGGATACCAGCTGAACGAGCCTTCCTGTATAAACGGCCTGACGTTCCGGTCGATGTAAACCATCTCGATCCTGAAGGTCCGATCGGATCTGAGGGTGACCTTTGTGTCAATCCCCGGGCAGTCTGCACAGGGCAACGTTCCCCGGTACACGCCAGGCCAGTCGACCGAGGTCCGGCTGTTGTCCGCAACGACAGCGGATTGGCCGGGAGCATCCTGAACAATGCCGTTCGACTGGCAGCTGCAGAAGAGAAGGCTGAGCATGAACGTCAACAAACGCAACGACCCGTCTTTCATAACCATAGCAGTTGACAGTTGAGGGATGGCGCCAGATCCCGAAGCATCAATAGGCGGCGAAAATGCAACTTTTGCAAGGCCTGACCCCAGGGTTCATTTCTCGATGACCGCTTCGAAGCGGGCAAGCTGGGATTTATCAGAGGTTCGGCTGAGCAGCAGGACGTTCCCTTTGATCATGTAGCTGTCAGCCTGCGTGAGGACGCCGAGTACATCCTGCTCGGTCACCATCTCCTGACAGGGGTTCTGCCCGGAATCGAGCCTGGAAAACCTGATCCGGTTATAGGGCAGAAGTTCGTAGGTTCCATAGAAGGTATTGCAACCGCTCGAACCCTGTAGAAGTGAACTGCAGGTCTTGAACATCATACGAACCTCATGCTGGCCTTTCCCGGTTACGACAGGCTTGCCCATGAGCGCGGTAAGTTTCCAGTTCGTCGATTTCAGTGTGGCGTAGGGAACCCGTGTAACGCCATCGGTCACCTTGTAGAATACGTAACGTTTTGCGAGGTCGCCGATCATGGGCTGCCCCTGGGCGTCGAGCTGGTAGAGACGGGTCTCCTTGACCTGGAACTGCGTGACCTGACCGCCGCTCTCTCTGCAGACAATCGTATTGCCATCCGGCAACCATTCGAATACCCCTTCGCTGACCGTGGGGGTAACCGCCTTGTCGATATTGCGCCGCTCGATCCTGAAGGTTCCGTTCATCCGTATCAGGAGCACCGTATCGATTCCTGAACATCCTGAGCAAGGCACGTTGGCCCAGTAATATCCCGCCCAGTCAACCGAAGTCTGGCTTGGACCACCCATGCCACACACTGACGGAGTAGTAGCGAAAACACGGTCCGGAACACAGAACCCGATGAGTAATAGAAGCACGCAGGCAAAACGACGCAGCGAAAAACGGTTCATGACGAAGCTCCGGTGTGTTGAGAAAAATGCGCTGGAAGTGGTATAACGGAATTTAATGGCACGGACAAAAGAAAACCAAACCCTCGAGCTCTGGTTGCAGCGGAAGTGCCCGAAATGTACATTGCATAAGATGCCGGTACGTTCATGATCCTCCACCTGCAGGACCAAGGAGCGATTGTGCCTGATCGTCAATCAAAGCCCCGGTCTGATGAAACTCTCTTCCGACAACATCAAACGACTCCTGCAGGGAGAACTCCTGGTTGACATCGACTGGCTCGCCACCGACGTGATCGGCGCGAGCGGAAGCGTTTTCGTGAAGGCTCCGCCTGAAGTCGTCTGGCAGATGCTGACCGACTACGGCAATCTGCATCATACCATGCCGAAAGTCACCTCGAGCACGCTCATCGAGGAGCATGGGCCCTGCAAAGTCATTGAGCAGACCGGCAAGTCAGGCATCTTCATTTTCGAGAGAAGTGTGCACTTCCGGCTGAAGGTGGACGAAGAGTTTCCGCAACGCCTGCATTTCGAACAGCTGAAGGGTGATTTCAAGGTCTATGAGGGAGACTGGTTCCTCGAACCGGTCAGTGGCGCAACGGGCACTGGCACCATCGTCACCTACGTGGCCAGAATGAAACCTGACTTCTTCGCGCCCCCCATACTGGTGAGTTTCGTCCAGAGTCAGGACCTGCCGGCAATCCTGCGTTCGATCCGTACCTACTGCGAGCCTCGTGCGGCTGGCTGAGCCCCGCGGCGAAGCAGAAACATGGAGATCGGAGCACCGCTGAACAGCTCGCGATCCCTAACACGTCGCGCCTGCTGGATCTCGGATCTCCGACGAAGCGTCTCCCCCAGATTCCTGAGAGTATCGGCCGCCGCACGAAATACCTGCGTCGCCCTCTGCCATCCTGCGCCTCCGCCGATCAGATAATACATAACCGCAGCGACTTCGAGCATGATCCGCAGAGGAAGAATGATGGCAAGCGCCGTTCCGCTCCGGTTACGCAGCAGCATGGCCAGGGCGTTCCTGTGGTTGTAATAGACCTTGAGTGGACTTCCCTGCATCAGCGATGCGCCACCTTCATGCCAGACAACCGATTGCGGTACGGAACGAACGCTGAGCCCCCGCAATCGCATCCGCCAGCAGAGATCGATCTCCTCCATGTGCATGAAAAAGCTCTCTTCGAACCCGCCCAGCTCCATGAGCACGCTCCTGCGTGCAAACAGCGCCACGCCGGATGCCCAGAAGATCTCTCCCGGCGTGTCGTACTGCCCGAGATCCTCTTCGCTTCCCGAAAAGGTCCTGCCGAGGCAATAGGGATAGCCGAGACGATCGAGAAGCCCTCCCGCTCCCCCTGCATAATCGAACATCCGTCGACCTTCGCGACGTGCGCCAAGGGAAAGAATTTTAGGCTGCAGCGCTCCGATGTCCGGATTCCGCACCGCTTCGGTCACAAGCGGCTCGAGCCATCCGGGTTCGAGCTCCGCATCGTCGTTCAGAAACACGACAAACTCGGAGATGCTGCGTTTCAGTCCTTCGTTGCATCCTCCGGCATATCCCCGGTTCGACGGCAAGCGAATCACCTCAACCTCTGGCCATGAAAGTTCAAGTCCATCAAGATCAGATGCAACGCCCCCATTGTCGACCACAATGACGGCAATTGGCATCGAAGTCGACCGACGCAGTGCTTCGAGACAACGCTCGAGCATGGGACGGTTCTTCAGGTGCGGAATGACGACCGTGACGGTTGTCGCTGGTGCGGGCGTTTCGGGCATGGTCGTGCGAGCGGGTAAACGGTTCGGTTCCGTACCACTGTCAGTGCAAGGGTACGGAACCGAATGAAGGTCATTTCAGGGAGTTCCAGAACTCTGCGGCAAGCCTGGCGGTCTCTTCGGGAGTTTTGGCATCGGCGACATGCTGCAGGAGCGCCGAACCGACTACGGCTCCGTCGGCAAGTTCCCACATGCGATGCACCCGCTCACGGTCCTTGATACCGAATCCGACGACAAACTTCTTCCTGGTATGCTGTCGAACCCTTTCCAGATAATCGGCTATCCGCTGATCTGAGCCGGAGTCGTCAAGTTTTGCGGTTCCTGTCGTGGCATTCACGGCCAGACAGTAGGAAAAGTCGGTCGAAAGGCTGTCGATAAGCTCGATCCTCTCAGGTGTGGTGACTGGTGAAATCAGGTAGACGACCGTCAGACCGAAGCCTTTGGCACGATCGAGGAAGTCGTCCGACTCCTCAGGCGGAAGATCCGGTATCAGCATACCGTCGACGCCGGCTTCGACCGCATCGGCCATGAAGCAGTCACCTCCGTATGCGATAAGCGGATTGCTGTATCCCATGAGCAGGATCGGCGTGGTGATCTTCTTGCAACCTTTGCCTTCACGCGCCATCCTGACCATTTCAAGAATGCCCTTTACGGTCACGCCGTGCTGGATGGCAGTGTGCGCGGCATTCTGGATCACCGGCCCGTCACCGATCGGATCGGAGAACGGTATGCCGAGTTCGATAAGATCGGCGCCACTCTCCTGCAAGGCTTCAAGCACGGGCAGGGTGGCTCCTGGAACCGGAAATTCCGGCATGTAGTAGGCTATGAGCAGCTTTTTGTCTTTACGGACAAGCTGGGTAATTCGGTTTTCAGACATAGGCGATGGTTACAATCAATGCATGTATGAGTAAACGAGGTTCGGAATGACGAAAATGTCCAGAATCATCGACAACATGGTGACCATGTGCACCAGGACGCTTCCCCAGACATTTTTCGACCTCAGGACGATATAACCGCCGAGGATGCCGATCGGGAAGGCCATCATGCCCATGAGCGCACGTTCCTGCATGCCCACGGGAGCCACTGCGAAATGGTTCAGCACATAGAACATGGCCGTGACGAAGACCGAAAGATGCGGGTTGATCCCTTTCTGGATCATGGATGAAAGCATCAGGCCTCTCCAGAGAAATTCCTCGGCAAGCACGAGTACCGGAAAGAGGTAGAGGAAGTTCATGTTGACGAGAATGCCCTGCATGTCCATCATCGGAGGCTTGCCGCTCTTGTACCACATCACGGTGTTGAAGACATCCATGCAGAACAGGATCGCACCGGCGATACCGCCCCACTTCAGCGACTTGGCACGGTCTCCGCCCGCCAGGTACATCTCGGCCCACTCACCTTTGCTCTTGCCACGCCAGACGACCACACCGATCGAACCGAGCACATAGACAGCCAGGGCCGGCCATTCGAGCAGCGGTGTGAAATGCCCTACAAGCCCGACGATCCAGATAAGGGCCGTAAGTCCGAACGCGAGTTTGAACCGCTCGTTGAGCGACGGAGAGGCTGATACCGCTTTGACCTGTTCCATGGAAAAAACAGTGTTTGAAAGTTGACGGATTACAGATAGTTGGGCCTGACCTCGTACTCGATCGGGTCACGGACACCTACCATTTCAAATGCTCTCAGGCGACGGGCACAGCTGTCACAGACGCCGCAGGCCAGCCCTTCGCTTTTGTAGCACGACCAGCTGCAATCAAACGGAGCATCGAGTTCCATGCCCTTGGCCACAATCCGGGCTTTGCTCATGGCGATGAGCGGGGTCAGGATTTCGATCTGGGTTTCGGGACGGGTGCCGAAATCGATCACCCGGTTGAAGGCGTCATAGAAAACCTTGCGGCAGTCGGGATAACCCGAGGAGTCCTCCTCGACGGCACCGATGAAGATACGGTTCGCACCGATCACTTCGGACCAGCTCACGGCCATCGACAGGAAATTGGCGTTTCTGAAAGGGACATAACTGGTCGGGATCGTCGTTCCCTGAAGATCGGCAGGTCCGACGGGAATCTCCTGGTCGGTCAGCGAGGAGCCGCCGATCGTTCCGAGAAAGTTGGCGTCGACCTCGAGTCGTTGCCCGATACCGTAGTGATCACAGACACGACGGAACGAGTCGAGCTCCTTCTGCCAGGTCCGCTGACCGTAATTGACGTGCATGGCTGCCAGATCAAAGCCCTGGTGATGAGCCATCGCGGTCGCCACAAGGCTGTCCATGCCTCCGCTGACGAGTAATACTGCCTTCATTGGGTTCTCAGGTTCTCGAATCGTCAATAATCACATAAAAGATCACCTCTTATTGTACGTAATCCACGAGACAAATAAAAAGGCGGCCGAGCAGTACCTTCGCAGTAAACGCACCTTGACTGGCAGTTTTTTTGCCTCCTCCAGAAATTGCCAGGCAATATGTTCATGAGAAGCTGCAGTTCAGGTGCACGATAGCAAAAAATCAACTATACTTTCAGTTGAATTCGTCAGTATGCATGAATCCAGCATCCCCTCAACCATGAAAAACGACCATCACGACAGCGCAGGTCTGAATGCACCAGTACCGGAACAGAGCGGGCAGCGGGCAGATGAGACCATGTTCATGGCACTGTTCGCAACCCATCCGTCCGTAATGCTGATTGTCGATGCCGGTACCGGCAGGGTCGTCGATGCCAACCATGCTGCGACACAGTTCTATGGCTGGCCGGTGGAAGAGTTCCGAAAACTGAACCTCCTCGACATCGATGTACCGTCCCCGGCAGACGGAACGAACAGCCCATCGTTGTTGGCAGCTCTCGAACAGGGGCGGACCTCCCGCACTCACCGGAAAGCCGATGGATCTGTTCGCGAAGTCGAGCTGTTCGCCTCCCCGGCAGGGCTACCAGAAAAAAACACGCTGTTCGTCATCGTCCAGGATATCAGCGAGCGCAAGGATTTCGAGTCACTGACGGAGTTCCGTTTGCGGCTGCTTGAGATGAGTAATACCAGTTCTACCGAGGAGTTGCTGACCTTCACCCTCGATGAAGCTGAACGGTTGACCGGTAGTACCCTCGGCTTTTTCAATTTCATCTCTGACGATCAGTCCATCGTCATGCGACACGCCTGTTCGAGCTGCGCCAAAAAGGATAACTGCGGTGAAGCCTCCCATCCGAACCAGATCGATCCCGCAATCTGCGCTGATGTCATCACTGAAAAAAGGGCGGTGATCCACAACGATCATGCAACCCTGCGGCATTGCAACAGCAGATTCGTCGACCACCAGCAGGCCAAACGTGAGCTGATCGTGCCCATCATACGCAACGGCAAAGTGATGGCAACGATGGAAATAGGAAACAAGCCGATCGATTACCGTGATGAGGATGTCCGGTTGATCAGCGTTCTTGCCGGTGTGGCCTGGGATATTATCGCCAGGAAATACGCTGAGGAGTCTGAACGGAAAATGCAGGAGGCCATCCAGTACACCCAGAAAATGGAGCTGATCGGCCAACTCGCCGGAGGTATCGCCCACGACATCAACAATGTGCTCATGGCCATTCTCGGTCATGCGGAACTCATGATCGACGAGCTGGATGAGTGGAATCCCTTCTCCGAAAGTCTTCTGACTATCCAGGAATCTGCCGTGCGCGCCACCAACCTGATCCAGCAGTTGCTCGCCTTCGCACGAAAACAGATGATACAGCCGACTCTTGTTGAACTGGATAAGGAGATCGATAAACAGAAACCCATGCTCCGGGAGATCACCGGCGATCGGGTGCGTATTGAATGGATTCCGGGCAGCAACCATGCCAGGGTACTCATCGACCCGTCGCAACTGGACCAGATTCTCACAAACCTCTGCGCAAATGCGCGGGATGCTATCGAGGGTGCGGGAAAAGTAACGATCGAGACCTCCACCGTCAGGGTGGAAGCTGCTGAATGCTATGCGGGCCATCCCTGCCAGACGCCGGGAAACTTTGTCACGATCTCGGTCACCGATAACGGTTGTGGTATCGACAGCAATACACTTCCCCACATCTTCGAACCCTTTTTCACTACCAGGGAGGTAGGAAAGGGTACCGGTCTTGGACTCTCAACCGTTTATGGTATCGTCCGGCAGAACAAGGGGTATCTCGAATGCCAGAGTTCGCCGGGCTGTGGCGCGCGGTTTACGATCTATCTGCTCCGGCATGATGACTCGCCCGAAACGCCTGAAAACACCTCAGCCGGGGTATCCGAAACCCGCAAAGCCTGGAAAACGATCCTGCTGGTCGACGACGATCCGTCGATCGTCGCCCTTATCAGAACCGTCCTCACGAAACACGACTATGCCGTGCTGACGGCAACAACGCCGCGCAACGCCGAACGTATCGCAGCGGCATCGGACAACGAGATCGCGCTGCTCCTGACCGACGTTGTCATGCCGGAAATGAACGGTCGGGAGTTATCGGCGAGGGTGCAGGCCATCCATCCTCATCTGAAAACGCTCTTCATGTCCGCCTTCACCATGGAGATGATCGCGATGCACGGCGTAACGGGAAGCGAGACGAACTTCATCCGCAAACCTTTCAAAATCAGCACACTGATACAGGTTATACAGAAAATCCTGGGCTGAAGGAGCTCTTCTTATTACTCCGGCAACATCAAGTCGCAAATAAATACCGCTCCAAATCTGTCATCCTGAACGAAGTGATGGATCCATCTTCTTTTCAAGCAAGGCGTTATGGATTCTTCTCCCGACAAACCGGGATCAGAATGACATTGTCTGCTGTTGTGAGTAGTGACCGTTAATCGCCGGAACAATAACCTGGTCTCGACCAGACCGAGACGATGTGCTGGCTCGTCAGGACGAACCTCATGATAGCCGGGCCGGTAGTCTGTCCGGCAAAACTGATGGTAAAAAAAAAGAGCCGGCTTGCGCCGGCCCTTTCGATAGGTATGAACAACTGGGATCAGTACATGCCGCCCATGCCACCCATGCCGCCCGGAGGCATTGCAGGCATGTCGGACTTCTCTTCCTTCACGTCGGTGATGGCAGCTTCCGTGGTGAGCAGGATGCTGGCAACCGAAGCGGCGTTCTCGAGCGCGCTGCGGGTCACCTTGGTCGGGTCGACGACACCGGCTTCCACCAGGTTCTCGTACTGCTCGGTGCGGGCATTGAAGCCGTAGTCACCTTCAGCACCCTTGACCTTCTCGAGCACGACGGCACCGTCAGCAGTGCCAGTGTTGGCAACGATCTGGCGGAGCGGCTCCTCGAGAGCGCGGCGGATGATGTCGATACCGGTCTTCTGATCGTCGTTGTCGGCAACTGCACGGGACAGGCCGTTGATAGCACGGATCAGCGCAACACCGCCACCGACGACGATGCCTTCCTGGACGGCTGCGCGGGTTGCGTGCAGTGCGTCCTCGACGCGAGCTTTCTTCTCTTTCATCTCAACTTCGGTCGATGCACCGATGTTGATGACGGCAACACCGCCGGAGAGCTTTGCGAGGCGCTCCTGGAGCTTTTCGGTGTCGTAATCGGAGGTCGATTTCTCGATCTGGCCCTTGATCTCGTTGATGCGGGCTTTGATCTCGTCCTGCTGGCCCTTGCCCTCGACGATGGTGGTGTTGTCCTTGTCGATGTTGATGCGGCCTGCCTGACCGAGGTATGCCATGGTGGCGTTCTCGAGCTTGTAGCCCTTCTCTTCGGAGATAACGGTACCGCCGGTGAGAATAGCGATGTCCTCGAGCATTGCCTTGCGGCGATCACCGAAGCCAGGTGCCTTTACGGCAGCGACTTTCAGGGTACCGCGGAGCTTGTTGACCACGAGGGTGGCAAGAGCTTCGCCTTCGATGTCCTCTGCGATGATGAGGAGCGGACGACCGGACTGAGCAGACTTCTCGAGAATCGGAAGGAGCTCCTTCATGTTGCTGATCTTCTTGTCGTGGATCAGGATGAGGACCTCGTCGAGTTCGGCTTCCATGGTCTCCGGATTGGTCACAAAGTACGGAGAGAGGTAACCGCGATCGAACTGCATACCTTCGACAACCTTGAGCTCGGTGTCCATGCCCTTGGCCTCTTCGACGGTGATGACGCCGTCTTTGCCGACCTTCTCCATGGCCTCGGCGATCAGCTCACCGATTTCAGGATCGTTGTTGGCGGAGATGGTGCCGACCTGTGCGATCTCCTTCTTGCCGGAGATGCTGCGGCTGATGCTGCGGAGCTCGGCGACGACTTCGCGGACTGCGCGGTCGATGCCCCTCTTGAGGTCGATCGGGCGTGCGCCTGCGGCGACGTTCTTCAGACCTTCACGGTAGATTGCCTGTGCGAGCACGGTTGCGGTGGTGGTACCGTCACCGGCGACATCGCTGGTCTTGGAAGCGACTTCGCGGACCATCTGGGCACCCATGTTCTCGACTGCATCGGCAAGCTCGATCTCCTTGGCGACGGTGACGCCGTCCTTGGTGGAGGTCGGAGCACCGAACTTCTTGTCGATGAGCACGTTGCGGCCGGCTGGGCCGAGGGTTACCTTAACGGCGTTGGCGAGTTTATCGACGCCGACTTTGAGTTTTGCCCTGGCGTCGGAATCAAAGAGAATATCTTTAGCGGTCATGTTAACGCTTTCCTCCTTTAGGATTTAATAAATACTTGTCTGAACGGTTCAGGCGAGAATCGCAAAGATGTCCGACTCACGCATGATGAGGTAATCCTCACCTTCAACCTGAACTTCGGTGCCGGAATATTTGCCGTACAGCACTTTGTCACCGACTTTCACCTGCATCTCGACGAGCTGACCACCGTCGGCAACCTTGCCGGGGCCAACAGCGACGACTTCACCGTACTGCGGCTTTTCCTTGCCGGTATCGGGGATGTACAGTCCACCCTTGGTCTTCTCTTCTGCCTGTGCGGCCTTAACAATAACTCGATCAGCTAATGGTTTCAAGTTCATTGTCTATTTCTCGTTTGAGTTTGATTTTTCACTTGATTTCTTGACTTCAGCCTGAAGGCTTCCGATCTGTTAGCACTCAACGCCTGCGAGTGCTAACAGATGAGGTAATTATAAAAAAAAGATTTCCGGGCAGCAAATATTTTTTTATCGTATGATGCCTTTGAAACAGCTGAAACCAAGCCTGCTATCATGATGCCGGAAAACCGGAACAAAAGGACCCCAGCCATGCTGATGACCATCGGCAAGGTTACGCTCGAAAAGCTTGAGAGCATCGCCTCCAAAATCAGGGACAATGTGGCGACCGATGCGGACAGGCACAACCATGAAATCCTGCGTGAGATTGTGGCTCTTGCATCGAACCGTGTGTCGGTAACCGAAAATGAAGCTGATGTGGAGCAAGGCGGCGCCGCTTGGACGGAACGCACCTCGGAGTCGCACTACCCGCACATTCGCCTGCACGGCGGGGCGCTCGAGGACGATCCACTGAAGATGAATATCTGAGAACTGGTCAAGAATAGGTCAAAAATAGGTCTTATGGGTCTTATAGGACCTATGGGAGCATCCGACCCATCCGACCCATTCGACCAATCCAACTCATCCGACCCATCCAACCCATCAATTCTCCCCGCGCCCCTCTTCCAGATAAGGCCTGAGATGCTTGCCCGTCAGGGAGGCTTCATTGGCGCAGATCTCTTCGGGAGTTCCGACGGCAACCACCTCCCCGCCCCGGACACCCGCGCCCGGTCCAAGGTCGATAATCCAGTCCGCCTGCTTGATAATATCAGGGTTATGCTCGATGATGACCAGTGAGTTACCCTGATCGAGCAGCTTCTCAAAGCAGTTCGCCAGCTTCGAGATGTCGTCGAAATGAAGGCCGGTGGTGGGTTCGTCGAAGATGAAGAGCGTGTCGCTGACGTCGGCCCGCGAAATGAAATGGGCGAGCTTCAGGCGCTGGGCCTCGCCCCCTGAGAGCGTGCTCGAGGACTGGCCGAGACGGATATATTCGAGACCGACCTCTTCGAGCACCTGCAGCTTTTTCTGGATCGCCTTGTCGGAACCGAAGAATTCGCGTGCCTCACCCACAGTGAGGTCGAGCACTTCGGCGATCGACAACCCTTTGTACTTAACCTCCAGCGTCGATTGCTTGTAGCGCTTTCCTCCGCACTCTTCGCAGACCGCCTCAATATCGGCCAGGAACTGCATCTCGATCTTGACAGTACCTTCGCCAGCACAGGCCTCGCATCGGCCGCCAGGTATGTTGAAGGAGAAATAGCCCGGCTTCCACCCCCGCTCACGGGCATCACGCGTCGTGGCAAAAAGCTGCCGGATATCGTCGAAAAGCTTCAGGTAGGTGGCCGGATTGCTTCGGCTGGACTTGCCGATCGGTGACTGGTCCACATGCTCGACAGCGGAGATCAGTTCGAATCCGCTGATGGATCGATGGGTACCTACCTTTTCGCGCGTGCCCTCCTTCTCCCTGATGATACCAAGCCGAAGGATGTCGTTCACCAGGGTCGATTTTCCGGACCCGCTCACACCGGTCACGCAGGTCATGACGCCAAGCGGGAACTTCACGTCGATGTTGCGCAGGTTGTTCTGCATGGCCCCGGTGATCTCGATGCAGGATGAGAAATCGGGCTTGCGACGCTGTTGCGGTACGGCGATACGCTTCCTGCCCGTGAGGTAATCGGCGGTTAGCGACCCGGTCGCGCCGGGCATGGCCGACGGAGGTCCGTGAAATACCACTTCGCCGCCGAGACGTCCCGCCCTGGGGCCGAGGTCGATCACCTCGTCCGCCGCTTCGATGATCTCGCGGTCATGCTCGACAACCACCACGGTGTTGCCCAGGTCCCGCAGTCGCTTGAGCAGCGCCACAAGCCGCGCCGAATCGCTCTGGTGCAGGCCGATGCTCGGTTCGTCGAGAATGTAGATCGCGCCGACGAGCGGTGAACCAAGCGAGGTGGAGAGGTTGATCCTCTGGAACTCGCCGCCGCTGAGGGTATGGGTGAGACGATCCAGGGTCAGGTAGTCGAGCCCGACGTCGAGCAGGTAGCCGAGACGCTTGGTGATCTCCTGCAGCACCGAATCGGCCACGCTCCGGTCAAAGGGCGAAATATCGAGGCTGGCGAAAAAGTCGTGGGCATCGGCAATGGTCATACGTGTCACTTCGCCGATGTTCCTGCCGGAGACCCTGACGAGTCGAGCATCGGGGTTGAGCCTCGACCCTTCGCACTCGGGACAGGTCGCGTAACCCCGGTAACGGCTCAGGAAGACCCGGTAATGAACCTTGTACCCGGCATCCTTCTCGATATCGGCGAAAAATGGCCACAACCCCTTGAAACTCTTTTCAGGAATCCCTTTCCAGATCATCTCCTTGTGTACGAATCCCAGTTTTTCGTACGGCACGTCAACCGGGATACCAACCTCGGACGCGATGCGCAGCAACTGCTTGAGATACCAGGAGTACTTCTCGGAGTTCCAGCAGGAGATCGCGCCTTCGGCGAGAGAAAGCGACTTGTCGGGAATGACGGCATCCTCGTCGATACCAGCGATCCGGCCAAAACCCTGGCAAGCCGAGCAGGCTCCGATCGGCGAGTTGAAGGCGAAGAGCTGCGGTGACGGCTCCTGATAGACAACCCCGTTGAGTTCGAGCCGGTCGCTGAACCGGAACTCTTTGCCTCCGGCAACCCTGATGACCGCGTTGCCTCCGGATTCGGCAAAACAGGTCTCTGCAGCCTGGGCCACCCTGCCATACACCTTTTCGTCCTGCTTCGCGACGAACCGGTCAACCAGCACGAGCAGACTTTCAAGCGCTTTCCGATCCATCGACTCCACTTCGCTCCGCACCGCCTGATCCGAAATGTCCAGAACACTCTCGTCCCTGAGCAATCTGAAAAACCCTTTCTGGAGGAGATTCTTCAACTCCTCGCTGATCGAACAGTCATGGTGGTCGGCCGCATGGTGGCAGGGAAAGGGATACCCTACATAAAATCGGGTGCCATCGTCGAAAAAGCGGGCCTGCAGCGAAACATCTTCCGGGGTGTGTTTCAGCACCAGCTCGTTGGTATCGCTCGAGTAGATCTTGCCGATCCTCGCGTAGAGCAGGCGAAGGTAATCGTAGATCTCCGAAACGGTGCCTACCGTGGAACGGGGATTCTTTGGAATCGCTTTCTGCTCGATGGCGATAGCCGGGGCGATGCCTTCGACCGTTTCGATCTCGGGTTTGGGCATACGCTCGAGAAACTGCCTGACATAGGCCGACAGCGATTCGACGTAGCGGCGATGTCCTTCGGCGTACAAGGTGTCGAACGCGAGGCTCGATTTGCCCGATCCGCTCAGGCCGGTCAGGACCACAAAACGGTTGCGAGGTATGCGAACCGTTACATGCTTGAGATTATGGGTGGTGACTCCACCGAGGACGATATCGGGAAGGGTTCCGGTTTTTCCGGCGTCATGAGGTTCGACAGAGCTGTTCCGGGACTGGTCGATGCGGTTATGCATGAAATGTCGTGATGCGTGAGTTACTTTCGGAAAAGTAAATGTAACGATTTAAGCAAGCTAACCATTCACCGTTTTCCGAAACGCTCGAGCAGCATGGCCACCGTCGTCTCTCCGAGCAGCTCGTGGATCCTGAACTGGAGATTGACCATATATCCCTTGTGGTTGCAGTTCGACTCGATCTCGCACTCACAGTTCTCCTGGGTACACCGCATCAGGTGAGGTGCGCCTTCGATGGCTGTTCCGATATCTGCCACCGTGATCTTGTCAGGAGATTTTCCAAGGGCATATCCACCCTTGACCCCCTGCACGGAACGTACGATGCCCGCCTTCTTCAGGTTCTGCATCGCCTTGGCGAGAAATACCTGTGAAAAGCCGATCTCGGCAGCCATCTCCTTGACCGTGACAATCTTTTCAGACCCCTGCAAGGCCAGAAAGGTCACTGCGTGGAGACCATATTCAAACTTTCTTGATACTTGTAGCATGTACTTATAAAGTTATTAAACAGGATAAATTTACACCTATTTCCAGAAATTCCCATGCATCTCTTTTTTTCAGGATCGCATAGGCTATATTTTCAGGAACAACACGAGCGCCCCCTGTAACGTTTCGAAAGAACCTGAAATCTTCACGTTTCGATATGCACAATCAGTCAAAAGATCGCTGGTTCCTCTGGCAGTTCGCTGAAGGGCAGGAAGCGAGAATCCGATATCAGGAGTTCGGGCCAGCCGATTCACCATACACCCCCCTGCTGTTCATTCATGGGTATGGCGGCATGCTCGAGCACTGGAACCTGAACATCCCGGCGTTCGAGAACCGTTACCGGATCTACGCGATGGATCTGATCGGATTCGGACAGTCCGAAAAACCGAACGTCCGATACAGCCTGGAGCTGTTCGCTGCCCAGATCGAGGCATTCCTGCACCTGAAAAAGCTCAGGAAAGTGATTGTGGTGGGGCACTCCATGGGGGCTGCCAGCAGCATCGTTCATGCACATTTCAATCCCGCTGCCATCAGGGCGCTGGTGCTCGCAAACCCCTCCGGTCTCTATGGCGACAGCATGGACAGCGTCGCGAAAGCGTTCTTCGGGCTGATCGGCTCCCCACTGATCGGCGAGGTGCTGTTCGCGGCCTTTGCCAACCCCGTCGGAGTCTCCCAGAGCCTCACGCCAACCTATTACAATCAGAAGAAAGTCGACCTGAACCTCGTCAATCAGTTCTCGAAGCCGTTGCAGGATCGTGGAGCGATCTACTCCTACCTGTCACCATCGAGGAGGCCGCAGGACTTTCTGCTCGACCACCTGAAGCCCTGCAATTACAACGGCGAGGCCTGGCTGGTCTGGGGGGCGGAGGATACTGCGCTGCCGCCGCACAAAATCATTCCGGAATTCCAGCAATTGCTCCCGCAGGCCGGAGCGTTCATCATCCCGAAAGCGGGGCATTGCATCCATCACGACGCACACGACGCCTTCAACAAACGGCTCGGCCAGATTCTCGAAAAAATCGAGTGTGAGGAGTAGTGACGGGTGATTAGTAACGAGTGACAAGCAGGAGCTCAGCGTGCCGTGCCCATTGCGTGACTCGTGACGCAAAAACAGTGACGGGTGACGAGTGTCCTCTGTAGGGGCACGGCTTGCCGTGCCCGAATTCGTTACGCGAAAGAGGTGAGACGTGCGGTGTTCAGATTGATGATTGAGAACGAAGCATATCGTTCATGCCTTCCCATTCATCATTCAGGATTCAGCACTAATCATTCATCCACCGCTCCTCATTCATCCCTCATCCCTCAGCATTCAGAACTCATCCCTCAGCATTCAGCATTCAGCACTCAGCACTCAGCACTCAGCACTCAGCACTCAGCATTCAGCACTCAGCATTCAGCATTCAGCACTCAGCATTCAGCACTCAGCACTCAGCATTCAGCACTCAGCACTCAGCATTCTTCCTCAGAACGACCGTTGCGATTTAACCCGAAGATCCTTGAGCTGCGGCGGTTTCATGGCAATCTCGAAGAGGTAGCTGCGATACTCGCCTGTTGGCACCCACTGGAAGCTGAACTGGAAGTCGTGCAGATCGCGGTACAGCACCAGCGTCGGGTAGATGAAATTCTTCTTCTTCAGGTCGTACCCGGTATTGAACCCGGCCTGCCAGTGCCGTGACAGTCCAACCCTGCCAGACGTGTTCAGGAGCATCGATGTTGTAGGCGCAAGCGGATTGCTCTTGTCGCTGACCAGATACATCGAGGCGCGCAGCGACCATGGAAGCATGGGGCTGAATTCGACCAGCTCGCCATTGGAAAAACGATCCCTGAAAATGGCCTGATCCAGCTTGGTGCCGTCGCTGCGGAATGGCGAACGGGCATTCTGCTGCTCGACATCCTCACGGCTGCGGAGGTGTCCGCTGAAGTTCACACTCATGTTCAGATAACCGGTCAGGAACCGGAGCAGCCCCTTCCCTTCATCGGAGTTGAGCCTGTTGATCCTGGCACCGGTTACCGGATCGTAGGAGTAGAAATCGTAGGCAGCGCCGGCGGTCATCTGGAATGCGGGCGCAAGCGCGTTGCTCGATGCCGTCAGGGTCAGCGGAGCGAGTCGAAGCGAGTCTGCGGCGAAATTGTACCCCGTGGCGGCGGTGAACGAAAGCAGCTGCAGTGTGCGGTCGCCTTTCGAGGGGTCACTCCCTGTCAGATCCGAAGCGTTTCTGTTGCGGAACTTCCCGTGAAACAGGTTCTGCAGGCTGATGCCGACAAATCTGCGCTCCTGCGGAACGTCGCTGTAGAGCGACGAACCGAAACGGTTGTACCGTACCACCGATCCCGTCGAAGGATTGATGTAGGAGCCGTAGTAATCATATCCCGTCCCCTGATAATCGGGATTGGCAATGAAGGAGATCGTCGGGATAAAAGTGTGCCTGATGGCCTTCAGTCCGACGAGGTTCTCCATGAAGCCGGTATTCATCACCCCGTACAGACGGGTCTGGGCATCGACCTGGAAAATGGTGGTCGAGTACTCGGCAGGATCGTTGACCGTCACCAGAGACTGGGTCGCACTGTCGTAGCGCAGCGTGCTGTTGACCCGGTAATGACTGAAGGTCAGAGAGGGCGTCAGGGTCAGATACCTGAAGAGCGTCGACTGGACCTTGAAAGGCATCTGCAGCCGGCTGCCCGACAGATCGTCCTGGAGCGAAACGGTCTTGTAGAGCTGCTGGTAGGTCACGTTCTGGGTAAAGGTCGCCCGGTAGCCGGGAGCGAAATTCTGCTGGTAGCCGACCTCCAGACCGGCGTTGCCCGTATACAGGTCGCTTCTGACTGCATCGACATGCGAAAACTGCCCGGTGAACGATGCGCTTGGCTGCAGGTAGAACCTCGAGCGCCAGTCGGTCAGGAGAGTGTTCGTATCCGTCCTGAAGGGAAAGATCTGGCTCTGATACAGCGAACCGGTGACCGTCTGGGTCAGATTGGTCGCCGCCAGGTAGTCGACCCGCTGGTAACCGAGAGCGAATACCCGGTTGCCCTCAGCCCACGATTTTGATAACGAAGCGTACGAGGTCGCCTGCTGGGTGATGACGTTCTCGATGTTGATCGAGTTGACATCGTAATAGCGATCACCGCCAAGGAACTGGAGGTTCATGTCCAGCTTCGTCGTCGGATCGAACTGCTGGTGATGGATGATCCGGGTGTTCCAGTTCTTGTACTCGGCAAACTTCGGGTCATCCGGATGATTGATCAGAAAGGTCTCGTTCTCGTTCTCGATCGATCCGCTGATGGTGTTGCCAATCTTGTATCGTACCCGCTCAGCGAGGCGCCAGCTGCCGTTGAAGGCATAATCACCTTCGAGCCGGAGATCGGAATAGTCGTTGAACGCCCAGAAATAGCCCAGGTCACCGAGATAGACGCCGCGTTTCCCATCGCTGCCGATCCTCGGGAACAGGAATCCTGAGGCGCGCTTGTTGGAGACAGGAATCGACATGAAGGGCAGCGGCAGCAGCGGAATCTTCGGAAGCCTGTGGTTGAAGATTTCCGGGTGGATGTACATGACCAGAGGACGTGCGACCAGTCGCTCCTCGGGTATGATCTTCATGTTTTTACCCGCAAACCAGTAGTGTGGCTCTTCGAGATCACAGGTCGTGTAAATGCCGTCCCTGATGTAGAGCTCTCCGGTGGGCAGGCGTTTGACCTGGTAACCGGTATAGAAGCCATCGGCATCCCGCGACGAAACGTTCGTCGTCTGCCCCTTGCGCGTCTGGTAATTGTAGGTCATCACCTCGGCGGTGAAGGTCCCGGCCTTGTCGGTGTATACCGGCAGATCTTTCGGGTGCCCGAGGGAATCGGTCGCCGCACTGGAGTGGAGCGTTCTGGCGATATGATCGACGGTGATTCTCGGGCCGACAAGCCGCATGTCCTTGTAATCGACCTGAGCCTTGCCGTACAGGTCTGCAGTGCGCTTGTCGAAATTGTAGATGAGCGAATCCCGTGCCGTGTACACCACGGTCGAATCGAGATCGTCATGCTTCTTAATGAGGGTATCGGGCTGAGCCGCTCCGTTCGGCTTCTGGGGCGGCGTCTTTTCAGCATTACCCGCACGTGCCGGCACGATCCCCTCCGTCATGTTGACGAGCAGTATCAGGCTGAGCACTTTCAGGGACTTGAGCAATCTCACGGGGTCAATGCTGATGGTTTGCCGGATGGCCTCACGACCTTCACGTACGGTTACAAAACCTGAATATATGAAACCTTGTCGAATTGACTCCAGCCCGTCACACAACATGCAGGGAAACTGCACGAAAAAAATCGCATATGGCCGTCCGGAAGCGCATCCGGTCTTGAAATGTAGCAAAGGTTTCTATATTGGATGTTGCAGGAGCCACAAACCCGGCACACCTGATTCCATATGACGATTTCATCATCATCACAACGACAGTAACCTCATGACGAAGGTCGTTTACAACGCACCCAATGCCGCCGGCCATTTCGGCGCCTTCGGTGGCAAATTCATTCCGGAAACCCTGATTAAAAATGCTGCGGATCTCGAACGGGAATACCTCAAAGCCAAAGAGGACCCCGAGTTCCATGCCTCACTCGACCTGCTGCTTCGCGATTATGTCGGCAGGGCGACCCCACTGTACCGTGCCGCACGCCTGAGCGAAAAGCTTGGCGGCGCTTCAATCTGGCTCAAGCGCGAAGACCTCTGCCATACCGGCGCACATAAAATCAACAACGCGCTCGGACAGGTGCTCCTGGCCAAACGCATGGGCAAAAAGCGTATCATCGCCGAAACCGGTGCCGGCCAGCATGGCGTCGCCACGGCAACGGTCTGCGCGCTCTTCGATCTCGAATGCATCGTCTACATGGGTGAAGAGGACATCCGCCGCCAGGCGCCAAACGTCGCCAGGATGAAACTGCTCGGCGCGACCGTCCAGCCGGTCTCTTCCGGCACCAGGACCCTCAAGGACGCCACGAGCGAGGCCATCCGCGACTGGATGAACAATCCGGAGGAGACCTTCTACATCGTCGGTTCGGTCATCGGCATGCATCCTTATCCCATGATGGTCAGGGATTTCCAGTCGGTCATCGGCAAGGAGACTCGCCGCCAGTCCATGGAACAGATCGGACGCCTGCCTGAAGTGGTTGTCGCCTGCGTCGGCGGCGGCAGCAACGCCATGGGCATGTTCTACGACTTCATCCCGGACTCCAATGAGGTCGAACTCATCGGTGTCGAAGCTGCAGGCGAAGGACTCGAAGGCAAGCACGCCGCCTCCCTGTCACGAGGCGAGCTCGGTGTGCTGCATGGAGCCATGATGAAGCTGCTTCAGGACGAGTACGGCCAGGTGCAGGAAGCCCACTCGATTTCGGCGGGCCTCGACTATCCCGGCGTCGGACCGGAGCATTGCTACCTGCAGCGGAAAGGCATCGCCACCTACACCTCCGCCACCGACCGCGAAGCGATCGAAGCACTCGATATGCTCGCCAAGACCGAAGGGATCATTTGCGCACTCGAATCGGCACACGCCATGCACTACGCCATCACAAGAGCCCCGATGATGCCCAGAGAGACCAACATCGTGGTCAGCCTTTCGGGACGTGGAGACAAAGATATGGGAACCATCATGCAGGAACTTAAGCTGCTCTGAGGACCGGAATTTTTTATGAAAAAATGATGAGAGACCTCTTGCACAGAAACGGTAAATTCCCTATAATTAGGCCTCTCAAGCGGGAATAGCTCAGCTGGTAGAGCACAACCTTGCCAAGGTTGGGGTCGCGAGTTCGAGTCTCGTTTCCCGCTCCGCAGTAACAGAAAAGCCTCCGAATCCGGAGGCTTTTCTGCTTTATACCCACCACGAAACCATCCGGTTATACCATACAAAGCAGCCTCACGATATAGCCCCACTTTTTGCATAAAAATGGAAATTTATCGTTAAAGCGCTTGCACAGAACCGGCAGATTCCGTATAATCAGTCACTCTCAAGCGGGAATAGCTCAGCTGGTAGAGCACAACCTTGCCAAGGTTGGGGTCGCGAGTTCGAGTCTCGTTTCCCGCTCCGCAGTAACAGAAAAGCCTCCAAATCCGGAGGCTTTTCTGCTTTATAGCCGCGCACTATCCCGACCAGCACCGACGCTGACATTAGTCACGCGCCACGCGCAAAAAATTGGGAAATAAGCGCACGTTCTGTTATATTCGGTGGTTTCTATTTCGACCACGACACGGAGAGGTGCGAGAGTGGTTGAATCGGGCGGTCTCGAAAACCGTTGTGCGCGCAAGTGTACCGTGGGTTCGAATCCCACCCTCTCCGCCAGAAAGCCCGCAAATTGCGGGCTTTTTTCTTTTCCAGCCTTTTTAGCGACAACAGAACGCTTCAAAACGGCCACGCACTTTCCACTTACGATCTACCCATCCCAAGCGACCCTCGGTTTCTGAACATCCAAAGTCACCAGTTACCGTATAGGATTCACCGCCTGTTCAGATCCCTCCTGATCTTTTGCGCTTACTGTACAACCTCCCCGAGTTTCCTCTCATGGAGACGGAACGAATCATTCAATCCCACATGCGCAAACTGAACTTCATGATATTGTATTTCCGGATTCAACCATACGCTTCTTTAATTGTACCTGCATGCAAAACAAGGGGTTAAGCAAAACCAAGCCATAAAGCAAGAGCTCGGTTAACCGAAAGCATCGTCGCATCATCCATATGCCCGAATGCCGTTCCGATTTTTTCACAGGGGACGGTCTGAATCTTGTCGACCATCACTTGAGATGTTTTTTTCAGGTTGTTTTCCGGGGTTGGTTTTACCTCGATTCGGAACAACGGCGTTTGTCGCAACTCACTCGTTACCGGCAAGACCGTGACAGAAGGATGCTCGGCAAAGAAATCAGACTGGATCACAAGGGCAGGCCGGAGTTTTCCGTAATCACCTGACAGCGCAATGGTGACGAGATCGCCGCGTTTCATGCGCGCCAGCCTTCGCGGTCAGTTGCCTTATCCATAAACTCCAGGACCTCCTGCTCCTGCCGATCGTGCCTGATCAGCTCGGATTGCCGCTTGCACTCCTCCTTGAACCCCAGGCGTCTCGTATCCGGAACCCAGATTTGAACTGGTCGCATTCCAGCCTTGCGCAATCCCGCCCTGTACTTCTGCACTCTTTCAACCACTCCGGCCATGCCGCACCTCCTGATTCCTGCTTAAGAATGTTACATGTAACATACCTTAGAACAGCTCGATCTCCAACAAAATTCCTCACCACCATCGCATCAACAAAGCGCGGCAAGGTTATTGCTCTACTTGCCTCACATCATAAGCATGAGCTTCGGACGTGACCCGACAACCCACATGCTGCATTGAGCTACGTTCCATTCCCTGTTTTTCCCTGATAATTTTTCACGGCGTTGCTCAAGTGGATGTGATAACAGCAGTTTTCAGGGGTCGGTGTCATCAAATTCGAAGCTATTCCCTGATAATTTCCCTGTTACCAGAGATTTCAGCGGCAAAGAGAAGTGATCGAAGGACTGGCAGCGCCGCAAAGAAGCTGTCTCAAAAATACCAACAGAGCTGCTTACTGATGCCATTTCGTTCACTTTTTCTGTCATTCTGAGTCCGACACAGTCGGGATCAGGATGACATTCAGGGAGAAACGCAAAATACCTATGTAAAAGCCTTCTGAAACAGCCTCTTTTTCGTTTCCTGCAGTTCAGGCCATAACCGCAGGCTCAAAAAAGTCGAGCAGCTCCCCCTCAAACAATTTCGCCCTCCCAATCAACCACATCTTCCCGTATACCAATTCACCTTTTCACGGGAATGGAATCACATTCCTGCTTCAAGTAACAGCCGCACCTGATTTTGCTCATAGTCACACGCCGGATCGCCTGGACTCTGATCACAACGGAGAACTGCCGGTAACGGTCTTTTGTTATATCGGGATATCTGGATAGCTCAGGCAACTGAAACAGCCTGGACAAATCTGGTTAACTCAAATACTGCCCGACAATTGGAGAGGGATTCAACTTGGTTCGGGCATTTTCGGCAGTAAACAGTCTATCACCATGTCAGACAACACCATAGATCGTTTTTTCGGATATCTGAACTGGCTTTTCAATCCTTTCCACGGGTTGAAAACAACGGAAGTGTATGATCTGATCGGCACCTCTTCTCTTACAGAAAATGCGCTGTATCTGAATCTCGGCTATTGGCGGGATGCGGATACCATTGACGAAGCCAGCGAAGAGCTTGCGCTTCTGGTGGCGAGAAGAGGCGGCATGGGCCCCGGTGATACGGTGTTGGATTGCGGGTATGGTTTTGGCGATCAGGACATCCTCTGGGCGAGGAAGCTGAAACCCGAAAAAATCATCGGGCTGAATATCACGAACTCCCAGGTCGAGCGGGCCCGGCTGAATGTTGCCGATGCGGGACTCGAGCAATCGATCGATCTACGAGCAGGTTCGGCGACGGAGATGCCGATCGACAATGAATCGGTCGATCTGGTTGTCTCCGTGGAAAGCGCGTTCCACTACAGGAACCGTGAGGATTTTTTCAGGGAAGCGTTCCGCGTTCTGCGTCCGGGAGGAAGGCTGGTGACTGCGGACATTTTACCGATGAAAAACTCCAATAACATCTTCAGGCGAATAGAGCAATGGATGTCATGGAACCTTGTGGCGGGGAAATTCAATATCCCGCATGAAAACTACTATCTGATCCCTTCCTACAGAAGTAAACTCTCGGAAGCCGGATTTGTCGATATCGACATCAGATCAATACGTGACGATGTCTACGAACCTCTTCATGAGTATCTGTCAAAAAACCGGGCATTTGTCGGCAAGATGCATCCACTCGCCAGGATCCTTGCGCAATTGACCTTGAATCGTTCTGCGGAGAGTGTCTACGCAGGCCTGGACTATATCCTTTCTTATTCCGAAAAGCCATAAGTCGAAAACCGAACTTCAGATCGGCCGGTTTGCCGGAAGGAGATCACAGCGGCAATGTAACAACCCGGTCATGATCTCCAGTCGGGTATATCGGCCGACACTCTCAGGGAACGACCATTTTCTGATAGAATCGCAGAACTATGAACTCCCCCGGCCTCGTGACAGCAAGGCCCACTTCGATCACCATAAGTCCGTTGATGATATCCTGGGATGTCATCGTCGTGCCGAGTCCGACCTGCACGAAACAGGCTTCATGAAGCCTGGAACCGGCAAGCGCTCCCTGGCGCCATAACGTATCCAGATAGTTTTGAATCATGGCCGTCACCCTGACCCAGGTTCGGCTGTCGTTCGGTTCGAAGACAAACTGCTGAGTCGACTTGCTGATACTCTCTTCGACCGTGATGAAGAAACGCCTGACATTGACATATCGCCATTCGAGGTCATTACCTGCAAGCGTGCGCGCTCCCCAGACCAGAAGGCCCTGTCCCGGAAAGTGACGGATTGCGTTGACCGATTTGCCGCTCAGGGTGACGTTCATATCCGCCTGCTCCCGATCGCCGATATTCACCATGGGTTCGACAACGCAATGCAGCATCACATTTGCAGGGGCCTTCCAAACGCCCCGCGTCCGGTCAACCGTGGCGTAGATGCCTGCGATGGCCGGTGATGGCGGCAATATGACTTTGAACTGGTCGATCTCCTGCCGGATCGCGGTATACAGGTCGTTTCGAGCATGATAGAGGGAGACCATGATATCCTGCGGCGAAAGCTCCGCCTCCCCCGCTCCCGGATAGTTCCTGAGCACCATTCCATCGGGAATGTCGGAAGGAAGTACCCCATCGCCTCTCACTATGGATGTGGCCGACTCGTCGATGAGGTACGCGAGCGTGGTTTTCAGCCATGGATAGTAGGATGCCCCGTAACTCAGGTGATCGGTACCGATTCCATCACGGAAGCCCGATTCGACATCGGCAAATGGTGCCGCGCCGTTATATGCTGCATCGAGATACACGTCGATGATCGCGAACCGATCATTCAATTGAGCGCATTGTGACAAAGCGCTATTGCACAATGCATAATATTCATCCGCATTGGCAAGGGACACCGCGTCGCTAAAGACGATCATGGTCGGTTCGTCAACACCCGTCAGGGCCTGCAGAGCCGAAGCCATGTCGACGTCGGAGACCCTGTCGTCACTCTTGTACGCGCCGCAGGAGACAATAAAACAAGGGCCGCCCCCATTGCTGAAATAGAGCTGAAGGCTGTAGTACAGTCGATACACCAGGGAGGAAAAGGGATCGGACAGGTTGCCGTCGAGCGTCAGCTGTCCGTTTTCCTTTCTGATTTTTATGCCAGCTTCAGCGCCAGTCTGAAGGCGCACCGGCTTGGCCATCCCATAGATTTCAACAAATTCGGCAAGGGATCGAATTTTCTTCGGGTTGGCAATGAGGCTCACCCCCTGAAAGTTATCACGTTCCGTGTAACCGATAAAGGCAGGAATGGCCGATTCGACCTGGATGACTGATGGAAACGGCTTACCGGTCTCTTCCACATAGACTCCCGGAGTTCCTGGTGCGCTGGGCATACTGTTTACACGTCTGGGGTTGATGAAAACACTCAGGTCACGTTGTACTTCGGCGAACAAAAGTATCCATTTTTATAACTCCGCGGTTCCGCGGATGTCATTTCCGGCAAAGTACAGAATCCAAAAGTCATTATGATAAAATAAGATGGATTCTTCATTCCGCTACGCTTCATTCAGAATGACCGAGCCTGAACCTGTGTATCTCTGAAAACTGTTGTCGCCGAAAAATTAACCACTGACTGATGGCAGCGCTTGTCAGTTGGACCTCCCGATGTGGCTGGTCGTGTATCCGCCGGCGAAGTCGATGACGCACATCTTGTTGTAGACGCGATGAGGGCCGACACCGACTCCGACAAATCTGAAGCTGCTGTCCAGAAAATTCTTCCGGTGACCGCGCGAAGGCACGCCGTCGTCGATGAGCAGGGCCGTCACGATCGCCCTGGCCTCGCCGAAACCGTACGAGATGTTTTCCCCGACCGAAACATCCCAGTTACCATATCGTTCGAGCCGGTCGAGCAATGTGGAGCCATCGCTTCCGGAATGCCCTGTTCTGCCGGTTGGTCCCTGTTCCATTACATGATCTCTGGCTGCCATGGTCAGCCCGTCGCTTGGCGAAAAAATCGGCAGGTGTCTGGCCTGTTCAAGCTCGCGAATACACTCATCCAGTGCCTTCACTCCTTCGTGCGTCAATATTGGCAGTTGATCCGGATATTTGAGCAGCTTCCCCTGATAGCATGATCTGAGCGGAACCAGGCACTGCTTCGCATAGCCGCTCGGGTCACTTCTCATCAGGTTGATTTCAATAATGACCTGCCGTTCAACACTGGTCAGATACCCGGCGCCGCTGGTGGTATCGATTCGGTCCGGCTGAACCGTTGCCGGTTCGATGCCGTGGCCTGAAGTCACGGGAAAAACCGTTTCATCGGGTCCCGGATTGTCATCCGGAAACGTTCTTCCATGAACGTTTCCGCTCGCCAGCATGATGAAACAGAAGAGAACCCCGATTCTTCCAGCCAGATACCTTCGCATGTCCCTGTTGTCTGAAGTTGTTGTGTGCTTTGCCGATGAGGATTTGTTAAAGACAAGGGGGCTTGACGATGGTTACCCTGAAGCTGTATCATGGGCTGAACCATGAGCCCAGGCGACCTTGCACCTCATGGCATAGCATAAGGTAATCGATTATTGGAGCCGCTGGGAAAAAACCGGTGAAGTGCTGAAAAATCGACCGTTCCGGCATGGTTCTTCAGGTGCCGTTTGTTATCTTATATACCCATACCGGGTATAGGTATAGGACCCCGAAAAGGGAGCATCGGAAAAGATTGCAGAATTACGACTGCATCAGGGTGATTCAGGGTAGAAACCGATCGGCAAATACAATCCAACTCAAGCGGAAAAAGCGTCTGTCTCATGAGCAATATTAAAAATGTCAGCCCCAAAGAGGCTCAACTTCTCATACGAAAAGGGGCCGTGCTGATCGATGTCCGGGAACCTCGTGAACTGTCAAGAATGGCGTTCGATGTCGAGAGCTGCATGAATATCCCGCTGAGCAGAATAGAACAGCGTCACCAGGAGATTCCGGCAAACAAACAGGTGATCGTCGCCTGTCAGCGAGGCAATCGCAGCCTTGCGGCGTCACGATTCCTGATCAGTCATGGTCATCGCAAGCTCGTCAATCTGCAGGGCGGAATCTCCAGATGGGCCGGTGAAGGTATGGCGGTAAAGCAGGAACCGAAACAGAGCCTGCTTGCAAGGATTCTTCAGCTCTTCTCAAAAAAGGCGTAACGTGAAGACAGACAGTACTTTCATTCTGTCCTCTCTGACTCATACGAAAAAAGGACGATGAAGTACTTTGCGGCCAGCAATAAAACGTCATTTTGAACGGAGGGCAGACATCCCTGCCTCCCTCTTGTATTGGCACTCAACCAGACTTTTAGACGGCCTCATAAAAGCAACTGCTGTAGTTGTAGCTGATTGCTTTTTCAATGATATAAAGCTGAGGCTGTCTCAAAAGCACCAACAAAGCCGCTTACTGACGCCGGTTCGTTCACTTTTTCTGTCATTCTGAGTCCGACACAGTCGGGATCAGGATGACATTCAGGGACAAACGCAAAACATATAGGTGAATCCCTTCTGAGACAGCCTCGTTCCCAGAGATGAAACTGCCTCATCCTTGCTTCTGAGACAGCCACTATCACATCTCGGATTCAGCGCAAGGCACCGAACATCATGGGTTTTCCGATCTCCATGACGACGGTGCGTGATCTGGTGAAGTACTTGTACCAGAAGTTGGCGATATTGCTGATTCTGTCAGAGTCGAGATAGTTTTCACTCTGCGGCTTCGTCCTGTCCACCGTGTAGTACCCGAGCCCGAGAATGTATACCTTCACGTTGCCGCCAAAGTCCCCGATCATGTTTTTCGCAGCAACCGCTGCAAGCTCCCTGTCAGGAGCAATCGCTCGTATCCTGTTGTTGTAGTAGAACGATGCGACCTGCGAGTTCTCGAGCATGTCCGATACCAGAAAAACGCTCTTTGTACCAGCCGGATACCGATGTATGTAATCCGAGATCTCTCTGACGGTCCTGACGATATCGGTATGATGGATCTCGGACCTGCTGCCATTGAATGCCTGCAGCATCGAGTTCAGGATGACCCGCTTCGCCAACGTCTTCTGCCTGGCATGCATGACGTTGAACATTTCCCGATCACTCCGCCGCAGATTGTCGATAAAGTAGTCGGTCGGGGTATCGTCGATTCTGCCTCCGGTAATTCTCATTGTGTACCTGCCGGGAACCGCCGATGAGAAGGCATAAACTTCTACCGCACGGCCATCGGCTATCCAGTCACTGACCAGTTCGAGTGCCTTGCTTCTGATCGTGTTATCGAAATTGACACTCTGGTCGATCAGGACAAACAGTACATCCGAAGGATAAGGCCGCATGTTCCGCTGGCCAAGCGCTTCATAAGAGGTTCGTGGAAACGGGTTGGCAAACAGTCTGAGCGGAATGAGCAGGAGGATTCCGAGAATGATCAGCCCTTTCCGCATAGATTGTATTGAACTCATGATTGGCACGACTACTGATGGTTATCGATATAGGTCTTCATCCGGTATACACCCCGCTCGTTCAGCGCCTGTTTCAGCGAATCACGCAGGTCTTCGCTCGTTATGGCGTTGATCAGCAACGGATGATAGTAGGAGAAGAGCAGATTCGCTTTCTTCTCGATGGTTTTCTGCATTGCGGTGACCCCCTCCTGTTTCTTGGCCCGTCTGACCTGCTGCTTCTCGTATTTCCTGATGGTCCTGAAGCTGTGTTCGCTGGTGTCATTGTAGAAACTGTACTTGTATCCGCTCAGCCCACCCATGTAGTTGATGATGAGGAAAATGACCATCAGAGCGAGCAATGACGCATACATGCTGTTGATTTCCGTCTGGCTCATGATGTTGGCATTGGGGGTATTGACCGGGTCCTGCTGATCGATGAGATCGGTTGGTGAAGCTGTCGGGGATGAAGAGGCAAAAAAATTGGAATCGCTGACCTGCTCCGCCTGCATGCGGCTGTTGATGATTCCGAGATTGAGGTTCGCCCTCGAAAGGAAAGCAAACACCGACAAGAGCGAAACCATCATGACCGCCCACATGATCGGCCCATAGGTTCTGATGAAGCCGTGTTTCTTGAAGGTGATGGCAGGATTGATCTTTTTCAGCTCCCTGATGATGAGCCGACGATCGCTATCCTGATTGTCCTTGCTTTCATGGTCTATGGCAGACCACATCACCTTGCGATGATGCTCTTTGTAGAGCGCCTCACCCGCATGATGCACAGTCAGGGCGATGGTAGCGGCCACGGCCGTACCCAGAGCTATACCGAAATAAAGTTCTATGGTCCTGGAGGTGTTGGCGAACCAGGAGATAATGACGATGATGATGGCGATCGCCTCGATGAGCACACCGACAAAAGTGATGGCAAGCAGCCACTTGGGCATGGGATGGCGACTCTTTTCACAAATGAAATGCAACCACTCTTTAGCGTTTCTGTAGTCCTCTTCGTTGACAGGATCCTCACTCTTTTTCAGCAGCATTTCATAAGCGAACAGCCCCATCAGAACCGTAGAAAGCATGATGGAAGCCAGTCCGATATAGTACTCGTAGAGAAAATCGAAACCCAGTATGGCTTTCAGTGCATACGACAATCCGAGCATCAGCAGGATGACGAAATAGATGTTCATCTTCACCAGTGAACTGTAGTCCTGATGCCAGAACTCATAGTACCTGTCGGCAACATTCATTTCGAAGCCAAAAGGTGATCCTTTTCTGATGATCTCTTCCTGTCCCTGCCCAATCTCATACACATCGGCTATCGCCCGTTTTCTCAACAGACCGAGTATGCGCTTCAGGTAAAGACCGATATTCAGCAAATTCCATTTAATCCAGTTCATGCCGTAAACTCCGTTTTGTTTTGGCATTGATCATGAAAACTGCCACAAATTCTTCTGCCGGGCGTTCAAAGGCGTGCTGAATCCACAAGCATCAAGCCCTTGAATACCCGGAAAAACAACATGCTGGATAACAAACCATCTGCTGCCTCATACATGGGCATTCTGTTCCGGTATCCATAACTGAACCGATAAACGACAAAACTGAAAACATGAATCAAGCGAAGAAAAAGCAACGCGCCAGTTGGGGAAACAGGAAACCACTCAAACTTCGAGTAGCTCCAAAGCAGGGGAATAACGAGGGGGTACTGATGAGGTGAAAATTACACCTCAAAGAATTCAGTTATAATATATGTAATAACTGGCACTTTCCTATATATCACCACTACAAAAGGAATTAAAATGCCAGTAACATCGTATGGAAATAGCTGTGCGACTCATGCAATCAACTTTGCGATAAGTGCAGCGTCGACAACCCCTGTTGCCGGCATACCTTCGGACTTCTGAAAAGATTTAACCAATCCTGCAGATGTCTGCCCGAAAATACCGTCAGCCTTGACGTTCATGCCACGATCGGAAAGCCCGAGCTGAATCAAACGTACATCGAGCCCGCGTTGCAGCGGAGACTGCACGCTAACCAGACGCGATCCGGGCTGAGGGCCGTCATAACATCCCGGAGGAACTCCCTGCAAGGTCGCTGTTGAAATTTCATTGCCCCGAACGACGAGTGGAAGCGTCAATCCCCAGTAGCCCTGTTCGATGAGCCGTTCAAACGCATCCATACGATAGACCGTCGGCCTGAGTTTCGGATTGGCATTGCCGGCAAGCCAGTCACGGCGGGTCCTGACATATGCTTCGACCCAGGGTCGCTCCCCGAGTTTCTCAAGAGTTCCGACCTGTCTGACGGTTCGATCGCGAATCATCACCCACGATCCGTGAATGGTGCTGTCATACACCACCGCCACGCCCAGAGGAGTCGAAATGCCAGCACGGCTTGCCGAACGTTCGGCTGACTGCCAGTAGACCTGTTCAAAAAAATGATCCTGCGTATCACGCATGACCGGATCGTCAGCAGAGGCGCGAAGAATATTGTGCAGTTTCAGATCATGATCGAGCGACAGATCGCCCTGTTCGCATCGTTCGAGATAGGAATTCAGTTTTTCCGCGAAACGGGCTCCCGCATTTTCACAATACATCCGCAGAAGTTTGAAGAGATTTCCCGAAGCGAGTGTAGTCTGGGATCTCCCGAAGGTGAGATGTCCGGTATCCCCCGGTATGAGCGTGACATTTCCATAGTCCCCGAGAACCGAGCCGGTTTCGAAAATGTTGACGATCGCCTGTGCGGTTCTTTTCTGCAAAACGGTCAGCATAAGCCCCTCCTTTGATAGATGTGATTATCCGGTCAGACAGGTTCGGGAGATCTGAGAGCGAACGCGGTCCAGAGAGCGCCGATCAATTCGACGATCCCGAAAAGTATCGCCGTGGTTTTCACCAGACCCACCGCAACAAACAACCCGAGAAAAATGACAATCGGTAAACGAACCAGGACACTCCAGCGGAAAAAATCGGCAAGATTGGCACGAGCTGCGGAAATATCATAAAAAGCGATACTCAGCAGGGCCAGGCCAAGGATGCGGATCCAGATTTCCGAGGTTACCGGAAATCCGAAAAGACGCAGCAGAAAGTTCGGATCGATCACCAGAGATCCTCCGAGAAGAATATGGTAAATGCCGCTGGTAAATACACTTCTGGCAGAACTGCTCATGGTGTCTCCGGTTGTCGTTCATGCTGAATATCGATATGTAACAGCGTGATTCAAGACCTGAAAAGGCCACAGGAAACCTTCAGGTTCAGAGGGGGTGAGGGCGGGAACGGTAAGGAAAATGAACCTGCGCACCAGGCTTGTCCCTGACGGCCAAAATTTCCTTCAGAACGTAATTTATGAATTAAAGTACGTTTCTCGGCAAGGCGTTTGGCAAAACCACTCAACTTACCTTTATTAAAATAGTTACAGATCAGCATGCGCCCCTGGCAAAACGCATTTTTCACGAAAAGCCTCAAATGTCAGAAAGATGCCCGTCAACTTGGGACTTACTTACATGCCGTCTTGTTTTAAAGCCGAATTGTATATATTAAATATTAACTAAAGGCATCCATGCATGCGACCAGCTGAACCCCCTATCACATGCGGCTGTGGATGACTCTTTACAGAAAGAGGATCGTTTGACCAAAGACTTCGGTGTTTATTATCAGTTCACCTCTGCGTTAAGAGATCTTTTTCATATAAGCTAAATCAACCATACGATCCCCGATGGTCGTCTGCTGGTTTTAGCGACTGCTGTTGCGGTACCTGATCGTTAACGAACGCCAACATAACCCCTGAAAACACTATGGAAGAACTCGTCAAAACAGCCCTGATCGATCGTCTGGGACTGAATGAAGAGATTACCGCTCATGGCGAAGCGGTGTTCGTTCTCCGTTACGATAGCCAGGACGCGGAAGATCGCCAGCATCTCCGGTGGACCGAACTGATCAGGGAACTCGTCGAACAGGCCCACATGCATGGGCTCGATGACGTGCTCGAAGCCGCACATATCGAAAAACACCGTCCTTGAACAGCAGCAGGCTGTATCATCACCAAAGATGATGCAGCCTCTTCCGGAACCCGGTCACCGATCGCTGTCAGTCCAGCTGTTGGAGATCCAGACGGCGAAGTTCAGGAGCGATCCTCCCTGTGAGCGCGACAACTACCAGCGTCATCACTCCCCCAAACACCACGGAAGGCACCAATCCCATCAGTCTTGCGACCAGACCCGACTCGAAAGCTCCAAGCTCATTGGATGAGCCGATGAATATACCGTTGATCGCGGCGACTCGGCCACGGATAGCGTCTGGAGTAGCAAGCTGCACAATCGTGGTTCGAGTGACCACCGAGACTCCGTCACAAATCCCTGACAGAAGCAGAAAAAGAGCTGCAATCCAGATCTGGCCAGACAGGGCGAAGCCGATGATACAGAGCCCGAAACCGGCAACCGCTCCGAGGAGCCATTGCCCATTATTAAATCTGATCGGATACCGGGAGAGCAGAAGTCCGGTGGCCATGCCACCAAGCGCAGGTGCCGCACGCAATAACCCGAGCAGTTCCGGACCGGCGTGAAACACATCCTTCACAAAGGCCGGCAGCAACGACACCGCACCCCCGAAAAGCACGGCAAACATATCCAGCATCTGGGCGCCCAGAACGATGCGGTTACCCAGAACGAATCGAAGCCCTTCGGAAATGCTGCTGAAGAGCGGTGCGCTTTGGGTCGGCGGCCGTTTTTCGACACGAATCGAGAAAAGGGCCAGAGCCGCAGCGACACAAAACATCGCCGCAATGCCATAACTGGTCGTCTTGCCAAGGGTTGCCACCATGATACCGCCCAGCGCAGGACCGGTGACCAGCCCGAGCTGGAACACGGAACTTCCGACAGCAGAGCCCTTTGCATACAAATGACGTGGCAAGACCTGGGCGAAAACCGCACTGTAGGTAGGACTGATGAACGCCCGCGCGACGCCGCCTACAGCGATCGCAGCATAGATCCAGACCACCGGGTTCCCACGGATCACTCCCGCCGAAACGGCCGCCAGCATGAGGGCGTTGATGACGAGCAGCACCGAGGCGGCCACGCCGAACATTTTTCTCGAGTAGTGATCGATCGCGTGACCGGCAAAAAGTGCCAGTAAAAAATAGGGAATGACTTCAGCGAGGCCGACAAGCCCCAGCGAAAGCGCATCGTGAGTGAGCTCGTATATGTGCCATCCAGCTACGACAGCGACGGTCTGGTATGCCAGTACGATCAGGATCCGGAAAGAGAGCAGATGGAAAAAGGGGCGGTTTACCGTGGATAACGACTGATTCATGAAAGGATTGATTTCTGCATCATCACAAAGATCACTGGCGGGTAACCCGGAAAATGCAAACGCTCAGACTGAGCTCGCAAAATTTCGAAATAAAGGTGCCTCATCCTCTGTTTACTGGTGCAGACAACCATTTCAGGTCAGAAACCGAAAGAATTTGCAGGAAGTTCGCAAAGAATTCAGGTCTGCTGTTGAATGAAGTATATCATTTTCAAAAAATAAATTATAAGATTAAGAAAAGCCGGACCAAGAACAGGTTGTCATCAGGAAACCTGCAAGACCGGCAAATGGTTGACTGTAAAAGGACCGTCCAGCGGTCGCCGTTCGTGATGTGCCGGACGCGGTCCACATCGAACCCTCAACAAAACGGAGTTATCATCGACCGCATTATCGACATTACCGAACTTGCACTTCGGGACGCTCACCAGAGCCTGATCGCCACCAGGCTCGGAATCGAGGACATGACCGAAGCATGCAGCGATCTCGACCAGGCCGGTTTCTGGTCGGTCGAGTGCTGGGGAGGGGCCACCTACGACGCCTGTATCCGCTACCTGAACGAAGACCCGTGGGAACGGCTCCGCACCTTCCGGAAACTCATGCCGAACAGCCGCCTGCAGATGCTCCTGAGAGGTCAGAACCTCCTCGGGTACCGGCATTACCAGGACGAAGTTGTTGAACGTTTCTGCCAGAAATCGGCGGAAAACGGTATCGACGTGTTCCGCATTTTCGATGCACTCAACGACCTTCGCAACATTGAAACCTCTGTCCGTGCGGTCAGACGCGCCGGCGGACACGCCCAGGGGACCATCTCCTATACGGTGAGCCCGATCCACACGACCGCGCTGTTCGTCGAGCAGGCAAAACGCCTGCAGGAGATGGGTGTGGACTCCATCTGCATCAAGGATATGGCCGCACTCATCAAGCCTCAGGCTGCGTACGATCTGGTTAAAGGGATCAAGGAGGCTTGTGGCAGGGAGATGCGCGTTCACCTGCACGTCCATGCCACCACCGGCGTAACCATGGTGAGCCTGATGAGGGCGGTCGAAGCCGGAGTCGACTGCGTGGACACGGCGGTCAGCACCATGAGCCTCGGCCCGGGTCACAATCCCACGGAAAGCTTCATGGAGATGCTCGAAGGCACCGGTTTCACCACGAAGGTTGACATGGAAAGGGTTCAGAAGATCAAGGCCCATTTCGTGAACGTGCTCCCGCGTTATCGTGAGTTCCAGTCGCAGGTGACCGGTGCGGAAACCGAAATCTTCAAAAGCCAGATCCCCGGAGGCATGCTTTCCAACATGGAGAGCCAGTTGCGGCAGCAGGGCGCGGGTGATCGCATGAAGGAGGTGCTCGACGAAATCCCGCTGGTACGAAAGGATACCGGTTATGTACCCCTCGTAACGCCAAGCAGTCAGATCGTCGGTACCCAGGCGGTACTGAATGTGCTGATGGGCCGCTACCAGGTGCTCACCGGTGAGTTCTCGGATCTCATGCTTGGCTATTACGGCGCGGGACCGGGAGAGAAAAACCCGGAGGTTGTGCAGATGGCCAGGACCCATGCTAAAAAAGAGCCCATCACCTGCAGGCCTGCCGATCTGCTGAAACCCGAATGGGATCGGCTCAGGTCCGAAGCGCTTGCCCTTACCGGCTGCAACGGTACCGACGAGGATGTCCTGACCTACGCCATGTTCCCGCAGGTCGCGCCGAAATTTTTCGCAGAACGCCACGAAGGGCCGCGAAACCTCGGCAAAGACCCTGAAACAGGCTTGTCAGAAAAAACCCCTGCAGAAGGTCACCAGGGGGCGATTACCGGCCCGATCACCTACTCGGTGACCGTGAGCGGCCACCAGCACAAGGTGACCGTGGCCCCATACCAGTAACGAGAACCTGAAAAAACAGGCACGAACAACAACAGCATGGATATCGAAACGATCGTAGCGGAACTCAACCAACGCAAAGATGAACAACAGATGGGCGGTGGGCAGGTCCGCATCGACCGGCAACACGAAACCGGTTGCCTGACCGCACGGGAACGGGTCACGGCGCTGCTCGATCAGGACAGTTTCCAGGAATCGGGACTGTTCGCCAAACACCGCTGCACCCAGTTTGGACTCTCCGGAAAAGAGATGCCCGCGGATGGCGTCGTAACCGGTGCAGGATGCATCGAGGGACGCCTGGTGCATCTGGCCAGCCAGGACTTCACCGTCGGCGGTGGCGCCGCAGGAGAAATGCACTGCCGCAAGATTGTCGAGATGATGCAGGCATCACTGAAAACCGGTTCGCCGTTCATCTTCGTCAACGACTCTGGCGGAGCACGTATCCAGGAGGGCATCGACAGCCTTTCGGGTTACGGCAAGATCTTTTACAACAACGTGATGCTTTCCGGTGTGGTCCCCCAGATATCGCTGATCTGCGGGCCTTGTGCCGGAGGCGCCGCCTACAGCCCGGCGCTGACCGACTTCATCATCCAGACCCGTTCCGCAAGGATGTTCATCACCGGACCTTCGGTGATCAAAACGGTCACCGGCGAAGATGTCACGGCGGAAGACCTTGGCGGCCCGGTCGCCCAGATGAACTACTCCGGCGTAGTTCACTTCATTGCCGATGACGATATCGATGCCATGAACATCTGCAAGCGGCTCCTGTCGTTCCTGCCTTCGAACAATCTCGAGGATCCGCCCCGTTTTGAATCCGAAGAGGTGATCCTGCCGGACAAGGCCCTGAACTCGATCGTCCCGCTGGACTCAAAACAGAGCTACGACGTCCGCGAGGTGATCCGGCATCTGATGGATCACGGTGACTTCATGGAGGTACAGGAGTCGTTCGCTCCGAACATCGTCATCGGTTTTGCGCGCATCCAGGGTCGATCCGTGGGCATCATCGCCAATCAGCCCTGCGTCATGGCGGGTGTGCTCGATATCGACGCATCGGACAAAGCCGCCCGCTTCATCCGCTTCTGCAACGCGTTCAACATCCCGATCGTCTCCCTGGTCGATGTGCCGGGCTTCCTGCCCGGCGTCCAGCAGGAGTATGGCGGCATCATCCGCCACGGCGCCAAGATGCTGTTCGCCTACTCGGCGGCGACGGTACCGAAAATCACGGTGATTCTCCGCAAAGCTTATGGTGGTGCTTACCTGGCCATGTGCAGCAAGGACCTCGATGCCGACCGGGTCATCTGCTGGCCTACGGCCGAAATCGCGGTTATGGGTGCCGAAGGTGCCGTTGACATCATCTTCAGGGATGAGATCCGCAAAGCGGAGGACCCGACAGCGAAACGCAAGGAGCTGATCGAAGAGTATCGCAACACCTTCTCCACGCCGTACGCTGCGGCGTCCCGGCTTCAGGTGGACGACATCGTCGAGCCGGCAGAAACAAGAAGGTACCTTGCCATGGCGCTCGACGTCCTGCACTCCAAACGCGAGTTCAGGCCGCAGAAAAAACATGGCCTGATACCACTGTAATCATCTGAAAGGAACCAGCATGAACGATACCGAAATCACCCCGGAGCTGCTGATGATCATGTCGGCCGCAATTGCAGCCTATCTCGGCAAGAACGTACGCATTCGCAGAGCCCGCTTCATCAGCGATCAGGGGCCGAGCAGCTGGTCACAGCAGGGACGGGTCTCGATTCAGTCGTCCCATACCTTCAGCACCACAAGCACCACAAAATAAGGAGACGCATCGTGCAGTTAAGCCTCACCATAGATGGGAAAAAATATGTGGTCGATGTCGAGGTGATCGAAGGCGAGGAGGTCCGGATGCCTGCGGAACTTCCCACCTCGACGATCCAGGCGGGACAACCGGTCACCGCACCGCCCCCCAGACCACAACCAGCTGCTCCGGCTGCGGACGGACTGCCCGACGAAAAAGTGTGCCGGAGCCCGATTGCCGGCATCGTGCAGCGGGTCAACGTCCAGCCCGGCCAGAAACTCCAGGTCAACGACCTGCTCGTCGTGCTGGAGGCGATGAAGATGGAGACGAATATTACGGCCCATACCGCCGGCACGGTCAAAAGCATTCTCGCCACGGTCGGAGAGGCCGTCAAGAGCGGCCAGCCGCTGATCGAATTCGAATGAACGAAGAGAGAGGAGGGTGACCGGTGACAGGCCTTTTCAGAATAGCCTTCAAACTGCTGGTCAACGATCGGAGCAAGTTCACCGCGCTCCTGGTCGGCATCACCTTCGCCGTCTTCCTGATGGTCATGATGATGTCGATGTTCTCCGGCATCCTCTCCAGATCCTGTGCCCCCGTCTATAATATCGGCGCCAAGGTATGGGTCATGGATCCTGCCGTGAACAACACGGTCAGCAGCATACCCATGCCCGATTACGTGCTCTCCTCGGCACGCAGCATCAAGGGGGTCAGCTATGCTGTCCCGCTGTACTACGGCGGCGCACAGGTTAAGCTCAGAAATGGCTCCTACCAGTCGGTCACGGTGATCGGGCTCGACGATACCACCCTTTTCGGCAGACCGGAGCTCATTGAAGGCCGGATCGAAGACATCTTCGCCGAAAATGGGTTCCTGGTTGTCAAAGACGCGGAGTATTCGAAACTTGGAAGCCCTCCCATCGGCAGCGAACTCGAAATCAACGACAACCGGGCCTCCGTCGTAGGCATAGCCAAAGTCGCCTCGTCGGGACTTTTCGGCGTACCGACACTGTATACCACCTTCAGCCGTGCCATCACCTACATTCCCACGACGCGCTTCACCACCTCGTTCGTGCTGATCGAGCCGCGAAGCACCGGTGACATTCCGGGAATACAGCGGGAGATCGCCAGGCTGGGTTACGAGGCCCTGACGCGGCAGCAGTTCGTCGACAAGATCACCGCATTCTATACCTACAAAACCGGTATGGGAACCAACATCCTCCTGATGACCTCGATCAGTTTCCTGGTAGGCCTCTCCATATCTGGTCAGACATTCTACACCTTCATTCTTGAAAATCTGGAGAAGTTCGGCGCCATGAAAGCCATTGGCGCCAAGGGGCGGGAGCTCGTCACCATGATCCTGTTCCAGGCGTTCTTCACCTCCCTGACCGGTTATGGCCTGGGGGTCGGTGCCGCATCGAGCTTCATGCTGCTCATGCGGATGCGCATGCCCGACTATGCCGCACAGCTCACCTTCAGCATCCTGGGGTTTGCCCTGCTCATGGTCACCATCATCGCCGGCGTATCAAGTTATATCGGCGTCCGCAAAGTGCTCCAGATCCAACCATTCGATATTTTCAGGGGTTGAGATGGGCGATTGCGTGATCAGGGCCAGCAAGCTGGCGAAATGGTTTGGAGAGGGTGACGCCCGAACGATAGCCGTGCGTGATGCCGACTTCGAGGTGCGCTACGGTGAGATGCTCTACATCGTGGGGCCTTCGGGCAGCGGCAAGACCACGCTGCTCAGTATGATCTCCGGTATTCTGAAACCAAATGGAGGTCAGGTCACCATCGAGGGGCGTGACATCTGGGCCATGACTGATGACGAACTCGCCGATCTGAGGCTGAAGAAGATCGGGTTCGTCTTTCAGGACTACCACCTGTTCCCTCGCCTGACGACACTCGAAAACGTGGCAATTCCACTGATCCTTAAAAAGATGGAGTGGAACGAAGCCATGCGGAACGCCCTGCAGTATCTGGAGATTGTCGGCCTGAAGGAGCGGGCGGAGCTACAACCGGTCAAACTGAGCGGCGGTGAACAGCAGCGTGTGGCCATCGCCCGGGCGATTGCAGGACAACCGGATATCCTGATCTTCGACGAACCCACGGCATCACTCGATGGCGATACCGGCAGAAAAATTGTCGAATTCATCAAGACCAGGATACTCAACGACAAAAGATGCGTCATCATCGTGACCCATGACAGCAGAATCTACGAGTATGCCGATACGATCATGAAGATGGAGGATGGCAGAATCACCGGACTTGAAACCAATCACCTGCATGAGAAATAAAATCCTCATTGGCCTGGCAATCCTGGGAGTATTTCTGGGAATCGGAAGCGCATTCATCATGAGAATGCAGCAGAAGCCTCAGCCACCGGCGTTCAAACCGGCGTCGAATCCTTACAGCAAAGGCATCTACGCCAACGGGATCATCGAAAGCGCCCAGTCGAGCGGAGCCAATGTCAACATCTATCCTGAAGTATCGGGAACGGTGCTTCGCATTCCCGTATCGGAAGGCCAGAAGGTGAAATCCGGCATGGCGCTGATCATTCTCGACGACACCGTACAACGTGCCGCCACCGAATCCGCAAAGGCGCAGATCGAGGTGGCGGGCGCCACACTCGGCACTGTCGATGCGCAGTACCGCAAACTGAAGTCCGCAGCCGACACCGATCCCCGATCCGTGAGCAGGGATGCGCTCGACACGGCCGCGAATGCCGTCAGGACGGCGAAAGCGAATCTCGAACTCGCAAGAAAGCAATACCAGTCTGCCGAAGCACTCCTGTCGAGATATGTCATCAAAGCGGTAGCCGACGGCACCGTTCTTTCGATCAACACCTCCGCCGGCAGCTTCATCTCGACGCAGGGCAGCTACAACACCTATACCAGTGGTTTTTCGCCGGTACTGGTCATGGGAAATCTGAACGGAGACCTGGCGGTGCGCTGCTATGTCGATGAAATTCTCATCCAGCGGCTTCCCTCCCCGGCACAGATGCAGGCGCGAATGACCATTCGCGGCACCGACATCACGCTGCCATTGAAATTCACCCGGATCCAGCCAAACGTTTCGCCAAAAATCGAGCTCTCGAGTCAGCGATCCGAGCGGGTGGATGTGCGGGTCCTTCCGCTCATTTTCACGTTTGAGAAACCGAAAGGGCTCTCGCTCTATCCAGGCCAGCTTGTCGACGTCTATATCGGCGAACAAACAAGGAAACCGTAAGATGCCACTCCGTTTTCGCCATACGGGTATCGCGTGTTGTCTCATGCTCCTCATGCTCTCGGGCTGTTCAGCCGGCCCCGATTTCGTGCGTCCTGCAGAACCGCAGGGCAATCGTTACGACCGGAATGGAACTCCCTGGCACAACGGCGCATCACCCGATTCGCTGCAGCGTTTTGCCGAAGGTGCAGAACCATCGCCTCACTGGTGGAGGGCATTCAGGTCAAAACAGATCGACTCGGTAATGACGAGCGCTCTTGCCGGCAATCCAGGCCTGCAGTCAGCACAGGCGAGCCTCCGGCAAAGCCAGGAAAACATCAAAGCTGGCGCGGGGATCTTTTTTCCCCAGGTGAACGCATCGCTCCAGCAATCGAGAGGAAACAGCACAACAGCCGGTTCCGGCAGCGTACCCACCGGATCGGTGATCAATCTGTCTACCCTGACAGCCTCGGTCAGCTATGCGCTTGACCTTTTCGGAGGCCAGCGCCGTACCGTCGAAGGACTCAGGGCACAGGTAGACCAGCAGCAGGCGCTCACCCTCGGCACCTGGATGATGCTGTCAGGCAATATCGTGAACACCAGCATTGCCATAGCGGCATACCGGGAAGAGATCGGTGAACTCGAACAGCTCATCGCCATCGAGAAGGAGCAGCTCTCGATAGCGGAAAACCAGTACCGGTCAGGGTTGACCGACTACAGTGCGGTTCTTGCCATGAAGAGTCAGCTGGAGTCACTCGAGGCTTCTCTGCCCCCAGTCAGGAGGAGCCTGAGCCAGTCGGAGCACCTGCTGGCCACCCTTGTCGGCAAGTCACCATCGGAATGGCAGGTACCGGAGCTGAAACTGACAGAGATTGCGCTTCCTGATCGGCTGCCGTTGTCGCTGCCTTCCGAACTTGTTCGCCAGCGTCCGGACATCCTCGCCGCCGAAGCCCAACTGCATGCTGCAAACGCCAATATCGGCATTGCCACCGCAGCCATGCTCCCCAGCTTTACTCTAACCGGCAATTACGGACGATCGAGCGGGTCCATGGACAAGCTGCTGGACGGCAGCAATCTCGTCTGGGGCATCGGAGCCGGTGTCGTGCAACCGCTGTTCAATGGCGGAACTCTTGCAGCGAAACGACGAGCTGCAATTGCCGGAAGGGATCGCAGCCTGGCTGACTACCGGCAGACCGTTCTGTCGGCCTTCGCCCAGGTCGCCGACCTCTTGCGGGCACTCGAAGAGGATGCCAATCTCGCCCGATCCAGAGCCCGTGCGGTGAACGATGCCGGCCTCTCGCTCAAACTGATACAGACCAGATACAAAGCCGGGCTTGCCGATTATCTGCAGGTCATCATGGCAGACATTCAGTACCGGCAGTCGAGAATCGGACAAATCCAGGCTCAGGCGCTCAGGCTGCAGGACTCGGCGGCGCTCTATGTCGCCCTTGGCGGTGGATGGCAGCATGACCACGACGCAAAAGGAAAAGCAGGGCTTAAATGACTCACTGCGCCGGCAAAATCATACCTTCCCCGAAACATCCTCGTCCCAGAGTCCGGGATTGCGATCGATGAATTCGGACATGAGCTCCCGGCAAGCTTCATCATCGAGCAACTCTACCCCGACCCCGCAGTCGATCAGCAACTGCATATATCCCTTGTAGTTACGATTCTCCCCCACGACGACTCGAGAGACACCCAACTGAACGATGGTACCGGCACACATCATGCATGGCGAAAGCGTCGTGTACAACGTTACACCGCCATATCGGGTTCGACGCCCGCATTTCCTGATGCAATCGATCTCCCCATGCGCCAGCGGATCATTATCCTGAACCCTTCGGTTGTGACCGGCAGCGATCACCCGATCCTCCTCAACCATGATCGCGCCCACCGGGATGCCCCCCTCCCGGTAACTTTTCAGGGCCTGTTCATAAGCGAGGTGCATGTATTGACGATCCGTGGCAGCCAATGTCCTGCTGCAGGTTTGAGCATTCTGTTCCATGACCGGTCAGTTCTGTTGACGTGCAATGAAAAAATACCAGCCAAGGATGGGAGATCTCCTGAATATCGACGAGATCCGCTTGCCATCGAGGGAATAGTCCAACTCCCCAAGATTCCTGTTCATGACCGCCCTGAAGTCATTGCCGAGACGCTCATCGCCAACATCACCGACGGTTCTGAACATCCTGTCGGCATAACGATGCAGGGCAATCCGGGTATCCGGAGTGAGTGCATAAAAATAGACTCCTTCAGGCATGTTGAGTGCCGTATCGACCATTTTTGAAAGCAGATCGACCCTGACTGAAATCCCGACAGCGGCAACCATTTTCCCGCCTGACATCACCGGCGAAGCGACGATGATCGACCGATATCCAGTCGACTTGCTGATCACGAGCTCCCCCAGCACATCCCTGCCTGCCGTGAGGCTCGGGAAATATGAACGGTCCCTTATGTTCTGGCCGGAAAGCGTTCCGCTCTCCGTCGTGTAATAGCTGCCGTCGGGCAGCGCGTACCATACCGTGGCATCGGTAGCCAGATCGGCGCTGAAGCGCTCGAGCATCGGCCGGACCCTTGTCCAGTTTCCACTCGCGGCTTCAGGCGACGACGCGATGACATGGGCGGTATGCAGGATACCGGACAGATGCTCTTCAACCATCCCCTGATAAGCCCCAACGGTAATCCCCGAATCGAGATTGAGCTTGCCGGATCTCGAACTGCTCCTGGCAATCGCCGAGTTCATGATCAGTACAAACGCCATGACGATTACGAGAACTCTTTTCATGATCGGCCTCCTTTCGTTCAGGTTAGAGGAAAACACCACAAAGCGTTACCAGATCTCCTGAAAACGCATCTGTCAGACTGTATCGGACATTTCGATCACGGTGATCAGGGATTGCAGTTGTTCGTTATGCCCTCGGGAAATTGAGCACGAGGAATTTGCTGGTGGTCGAAAGCGACCCAGGCAACAGACTGCAACCAGGAAGAAAACGAAGTACAGATGGAAATACTGCAGGCCTGTAAACGGATGTTACAGCCGTGAGACGGAAAAAGACGGGAATCGTTCAAACCGGCCAAGCGCCGGATCGTGCTCTGTGTTCACTATGGAAAGGCCAAAATCTCAGCCACCAGAGAAGTTCGCATCACCTCGCTGGACATGTTTCGAACTGATGATAACCCGGAGCGGACCGATCAGAGCGAAGCTGAAATCAGGCAAGCACGATCGGCACGGCCAGACAGTAGCCTACCCCACGATACGTCTTGATGGGAAAACCGAAGCCGAACGACTCGGTTTTACGCCGCAAACGATAGATCAGTGACTCAAGCGCGCGATTGCCCTGTTCATTTGACTGATAGCCCAAAATTTTCAGGATATACTGACGGGTGACGATTGCCGTACTCTGCAACACAAGGGAGAGCAGAAAATCGAACTCCTTGGCCGTCAGCGCAATGACATCACCATGTGGGGTCAGTAAACTCCACTCGTTGCGCAGAAGTCGCCACGAACCGCTCTCATCGCCTGCCACAGGCTCCTGTGGAGTGGGTTGTTTAACCTGATGGGGTCTCGATGCCTCGATCCGATCGAACATGTTGGCGATCAGCGCCGCCAACTCCCTGACATCGACCGGTTTGGCAAGAGACATGTCAGCGCCTGATTCATATCCGGCGAGTCGCTCCTCGACGGTCGCTCCGGAGTGAAGCACGATAATCCAGGCATCGGTATTCTTTCTGACATATTCTGCCAGCACAAATCCGCTCTGGTCCGGCAGGCCGATATCGATAATGGCAAGATCGCAGCGCTCAGCGGAAAACAGCATCTGATAAAAATCGGCTGCCGACCCGACTCCAGTCACCGTATACCCCTGAAGTGACAGATAGCTGACCAGGTCGTCACGCAAATCCCGGTCACCGTCCACGACGATAACCCGTTTTTCCGAGGCCGTGGTTTGAGAAAAATGCCTGGTCATAGCACTCCTTTTTCTACTGCGGATTCTGAAATCGATAAAAGCATCCCGCTACGCATATCACTTTTGATCAGGCCTGAGCCGCACATTCTGCGTCAGAACTACACAGAAACGAAAGAATGACGTACCGGCAATCGACAAAAAGTTGTCGGTTGAACCGATGGTCATGACTATCAGTGACTCGTATGGCCTTAGATCTGAATGACACTGCCCGGCGATCCATTAAAACTTGTAACGTGAAGTTTAAATAACACTTAAGGACATCACGAAACGATCAAATCATACAATGAAACGAGGAACTTTCGGAAAGGGTCTCTCTGCCGAACCTGCCTTCAACCAGAAAGAACCCCTTGACTGAGGGACAAGAGGGGGGAACCGAACATTACTTCAACATATTTACCATATTTTTCATAAAAATAATAGTTAAAAAAACATACAGGAGAGCCGCCTGTATCTTCGATATAAAGGCATGCGGTATTCGAGACTTTCTGAACTTATGCTTCTTCGCACTTAAGGCTGATGAAAGCGAACCCAGGCGGTGAAGCGATCCATCCATCCCTGAAGGAACTGCCTGCTTGCCGCGCCAATTCCGCCATCTTCGTCAAAAAGCCCCTCTTTTGCCTGTATGAACGCTTCAGGTTGCCCGAGCGTCGGCACATCGAGAAAGGCGAGCATGTTCCGCAGATGCTGCTGGGCCAGCGCAGTACCCGCCGCTCCCGGCGATATTCCGATGACAGCGGCAGGCTTACCTGTCCACGCACTCTGCCCGTAAGGTCGGGAGGCCTGATCGATAGCATTCTTGAGCACCCCGGGCACCGAGCGGTTGTATTCGGGTGTCACGAAAAGCAAGCCCTGCGACGCGCCAACAGCCGCCTTCAGACGACGAACGGATTCAGGAGGATCGTTCTCCTCGTCCTGATTGTAATGAGGTACATCGGCGATAGGTATCAGCGAGAATGAGAAATCGGGTGGGCCAAGACGTATGAGAGCTTCTGCGAGTTTCCTGTTCAGCGAATCCCTTCTGATGCTGCCGACAATGACGGCAATGTGGTAGTTCTGCATGTGAATCTCCATTGATGGTGGCCCGGAATCATCTTTCCTTAACTGCCCCCGGGCGGTGTTGCATGACCAGGAACTGCATCACCTTTCAAAACCCACTGAACGGGACACTCAGTCAATCTCTTCCGGTTCAGAGATGCCGGCTCTTACAGACCGGCTCCAATTCATTCATTATATAAACCTGCATCAAAACATCGCAGTTCCTCCGGTTTTCCCTGGAAACATCGATCGAATACTGAATTGCCGATAACTCACCGGCACAGCCCCAACCCGGTCAGATTTCCCGTGAGATGCCAACCTGGATGCTGCGTGCATTGAAGGTCGCCACGCCCGGATCACCATGTCCGCTGACCGTCCAATCCTGACGCTGCCTGTAGTGTTCGTATTTCACATCCGCCTGCCAGCCTTTGCCCAGATCCTTGCTGATCTTCATGCCCAACGTGACCGCCCCGAATGCTCCGAGACGCTGGTCTTCCGAGTAGTATTCGGTCCCGGGAGGAACCGGTGTCGGATCGGACGGAGAGGCGGTGTTGGTTGCAATGTAAAAATCGGCTTCAGACTGCGAATAGAGCCTCAGCAATGGCGTCAGCGTCCAGCCACGATGCAGCGGCTGCACATATTCGGCTTCAAGTGTATGAGCTCGAATGCCAAAGGTATCGGAATAGTAACGGTACGCCAGCCTGGCAGTGCCTTCAGTGCTGTCGAAATGATGATTCCACCTGGCCAGCAGGGTAAACATCTCTCGCTTTCCAGGTCTCACGTCCGGATCCTTGTATGGGTCGGTATAGAATCCATGACCTTTTGAATACCCTGCATTGACCTGGACGATATCGTTTTTCGAAACCACCTGGGTCAGACCGATCAGACCTGAAAAAACCTGTTTTTTCTCCATCACATCATGCCGTTTTGATGCTACGACATTGGGACGACCAAGATCGATGGAATCATTGTTGAACGCTACGCCGAGTGTGATGGTCGAATTTCTGTCTTCTGTCGACAAAGTGCCCTGAAGGGAACACCCCCTGGATATGTAATCCGATTCGCGTGAGTAGTTAAGACCGCCGGTCAGGCTCCCCCGCTGAAAATATCTGGTAACTGCAAGATCACCGGCATGCCTCAACTCACCCGAAGCCCCTGAAGATGTATCGTGCTCACCCGAAGACGAAGCAAAACCTGAAGAATGGTAAGCCGGAGATGCCCCGGTAACCGAATCCTCGACAAAAGTGCCGCCAATCAGCCATTTACCGGCGACAGGCACCTTGCCGCTGAACGTCAGTGCGTTGACGCCAATCCTGTCTCTGGACATGCCCTGTGTTATGTCGGTATCGCCGCTCTGGCTGTCCTGATAATTGAGATATTTAACTGCAACGACAGCCTTTTCGGGAGGAGCATCCGCATACGCACCACTCAATGATGGAAGCAGCACGACCGCAGAAACGAATGCGGTGCTGTACAACGTCGATTTCGCTGTGGTCACGATATTCATCGCCGTCAGTGGTTTTCTGTGGTTCAATTGCATCCGCATCCTCCTCCGCCAACACCGGCACCACCAGAAGCCCCTTCCTTGCTGCTGTAGATATGCTCGGTATATCGGGTATCGAGCTGCTCGTAATCAAAGGTCATTTCCGGCCTGGCGAGATTCTGTTTTTCCCAGGGCTGAACGCTTGAACAGCCGGCAAGAGAAAATGAGGCCAACAGCAGAGCACGGCACAGCAGAAGTGGAATTGTGTTTTTATTCATGGCATTGGCGTTAGTTCCTGGTGACCGCTTTTGGCCGAATCATCACTGCTGTTTCACAACATGATTCGTGCGAAAAATGTGATAGGCTCAGTCGGTTCCGACCCGGAAATCGCAGCCTGTCCGTCATGGAACGAACCTGCGGTAATCGGATGCCGTAACCGGTAATAAGAAACGATCAGGTGAAGCGAGCGGGCGGCGACTGCAGATTGCTATCGTCACTACCAAAACAGCGAGAGTGGCGTAATCTTCCGGCAGATCGCCATGAATAGTTAAAGATTAAAAAAATAAAAAGATTGGCACAGCTTTACAATTGTTAATTCCTCTTTTCAGAAAGAAGGTCTTCCGTATTTTCTGGCGTATGCCATGAAAAAAAATGACAGCAAACACATAGAACACCTGTATAATTGCCAATATATAGCTATATTAACACTATCTTGATGCCTGCATGACAGCCACGCATCGGACCGAACAGTATCAGATATCAGTAACCCAAGTGCATTAACCCCCTATGCGCTCCCCTCGTCATTTCAGCAGTGCACTGACTCAGAGAGCCCGTACTGTTTTTGAAACTTTCGAATCGATCATGCCGCTGCTCGGCATTTTTTCGATCGTCTGGCATGTTACTGCCTACATCTCCTGGGCCTACATATACCCCCAGCCTTATGAAAGCCTCCTGTTGCGGTCTGTCCATGCATTGCTGGTACTGCCACTGTTGTTTTATCCCTGGCTGAAACGGTACCTGTCGACCCTCTTTCCAGCCTATTATCTTTTTTTCACGCTTTTCGCCACATCGTTCTTCTTTTTTTTCATGGCCATGAAGAACGAATGGTCAACCGTATGGACGATATCGACATTCTGTACCGTCCCGGTGCTCATCATGATCGGCTGCGACCTGCTCTACATCGGATTGTTCATTCCCTCCGCTTATGCGCTGTCATATCTGACGGTGCTCTTCCTGGATGGAGATGTCAGATTCACCCATTTCCAGGGGGCATACTTTCCGATTGTCCTGTTCGCCGTCTCCGGCAGCCTCGTTGCCAATAGCTGGACACACTTCCGACATCGCACAAGGATCTCGCTTCTGCAGAATCTGAGCGGGTCGATAGCAAACGAAATGAAAACCCCTTTGCATGCCATTGGCATAGCGATCGAAGCGATCAAAGCGATGCTTCCTGAACGGCGGCATGAAGTAGAAAACGTCAGCATAACGATTCCGGAATCCGCTCTGACAGGCATCAGAGACCTGATCGATCAGGAGGCGGAAACCATTCGCAGAAGCAACAAAATCATCGATTCAATCCTGAAAAGCCTCAATGGCAATGCCATCGACCAGCAACAGTTCAGACGTTGCTCTGTCGCAAAAGCTGTCAGCCAGGTCGTTGAAACTTTTGGATTTGAATCCCCGGAAGATCGTGCCAGGGTTCACCTCGACCTGTCAAAGGATTTCGATTATTTCGGTGACAGAGACCTTCTTGTGCATTGTCTGTTCAATCTGCTCAACAATGCGCTGTATTACAAAAACAGGCCCGGGTTCAGCATCGACATCTCCACCCAGGTCGATGATCAGGCGCAGCGTATCATCATAAGGGATAACGGTCCGGGGCTGACTTCAGACCAACTGGAAAAAATATTCGAACCGTTCTACACAGTTGACAAACCTGAAGGAAACGGACTCGGGCTCGCTTTCTGCAGAAGAGTCACCGAATCCTTTGGTGGAACCATTGTCTGCAGATCCATTCCGGGCAAATGGACTGAATTCGTCCTGGATCTGCCTAAATATGAATCGGCAAAAGTCGATCAGCTCAAGAAAGAGCAGCTCTCCAGGAAAAAGGTACTCATCGTTGATGATCAGGCAGCCAACCGAATCATGCTCGCCAGATATCTCTCGGATATGAACTGTCAGTACGATCAGGCGGTAAATGGTCAGGTCGCTCTTGAGATGGCAGCAAAAAAGCGATACGACCTCATCCTTATGGATATCGAAATGCCGGTGCTCAATGGTGACGAGGCGGTAAAAAAACTCAGAACCGGAGAGGGTATCGAGCCATCCATGGCACTCTATTACTGGGATATACCCATAATCGGCATAACCGCTCTTCCGGAAGCCGAAGCCAAAAGAAGAACTCATGAATCGGGCATGGACGCCTACGCGCTCAAACCAGTCGATAAAACACAGCTGAAAAGAATCATCGACAGCAGTTTTTTTCAGGAAGAAGAGGAACCGTTTCCCGGTCTCATGGGGGCGGCGATACTGCTCGTCGATGACAACCTCATGACACGCGAGTTCCTCAAGGCGCTGCTCGAACCACTTGGTGTCCGGGTCTATCAGGCCGAAAACGGCGCGATAGCCTTGGAACTTCTGCAGGAATTACCGGTTGACCTCGTCATCGTCGACCTTGAGATGCCGGTCATGGGAGGCCTGGAAATCGCGACAGCACTCAGAAATCATACAGATGAAAAGCTTCGTCATCTTCCGATAATCTCTCTCGGCAAGCAAACCGATCTCGATACCGCAGAAAAAACGAAACGATCAGGTATCGACCTACATCTCGGCAAACAGACCCGCAGAGGAGAGCTCTTCAAAGCCATTTCGGTACTTCTGGATCATAACAGGCCTCAGAAAACATTGCGGGAAGAGGGTACATCGATTCCAACCAATTCTCCGGATGAATACGAAGCCTTTTCCGTGCTGGACATGTCAGTCATTGAGACGCTTCAGCAACTTGGGGAACCAGACCTGTTAGAACAGCTTGTCGGACTCTTTATCAGCGATTCCAGCAAACTCATCGATGACCTTGAAGGGGCGATGCAGCGTCAGGACCTCGAAGTCACACAGCGGGCAAGCCATACGCTCAAGGGCTCTTCTGCCAGTATGGGTGCCGCCAGACTCCATGCCATCACGACCACAATGAACCATCAGCTGCGTGCTCAAGGCAATCTGGAGGAACTCTCCTGGATAGATCTGCTCAGGAACACGCTCGACATCACTGAAAAGGCCCTGAAAAATCTGTTACAGGTCAATCGGCAATAATGCATTGACCTCCCTCGGCGCTGAGGCGCCTCTTGCTCGAACGACCAGTTTCTTTCGCTCGATGGCGTTATCGACCATCGAAGCGGACAAAGATTGCGCGACGCAATAAAACTTTGCGAACAGGATAGATCATCATTGAAAATCATGGATACCATTATAAAACTGAATAAAATTTTCCTCAGGAGAGCCGGAGAGATCATCGATCAGACGGAGCATAAGATTCCGACATTAGGGTATTACATCATCGGCTGGTTTCTGGGTTTTGAACTGGTAATCATTCTTTTCAGGTCCAGTTATCATGATTTTTTCAGCCTGCGCATCGTTGAGATTATACTAGCCGTGCCGCTGGTCCTGTATAACCATCTGAATGGCACCTTGCGGAAGATTTTCCCGTATCACTACATCTTCTACATGCTCTGCTGCATCCCCGTTTTCCTGTTCTACAGCACCATAAATAACGACTGGGACCCCATCTGGAGCATGGCGACTCTGGGAGGAATTATCCTGCTCGTCGTCATCATTTCCGACTGGCTGTTCATTTCCGTGTTCATCACGTTATCCTTTGGAATTGCCTACTTAACAACCATTTACCAGACCGGCACAGTCAGCTTCGTTCATTTCGACCCTCTTTATCTTTCGATTTACATATTCACTTTAAGTGGCAGCATGCTGGTCACCCGCTGGAAAGAGGAACGAAACAACAACAAGATCTCGCTGATGAAAAGCCTCAGCGGAACGATCGCTCACGAGATGCGGACACCTTTGCATACGATCACGCTGGCTATCGATTCCGTCAGCTGCATTCTGCCGGATAAACCGGACCATTCCGAAAATCAGCTCCAATCCGTCACCCTACCGGTAACAGAATTTGACCGTATCAGAAACATCATTGACCAGAGTGGCGAGACCATCAAACGGAGCAACAAGATCATCGACTCGATTCTGGCGAGTCTTAACGGCAGCGAAGTCGATCGCCGGCACTTCAGGTTTCACCAGGCTTCTGCCGTCATCAGCGTGGCCGTTGACAACTACAGTTTCAATGATCTGAATGAAAAATCGCTCGTCCAGCTCGATCTTTCACAGGACTTTGAATTCCTTGGGGATCGGGAGCTGTTTTCACACATGCTCTTCAATCTGCTGAACAATGCCATCTACTATCGCCACAAACCTGGCTTCTCCATTAAAATAAGCACCACTACCGGTGAGAATAGCAATCAGATCAGGATACGTGACACAGGTCCTGGCGTTCCGGCAAACAAACGTGAAGTCATATTCAACCAGTTCTACACCTATGGTAAAAGCGGTGGCAACGGACTGGGACTTGCGTTCTGCAGAAGAGTTGCAGAGTCTTTCGGAGGAACGATAACCTGCCTTTCAGTAACCGGCGAATGGACAGAATTCGTCATCGACCTCCCATCTGCCGAATCAAAAAATATCCTGCAGCTCAAGAATGAAATACTGACCGGCAGACAGATCCTGATTGTCGATGACCAGGCCATCAACCGTCTGCTGCTTTCAAAATTCGTCAACGGAATGAACTGCAGAACGGATCAGGCCGAAAACGGCAAATCGGCTCTTGAAATGGCCGCAGCAAAAACCTACGACCTCATTCTCATGGATATCGAGATGCCGGTGCTCAACGGAGACGAGGCCGTAAACCGACTGAGGGAGGGAGCCGGAATTCCTTTGTACCTGAAGAATCATTACCGCGAGATCCCGATCATTGGTGTAACCGCATTACCAGCCCAGGATGCCCGGCAACGCTGCCTGTCATCGGGAATGGACGACTACCTCCTGAAACCGATAAAGCAGGCTGACCTCAGAAAGGTTATCGATCGCTATTTCTTCTACGAGCGACCTGCAAAAGAGCGCGCGCCACTCCCGGGCGTTACCAAAGCGTCCATCCTGCTGGCTGATGACAACGTTGTCATCAGAGAGCTTCTCAAAGCTATGCTCGAGCCACAGGGCTACCAGATCTATCAGGCCGAACACGGTAAAATGGCTCTCGATCTGCTGAAAGATATGCCGATCGATCTGGTCATCATGGATCTTGAAATGCCAGTTCTTGATGGTTTGGATACAGCGGCAGAGATCAGAAACAATTCCGTTGAACGGCTTCGCAGCATACCGATCATCGCTCTCAGCGGTCATACCGATTGGGAAACGATAGCAAAAACACAGCAGGCGGGAATCGATCTGCATCTTGCCAAACCGGTGCAGAAGCACGAACTGCTCAGTGCCGTTGCAAAGCTCGTGTCACACGACTCCGTTTGAAATAACATGAAAGGAATTCTGCCTGCAACATAGTCCCGAAGCACTTGCAACAGGCTCCGATTGCGCCGGTTTTCCATAGCAGATATTGAAAGCGAAAAATCGGCAAAAACACGCCGAACTGCTCCTCCGTTTTTCGCATGAAGATCAGGAACAGATGCCAGGCCGTTCTGACTTATCGCTCCGTCGATTACCTGTATCAATCACCCGGATCGCCATGTTTCCGCCAATGGCCTGAGGTTGTCTGAGAGGCATACTGAAGACCAGATTGAGCCATCACCAGGAATAAGGTCATGAAAAGCCATTGTGGCAGAAAAAAAGCGTCGTTCTGAAAGGGGGGCGGGTTTTGCAACCCGCCATTGAATGAGGCTGTCTCATAAGCAAATCCGAGGCAGTTTCATCCCTGGGAACGCCAAGCCCCGGCTACTCTTTGACCATCCGATCTGTCTTCTGAGACAACCTCGTTATAGGTGCTCAGGCCGGCTTCTGAGACAGCCTCATCCGGCAGCTATTTCATGCCGTTATGCGTTATTCAGAATGACAGATGCTCTGATGGTGTGTCTTTGACTCCTGTGGTTGCCGAAGTGACACAAAAGTTCACGAAACGAAAATGCGCTCTTGCTCCGACAGGAATTTATCCGGAAGAAAACGATCGCTTCGCCGACGATCCCAAACTTTTCTGTATTCTATTCTTATGTGTCAAACGTGAGCGCCTGGGCACAAACAACCAGCTGCAGTAATCAACCACATGAATGCGCGCAATAACATGCTGGTCAGCCTCCGTCAGCGGGCTGAAGCTGTTACCGATCATATGGCACCCAATATACCAGCCCTCGGTGCCTTCATCATTTTCTGGCAGTTCGCCTGTATCCTGATCTGGATAAATCATGGGTTCGAAACCTATGAAAACCTGTTCATGAGAAGTCTGCTGGCGATCGGAGCCCTGCCTCTGGCATTTCTGCGAAGAGTCCCGCCCTCTTTCAGAAAAATGTTCCCATGGTACTTCCTCGGGTTCATTCTGTTCTTTGGCAATTACTTTACCTTTTTCATGACCATCAGGAGTGAATGGACGACTGACTGGTCGATGTCCACGCTGGTCACCGTCATGCTGATCATCGTGATCACCTACGATTGGGTATTCATTGTTCCGCTGATGAGCCTGGCCTATCTGCTTGCCCACCTGAGCGTACTCATCCTGGATGGAGGCGTCCGGTACACACACCTCGACAAAGAGTTCCTGCCCTCCCTCGTTTTTGCCATATCCGGCACGCTGATTGTCACACGCTGGAAACAGACACGTCATGAAACCAGTATCTCGCTGATGAAGAGCCTGAGCAGCACCATCGCACATGAGATGCGAAGTCCTCTGAACTCCATCACCCTGGCCATCAACGCCGTCAGGACCATGCTCCCCGAAAGGCGAAACAATACCGGTAACGTGAGCGAAAGAGTGTCGATTCCCGATGTGACCCTGAACGGTATCAGGGATATCATTGATCGCAGCGCTGACACTATCCGAAGAAGCAACAAGATCATCGACTCCATTCTGGCGAGTATGAATGGAAGCGAACTCGACCGCAGCCACTTTAAGGTCTACGAAGCCGCAAACATCGTCAGGCTTACCGTAGCAAGCTACGCATTCACCAATCCTGAAGAGCAATCGCTCATCCATCTGCAGCTTTCCGATAACTTCGAATTTCTCGGGGACCGTGACCTTTTTTCCAATCTGTTGTTCAATCTGATCGACAACGCGCTTTACTATCAGTCGACCCGAGGATTCCGCATCGACATCATCACGGCAAAAAAGGAGAACAGCAACTGCATCATCATACGAGACAATGGACCCGGAGTCCCGGCTGACAAGCGCGAAGCTATCTTCGAGCAGTTCTGCACCTTTGGTAAAACTGGCGGCAATGGCCTCGGACTCTCCTTCTGCAGGAGAATCACCGACTCGTTCGGCGGCACGATCGTGTGCAACTCGGAGCCTGGAGCATGGACGGAGTTTGTCATCGAACTGCCCTCGACCGAATCGAAAGCCATGGATAACCTCAAACGGGAACTCCTGACTGACCGACAGGTGCTGATCGTCGACGATCAGGCCCCGAACCGTATTCTGCTTTCAAAATTCGTGAGTGACCTCAACTGCAAGGTGGACCTGGCCGAAAACGGAAAAATCGCTCTGGACATGGCCGCCACCAAATCTTACGACCTCATCCTCATGGATATCGAAATGCCGGTGCTCACGGGAGATGGTGCCGTACAACGCCTGAGGGATGGAGGGGATCTGCCCCCCGCGCTGCGAAGCCATTACCGTAATATCCCCGTTATCGGAGTTACGGCGCTGCCCGAAAAAGAGGCCATTCAGCGTACCGTCAAGTCCGGCATGGACAGTTACCTGCTCAAGCCGGTCAGAAGCAACGTCATCCGGGAGCTCATCTATCACAGCTTCTTCAGCGAAATGAGTGAAAAAAAGCGGGCTCCGCAGGAAAACCTCGCCGGAGCATCGATACTTCTTGTCGACGATAACCTCATGACCCTGGAGTTTCTCAAACTGTTTCTCGAGCCTATCGGATCGCGGCTGCACCTGGCGGGAAACGGACGGGACGCTTTGGCGCTTCTGCAGGAGCAGTCGTTCGATCTGGTCATCATGGATCTGGAGATGCCGATCATGGGCGGAATCGAAACCGCAAAAGCCATCAGGTCCTCCGAAGCCTGCCGTATGGTACCGATCATCTCCCTGAGCGGCCACACCAGCAGACAAACCATCCTGGAAGCACGCCAGTCGGGCATCGACATTCATCTCGGCAAACCGATTCGGAGATATGAGCTCCTGGACGCCATTTCCACCCTGATCACCCGCAACGGCAAAGCGGAGCAGACGAACACACAGTACCAGACAAAAAAACCCTCATATACCATCATGTCAAACGAAACCGAACCCCTCCTTGACGACTCGATCATAACCAGTCTCAAGGAACTTGGAGACCCCGAACTGTTCGCTCAGCTGGTCGGTATTTTCATGACGGACACCGAACAACTCATCAGGCAACTGGACGAAGCCCTGGGCAACCATGACCTTGAAACCGCATTGCGTGCCAGTCACACACTGAAAGGATCGGCGGCAAACATCGGGGCAAACCTGATGCATCACACCTCAGCAGAAATCAACAACCGGCTTCGTACTGCCGGATTCCCTGCCGAAAACGACTGGATCGAACAACTCGGAAAAATCCTGAAAATGACGGAACAGGCATTTTCAGAACATGAAAACCGGTAATTGCATGATCCGCATCCTGTTACCGGGCAGTTACCCGTCAGAAAACGTTTGCCGGATAACTACGGTTGCAACTATCTTGTTTACCGATGAACTCCTGAACATCACCTTACATATCCATGAGCAACAAGGTACTGATCATCCAGAACATCGGTCACGAAGGTCCGGGACTGCTGCTGGATCTCATGCGTGAATACACGATTGAGTTCGAACTCTGCGATCTCTCGCAGGGAGACCTTATCCCCGATCCCCTCGACTTCGCCGCTGTCGTCATACTTGGCGGGCCACAGAGCGCTAACGATGAAAGCGCGACCATGAGTCAGGAGTTGCAGCGAGTGCGTGAAATCCTCGATGCTTCGATCCCCTGTCTCGGCATCTGCCTCGGCCTCCAGGTGATGGTCAAGGCCTCGGGCGGGAGCATTGAACCTTGTGCACTGAAAGAGACCGGCTTTCATGAACCCGATGGAGAGCCGTATACGGTATCCCTGACGCCTGAAGGCCGAAATGACCGACTCTTCAAAGGTCTGGCGGATCGGCTGAGAGTGTTTCAGCTGCATGGCGAAACGGTCGTCCCCACACCAGAAATGTCATTGCTGGGCACCGGAAAAGGATGCCGCTTCCAGGTTCTGAGAATCGGCGGCAACGCCTGGGGACTCCAGTGTCATTTCGAAATGACCCGCAGCATGTTCGAAACGTGGACTGAACTCGATCCCGACCTCAGGGCGATGGACAGAAACACGTTGCTTGCCGATTTCGACCGTATCGGCCCAGAGTACACGAACACCGGTCGAACCCTGCTCCTGAATTTCCTGGAGGCGGCCGGACTTGTTGATGTGTTGCCCGAATCGGCATCATGAAGACGATCTCCCCTCAGGTTGACCCGAGACGAGTACGTGCGCTGAACTCCGTACCCGACAGAACAGGACCGGTCATGTACTGGATGTCGCGTGACCAGCGCGCGCGGCACAACTGGGCACTGCTCCATGCGTGCCAGAAAGCGAACGAACTCGGCCAGCCGCTCGAGGTGGTGTTCACCCTGGCTCCGAACTTTCTGGACGCTCCGTTTCGCCATTACGATTTCATGTTCAGGGGACTGCAGGAAACGGAATCCGCGCTTCGAGCGCTCGGTATCCCGATGAACGTCCTTTCAGGAGAGCCCGGAACTCTTCTGCCAGCTTATGCCACCGAACGTCGGGCCGGAGCGATTATCACCGACTTTTCTCCCCTGAAGCTCACCAGAAGCTGGAAAACAGCGATCGCAGAACGACTGGAATGCCCGTTGTACGAAGTCGATGCCCACAACATCGTCCCCTGCTGGTTGGCGTCGACGAAACAGGAGTTCGCAGCCAGGACCATCCGCCCGAAGCTTCACGCCCTCCAAGAAACCTTCCTGACTCCGTTTCCCGATCCCGAAGCACATTACCAGCCATCCTCGCTCATCAGTCCAACGGTGGACTGGTCAATGATTGCCGACGGAATCCGTGCAAACCGCTCGATCGGGCCGTCAGACGCTCTGCCACCTGGTGAAAAGGCCGCAGCAAATCGACTCCGTCAGTTCATCGCCCGTAGCCTTCAGGAGTATGCTGAAAAGAGAAATGACCCGAACAGCGGTTGCGTATCACAGCTCTCCGCCTACCTCCACTTCGGCCAGATCAGCGCGCAGCATGTGGCCCTGTCGGTCATGCAGAGCGGATCTTCTGTTGCCGATCGTGACGCGTTCATCGAAGAGCTCTTCGTCAGAAGGGAGCTCTCCGATAATTTCTGTTTCTATAACCCCGATTACGACACCTTCAACGGTATTCCTGCATGGGCCAAAGCGACCCTTGCCGACCACGCTGAAGATCGACGGGATTACCGCTATTCACTCGAAGATTTCGAAGCTGGAAGGACACACGACCCTCTCTGGAATGCCGCACAGAAGAGCCTCGTCGGAACCGGGCTCATGCATGGGTACCTGAGAATGTACTGGGCGAAGAAAATTCTCGAATGGAGCGCCAGCCCGGTTACGGCATTCGAAACAGCCGTACTGCTGAACGACCGTTACGCACTCGACGGGCGTGATCCCAATGGCTACACCGGCATCGCCTGGTCGGTCGGAGGTCTGCACGACCGCCCGTGGTTCGAACGGCCGGTCTATGGCAAGATCCGTTACATGAACGCCTCCGGCTGCGCCAGAAAGTTCGATGTCCAGCGATACATCCGGGAGATCGGCAGGCAAGACACGCTCTTTCCGGATACCTGACGGCTCTACCTGCACACTTGAAGGTGTTGCCGGGAAGATCTTCATGCAAAGGCTGCCCTACCAGCCTTCTGACTGACTGTCTGCTGGTCGATACGGCCATTTTCGAAAAACGACAGGTGATCAGACCGATGACTTGCAGGGGGCCACTGCAGTGAGAGATAACCTCCTCTTCAGAAATGTTTCAACGTATCCCCGTTACCCGGTTCCCGCACCACCGGTGGCTGACAGACAGGCTCAAACCCGACTGATCACGACGCGTTACACAGTGAACCGGTTACTGCCGGAAACACGACGGGCCAGGTGATCCGGTATTCCCGGTCAGCACCTGGCCTGTCAGAAAGGCGGTATATAAAATCGAACGAAAAAAACGGATCTCAGGCCAGCGTGAGGTCGATGGTCCTCCGGGTCATGTCGACCTCATGCACCTTGACCTTCAGGCGCTGTCCGATCTGAAGCCTGCGTTTCTTGCGTTTGCCGACCAGCGAATAGCTCGATTCGTCGTACTCGTAATAGTCGTCGTTGAGGTTACGCATGTGCACCAGCCCCTCGATCGCGAAATCCACCATCCTGACATAAATGCCATACTCGGTAGCGCCCGATATGACGCCGGAATAGACCTTGCCGAGATGAGTCGACATGTACTCGACCTGTTTGAGCTTGATCGATTCGCGTTCAGCTTCGACAGCGACCTTTTCCCGCTCGTTCGAGATCTGGCATACGGACTGGATGCGGCCGGCGATTTCAGTCAGACGCTGTGGAGCGATCTTCTTGCGCTTTTTGCGCAGTCCTTCATACTCGAACAGCAGACGATGCACGATCAGGTCGGGATAACGTCTGATCGGCGAAGTGAAGTGGGTATAGTGCTCGAAACCAAGTCCGAAATGGCCTGCGTTTTCAGGCGAGTAGACCGCCTTGGACATGGAACGCAGCACCAGTTCGTTCACCAGGAACTCGACGTTCGTGCCACGCACTTTCTGGAGCAGTTCCCTGAGCGCCTTGGAGGAAACGGTCGCGCTTTCACGCCCCTTGCGATCGAGTTTGAGGTCGAAGCCGATTTTCCTCACGAAGTTGGCGAGTACCGAGACCTTCTCCATCTGCGGTGCACCGTGGATGCGGTAAATGACCGGATGCGGAACCTTGTCGTTCTCGGCAAAGACCGTCGTCAGGTATTCGGCGACTTTCCTGTTTGCAAGAAGCATGAACTCCTCGATGAGCCGATGGCTGGAGAGACGCTCCTTCTTGATCACTTCAACCGGCTCGCCCTTGCTGCCCAGCTTGAAGCGAACCTCTTCGGTCTCGAAATCGATACCACCACCGCCGAATCGCTGTTCGCGCAGCGCGGTACTGATCGAGTTGAGCAGCTTCAGCTCCTTGGCATAATCTCCCTTGCCGGTATCGATGATCTGCTGAACATCTTCATAGGTGAAACGGCGTTTGGAGTGAATCACCGTCTTGCTGAACTCGTGCTTTTTCACCTCTCCTTTGGCGGTCAGGGTGAAAAAGATCGAAAACGCCATACGGTCCACACCGGGATTGAGGCTGCAGACTTTCTCCGACAGATGCGATGGCAGCATCGGTATGACCCGGTCCACCAGATAGACCGAAGTCGCCCGCTTGAGCGCCTCACGGTCCAGATCGGAATTCTCGGGAACATAATGCGACACGTCCGCGATATGGACGCCGACCCTGTACAGGCCCCTTGACAGAGACTCGATCGAAAGGGCGTCGTCGAAATCCTTCGCATCGACCGGATCGATGGTGAATACCGTCTTGTCACGAATGTCGAGACGGTCCTCCAGATCGGCATCGGTGATCTCTTCCCTGATTCCCGAAGCGAATTTCAGCAGTTTCTCATCGAAGGTTTCGTCGATACCAAGCCCCCTGGCGATGGCACTTACCTCGACGTTGGATTCGCCAGCCGCGCCGAGAATCTCGATAACCCTGGCCTGCAGGGCTCCGTTTTTCTGAAACTGAAGATCGCCAGCCAGCACCTTGTCGCCGGCCTTGGCTTTCGCCGCAGCCTTGATCGGGATGTGAATCTCCGGCAGGATCTTGCGCTGGTCCGGTTTGAGCAGGAACCGGCGATTTTCACGATGCAGGGTACCGACCACCGTCGTCAGGCGGCGGGTGATCACCTGGGTCACGATACCTTCGCAACGCTGATGGGGCGACTGCCTGGATACGTAAGTGTCAGGGACTTTCGTTACCAGCACCTCCACCTCATCCAGGTGCAATGCGTCGCCGAGCTTGTCAGCCGACACGAATACATCGTCATCGAAACCATCCACATCGACGAAACCGTAACCATTGGGATGGGTCGTGAGTTTTCCGGTGTAGGTCTTGTCGACCTTGTAGCGCTCTTTTCCAGGAATCGGGAACGGCTCCTTCTGGACCAGATGCTCCTCATAGGTATCAGCCTCGAATCCGGCCCAGCCGTAGCAGCGGTCACTGTCTTTGTCGATGACGCCGTCCTCCTGCAGCTTGTGCAGGACATACCAGAAACCGGGAAGCTGGCGAGACTCGCCATACCCCATCTTTCTGGCCAGTTCCACCGAACGGAAACGTTCGTTTTCGTGATCGGTCAGAAAGGATATGATCTCGGCAGCCAGTGAGCTTTCACCGCGTTTGAACAGGAATTCGTTGATCAGGATATGATCGTTCGCCCGGACTTTATCATCGGCGTGCCTGCTGGCCGGCCTGTTTTTCTTTTTTTTCGGGGGGCGAGTCTTGAAAGTCTTTCGTTGTCTTGTCACTCAATTGCTGTTGATTGTTACAAATAGTCTCATAAAGTTCTCTGAAGAAAACTGTTTCGGGCGTCATCGTCTCCCAATTCGATATGCATCGCCCCTCAGGGAGTTCACGGTGATAAAAGCGGAAAACATCATATCACCATCCCTGTTTTCAAAGGATTTTAAGGTCAATGCATTTCAAAATCACGTATAAATAGACAAATGCATCGATGCTTTACAAAGCAAACACATGTGACCTGATAGAACTTAATATACGCAATTCCGGAATGCTTTAACGAAAAGCTTGACGCAGTGAGCGCCAGGAAAAAAAGCCTCAGCCTTGATCTGAGACAACAGCCTCCGGTAGTCGCCGGGACAATAAATTCGTAAATTTATTGCAGGCTGTTGCAGGGCTGTCTATCTCTCGTATCGCCGTTTGGGAAATGTAGTGCTGCAACCACAACCGGGTACCACACGGCTCATCGTCTGGAGGAAGCATGGGTCAGAGCGACAGGCTTTGCAAAAACTGCTGTTACTGGCAGAGAACCGTAGCGGAGGATATTCAGGAAGGCACCTCACAGGAAACCCTTGGGATTTGCAGACTCATTCCACCGGCAGTACTTGAATCCGGCACCAGATGGCCAATGACAAAAGAGAGCGACTGGTGTGGTGAGTTCGATCATCTCGGTCCGGACGCCGCCAACGAATTCTGAATCTTTTCGTTTTGAAGCTGGCCTGGATGGTTCATGTATTCCTGACCATCTGAGAAAATACCTGAATCATCCAGGTTGCCTTACCCGGGGAGCCTTACCCCTGGAACATCACAAGGCCCCGGCCCGCATACTGATGCGTGAACCTCATGATAACCGGCATTTCACATAGCCCCGATAGCTGATCGAACAGCTGCACTTATTTCCAGGCAGAACCTTCCCGCAATGATCGCCCTTCAGATGATCGACAGGTCGGGCAGATCACACGAAACACGACATTTTTCCCAAGCAGTTCAAAACCACTTGCATCAGCCTGAGGCAGGCAACCATGATCCGGCAACGGATCATCGATATCGAACATTGCACCACACGAAACACAGTGCATATGACTATGAGAGCCCATATTGGCGTCGAAACGCCTGACACCGGTGCGCGATTCGACGATATCGATCAATCCGGTCTGATAAAAGGTCATCAGGGTTCGGTTTATCGTATCGAACGACAAGCCGGGAAAATCGTCTCTAAGCGCCTGAAAAACATCATCGGTCGACGGATGAGCCCCCGACTCCATCAGATAGCGATAGATCGCAACCCTCTGGAGGGTAATCTTCATCCCATGCTCACGGCAATGGCGGGTGAAAGACTCGATATCTGCTGTTCGTATAGACTGACTCATGAATTCTCAATAAGGTGATGTCAACAAGGCAATTAACGATTGCTAACACCCATTTCGTTCCACCGCGCCCTGAACAGCACGTCATCCATGAGGTTACGTGAACCCAATTTTTAAGAATGATTTGTAATTAAGAATTACTCTTATTTAATTGACAAAAAGCGAGGAAATCACTCAAATGAGAACCATAACCAATACGTAATACATCATCGAAAAAAAAGGAGAACATCATGTCAAATCACGAACAGGAACAGTACGTTTACGAACAGCTTTCGATGCCTCTGCTGGGAGATGAATTTCCCGAGATGCATGTTCAGACCACCCATGGGGCCATGAATATTCCGGAAGATCTCAAAGGATCCTGGTTTGTTCTGTTCAGCCACCCTGCAGATTACACTCCGGTATGCACGACCGAGTTTCATGCATTCCAGGAACGGGTAGCCGACTTTGATGCACTTGGTTGCAAGCTCATCGGCATGACGGTGGACCAGGTATTTTCTCACATCAAATGGGTGGAGTGGATCAAAGAAAACCTTGACACCGAGATCACGTTTCCGATCGTTGCGGCTAACGACCGTATAGCCCTGCAGCTCGGAATGCTGCATCCCGGCAAGGGGTCGAATACCGTGCGTGCCGTATTTGTCGTGGATCCCGAAAGCAAGGTTCGACTGATCCTGTACTATCCGCAGGAGATTGGCCGGAACATCGACGAAATTGTCCGTTCGGTAAGGGCTCTTCAGGTATCGGACAAGAACAGAGTTGCCATTCCGGCTAACTGGCCGAAGAATACCCTCATCAGGGACAGAGTTATCATTCCTCCGGCAAACAATATCGAAGACGCGAAAAAACGCCCTTCGCAATACGACTGCTATGACTGGTGGTTCTGCCATCGGGAACTCTGAAGCAGCCCCGGACTGAAAGGGTCAAACGAAAAAAGCATGGAATCACAACCATGCTTTTTTCGTTTGAATACTGCAGAAACAGCCTGTGCCGGCTACGCCTGAATGACGATCATCCGGAACAAAATGACCTCAGGCCCGTGCCCGGAGAAAAAGGGAAATCAGCCAGCCTTCTGTTCCGCTGCGAGAGCTCCGTCAACCAGATGCTTCACATCGACAATATCCTGAGGCCGACCTGCGGCCATTTTCGCCTCGATCAGATGTCGCCTGCTTATGAAATGGACCATGACGCCATCGATGGTCATTGACTCCCGCTCGGCCCAGGCCGCTTCAAACGATACCCCCCTGAGCGTGAGCATATCGTCGATCCTCATAGGAGGTCGCCCCATCTGGTAAAAAAAACCGGGTTGACAGAAATCCTCATATGACATACCTGCCAATGGTGCTTTAAGCTCCTGGAGAACACTGAAAACCGCCTTTGCGTTCTCGGGATCCGATGCGGTCCAGATATCGATATTCCAGGTGTATCGTGGTCTCGAATACCACATGACGGCGCAACCGCCAAAGATGAGGTAGCGCACGTGGTGACGTGCGAACAGAGTCAGGACCTCTTTTACTTCAGCCCTTTCGAGAATTGAATGTTTGAATCGATCTTTCATGACTAACCTGATGGTTCAAACGGCACTGCACATTCCTATATTTTTCAGTCGTCAGAATTACATGGCCTCCGGGATCGGGGCGATTCGTCTGGACAACAGACCACAGGTATCTGACAAATGCCAAAGTAAACTGTTCAAAAACCGGAACCGAGCCAATTAAAAGGTATTGACCTGAAGACAACACCCCGACGCTTAGGCTCAGCGTCGGCAAATGCGACCCGGTGTGGCGGCTCCCAAATCATTATGCAAAAGCCGTGCCAGCCATGCACTAGCGAGCCACTCCCTGAGCTTGTTCAGCGTCAGCAAAGGTTTGACAAGGCAAAAAACTTACCGATATCCGAATGACGAACATCATACCGGACTGCTCAACTCATCTCACAATGAGAACTGGGCTTCACAATTAAACAATGCATTCTGCGGGTGCCTGTGGCGATGAGATCTTGAAATTCATGACGTTACCACTGGAGATGGATCAGTGAAGTTCTCTGCGGGCAAGGACGACTCCGGGAATCAACGGTAACCATAGCGTAAAACCTCGCAGCAGGAGTGTCGCGGCAAGTGCTCTGTCGACCGGAACACCGAGCATGAACAGGAGTGCGACAGCGGTGACCTCGAACGATCCCAATCCCAGCGGAATCAGGCTGAGTAAAGCGACGATCGAAGCCACGATGAAACTGGGAAATGCCACGGCCATGGAAACATGACTACCCACGGCCTGCAGCATCACCCAAAGGGTTGCGGAATCGAGGAGGAAAACAGCGGTCTGAAACAGGGTCGCTTCAATGAGCGGCAATGGACGGCGGACCAGGTCATCCGGCACACCGGAATAGGTTTTCAGCATGCCTGCCAGATGAGGCAACCGTGTCATCAGGGCGGGCAGCGGACGATCATCACCAAGGCGATTCAGCAGCAGTACGACAACGGGAATCGATACCGATACCACCAGAAATATTCCCCCCAGCAGTACCATCCAGCTTTTGAGGTCGTGGTAACTCCAGAACATGAAAAACGCGGCCGCAGCCACCAGTACATAGGCGATGTAGCTGGAAAGAATGCCAAGCAGCATGACACCCATCCCCTGCTTTCCTGAAACGTTGCGCTGCCGAAACGAATTGACGATGAAGGCAATGCCGCTGATCCCTCCCGAAGGCAGCGCCTGATCGGCAAAAAGTTTGGCAACAGCGAGCGGAATGAGCTGAAGCAAGGGATAATGCACCCCGCTGTAATGAAATCCCCGATACCAGACCAGCGCCAGGGACACATAGGTGCAAACCTGCAGCAGCAAAGCCATGAGAAACCAGAAGGGATCGATTCCCCGTAACAGATCAAAAAACCTGATCAGCTCGGCACGATGGATGACGAGCAGGATCAGGCCGGAGAGCAGCAGAATTCCGGCAAACAGACTGCTGAAAGCCCCCTTTTTCATTGTCTGGCCGCTGTTCGTTGAAAAAGCCTCGAAAGCGAGCGTTTGGTCATTTCGGATACGATGATATAGGCGATAACGATAGCCATGATTGCCAGGAGAACGTTCACGGGTAACGGCACGAATCCCATAAATCTGCCGAATGCGGAATATGGAAGCAGCAGCGTGAAAACCGATACGATCACGGCACTCATCGAGAGAAAACGGCCGGGAAAACTCTGAAAGAACGGCTTGAACGTTCGGATAACGAACAGAATGAAGAGCTGGGTCAGGAGAGACTCGACAAACCACCCGGTCCGGAACAGCTCGGGGTAATCGCCCACAAGCCACCACAGGATCGAGAAGGTGAGCATATCGAATGCCGTGCTGACCAGGCCGAAAACAATCATGAAATTCCTGACAAAACCGACATCCCAGCGGTGTGGCGTGGTTTCCCACTCCCGGTCAACCCGGTCACGGGCTATGCCCATTGCAGGAATATCGGCCATGAAATTGTTCAGCAGCACCTGTTTTGCCAGCATGGGAAGAAATGGAAGAACAAGCGAGGCGATCGCAAGACTGATCATGTTGCCGAAGTTCGCGCTGGTCGAAATGAAGATATATTTGAGGGTATTGGCGAAGGTATGACGCCCCTCGTCGATACCTTGTCTGACCAGCTCGAGTTCGTGCCTGAGCAGCACGAAATCAGCGGCTTCCCGAGCGACATCGACCGCATTGTCGACCGATATGCCTACATCTGCAGCCTGCAGCGCCGGAACATCGTTGATACCGTCACCAAGATACCCGACAACATGTCCGGCTTTGCGATAGGCAAGTATCACGCGCTCCTTCTGGTTCGGATCGACCTCGGCAAACACCACATCGGTCGAAACAAGATGCCAGAGCGCCTCGTCTCGCATTCTGGTCAGCTCCGATCCGGTAATGACCCGACCTGCCGTCATCCCGACCGTATCGGCGACATGACGGACGACATACCGGTTGTCTCCGGAAATGATGGTCGTCCGCACACCCAGCTGCTGCAGTGCGGCAAGCGCTGCGGCAGCCTCCGGCTCGGGTGGATCGAAAAAGAGCAGGAATCCGATAAAAACCATCTCCGCTTCGTCATCGCATCCATAGCGTTCCCTTACCTCGATCCGCTTTACGGCCAGGCCGAGAACACGGTAGCCTTCCGAACTCCAATCGGCAAACCGTTTGCGGATATCCGCACGCATCTGCTTGTCCATCTGCACCTCACCATCTGCAGAGTCGACCAGGGCACAGCGTGAAAGCACGGCATCCAGGGCGCCTTTGGTCACCAGCACGGCGGTATCGGCTCCATCGGCAATCAGCACGACGCTGAGGCACTTGCGGACAAAATCGTAGGGAATCTCGTACAGCTTGCCATATCCGGTAAAGCTCAGGTTCGCCGTTTTCGCTGATTCGACAATGGCCGCATCGAGAGGATTGGCCATACCACTCTGGAATGTCGCATTCAGCCCTGCGTAATTCAGCACTGCCGGGGACTCCTGTCCTCTCGAATCAGGGAAACGGTCGAGCCTGACCACGCCCCTGGTCAGCGTACCCGTCTTGTCCGTACAGAGAACATCCATGCTGCCAAGGTTCTCGATGGCATTGAGACGGCGGACAATAACCCCTTTTGAGGCCATGTTGATGGCGCCTCGCGAAAGGGTCACCGCAAGAATTGCAGGAAGCAGTTCGGGTGAAAGTCCGACGGCAAGCGCAACCGCGAACAGAAGCGTGTCGGCAGCCGGCTTCTGCAGCACCAGGTTGACCACGAGCACCGAGAACACCACCAGAATCATGATGCGCAACAGAAGTAACCCGAAATGTTTCAGTCCGCGTTCGAACTCGTTTTCCGGCTCGTTGCGGGAGATCGACTCAGCGATGCGACCGAAAATCGTCTGACGGGCTGTCTCGACCACCAGCATGGTTGCCGTACCGCTTCGAACCGAAGTTCCCATGAACAGACAGTTGCTTCGCCCCGGTACGGGCGCATCCTGAGGCACCGCTCCGGCATGTTTGATGACCGGAAAAGTTTCACCGGTCAGGATTGCCTGACTGGCGTAACAGTCGAGCGAATCGAGAACGATGCCGTCTGCCGGTACGAGGCTCCCGGCAGAGAGCAGTACGATATCACCCGGAACCACCGAGGTGGTCGGAATTTCGAGCTCACTGCCTCCACGGCGGACTTTCGAGCGGGAAGCGACGCGGCTCCGCAGTTTTTCAACGGCATCAGACGCCCGGTACTCCTGTATGGTGCTCAATACGGCGCTGAGCATCACGATGCCCAGGACGATCACGGCATCAGCCCAGTCACGAAGCACCACCGACACCGTGGCGGCGAATATGAGAATTAAAAGGAGAGGACTTCTGAATCGATCGAGAAAAAGTCGAAGGAGTCCATGGCGTCTCGACTCCTGCAGATCGTTTGACCCGATGCGTTTCAGTCGTGCCTCAGCCTCCTCCGGTAGAAGCCCCTGAGCCGAACTCTGCAAAGTGCGCATAAGCTCCTCTGCGGGAACACTCCAGTAGGATGCGGTTGTTTTCAGTGGTGAGGCGTCCATGGCTCCCTGTTCTCAAGGATGATGTACAGCAACATTAATCGGCAGTCAAAGCTTTTTGTTCCTTCCCGTAATCGCCTGTTGCCAGAGAGACGGTGCAGGTACAGGGCATGCCGGTCCGCTTCATCGAATGAAGCAGCTTGTACCTATATTGAAGCAATGGAACACATCTCGTCAGAAAACCCGGGTACATCCGTACGAGCGAACATGTCGAATCTCAGCATACTTATCGTAGATGACGAAGCCAATATCAGGAAAACCCTCACCGTTTTCATGGAATCCCGTGGTCATCGGGTTCGCAATGCAAGTTCATATCACAGTGCGCTTGTCGAAGCTGGAATCACGAGATTCGACCTGGCCTTCGTGGATCTGAGACTTGGGACCGAAAACGGACTCGATCTCATTCCAGAGCTTTCAAGAAACTGTCCCTGGATGAAAATAATCGTCATCACCGCATATGCATCGGTAGATACGGCAGTTCAGGCCATGAAACGCGGAGCGACCGATTACCTCACCAAACCCTTCACTCCATCGCTGCTCGAAAAGGTCATAGCTCAGGTCGAAACCCGCTTCCATGCGGAAACCCGGCCGGATTCAACAGGAAAACCTGTCGATGCAGCAGATCCGGAATCACCTTTCAGTTCAAAGGATCCGTCGATGCAGCACCTCATGGAACTGTCGAGACAGGTCGCGACTACCGGAGCGGTCATACTGCTGCAGGGAGAGAGTGGGACGGGCAAAACCATGATGGCCCGGGCGATACACCACATGAGCCCACGGGCCCGGAAACCGTTCCTGGTTATCTCTTGCCCCACACTGAGCCGTGACCTCCTCGAAAGCGAGCTGTTCGGACATACCAGAGGCTCATTTACCGGCGCCGTCCGGGACAATCCCGGAAGAGTGGCGGCATGTGAAGGTGGTACGCTGTTTCTTGACGAAATCGGAGACATGCCATTGTCAATCCAGCCAAAACTGCTTCGGTTCATTCAGGACAGAGAGTACGAACGTCTCGGTGAACAGATCACCAGAAAAGCGGATGTTCGAATTATCGCAGCCACCAATACCGATCTGCAGAAAGCTGTCGAAGAGGGGCGTTTCAGGGAAGACCTCTTTTATCGCCTGAACGTCGTACAGATCAAAATGCCCTCGCTGGCAGAACGCCCCAATGACATCGTTCCGCTTGCCGAGAGCCTGCTTGCCGAGTTCAATGCACAACATGGCAAGACTATCCCCGGATTCAGCACCGGGGTGCTTCAGCTCTTTCGTCAGTACCCATGGCCCGGCAATATCCGGGAGCTTCGCAATGTGATCGAACGGGGAGTAGTTATCAGCAACAACCGAGAGATCGATACAGACCTGCTGCCCGAATCGATGTGCTGCAAAAAAAATCCCCTGAAGATCGGCGACCCGGTCTCCCTCGATGCCATAGAGGAGCACCATATCCGCAAGGTCCTCGCGGATTGCCATTCGTTCCAGGATGCCGCTGAAATCCTTGGTATTGACCAGGCGACCCTTTGGAGAAAGCGAAAACAGCTCGGCATCCGCTGATTCGACAGACCGTCTCTGTCGCGTTGCATAATGCAAAGACAGCACTCCCTTCCATTGGCACCTTGCAATGCCTCAACAGATTTCCCCAAAATCATCAGTAGCGCCAACTCATTATTCCCCAGCACCTTAGAGCCCACATCATTTCTGGCCTGAATTTTGACCACTCTCCGCTGTACAGAGGCAACCACGGCAGCATCTGTGGCGCAGGGCTGATTTTCTGGTGATCCGGCACACAGAGCGCGCGTGATCACAAAACGCATTTCGCCGTAAACCAGTCCTGCGATTTTTCAACGACAGCGTACCTACATGACTATCATCAGCGGACTCAAACGGACGAAAAGGTTATTCATCGGAGGTTCCAGAGACTTCAGGGACAGCCGCATCTTCCACTCGATATCATTGTCTGCATTCCTGGCCTGGGTGGGACTTGGTTCCGACGGCCTCTCATCATCCTGTTATGGTCCTGCCGAAGCCTTCAAGGCGCTTCAGGGCCACCCGACCCTGGGTATCTTCGTAGCTATCGCCACAGGGCTCACCATTCTGATCATCGCTTCCAGCTACTCCCATATCATCGAGCTCTTCCCATCCGGAGGTGGAGGATATCTGGTCGCGAGCAAGCTGCTCTCCCCCGAGGTGGGCGTCGTTTCAGGCAGCGCCCTGCTCATCGACTACGTCCTGACCATCACCATCTCGATCGCCAGCGGTGCCGATGCCATTTTCAGCTTTCTCCCACACTCGCTCTATGAGTACAAGATCTGGTTTGCCGTCGCCGGTGTGATCACGCTGCTCATCCTGAACCTGAGAGGTATCAAGGAGGCCGTACTGCCACTGGTACCGGTTTTCCTGCTGTTCGTGCTCACCCATCTGATCGCCATCGCCTATGCCATAGGCACCCACCTGATGAACGCAGGCGCTGTCTATCATGAAACCAGTGCCGAACTTACCCGATCGTTCCATTCGCTGGGCCTGTTCGGGGTACTTTTCCTGATCCTTAAAGCCTACAGCCTCGGCGCAGGAACCTTCACGGGCATCGAAGCCGTCAGCAACGGGCTTCCCGTCCTGCGTGAACCAAGAATACACACGGCAAAAAAAACCATGCAGCTGATGGCATGGTCGCTGTCGATCACCGTCATGGGGCTGATCACCGCTTACATCTTCCTCGATGTCAGTGACACTCCGGGCAAGACCCTCAATGCGGTGCTGTTTGAATCGATCACGGCATCCTGGAACGGCATGGCCTCGACATCGTTCGTGTGGATCACCCTGCTGTCGGAAGCCGTCCTGCTGTTCATCGCAGCCCAGACCGGCTTTCTTGATGGCCCCAGGGTGCTGGCAAACATGGCTCTTGACAACTGGCTGCCGAAAAAATTCGCAACCCTCAGCGATCGGCTGGTCACCGAACGAGGCATTCTGGTCATGGGTCTTGCATCGTTCGTCATGATGATCGCCTCCCAAGGTTCGGTTGACTTTCTCATCGTGCTTTACAGTATCAACGTCTTCATCACCTTCACCCTGTCACAGCTCGGTATGGTCAGGCACTGGTGGATCGAGCGCAAATCCGAAAAAGAGTGGGTCCGGAAAATACTGATCAACGGCATAGGCCTTATCCTTACCACCTTTATCCTGCTTTCGGTGCTGTTGCTCAAATTCAACGAAGGAGGATGGATCACCATGGTGATCACCGGCCTTCTGGTCGCGCTCGCCTTTTTCATCAAAGGCCATTACAACAAAACCTACGAAACCCTGAAACGACTTGACATCATTGTCGAAGCCGCTGTCATATCGGGAACGGATATCGGAGAAAAAACGCTCCCCGAACCGGTCTGTGATCCAAAGGCCAAAACTGCGGCCATTCTCGTCAACGGATTCAACGGTCTCGGCCTGCATACCCTCTTCAGCATCTCGCGACTGTTCAGCGGTATCTATAAAAATTTCATATTTGTAGAAGTGGGCCCCGTCGATGCAGGTAACTTCAAGGGGGCTGATGAGATCGGGCATCTGAACGAGTATGTGAAAAGCGAAAGCGACAAATATGTCAGGTACATGAAGGAGCATGGCTATTATGCAGAGGCATTCACCGCCATCGGAACCGATGTGGTCGACGAAATCAGCAAACTGGTACCGGCTATCACCGCCAGGTACCCGGACATCGTATTTTTCGGCGGTCAGCTCGTCTTCACCAGAGAGTCGCTCCTGGATCGCTGGCTGCATAACTACACGGTTTTCGCCGTCCAGCAGAATCTCTATAACCAGGGAATCCCGTTCCTGATTCTGCCGATCCGGGTATGAGCAAAGCCTGACCGCACCAGCCGGCAACAACAGCTACTGAACACATGATCACCCTTCGGCACAAACTCGCTTTAGGATTCGGTGGCCTCCTGGCCATCCTCGCCCTCATGGCGTTGCTGACCGTGCAACAGATCGACCGGCTTGGGAACGCGATCGATGTCATTCTCAAACAGAACTACAGGAGTGTCACGGCCAGTCAGGAGATGAAAGAGGCTCTGGAAAAGATGGACCGTGGCCTCCTGTTTGCCCTGACCCAGGAGCACGATGCCGACCGGCGAGCGATCAGCGACAACGAACGAAGATTCAGAAAGGCGCTCACGGTTGAGCTCGGCAACATCACGCTCCCCGGCGAGAAAGAGAAAGCCGAAAGAATCGCCGCCCTGTTTGAACGCTATATCAGGGCCTATCGGGAAGTTGCCGACGAATCGGCTTCCGTCGGAAAGAGAAAGAGCACCTACTTCACGACGATCCTGCCCCTGCTGACAGAGATCAATGCGCTGGCACAGGAGATCCTGGAGATGAACCAGGCGAACATGAACGATGCGAACCGATCGGCGAGACTCATGGCCGAATCGGCACGCAACCGTATCGTGATGGCGGTTGTCGCCTGCACACTGGTTGCCCTGGTTTTCAGTTACCAGTCACGGCTCTCGATTCTCAAACCGATCGGAAAACTTATCGATTCGGCAAATAAGATCAGGGAAGGCAATCTCGACCTGGTGCTCGAAACAGGTTCCAGCGATGAAATCGGCCAGTTGTCTGCCGCTTTCAACGAAATGACCGCAGCGCTTCGAAAAGCCCGTAAACTGGATGACGAAAAACTGCACCGGACCAGACGGGCTACCCAGGAGGTCATGAACATGCTGCCGACGCCGATCGCCATCTTCGATCCGGAGGGTCGAGTAGATGTGGCCACGCAGTCCGCGATACGCAATTTCGGGCTGAAACCCGGAACGAAAGCGGACAGCCTCGATTACCCATGGCTTCCTGCCCTGCTCCAGAGAGCGGCTCAGGAAGGTGGCGTCGTGGAGATCGACGGTAATGGCTATATCCAGAAGTTCGTCAGCAATCGGGAGTTCTTTTTCCGACCCGCGGCAGCAGCCATTCCGCCACCGCCCGACTCGAACGGTGTGAGCGGAACGGTTCTGCTGATGCACGACATGACCCAGGCTCACGAGCAGAAAGAGCTGAAACGGGGTGTCGTCTCGACCGTATCGCATCAGCTGCGAACTCCGTTGACCTCCCTCAGGATGGCCATTCACCTGCTTCTCGAGCAGCGTATCGGCGCCCTGAATGCGAAACAGGCAGAACTGCTCAACACTGCCGGTGAAGACAGCGACCGGCTGGCGGATATCCTTGACGACCTGCTCGACCTGAACAGGATCGAATCCGGCAGGTCAAGGCTGAGCCTCATACCATGCCGCCCCGAATCACTGGTCAGAAACGGTATCGGGCCCTTCATGGCGGAAGCTGCCGAAAAAAAGGTGAACCTTACCGTCGATGTGCCGACAGACCTTCCCGACGTCACCGCAGATGCCGCCAGTATCGGGCATGTCTTTGCCAACCTGATGGCAAACGCCATCAGGTTCACGCCATCGGGAGGCACCATCTCCGTCAGGGCGGAAGCGGAACTATCGGGTATACGATTCTCGGTGGCCGATACCGGCGAAGGCATCGCACCGGAACATCTCAAACACCTCTTCGACCAGTTCTATCGGGTTCCCGGCCAGGATGAAAAATCAGGCATCGGCCTCGGACTCTCCATCGTCAAAGAGATCGTCACCGCCCATGGCGGCAATGTAGGGGTCGAAAGCCGGCGAGGAAAAGGATCGGTGTTCCATTTCACGCTTCCGGCGTAAGCCCGGGGAAAGCCCCAACGTTCATCGTCCGCGATCAGTGAGCGTTTACCGCCATACCTCAGTCATCGTCGTGCTCTCGTTCGCTGCGCCCACCTTCCCGACCGTGTTCATCGGCACTCCGGTGACAGCGGATACAATTCTGGAAATTACTTATCCCTTCTTTGAGGTGTTCAGCCGCAATCCCCGAACGCGAGTGTTCATGACATCCATAGCAGGTGTAGCTTCTGAAATTTGACGGCTCGGTATGGCAGGTGCGGCAACCGGTACGATGATCTCCGTCGAGCCTGAAGTAGCGGTCGTGATCGAACCTGGCCGGTTTCCAGCGTTCGGTTCCGTGACAGCTTCCGCAGCTCGCCTGCAGATCGCTGTGCAGGGTATCTTTGGGGCGCTCCTTACCATGACAGCTCACACACTGCTTACCTGACGCCGCCGCACTGCGATGATCGAACGTCGCCGGCTTCCAGCGTCCGGTTCCGTGACAGCTTCCGCAACCCGTCTGCAGATCGCTGTGCAGGGTATCCTTGGGGCGGTCACCCACATGACAGCTCACACACTGCTTCCCTGACGCTGCCGCACTGCGATGATCGAACGTCGCCGGTTTCCAGCGTCCGGTTCCGTGACAGCTTCCGCAGCTCGCCTGCAGATCGCTGTGCAGGGTATCTTTGGGGCGGTCACCCACATGACAGCTCACACACTGTTTCCCTGACGCTGCCGCACTGCGATGATCGAACGTCGCCGGCTTCCAGCGCATCGTCGAATGGCACCCTGCGCAGTTCATGTTGATCTGGCGATGTATCGAATCATCAGGTTTTTCCTTTGCGTGGCATGCCAGACAATTCACCGACGTTCCGCCCTGAAGCATACGATGGTCAAACAGAGCGGATCTCCAGTTTCGGGTATCGTGGCACTGTGCACAACTGCTGCCGAATTGCCGGTGGAGCGAATCCTTGGGCCGGGATTCGGAATGACAGGCGTTGCATCCGTTCCGGATCGATGCCGGTAAAAGATCATGGCTGAAACTCCTGAGAGATTTTTTCGCATCAGGTCCCTTGTGATCGGTATGACACTCAAGGCATGAAGAAGGTGAGAGTCCGCGATGAAATGAAACCTTTTTCGATGCGCCCGGCAGCAGTGCACCTGAAACCGACCTGCTGTCGATCGAATCGGGTCGGTGACATTCGACACATTTCGACGCGGCAGCCCCCCCGAAAGGTACATGACACGCAAGACAATTGTGTTTCAGCTTTTCGTGGCCGCCCAGCAACGGCCCGGGGTTCAGAGTCAGCTCCGGAAAAGCCAGAAGCACAGCCACAAGCAGGACGGAAAATGCCAGGAAAGCAGTCAGTGGTCTCATACCGTCACCTCCAGTTCAGAAAAAACGCGATGGACAGGATATGTGCGAGTGTCAACGCCAGAAGAAACGAAACCAGTGGCATGTGAATTGTCCTCCATTGTTCCATTGTCTTCACGGTCACCAGATCCCAGAAATATGGCTGATCTACCCTGAAGTCATCAGTTTCCGGAGAGTCTGCAAGACCAAGCTGCTTTTTCTTCATACGGACCTCTTCTCTCAGCTTTCTGAGCAGGTATTGCCCGACATGACCACTTGCCGTCACCACGAGCATCAGAGTGGTGGCCGCCCAGGGGATCAACGCGTTGAAATGCACGCCGGAATGTACCATGATCATGAGCGTTCCCACCCATCCTGCGTTACAGTGAATACGCAGAAAGAATTTCATCGTTCCGCTGGTTACCAGCTTCTGTTTGCGGGCGGAATAGACGAATGAAAATACCAGGAATACCGTACCGACAGGACCCAGATAACGACCGATCCAGGAAAGACCCGCAACATGAAGCAGATAATCGATTGACAGGGCGGCTGCAAGAAGCAGCAGGTAGGATAGAGTGAGCGGAAGGGCCCGCTGAATGAGCACGGATTGCCACATGAGTCGACAGATATTCACCAGTTATTGAAACCATGGCAACAAGATATCTGTGGCAACTTAAAGTGGCCTGAAACGAAGCTTAAAAAACACTTAATTCTCAGTGAGCGGGAAGGTGAGCTGAAATACCGTACCGTGGTTTTCACGACTCGTCACGGCTATGTCTATGTGCTGGAGATCGGCAAGTCTTCTGACAATCGAAAGACCAAGACCTGAACCGCCGGTGTTCGAACTTCTCGATTCGTCGACCCGGTAGAATCTCTTGAATATGCTCTCCAGTTTCGCTTCGGGAATACCGATGCCATGATCCTCGATCACACAAACCGGTCGACCATTCAGGCTATCGATCCGTAACGAAACTCCGGATCCGTCCGCAGAGTACTTGATTGCGTTGGAAAGCATGTTTTCAAGCATGATCTCGAGCATGGCCGGATCAGCAGCCACATTACCTGCATAGCCGATCGAAAGATCGAGCGTTATGTTCCGCACGGCAGCAATCGGGGTCATTCTCGATATCACGGTTTCGATCAACTGGCCGGGATAGAGTAAAACAATATTCGGGCTCGTCGTATCGCTTTCGCAACGGGCAAGCAAAAGCAGCTGGTCGATGAGTCGGGCCATACGGTTCAGCTCATCGAGACAGTAACGGATCCGCTCCTCGTAATGCCCTGTGTCACGGGGCTTCCGGACCAGGACATCAAGCGTGCCTTTAACGACGGCCAGTGGGGTTTTCAGCTCATGCGATGCATCTGCCGTGAATTGCTTTTCGCGCTGGAAAGCATCCTGGAGACGATCGAGCAGTGCATTGATGGTGACGCTCAGGCGATAGAGCTCGTCCTGATTGGATGGCAACGGCATACGCAAGCCAAGGTTTGCCTGACTTATCGATTCTGCCGTCGAGATAACCTCCTCGACCGGCTGAATGCTTTTGCCGGCAATCAGACGGGTTACCACAAAAAGCGTCAGAATGACAATGGGGTAGGAAACGAGGACGATATACTTCATGTCGCGCAACACGATCATGGCACTTTTGAGTGGAACAGCCACGATCAGGTATCCTTCGACCGCTCCGTTACGGCCCACGAGTGGCACCTGCACCTGACGGAGTGTCGATTGCCCAAGTTCCGAGGTGAAATAACGCACTCCTGCGTAGGAGGGTCTGAAGGTAAGCACGTTCTGTGCGAGGTTTGCCGTCTTGCTGACCACTCGCCCTGCATTGTCCACGAGCTGGACATACTCCGGATCGATCTCGGCGACTTTCCTGACCTTATGACGGCTTTGATGTCTGCCCTCACGGGCTTCGTCAAGCCCCATCTCTTTAAGCCGATCGAAATCACACACATCGAGCTCGTGGACATGTGAATCAGAGAGGGTTTCATTCACCTCGTGCCGCAACTCCTCATCGAAATGATTGTATACCACTCCGTCAACGGTGAGGAAAATGACCGTAAACACAACAGCCATAAGAATCGCCGATGTTCCGGTGTAATAGAGCGCTATGCGGTTACGCAGGCTCATAGCCGGTAACCTCCGGCTTCCATTGATAACCCCGGTACCCGACCGTAGACGCATCAGGCCTCCCTGACGTTACTCTTCACTATATAGCCGATCCCCCTCATGGTCTGAATGAGACCATCGCAACCCGCAGCTTCGAGTTTGCGCCGGAGAAAATTGATATAGACATCGATAACGGAGGTATCGGAATAGAAATGGATATCCCACACATGCTCGATGATACGGCTTCGTGAACAGGGACGGTCCTTGTTGCGCACCAGGTATTCGAGAAGGGAGAACTCCTTCGGTGTCAGAGTCAATTCAAGGTCATTGCAGAAGACCTGGTGTGTTACCGGATTGATGGTGAGCGGCCCGGCGGAGAGAACCTCTCCGCCCTGACCTGCACTCCTGAGTTGCACCCGTATACGGGCAAGCACCTCTTCGAATTCAAAAGGCTTCCTGATGTAGTCATTGGCTCCGCTCTCAAGGCCAAACACCACATCTTCAAGTGTATCCCTGGCGGTAAGAAACAGAATCGGTACGCTGGAAGATGACTGGCGGATATGCCGGCAGACATCGATTCCGCTGAGCCCGGGAATCATCCAGTCCACCATGATCAGGTCATAGTCATTGGTCATGGCAAGATCGAGGCCACTTTTGCCATCATAAGCGACATCGACAGCATAGCACTCCTCCTCGAGGCCCTCCTTGAGAAACCTGGCGATTCCCGGTTCATCTTCGATAATGAGCAGTCTCATGCACGATTCCGTTTAATCACGATCTCCATCACGATCTGATTTGCCATCCCCATCTCCGAAAAGTAATGCGAGAACCGCCCGGCTCTCTTTGCCGTTACGGGCAGCAATCTCCTTCAGGGTCATCGATTTGTCAACTGCTGATATCCCCTTTGCCGAAAGCAGGCCCGCAAGTTCTTCGGGAGTTTTCTTTGCCACCAGAGCAACCGTTTCCAGAGAGGAGGACTCCAGTGCAACTGCAGCAGCCATCACGGTGTGCTTTCCGCCTTCCTCTTTTTCACCGAACACCGGTAAAAGAGAGCTCACGGTGACCAGTGCTGCAACACCTATGATGACGAGCGCCGGTTTTCTTGAAAAGTAACCGGTGAACGCCTTCCAGTTTGCAAGCAGGTGAAGGGCAACACCGCCAACGAGCAACCAGCCAAGCCATTTGTGTACCGGCTCTACCGCTCCCATTTCAATATCAAAAAAAATCAGCAGTCCGGTAACAGCGGAAATGATAAACGAGCCGATAGCCAGCGGTGTCGCCCAGGTTTTAATCGATGAATTCATAGCCTTCTCAACATTCTGTGGTTTATGATGTTTGCGTCGATCCTCCAGTGCGGAAAACCAACGATCAAAAGTAAGACCATCATGTTTAAAGAGGCCTTAGCCCTGGATTAAAATTCCCTTAAAATTCTGGTGCAGGCTGACCGCTCCGTCTGGTGCATCCAGCAGCCATGACGGAGGGCTTGCACAGAAGGCTGACAAAATGGACAAACGGTCCGGTCAATCTGCCAGAATTCAGAATGTCCTCACCGGCCGGACATAATTGTTGTCGAGTTTGTATCCGAGGTTTCTTTCACCTGACCGGAAGCTCTGATCCCAGGCATCGTTTTTGTCGCTTTCGCTCGAGGACCAGTAGTAATGGCGATCCCTGAACCCGCCAATGGCAAAACGGTTGACATACAGTCTGGTCAATTCTTCCATGTTCGGAAGGCGCCAGTCCCTGAAACCGCCACCACGGTACTCCCTGCATGCTTTCACAGCCTTCTCCCAGGTGTAGCCGGCACCCAGATCCTCTTTTGCCGCAATAAGTCCATGAGTCTGGCCAGCAACATAATTTCGATCCCCCTGCCTGAAAATGTATGCCACCTTGCCACCACCAAAACTGTCACCGACCTTGAGATCAGCCGTTGCTGACGGTGCAGCTTCAGGTGTTACCGCAGCGTATGCTTTCGGAACCGTTACCGGCACCAGCAAAGATCCCGTAAGGCAGAGCCCGGCCATCGTTTTACCGGCCCTGGAAAAAACTGAACGCATGACTGTTGTCATAATACACCCCCGTTGATTTGAATTTTCCGGCCATCTGATTCCATGCTGCCTGAACTGGTCCCGAGCTGAACTGGGAACCCCGGGTTCACGACAGTTGCAAACACCTGATGGCCGGTGATTGAAAATTTGAGTGAACTTACTCCTTAATAATAAGTTCCGAATCTTAAACCATTATTAACGATTGTTAAAATTTGTCTAAAAAAGCACACAGCACAAAAAAAAAGCCCCTCATCTGAAGGGGCTTTTTTACATGACAAGCGCGATAACCCGTCACCAGGTATTCATGTTTCAGAAAGCGATCGCACGGATAACCGGTTACTCAGGACAGGTTAAGTCAGGAACATTATTTGCCGGGCTCTTTCATCTCTTCCGGTTTTGCCGTCTCTGTTTTTTTGACTGAGCTCTTTTTAACGGTTTTTTTCTTGACTGACGCTTTGGGTTTTGGCTTTGCTTCGGGCTTTACCGCAGGCTTCATCTCGGCTGCAGGTGCCGGTGAAGCCGGAGCGGCCGGTGCTACGGGTGCAGGTTTAGCTGGCGCGGCAGTCTCGGCTGCAACCGCAATACCACTGACTGCACCTGACATAAAAAGGGAAACGATAACTCCTGCAATGAGTCTTCTGTTCATGATAGATCTCCTTGTTAAGGGTACACATCGTTGTAGATGAAATGACAACAAAGGAGAGGGGGGGGCTCCGGAAGTTTATACGCATGAGGTGTCATTTTCTTTCAAAAATTCAGATCACAGTCACCATTTTAATCCACAGAATAGCAAGCGGCATCATTGAATTCCTGAAAAAGAACAGCATCAAACGATTTGATTACAAGCACCTTTACAAAAAGAACCAGAACCTTGTTCAGAGGGAATAGAACGTATCATAGACCTTCCCGCCAGGCTTTTTATCGATCGTTTTCTTGTTGATCGCTCGACCGGCGCGCTTCTGATATCTCTTTTCCCAGGGTTGAATGGAACTCGCTGTGAACGCAAGCTTTCCGGTTTTTACGCCGGTGATCTTGAGGTATTTGCCGGGTTCGAGCGATGTCCCTGCATTGATTTCGGTATCGTGAATATCTACTGTCCAGAACCGTTTTTTGTAGTCCATGACCACCAGAACTCCGAGGGGTTCAACCCGGCGTATGACTTTGCCGCCAAGCCACCCTTTTCTGGCCTGTGTCCATCGCTGTTCATTGGCGTATACAAGAGTGTCATAACCGTTGACGTTCTCGATCAGATAACGGTGTATGAGCTTGCCGACGTCAAACAGGTTCAGCAAACCGCTGAGCAGCAGACTCAGCAGAAGCGAACCGGCAATGACACGGATGGTCGGGTATCGATAGCCTTTCCTGGTATGCCTGAATCCATAGTAGGAGACCAGAATGAAGAGCAGCAATGCTGTGAGCCACAGGTAGGGGATGCTGACAAAGATATTTTCGACGATCGGCTGCTGAGCAAGAAACAGTGCGATGTTTCGGTGATCGACAACAAAATCCTGATCCACAAAGACATAGATGGCCGTAGCCATCGAGATGCTGCCGGTTATGACCGAGATAACCGCCAGGATCCAGAAAATGGAGCGCTTCAGAATAAAATGCCAGCGTGGAATCGGGACCACCTTCCTGCGCTCTATTTCGTCGAGTATCAGATCGGTACTGAACTGTGCCATACAACTGCCATTATCTCTTTTCCAGAATACTTTTCATCTTTTTCTTTGCACGATTGATCAGGGTGGCAACCGTCCCTTCCGGCATCTGAAGAATGTCAGAAATCTCCAGATACGATTTCTCTTCAAAAAACTTCAGGACGATAACGTCCCGATACCTGGTGTCGAGAGCATCGACAGCCGCCTGAATTTCCTTTGGACTGTAGCGGCCCTCATCGGCATCGTCGACACCGAGATCACCGACCATGTTTTCAAGCAGAAAAAAGTCCGCCTCCCTGTCTAATACGGCGGGACGTATCTTTTCCTTTCGAAAAAAAGTGATTATTTCGTTGTGAGCTATCCGGTAGATCCAGGAAGAGAAGGGAAAGGAGTGATCATAATCATTGAGATGGAGGTAGGTCTTGATGAATATTTCCTGGAGAAGATCCTGTGCGGAAGCGGTGTTCCGGCATCCCAGCCGGACGATATAACGCATGAGCGGAGCCTCGTAGCGACTGACGATCGCAGCGAACGCATGCCGGTCTCCCAGTGTCAGGCGAACCAGTTCCTGGTCACTGCACGAAGATTTTGAATACTGAACGGAGTCGCTGGACATTACGCGTGACAATCCCGGAATTTCACCAAGCAGACCTCATGAAACACAATTAACAAACCCATACGGAAGTACGACCTTCGCCATGTTCTCCCCCTTCTTTTCTTTCTGTTCCTGTTACAATAAACGGCTTGTCTGACGATACCGCAACACCACGACAAGGTAAAGCACAATGAGAAGATTGAGCGCAACAAACGTGAATTTCATCCAGGAGAAACCTTTCGAGATCTCATAGAGTTCGATGGGCAGATAGATCCCGCCACTTGCCAGTGCAAACCATTCTGCCCATTTTTTTTCATACCAGAGCCCGAACGCTTCGATGAACCGTGCCACGGAATAGAGTGACGCAAGCATGGCAAGGTCACGGAGCCTCGTATCGGTAGCTTTTGAAAGGAGCTGGCTAAAAATAGCCGGGTACCGTTTTGCGGGATTCAGATGCAAATGAGCGATCAGTTGCCCGGCATAATCCTGCAGATCGTGATGTATCAGTGCCAGAAGGGAAAACCCGGCCACGAGCACCAAAAGACCCTTAAGCGCTTCAAAAAGGGCTATCGCCCTCAGACCTCCTGATTTCTCCCGATTCAACGTAACCAGAGCAATGGATTGTTCGACAAAGCCTGACAGACCCGCTTGCAACAGGGGTCCAGTTTACCCATATGTATTATTTTTAAACGGCCTTTCAATGAACTGAATTGCAAAAACACGGTAAATCAAGCATCTCCAGCAGTCAATGACACAGAACGGAGCTGTTCTGTCAACCTTACCGGTAACCGTCACACATACCTGCCACCGTAACGGAACTGCTTGTCGGGCGGCTCGTGTTGATCCGTTATGTGCATAAGGGAAAAGCTGAAAAGTGTCGTGAGCGGTCCGGGCACATGTCGAACGGGATACAGAAACCTGAGTGTAAAAAGATGACATGAAGCGTTCGGGTACTGACCAATGCAGGTATCGGGTTGCGGAGCAGGTTTTCAGTGGCGACCATAAAAATTTATTGCTTTTTCACACCCAGAAAATTAACAATCGTAATACACGAACATGAAAGAACGAATAAAAAAGGAATAAAATATCAACATATTCCACCGCAACAACTTACCTATCAAAATCACACCAGACCATTAACAATCGTAATATCATTTCCACCATTAACGATATTTAACAAACATACTTGAACGACCCATAAACAATTGTTATAAAAAGTCTTATCATCACAATGAAGCATTGCATGATCAAAAATCGAAATGTATATTCATTTCGATCCGCCAGAATGCACATAGCAAATCCGCATCCCTTTTTCATCATATAACTCATTCCTGAACAAGGAATCACTATAATACTTCATCCGTCTGAAGGGGGAGATTTTATGTATAAAAACATTTCTCGTCGCCAGTTCCTCAAGGTTGCGGGCGTCATGGGAGGTATGTCTCTGTTACGCCCTGTCTGGAGTCTCGGTCAGGCATCCGTGGCATCGGATATCGGCTCTGCTGGCGGATCGGTGACGTGGGTACCAAGCATCTGCAATTTCTGCTCGTCGTTCTGTGACATCAAGGTCGCGACCAGGGAAACCGACGGAATCAGACGCGCCGTCAAAATTGAAGGAAATCCCGAAAGCCCGCTGAACCGTGGACGAATCTGTGCCCGCGGTCAGGCCGGCCTCAGGCAGACCTACGACCCTAACCGCCTCAAGCAGCCATTGATCCGTGTAAAAGGGAGCAAACGTGGCGAATGGAACTTCAGGGCGGCCACCTGGGAAGAGGCTTATGCGTTGATCGCCGACAAACTCGGAAAAGTCAATCCCTGGGAGATCAGTCTCGTTGGCGGCTGGACCGCCTGTGTCTCCTATATGCACTTCAGCCTTCCGTTCGTCCAGACCCTTCAGATACCCAACATCGTCGCATCTCCTCTTCAGCATTGTGTTACCGCCGGACACCTCGGCACCGACCTGGTCACGGGCAACTTCAACGTACACGACGAAGTGCTGGCGGATTTTGAAAACGCACGATACATCCTTTTCAGCCTGAACAATGCATCGGTAGCCGCGATTTCGACCGCCCGAGCCGTCCGGTTCGGCCAGGCGAAGAAAAACGGTGCCAAAGTGGTCTGTCTTGACCCGAGAATGGGTGAACTCGCATCGAAAGCAGACGAATGGATTCCGGTCAGACCAGGTACCGACCACGCCTTTTTTCTGGCGCTGCTCCATACGCTGCTCAGAGAAAAACTCTACGACGCAAGATTCGTTTCAAGCCATTCAAACGCACCGTTCCTGGCATACAGAGACGAAAGCGGAAACGTGCATCTTGCCGCAGATGCCGGCAATAACGGCAAAACGACGGCATACTATGTCTACGATTCGGTCAGCCGCGGTGTACGTGCCGTTCCGGCTTACAGCAACACCAACGAACAGGCCTCAGGTGGCGGACGCATCGAACCGGCACTTAACGCCCCTGAAGGCCTCAGCTGGAAAGGCAAGTCGGTCAAAACCGTTTTCGACTTCTTTATCGAAGAATCAGCTCCGTTCACACCTGAATGGGCCGCTGAGATTACGGATGTCCCGGCCGAAACCATTCGCCGGATCGCCATCGAGTTTGGCCAGGCCCGACCGGCTCTGGTCGACCCCGGCTGGATGGGTGCACGGTATCATCATCTGATCGGCCAGCGCCGGCTCCAGGCCATCATTCAGACGCTTGTCGGTGGCATCGACAAACCAGGAGGCTGGCTGATGAGTGGCGAGCACCATCACAAGTCGGCGAAGTCCTGGGAAGCGATCCGTAGCGGCAAGAACGAAACAAACGTGCCTCCGGTCGAGCGTCCGGGCATGGGCTTCGCGTTCGGACTGCTCGACATTTTCGGAAATCCCGCTTCCTGGCAGCATGGCAAACCGGCGTTCTCTTTCGCCTGGGCCATGGAACAGCAGAAACAGGGAAAACCGTCCGCGTTCCTGCCGGCGATGGCCGACACCGGTCTGCTCGAAGCAGTTAAGGGCGAACTCAGTTTCAACGGCGAACCCTATCGCATCAAGGCGGTTATTCTCAACGCCGCCAACCCGATACGCCACTATTTCCCGGCAAAGCGATGGGAGGAGATCCTCTCCAGCGATAACCTGGATCTCGTCGTAGCCATCGACGTTCTGCCATCGGATACCACCATGTATGCCGATGTGATCCTGCCGAACCACACCTACCTGGAACGGAACGAGCCGCTGCTCTACCCCCTCGGTCCGAATACCGGCCTCGGGTACACAACCCGCCTGAGGGCGATCGATCCGCTTTACGATACCAGGGACACTTCGGATATCCTTTGCGAAATTGCTGCGAGAATGGGCAAACTCGAGCCGTACCTCGAGGGTATCGCCGAGTATGCCGGACTCGACGTCCAGCTGCTTAAACGCGAGGTTGCAGCAGCCCGACAGGCGCGCAAACCACTGAACGAAGCGTTCCTCAGAACTGCGTACGAAGCCATGGGCCGATTTGCCGGAGAGATGACCGGCAGGGAGATGAGCGCCACGGAGGTGGAATCCGTGATTCGAACGAAAGGGGTGCTCATGCTCAAGGATGCCGATGCCGTTCTTGCCGATTGGAACCTGCCCGGTAAATTGCCGGCGCCAACCATGTCCGGTCGAATGGAGCTGTTCAGCCCCATTCTGCAATCCTTTGCCGAAAAGGCTGGTCCAAGCCCACTGTTCAACCCTGTGCTCGGCTATGTGCCCAGAGTGGTCAGCGACAACGGTGATAAAACGACACTGGCAGACAACGAATTCTACTTTACCTACGGGAAGGTACCGGTGGTCTCACACGCATCGACGAACAACAACAATGCCCTGCTCGCTGCAGTCACCAATCCCAAGAAAGGGGCATTCATCGGCTTGTGGATGAATGCAGGAAAGGCAGCCAGACTCGGTCTCACCGATGGCCAGTCGGTCGAGGTCACCAATCTCAGATATGGCCCGAAAGTGCAGGCGACCCTTTTCACGACGGAGATGATCCGTCCCGATACGGTGTTCCTGCCATCGGCGTTCGGCAGCAAAAACAGGAAACTCAGCGTTGCCGGAGGCAAGGGCACGGCACTGAACGAGCTCATGCCTTACAGTATAGAGCCGATTGCCGCGTCGTTCATGTCCCAGGAATTCACGGTCAGCGTCAGGCCGATCAACAGTTAACCCGAGACCCAGATACACATGGCCCGTTATGGAATGATCATGGATTTGCGGACCTGCGTCGGATGCCAGGCCTGCATGGCTGCATGCGCCACCGAAAACCAGACACCGTTCTGGAGCGGAAAATTCCGCACGCACGTCGAGGATAAAACCAGAGGCGCTTTCCCCGATGTAACGAGGGAGTTGCTGCCAAGACTCTGCATGCACTGTGATAACACCCCATGCCTGTCGGCATGCCCCACTGGCGCAACCTTCATGAACAGGGATGGTGTCGTACTGGTCAATTTCGACCGATGCATCGGCTGTTATGCCTGCTGCGTAGCCTGTCCGTACGATGCCCGATATCCCTATGACCGTGAAGATGTCGACAGAGAGCACGAGCTGTATGGCAAAACCGTCACGCATGAAATGCCGCACGTCGACAAATGCACCTTCTGCACACACCGGGTGTCGGAACATCGCGAACCGGCTTGCGTCAGCACCTGCCCGACCAATACCCGCATCTTCGGCAATCTCGACGATGCAGCGAGCGAAGTGCACAAGCTGGCAGTCAGCGGAAAAGCCCGTGTGCTCAACGAGGGCCTGGGAACTTCACCGAAAGTAATGTACATCCCATCGTAAAGGAGGATATCCATATGACGTTCGTTCATCAGGAAGTATGGCACTGGCAGATCGCGACCTACCTGTTCCTGGGAGGTCTGGGCGGCGCCACTTTCGCCATCAGCGCCGTTCTCCACCTCTTTGAAGGTTGTGACCGGAAAATGCTTTCCGTCGCCATCATGTCGTCGATCGCCTTTCTGGTCATCGGCACCATTTTTCTGCTCGCCGACATGCTGCAGCCCCTGAAAGCCATCTATGCACTGACCAATCCACGATCATGGATCTTCTGGGGTGTCATCTTCATCAATTTCTACTTCGTTTCGGCCATTGCCTATGTCATCCCTCTTCTGGAGACCTGGCCGCAATTGCTGCCGATCATCCGGAAGATTCCCCAGCCTGTCCTGAGTCTTCTGGAGCGCTTCAACAAACTTGCTGCGCTGACCGGTTCAGCCGCTGGATTTCTGGTCGCGATCTATACCGGTCTGCTCATTTCAGCCGCACCAGCGATCAGTTTCTGGAATACGCCAGCCCTTCCACTGCTGTTTGTCATTTCAGGGTTTTCGACCGGTGCCGCCTATCTCCTGCTGCTGTCGACTTTCTCGAAAAATGAGAGCGCATGGAAAATCACGGCAAAACTTGAACAGCTCGACGCAGTCCTCATCGTCAGCGAGCTGATCATCCTGGGCGCCTATTTCAATTTCGCCCTCTTCCTGCCAACCGGAGCCAGGGCCTCGGCCGAGTATCTGTTCCACAGCCCGGTATTCCTCGTCGGGTTCTTCATTGCAGGCCTGATTGTGCCACTGGCCATCGAAACCTATGGCATCTTCTTCAGCGGGCATTCAAAAAAATCGGGATCTCTTCTTGTCGCCGCCAGTGCACTGGTACTTGTCGGCGGATACCTGCTGCGTATCTACGTCCTCAAGGCAGGCATTTTCCAGTACCCGTGGTAATCAGCAAATCCGATTCCCCAACACATCAGGACCGGGAAGCGAGCCGATCGCATCGCTTCCCGGTCGAGACTCAGAACCGCCCATGTCATCTTTGCATCAACAAGCCGGCATCTTCAGGTTCCTGAACCGTGCCTTCGCCTACCCTAACGAGGCTTTTTTGCCTGAACTGCGTAACACCTCCCTTGCGCTTGCGAAACTTGCCGAACCGCCCATAAACATTATCGCTGCATTTGAACGCGAGCCGCTTGAGTCATTACAGGCAGAATATACCCGACTGTTCATCAACGGTTATCCCGATACCCCCTGCCCTCCCTATGAATCGGTCTACCTCGAACATCAGATGCATGGAAAGGCAACCATGGATGTACAGAAAGCCTATCGCGAGTGGGATCTGAGCGTCGAGGCCGGTCTGGTCGATCATCTCTCCACAGAATTTGAATTTCTCGCGTTTCTCGCCACTGCACACGCTTTGCAGTCACCAATCTCTGAGGAAGCCGAAAAAAGCATCAGGGAATTCCTTGGGAAACATCTCTGCAGATGGCTTCCCTCGTTCATCGCCGACCTGAAAAATTCAGCGCGCATCGATGCCTATACCCGCCTGGCTTTGTGGATGGAATCGCTTATGCCCTCTTATTGCGCTGAGAAGAGCACGTCTGCGCAAACAGGCTCCTGAGCAGATGCTCCGGCAATTCGAACCATTTGGCAGCTTTTTCCGGTTATAGTTTGTATAATCGAAAAAATACTATATCGTTATTTAGTAGTATTCTGATCGGGAGTCTGCTGAAACTCGCCTGTGGTTTGAAGTTTACTGAACCCATATTATTCAATCAGTCACGATGAACTATCTGGAATTCACCGCCATTCTGGCGGGAGGCTCTTTTGCTGCCGGCGTGCTGGGAGCCCTGACCGGTCTGGGTGGTGGCGTGGTGATCGTACCGCTGCTCACACTCGGGCTTGGCATCGACCTGCGCTACGCAGTTGGCGCTTCACTGGTCGCGGTCATCGCAACCTCTTCGGGCGCTGCCGCCGCATACGTCAAGGAGGGATATACCAATATCCGGATCGGTATGTTTCTGACCATCGCAACGACAATCGGCGCGCTCTGCGGAGCGTTACTGGCGGGAATCCTCTCGACAAAAATCATCGCCATCATCTTTGGCGTTGTACTCATCTACTCGGCGTATCTGTCGAGCAAAGCGAAGGAAGATCATTCTGACGACTCCAGCCCGGACCCGCTTGCCGTCCGTCTGAAGCTGAACAGTTCATATCCCACACTGAGTGGGGAAAAACAGTATGCAGTTCATAACGTAGGTGCCGGATTCGGCCTCATGGGCCTTGCCGGCATACTTTCAGGACTCCTCGGCATAGGCTCCGGGGCCGTGAAGGTGCTTGCCATGGACCATGCCATGCGGCTGCCCTTCAAGGTTTCCACGACCACCAGCAATTTCATGATCGGTGTAACCGCCGCAGCGAGCGCAGGAGTCTATCTTATGAGAGGATATATCGATCCGGGCATAGCGATGCCGGTTATGCTGGGTATTCTCGGCGGATCGCTGCTCGGCGCCCGCCTGCTGATGAAGTTTCATCCGAAGGTGCTTCGCCTGGTCTTCGGCGTGGTCATCATGGCCCTGGGAGTTGAAATGATCTACAACGGCTTTACCGGAAAAATCTGATATGAAACAGAAAGCACTCTGGACTGACAACAGCATCCAGGAGATCATGGGCAATCTGCTCATCCTTGGCGTCGTCATTTCGGCATCGATAGCGATTGTGGGAGGCTCGATATTCCTGTTCAGGCATGGTGGCGAACAGCCGAGCTACCATATTTTCCATGGAGCACCAGCCCAGCTGCGATCATTGAGCGGAGTAATCGAGCAGACGCGGACCTTTCACGGCAGGGGGATCATCCAGCTCGGATTGATGGTTCTTATCATGACCCCGATAGCCAGGGTGATCTTCTCGGTATTCGCTTTCCTGAAAGAAAAAGATTACCTCTATGTCACGGTCAACCTGATCGTGCTCGGTTTTCTTCTGTTCAGTCTTTTTGGTGGCATAGCCATCAGATGAACCGGCCAGATGAGTACGGGCTCAGACCGGAGCGGCTTCTCAGAACGATCGCATCGCCCGTACGCTCGCCCTGGCGCTCTTTTCAACGGCCAGAGACACTCCGCTGTTCAGATTGACTCCCCAGGCCTGTCCTGCGTTCTGTTCGGAAGAGCTCCAGTACAGCCCGCTGGCAAATTTCACCAGGGACGCCCTGTTCTGGCAAACCTTCTCCAGCTCCTCCTTGCTTGGCAGATACCAGTCATCATAGGTTGAACAGTCAACTGTGGTATTGTACGAAAGACAAAGACTGGCAGCGCAGGGACCACGACCTGACTGTCCAATGATTTTACGGGAATTGGTCTTGCCTGCATTGAGCGCGGCACAGGTTCCGGTCGCCTGATCGGGCATACTGCTCCAGACGATCTCCTTACCGACATCCTCGGTAGAAATGACCCGCCCATGCAATTGCCCCGGAACATAACCAGGATCCCCTGGCTGCAGGATATAGGCGACTATACCACCTCCATACAGGTCGCCGACAGTCAGAACGCCGGCAACATCATCACGATCTTCTGCAGATTGCGCTGAGTACGCAGGCAGGCTCGTGAACAGTAGAAGCGCCAAACTGGCAAGGCCAGCGAACATAAGGGTAAAATTGAACCGGAAACGAAAGAGGAAGAAAGCAATACGAGGTAGGTTGTTCATGATCCCGAAGGCGAAAGCGTGGTATTGATCTTGATAAAAATGTAAAGCACTGAAAAGTAACCTGTATTTTCATCAACTCAAATATATAACCGGGATATAAATCCTGTTTTCCATCGAAAGCATCTCAAAGAACCATGCAAACCGCCCGTCACTGTCAAATCGACAGCCGAGTGACGCATTTCCTCTCGCTATGCAACCCGTCAGATCGACAGGATTTCTGAGCAGCTGTGTCAATGCATTTCATAACAGACAGTTACACACCGCCCTCCACTCTGGCATCCTGTTTGCAGTAATGGTTGCAAAATTCAGGTTTTTCTTTCCCGCGCCCCGGTGAAAAACCGCACTTCAGCAGTAATATCTCTTGGCACGGCATGCACTCCCAAACGTTCTGGTCGTTCATACGCAACCTCGTCGCACAGGAACTCTATCTGCACAACGGACCTGACCTCACCAGACCCGTCAGTATTCATGCCATGATCAACGAACGCTGCAACTGCCGTTGCAGACATTGTGAACTATGGCGCATGGATGAGTACACAGAAGAGGCCTCGATCGAAAAGTGGAAGCAAGGAGTGCTGAGCATCAGGGAGTTCACCGGCCCCTGCACCGTCCATTTCAGTGGCGGCGAACCGCTTCTCAAGCAAGGGTTTATCGATCTTGTTCGTTTTTGTCACGAACACGATATCGGAGCGGCTATCACCACGAACGGTCGGCTTATCAACGAAATCTCTGCCTCTGAACTGATTGCGGCAAAACCTTCATGTCTCAATATTTCGGTGACATCTCACCTTGCAGCAGTGCATGACCGGATAAGAAACGTCAACGGCCTTTTCAAAATTATCAGACAAGGTCTCGGCCTCATCCGTTCTGAACAGGCAAGGCAGGGAGTCGAATTCCCGGTTTTCATCAAAACCACGGTGATGTCCGATAATTTCAGAACTCTTCCGGAACTGGTCTCCTGGGCGGTTGAAGCAGGCGCGGACGGGGTGAGTTTTCAGCCACTGGGAAGATGGTCGAAAGAGACGTATCGGGAACTCTGGATTGGGCAAACCGAGCTGCCTGAACTTGAAGAGATGCTGACACGCCTGATTTCAATGAAACATGACGGCATGCCGATCCTCAACAGCGATGAATCACTGCGCCTCATCAGCGCCGGATTCAGGGAAGAGAGTGCTTTCAGGTCTCGTTTTCCTTGCCGTATAGGCCTCCAGCAGCTCTATATCCTTCCTGACGGTGAGGTGAAACTCTGCCCGCAGTTACCCGGTATCGGAAACATTTTCACCAGATCGGCCAGAGAAATCTGGAAAAGTCCACGGGCAAGAGTTATCAGAGATGCGTCCATAAGATGCAAGCGACATTGCCTGTTCACCTGCCGTTCCGACAAAACAGTCGGCAGCCGTATCGGGCAGGCAATGGCCATGCTGAGTGGACAGCAGACGGGAGTACCCCATTCCATGAACAGCCATGGATAAGCCATCCTGCTTTATAAAAACCGATCGCAGGATGCTCTCCATAAGATCTGAAAAACCAGACACCGGCGCTGTTCACTGACAAGACTGATGGCGTCTTGTTTTCCTGAAGGAAGCTTGTGTTCTCTCTTCGGCCGTTACCGACGGGTGTTCATTTCCGACAAGACAGATCGCCATCCCCAACTGCAGAGCGATAGACTCCAGTTGCTTTCTCAGGTAATCCGGAAAACCTCCGGAACATGCAGATGCAACTACCAGGCAGCCAAGCAGTCGCTCTCTGAACCTGATAGGAATGACGGCAAGTGTCTCGGGTTTTTCATTAAGAAAGAAACGGTTCTCCGTAATCGGCAGTTCGGTTAACCCTGAATACAGAGCCCTTGAGGTAGTCAGAAGCCGATACGGCAGACTTCCGGCACGATAATGACGGCCTTTCTCGCCAGGTGCGCTGCCCAAGCCCTGGTGAACAGCAAGATCCATGCGCTCCTCCTGTGGTTTTGCAAGGTAGATACCTCCGGATGAGAGATCGGAGATTCTGAGCGCGACTTGCAGACCATGGTCGAGCACCTCGTCGAGTGACTCAGCGTCACGAAATTTCGATATGAATTCAAGCTCTTCAGTAAGCAGCTTCTCCGATCGGTCACGTAGTATGGCACTTACAATCATGTTTCCGGACAGCCTCAACAGATCGAGCCGCCCCATATCCCACTGCATGAAGTGTCTGACCGCGGTTATTCCGATGAATCCGAATACCTGCTCATCGGCGACAAGAGGCACAAATGCGAAAGACCTGATGTTCCGCCGTGAAAGAAGTGCCCTTTCCGTGACTGCACCGGCAGGCAGAAGGTCAATATCAGAAATGCTCAATGACTCACTCCTCATCAGATAGCCTCGCAGAAACGGATAGAGATCCAGAGGCAATTCCCGAACCTGATCGAACGCACCGTATTCCAAATCGGAATACCATTCGTGGATCAGATCGAGATGAAGGCGATCCGCTCCCAACCGATAGACCACACTGCAATCTGCACCGAAATAACGCCCTACAAGCCCCATTGCCTCATTCAGCGCTTCATCGAGGCCATGCTTTCCGGAATGCAACGGTAACCATGACAGCCTTGACATCAACCGCAGAAAACTCCCTTCTCCTGATCCATCCAGCATGGCATCATCAACATATTTGTTCATTCAGATCTTCGTTGTCGGTACTGCGTGCGCCCCTCACATCCAAGTGCATGAAAGCCGCGGTCAACTGAAAGGATGCAGCACCTTATGTTGCATATGACTTGCATTACCGGCACCATTGCGGGTAACAGTCTTCGAGATTATGCATGACAAAAAAAATGCCACTCAACGATGATGACGGTAAACGTACATGGGGAACAAAGTTGACGCAATCGGGGCGAGTAACGGAAAATGATAATTACTGTCAGATTGCGAGAGAAGATGCAGCGGCTCTCTCAGTGCGATGTAATACTGGCGTCACCTGGCAGCAAAAATCGCTGGAAAACGGCAGTATCACATAACGAACGTGCGTTTTACACACGACATGAAGGAAAATAATTCGTCAAATCTACAGGCTGTATACTTTCAGCCTTCGATACAGGGTTGCCTCGCTGATATCGAGCAGCTCCGCTGCAGCACGCCTGTTTCCACGAGTCCTTTTCAGGGCTTTGCGGATCGCCTCCCGTTCATGAAAAGCGACACTGGCCGGGTATTCAGCTGCCTCGTGATCAGGTTCATCGAACGAAAACTGATCGATGTTCAGGATTTCGGCTCCGATGACCATGCCTGAGGTCAGCGTAATCGCCCGGCGAATTACATTTTCCAGTTCGCGGATGTTGCCTGGCCATTCGTATGCACACAGTACGTCCATGGCTGAAGCGGAAATTCTTTTTTCAGGATAACCCTCCCCAGTCAGCTGACGCATGAAATGATCGCATAATGCGGGAATATCCTGGGTGCGTTCCCGTAAAGGGCTGGCGTGAATGGTGATTGCGTTCAGACGATAATAGAGATCCTGTCGGAACTGACCTTTCCTGACCGATTCTGCAAGATTGATGTTTGTCGCTGCCACGATCCTGATATCGACAGGATGCAGCCTGATATCGCCAACCGGCTTGACGGCACGCTCCTGAAGCGTCCTGAGCAGCTTCGCCTGCAACGGCAGGGAGAGTTCTGCCACCTCGTCCAGAAACAGAGTACCGCGATCAGCAGAACGAATGAGGCCGGTTGTCGTACGATCAGCCCCGGTAAACGCCCCCTTGATGTGCCCGAACAGTTCACTCTCGATTATGTTCTCACTTATTGCGGCACAATCGACCGGAACGAACACCTCCTTTTGTCTCGGACTGTGATGATGGATAGCCCTTGCAATGACCTCCTTGCCGGTTCCGCTCTCTCCCTGAAGCAGGATCGTCGTATCCGTAGGGGCAATTTTCAGAAGAAGACTTTTCAGCTTCATCATTTCGGGCGACTCGCCGACCAGCCCCTGATAACTGAATGCTCCAGCGCCTGCAACCGATGCGCCCATATCTGCCGATCCATGCCTGTTGCGGGAGGACACCGAAACAGGCTGGACGATGGACGATGGAGATACTATTCGAGCGAGCTGATCGGCCGACAGAGTTTCCAGCCCGGTCAGGGTTGCGTTCAGCTCAAGGTCATCACTGAAAAACATGGCACGAACATGCCGGTTTCGCTCCAGAAAGCCATGCAGTACCTGCAACTCATCGATAACGGAGCCTCCATTCAAAGCGACAAGTACGAGATCCACACGGCCGGTGTCTGCTATCAAAGCAAGATCCTTGACGGACTCTGTCCATACCAGCCTGAGATCCGGTCGATCAATGATACAGGAACTTCGCCCCGCACTTTTCCGTCGATCCCCGACGATAACAAGAGTTGCACGTTTCATCTGGGGGGTAATTTTCATCACTGTTGTTTACCGATTGGCGACTCACGCCATGATTACCGTAAAAAAAGGGCTTCTGGCGCATGCGTTCAAAGCTGTTCAGCGCAAGATCGCCACTCCCGCAACAATGATTAGAGCAAATTCAATGCCAATAACTCATAAAACCACCGCATATAGTGAAAAATCAACCTCTTATATAGGTTATCACAGAAAACCGAGTGTGTTATGAATTCCGGATATATCCTGCGATTTCTCAATACGAGACTCCTGAAAAGTTTCCATCCTCAAAGCTGATCATTTCTCTCTCATGCATCTGACGATTGCCGCTCAATAAGGTTGAGCACCCGGAACCAGCGATCAGTCGTGCAAACTCCTCTGCGACGCTCCCCCGAATAAGCCGAGCGGCTTAACATTCTCAAATTTCACTACCTGCGATCACTTGCCCAATGGAGCAGGCACCTGCAAATAAAATGCATATCCGGGCATTAGTCTTATTATTTTTACCAATAACCATCATTAAGTTAGTTTTTTTCACTAATATCAATTAACAGCTTTAATTATCAAACTTACACCAACCAACAAACAACTGTAGGAGAATCAAAACGGACCAGGTAATCGCAAAGGTTCACTTTCTGCATTTGCGTACAGAGTAATCAAGAAGACACGAACAGCAACCGTCCAAGCCATGAAAAAAATTGAAGCCATCATTCGGGCAAGCAAGTACGAAGAGGTCAAAAAAGCCCTTCATGAAATCGACATCGATTTCTTCACCTGGTGGGATGTAACAGGGCAGGGCAACGATCAGAAGCACAAAAAGGAAATTTACCGCGGCACGATCAGAGATACCTCATACATCTCGCGTCGCTGCCTGTCGATCGTCGTTCGAGACATCAATCTTCAGAAAACCATCGACTGCCTCCTGAGAACGGCCGGTACCGGAGAGGTAGGTGACGGAAAAATCTTTGTATCGACCATCGAGCAATCCTACAGAATCCGCACCGGAGAGAGCGGTGACGACTCTCTCTACAACAGGGATTAGCGTTCACGGGCAGGGGTTTCAACAACACAGCAATCACAACAAATCATGTCTAAAAAACTGATCTTCGTCCTGGCAGGAATATTCCTGATTCTGGGTGTCACATTCGGAGGTGACCTGTTTGCATATACGAATCCTGATCCATCCGGTGCACATGTAGGCGCTACGGCAGATATCACTGCAGCCAAGGCTGGTACACCGACCGCCACAGAAATCACTGATCAGATCGGCAAGAACAAGGTGGCAATAAACATGGTGTGGGTGCTTCTCACCGGTTTTCTTGTCATGTTCATGCAGGCTGGCTTCGCCATGGTGGAAGCAGGACTCACTCGTGCAAAAAACGCAGCACACACCATGTCCATGAACATGATGATCTATCCGATCGGCATGCTCGGCTTTTTTATCAGCGGTTTCGCGCTCATGTTTGGCGGTATCGGAACCCTGGGTCTGCTTGGCGGCTACGAGGGACTTAACCAGGAGTTCACGATCAACCTGTTCGGTCACACGTTGGGTCTTTTCGGTATGAAGGGCTTTTTCCTGAGTGGGGTCTATGATGTTGGCGTATTCACGCTTTTCCTCTTTCAGATGGTCTTCATGGATACGACAGCCACTATTCCGACCGGATCGATGGCTGAGCGCTGGAAGTTCTCTGCTTTCGTCGTTTATGGTCTTTTCCTCGGAACGATCATCTATCCTCTGTACGGCAACTGGGTCTGGGGCGGCGGATGGCTGGCCACGCTCGGAACAAACTTCGGGCTTGGTCACGGACATGTGGACTTCGCAGGTTCTTCGGTCGTTCATATGACCGGTGGCGTGCTGGCACTGGTCGGCGCAATCATCATCGGCCCAAGGATTGGCAAATACAACAAAGACGGCTCACCTAACGCCATCCCTGGCCACAACATTCCGATGGCGATTGTCGGAGCCTTCATCCTTGCTTTTGGATGGTTCGGTTTCAACCCCGGGTCCACCCTTGCCGGTACCGACCTTCGCATCAGTGTGGTCGCGGTCAACACCATGATCGCATCGGCAACCGGAGCCATGGCCTCGATGCTCTACATGTGGTGGTTCAAAACAAAAAAACCCGACCCGACGATGATGATCAACGGCTTGCTTGCTGGTCTCGTTGCCATCACGGCACCATCGGCATTCGTGAATGTACAGGCCGCGGCCCTGATCGGTCTTATCTCAGGCGTACTGGTGATCGAAGCTGCGTTCTTTATCGAAAAGGTGCTGAAAATCGACGACCCGGTAGGCGCTGTGGCGGTTCACGGTGTCAACGGTGCCTGGGGTTGCATTGCCCTCGGCCTCTTCGCCGATGGAACTTATGGTGATGGCTGGAACGGTGTTCCTGGTACCGTGACTGGTTTGTTCTATGGCAATCCCGGCCAGTTCGTCGCCGAGCTTATCGGAGTCGCAACAAACATCGTGTACGTCGGCATCATCGGGTTCACCGTATTCAAGCTGATCGACATCACCATGGGTAACCGCGTCAGCGCACAGGACGAACTCGATGGACTGGACATCCCTGAAATGGGTGTCGAAGGTTATTGCGGAATCAAGCTGGACAAGAACTCTGAAACTCCGTTGTCGAAATAATCGATTCACTGCATACCTGACAAACCGCCCGAACCACGGGCGGTTTGTTTGATGGCCTCCAAACAATCAATAATCCGACCAACTAACGAAACGAGACTATGGTACTTGATCTGGCAGGATATGAACAAAAAACCCGTAATGCGATACGCGCTTTCTGGGGCAATCAGGAGGCCATTTGTGCAAACCAGCCAGATGCACAGGAAAACCAGCCGGTGACATGGCGCAACTACCGGCCAGGCAAGAACATGGATGGGTTTCTGGATCTGATCATCGATATCGTCGAGGCCAATGGTCTCAAAGATGCGGAAATTCACCGGAAAAGCGGCATGCTGACTCTTCCGGGTTTTTTTCGACCAACCAAGTTCTGGGACCTCCTGGTCATCCATAAAGGTCAGCTGATTGCGGCTATCGAGCTGAAAAGCCAGATCGGACCTTCGTTCGGCAATAATTTCAACAGCAGGATCGAACAAACCGTAGGAAATGCATATGATTTCTGGGCCGCATACCGGGAAGGCCTGTTCGGCAGCCAACCCCGTCCCTTCATCGGATGGCTTATCGTAGTCGAAGACGCGCCTGAATCCCACGCTTCGATCAAAGACAAATCGCTGCATTTCCCGATAAACGATGAGTTCAGAAACGTCTCCTATCTCAGGAGGTATGATCTTTTCTGTCAGAAACTCATGCGGGAACAGCTGTTCACCGCAGCCGCCGTCATTTCAAGCCCGAAAGAAGCGATCTCCAGCGGGGAGTTCTCTTCGGTCACCCCGATGACCAGCCTGAAAGCCTTCATCACCGCACTTGCCACCCATATGACCAATGAAGCCCACCGAATGAGCGAGATTGCTTAGAGAGCGGCTCGAAACATTAAGGACACAGCATTGGTTGTGTATTAATAAGCCGGCTTTTGCAAGTCGCAGGAAAATTCAAGGAGAAAGACCCGGCATCCTGAATGGAGGGCGACATCTGAAAAAAACCTGCCAGACGAATGATCGATACCTTTGGCGAACAGAGTAACCGGTAGCCTTCAATAATCGACAGAACAGCATTCATGGACTCCAGAGAACTGATCGACCGTTATCGCGCAGCCTGGACCGATGGTGATTTCACTGCTGCACGAAACTGCCTTGCTGATGATCTCGATTTCAAAGGCAGCATTGATACCTTCTCGAACGCCGATGATTTCATCGAAGCCCTTAAACGATTTATGCAGATAGTCCGGAAAGTAACCCCTCTGCAGAACTGTTATGACGATGATGGCGGCGCACAGCTGTACGACTGCCATACGGACACCCCTGCCGGCGTAATACGCACAGCTGAGTTTTTCAGGGTATCTGGTGACAGAATCACTTCAATCCGCCTTGTCTTCGATGCCACGCTTCTGCGCGCATCCATGACATCGTGAAGCCGCTTCAAATTCCTGCTATCTCATTGAAAATCCATAAAAAACAATAGATTACAGTTCAAGAGACCGCTTCGTACGACAACGGCACCCTTGCCAGGGAGCCGCCGTTCCTTCATATCCATGTTCTGTACTGGCCATGTTCAAACCAAAACTGTTCACGGTTCTTCCTGAGCTCGACAGGAATCAGCTCTCGAAGGACATCGTTTCAGGCATTCTTGTCGGTATTGTCGCCCTGCCGCTTGCCATTGCGTTCGCCATCGCATCGGGCGTATCGCCAGAGAAAGGCCTTATCAGCGCTGTCATCGGCGGCTTTCTCATCTCATTCCTTGGCGGAAGCAGGGTACAGATCGGCGGCCCTACCGGAGCCTTTATCGTCATCCTGTATGGCATCGTCGAACGCTATGGAGTCAACGGTCTCATGATCGCGACCATCATGGCCGGAGTCATTCTCATCATCATGGGTTTTGCCCAGTTCGGCTCCCTGATCAAGTTCATTCCGTATCCCGTCATCGTGGGATTCACGAGCGGAATAGCCATCATCATTTTCTCGAGCGAGATCAAAGACTTTTTCGGTCTCGACATTCCGAAGGTACCCGCAGAGTTCATCGAAAAATGGGTAGCCTATGCAACAGCGCTGCCGACGACGAAACCGGCAACCCTGCTGACCGGGATGACAGCCCTCCTGATCATCATTTTCTGGCCAAAAATCTCGAAAAAAATTCCGGGGCCATTGGTCGCGCTGGTGGTTACAACCGCCGGTGTCCATCTCCTGCACCTCGATGTCGATACCATCGCCTCGCGGTTCGGCGACATTCCGTCGACGTTACCAGCCCCGACATTTCCAACTTTTGATTTTGCGACCGTACGGAACCTGATCATGCCAGCTACGACCATAGCCATGCTCGGAGCAATCGAGGCCCTGCTTTCGGCAGTCGTCGCTGACGGCATGATCGGTGGCCGCCACAAATCGAATATGGAACTGATCGCACAGGGCGTAGCGAACATAGCTTCACCACTCTTTGGTGGCATACCGGTAACCGGTGCCATCGCACGGACCGCGACAAATGTGAAAAATGGCGGAAGAACGCCGATTGCAGGTTTAGTTCATGCGGTCACCCTGCTCTTCATCATGCTGCTTTTCGGCCCATGGGCCAGACTCATCCCTATGCCGACGCTCGCCGCCATCCTTATTGTCGTGGCATGGAACATGAGCGAGCACCATGTGTTCCGTCAGCTGCTCAAGAGCCCCAGAAGCGATGTCCTGGTACTGCTCACCACCTTTGGCCTGACGGTTCTTTTCGACCTGACCATCGCTATCGAGGTCGGCATGCTGCTTTCGGTGATCCTCTTCATGCAGCGCATGGCAAGCCTTGCCAACGTAGGAGTCATTACCGGTGAGCTCAAGGATGAAGAGGAGACTGAAGATCCGAATACCATCGTCACCAGAACCATTCCTCCTGGAGTTGAGGTGTTCGAAATCAGCGGACCGTTTTTCTTTGGTGCCGCATCGAAATTCAAGGATGCCATGCATATTGTCGGCAAGGCACCGGCAATTCGCATCATCAGGATGCGCAAAGTCCTGACCATCGATGCGACGGGGTTGAACATGATGCAGGAGCTGCTTAACGACAGCAAAAAAACCGGCACGACACTGATCCTTTCGGGAGTGCATGTACAGCCGCTCTTCGCCATGCAGCAATATGGTCTTGCTGATGCCGTGGGAGAAGAGAACATATTCGGTAACATCGACGATGCGCTTGATCGCGCCAGGGAGCTGCTTGGACGTCCCCGTCAGGGACGCCCCAAAGAGTTCGTTCCGACTGTCCGACGGGAATCATAATAAAAAAAGAGTGGATTCAGCGTCAAATCGATATAGCTGTAAACCACAAATATCAGTATTGTCGCAAAAATAATGTAGCTTTTATTTGCGCTGTTTTACTGCAACCTCGTCAGTAAGCACGAGCTGCGGAATTATTGCTCCGGCGTCAGACATATCAATCATTTTCAGCACCATGTGCCCGCTGCGGTCACGCTTCTCACGGCTTATCGTGAGAAAAATGACAGATCCTGAAACATATGTGTCTTTAAGATTCTTTGTTCGCTGAAGAAATAACCCTGGTATTGAAGGTATACTATCCGACTGAATACGGTACCGATGCTCACGAACAACTCCCGAACGACCGGCGGCAAGGACGAGGTTTCGATTCTCAATCTGCTCGAATCTCTTGCCGATGCGGCATTGCTGATAAGGCCGGAAGGTATCATTCTTGATGCCAACTCACTGTTCTCTTCGAAATTCGGCAGACAACCTGACCAGTGCAAGGATCTCAACATCTATGACCTGATCACCAACGACCTGAAAGCACCTCAGCTTGCAGATACGTTTCGCATTAAATGCTCCGTCGTGCTTGATTCGGGACAACGCCTGGTCTTCGAAGACAGCTCGAACATCCTGAAAATTTCCATAAGTCCGGTAAGAACTGACGATAGCCGGCTCTCAAGCCTTTTCATATTGCTTCAGGACATCTCGGAACAAAAACAGGCTGAACGGACCCTGCAGAAAGAGCGGGACCTGAAATCGGCATTGCTCGACTCCATTCCCTGCTCGGCAACCATCCTGGATTCAAATCTCCGTCTTGCCGCCTGGAACAGATATGCGCAGGAACTTGTATTCAGCAGCTCTTCACACCATCAGCCGAAAGCAAGCACCACAGATTTTTTCGATCCTGGAGACATGGAGGCACTCAGGGAAAAATATCAGAACACCTTGCTGACCGGAAGCGACGACCTCTGTGAAATACCGGTCAAACCGCCGGGCAGCAGGCACCCCCTCTGGTTGCTGGTTCGGTCAAAACGCATTTTCATCGACAACAACCCATGCGTCGTCTCCATCGGCATCGACATCTCCGAACGGAAACAGCTCGAGCAGGAGTTGCTGGAAAGCAAGCTGAAATATGGTTACGCACTCGATGCCGCCCACTCAGGCATCTGGGAATGGATCATCGCAACCGACGAGGTGATCTGGTCAGAACAGATATGGGGACTCTATGGACTCACCCCCAACAGCAGGCAACTGGACAGCAAGCTTTGCCTGAATGTCATCCATCCTGAGGATCGTGACCGGGTAAGTGAGTTGTACAGACAGTCCGCAAGCCGACAGGAAACGGTATCCGTCGAGTACAGGACGTTGCATCCTGATGGCACGATCCACTGGCTGATCTCCCATGGCATCCCCTTGCGAGATGCCAACAAAAATGAATGTCGGTATATCGGTACAATTATCGACATCACCGAACGAAAACAGATTGAACTCGAGCTGCTTGAAAGCAAACGGAAACTGACGTTCGCTCTCGAGGCGACAAACACCGGTGTATGGGAGTGGGATATCAAGGCCGACAAGGTCATCTGGACCGACAGCATATGGAAACTTTACGGGCTTCAACCCGGCAGCATGCAACTGAGCCACGGCCTGTGTGAAACCAATATCCACCCGGGTGACCGTGACCTTGCGTTCCGGCGTGTCATGTCTGCCGTGGACAGCTGCACCGATATCAATGTCGAATATCGTGTCATCCACCAAGACGGTTCGATCCATTGGCTGCTGTGCCGAGGCGTCCCCATTCCTGTTGCAGATGGCGAGACGGCCTGCTATATCGGAACGGTTTCAGATGTTACCGGGCAAAAAAACCTGGAGGCGGCGCAGAGGAAAATCCAGGCAAAGTTCAACTTCATCCTCGAAAAAAGCCATCTTGGCGTCTGGGACCTGAACCTGTCGACAGGAAAAATCAAACGAACGCCTGAGCATGCACGCATTTTCGGATACGACAACGCAGACGTCGACTGGACGATAGAGGTATTCTTCGAACATTTAATACCCGAAGACCGTGAACGTATCGGTATCGCAGTCAAACAAGCCCTGGCAGCCCGGCAGAACGACACATTCGAATGCCGGATACGCACCGCAAACGGAGAGATCCGCTGGATCTGGGTCTTCGGGGCCTTCGAGAACGAACGGAATGGCAAGACGGGACATGTATCCGGTATCGTTCAGGACATCACCGAACGAAAGCGAACGGAGCTGTTGCTTAAAGAGAGTGAACTGAAATTCAGGAACATTTTCGAGTTCTCCCCTGTAGGCATCGGGATCGTTGACATTGCCAACCGCAGCGTTTTCGATGTGAACGCATCCTGGCTGCGCATTTTCGGCTGCACAAAACAGGAGGTCATCGGACGGGATTTGAACAACATCGGCATCGACATCCATGAGGAAGACCGGGAAGACATCACCACGACGCTCCGATCGCAGGCCAAGATCCTGAACAAACGGCTTCAGCTTCGCAAAAAAAACGGCGATTTGCTGAACATTCTCTTTTCCGCCGAATTCATCACCCTGAACGATGTTTCACGATTGCTGGTGATGGTGAGCGACGTCACCATACAGGAACTGCAACAGGCGAACATTTCACAGCTCGAGCAGGCCGTCGCCGAGCGAACCATACAGCTCCAGCAGGAGGTCGATCGTCTCCAACGCTTCCTGAACATGATTTCTCATGAATACCGTACGCCATTGGCAATAATCAGAGGAAATCTGGACCTCATCGACCTGAAGCAACAGATCGGAGACTTTTCGAATACGCGCGAATTGCTTAAAATCAAACGAGCGATCGACCGTCTCGTTGAGGTGATGGAGGTGTCGATTCATGAGAGTCGCATCCTTGAATCGAGACAGACGAAACCCATGATGCCTATACGAATACATCCCCTTGTCTCTTCGCAACTGGATGCATTCCGCGCCATGTGGCCCGAACGTCTTCTCGATTTTTCCGACAGTATGGACAATGCCGAAATATTCGGTGAACCGGCACAACTCAAGATTGCACTGTTCAACCTTCTGGATAACGCGAGAAAATATTCTCCTCCAGAATCACCAATAGCGATGCAAGGCTGCATCGAAGATCGCGAAGTCGTCATCACCATACGAAATCGTGGAGAACATATCACGAACGCCCAGGGAGAGTCCTATTTCGAAAAATACCGGCGAGGCAGCAATACCGCCAACACTGCAGGAGCCGGTCTCGGACTTTGGCTTGTCAGGGATATCGTAAGCCAGCACCATGGCCGGGTGACCCTGACCGGCGACGGATCATTCATAGAGGCCAGTATGAGACTCCCCCTCGCCGATGAACAACGATCATCTGTCGAGGCATGACAATCGATAGTTCACCAGCCACAACACGGTCTGGAAATCCACTAACTGTAAGCATATCAGGTATATTGCACATGACGGACGATAAAAAAATCATAGTTGTCGAAGATGATCGCGATTTCCGGGAGAGCATGGTCGAGTACCTTGCCCTTGCCGGTTTCGATGTCACTGGTGTTTCATCGGCACTGGATTTTTACCAGAGTATCGCTCGGGAACAATACGTTCTCGTCATTCTCGATATTGGCCTGCCGGATCAGAACGGCTTCGTGCTTGCAGAGTACATCAGAAAAAATACCAACATGCGCATCGTCATGCTGACGGCGCAATCTTCTCTGGACAGCAAGGTCACCGCCTATCGATCGGGTGCAGACATGTACCTGGTCAAGCCGATCGATTTCTCGGAACTGGCCGCATCCCTGCAAAGCGTACTTGGACGACTCGACACCATCAACCAGACAGGCAGGGAAAAACCATCGGCAGCAGTGAACCTTCAGCAAGCGGCTACCTGGAAACTTCTGTGTCATGATCATCTTCTGATTACCCCTCGGGGAAGCCAGGTGGCGCTGACCGCAAAAGAGTTCGATCTTCTCGAAAAACTGGCATCATATCCCAACATGGTCGTCGAACGTCAGAACCTCCTGAAAGCCCTGGTCTATGAGAATGACGATTTCGGCAACCGTGCGCTTGACGCTCTGATTCATCGCCTTCGCCGGAAAAAAGATGAACTGGACGACCGGATACCCATCAAGACATTTCATGGTTCGGGGTACAGCTTTTCGGCTCCCATCGTCATCGAATGAGCAGGTAGTATCCTCCCTGACAAACGTTGTGCCGTGATTGTCTTGCAGCCTCCTCATGACACAACGGAGCGTCGGTGTTCTGATCGAGCCCCGGAAACCCGAACACGGTTTCTCCTGAATCGAAGGTCAACCCCCAAACCGGAGAACAATCATGTCAAAAGCAGCCCTTTCCATTCGCTGGTTTGCCGTATATCTCTTTCTGCTGGGAGCTTCGCTCATGATGTTTCCGAACCTCATGCTCTCCATATTCGCGTTTCCCGGAACAACCGAAGTCTGGATCAGGGTCGCCGGCGTCCTGGTCTTCAATATCGGGCTCTACTACCGGGCGGCAGCTCCGGCTGAACAGCGCTCTTTTTTCCTGGCCACCATCTTCGCACGATCATTCGTGCTCATCGCCTTCACCGCCTTCGTCATCCTCGGTTATGCCAGACCGATGCTCATCGCTATTGGCTCCATCGATTTCGCAGGTGCGATCTGGACCCTGACCGCACTCAGGAACCGAAGTCCTGCTGCATGACCAGCTGATATCTATCTGAACGCCACGTCACACCACACAACTGCCACACTGTCGACCATATCGTCGAACAATCGACGGTCCGGTCGAAGAATCAGGCACTCACCATCTACTTAACAAGCTCGCCATATTCAGTTAACTGTTTTAATCAGATAGGGTTACAACTCAAGCCCCCGACATGGAATGATTCTTGCAGAATTAACGACGCACGATTACCTGCAACCTTCACGAATCGAACTTCAGGGAGATTGTCATGAACACACCTCTTCGGATCATGTTATTTGCAACGCTTATAAGCGCCCTTGCTCCAACCTGTCAGCTTCTGGCTCGTGGGGGAGGAGGTATGGGTGGAGGCATGGGAGCCGGAAGCGGTTACGGTTCAATGAACCGTTACGGCAACACGGCTCAAGGCATGGAGCTTAACGGCAACGGACGACGGGCAACAGATACGGATGGCGACGGTGTCGTCAATGGACAGGATCCGGACTACGTCCGTCCACAGGATGGAACCGGTCGCGGCGCAACCGATTATCAGGGATCCGGCACAGGATCGAGATTGCTCGATGGCACCGGACCTCATGGTAAACCTGCACCGGCAGCACCTTAAGCATATTCCTGTCATCGGATTGAGCTGGCGGCTGCAGGGGAAAACGCTCCTTCCTGCCGTCGCTGGCTTACCGTTTTTTATTCACCTATGATGCACGGCGTGAATAATCGCTTACATCTTCGGCATTTACCTATATTTTGCTGACAAGCTCTTTCGGATCATGCATCGCAGATTGCCTATGCCGGAAAGAAATCACTCCCATTCCCGAGTGCTGAACATCCCGCCGAAATTTCTGGCAGGGCTGTTTATCGTGGTTATCGGACTGTTTTCCGGTACAGCACTGTATCAATACCACTCCAGAAAGGCGGAGCTGGAACATCTGCTCCACGAAGAGTCATCGATATTGATCCATGCGCTGACCGATGGCACCGAAAATGCCTTGCTGGGTTACCGGGAAAACTCGTCACTGGTCACTGGCGGACTGGTCGATCAGTTGCGACTGATCGAACGAATGGATCGTCGAAAACCGCTTACCTCGGCAGAACTGACCGAGATTGCCGGCGGCAACAGCATGTATCGGATCACGGTCATCGATCGAAACGGCAAACGGATCGCCTGGAATACCCCTCCCGACCATACTCCGGAGTTTCAGACCTGCAATCCAGCCGCCATACTGGAGCCATTGTTGACCGGAAAAACAGATATCCTCAATCTTGGCCTCAGAGAGAGCACATCGGGAAGAGGGCCGCGTCTCGTCGTAGCCGTTGCGCGTTCCAGAGGCGGCGCCATTGTAGGAAATGTCGATGCATCGCGGCTGGTGAACCTGAGAAAACAGCTTGGACCAGGCAGGCTCATCCAGCGGATCGGCGCAAACAACTCTGCGATTGACTACATCATATGGCAGGACTCGACCGCCATCATCTCGGCCACTCCCAATGTCACTGATGCGAGTTCGATGCAGGATGACCCGACCCTGTCGAAAGCACAGCGACAAAACAGAACGATCGCCAGAACCATTAATTTCAACGGTCGAAAAGTCTATGAAATCATCAACCCGTTTATTTTCCAGGGAAACGAAATGGGGGTTCTGCGAATCGGGATGAAAACCGATCATATCGATGAAGCCACAAATCGACTGCGCACTCGACTCATCATGCTGCTCACCCTGGCACTGCTGGGTGTTGTTGCCGTCATCAGTCTCATGGTTTCCCGCCGCAACGAAGCACTCATTTCGACAGCATACCAGCGTGAACAACGATTCTCTGCAGCCATTCTCGAAAATATGGCTGATGCCGTGATTTCGATCGATCCATCCGGAAGGATCACCCTGCTCAACAGGGCAGCCGAACAACTCTTCAGCATCGAAGGACAAGACGTCACTGGTCAGAACATCGGGGATATAGTCCCGGAATGCGGACGCATCTTTATGGAACTGACCGGTTCCGCGACCTCCATCATCAACCGCGAATTCAATTGCACCGTCAACGATCACACCCTCGTCATCGCAGGAAATTTCAGTCCGCTTCCGGAGATTGACGCTGACCGGTCGAATGGACGTGGAGCCAGAAAAAGGAGCGATATTGCGGGCGCCATGGCCGTGCTTCGAGACGTCACCGAACAGCGATTGATGCAGCGGATCATCGAACGTCAGGAAAAACTGAGCGCCATGGGAGAGCTGGCCTCGGGTGTCGCTCATGAAATCAGAAACCCGCTCAACGCCATCGGTGTCCTGGGGCAGCGTCTCGATATCGAGTTCACGCCGACAGGTTCCGAAGAAAAAGAGTACCACCATCTCGTCCGATCGATCGTTTCAGAAGTTCGCCGTGTCGATTCCATCATCCGGCGCTTTCTGAAATTTGCACGTCCGCCGCAGCTTGTGCTGCTCGATACCGCTCTCGACAGCTGGCTTCAGGAATACCGTCCGGTGCTCGAGGGCGAGGCCGAAACCAAAGGCATACATCTGATCATGCAGTGTCATGCATCGTGCAGCCTCCCCGTCGACCGGGAGCAGTTGCAGCAGGTTCTGTTCAATCTGGTACGCAACGCTGTCGAGGCATCTCCACACGGCAGCACGATCACGCTCTCGACAGGAAAATCCGCAGACAGAGCGTTCATAAAGGTTAAAGATAGCGGCCATGGAATTGATGAGGGAACATTGTCAAAAATCTTCAATCTCTATTTCACCACGAAAAAGGATGGCACAGGCATGGGGCTGAGTATCGCCAACCAGATCGTGCAGGCTCATGGCGGCATGATCGAGGTGGATAGCCAGCCCGGTTATGGCAGCCGGTTCACCATTGTACTGCCTTTGAGCTGAACGACATTCATCGCATCAACACACGTTATGGGTATGGACTACACGATTCTCGTTGTCGAGGACGAACAGCTGCAACTGGAAAGCCTCTCCGGATTTCTGGCAAAACAGGGATACCGCGTTCTGAAAGCCTCGCATCCTGAACAGGCGATCACCATTGCGAAAGAGCAGGCCGTAGATCTGGTGCTTTCAGATTTCAGGATGCCGGGCATGAACGGCATTGAACTTCTTGGAAAACTCAAGGAGATAAACCCTGCCATCCAGGTAGTCATCATGACGGCATTCGGTACGATCGAATCGGCGACAGAGGCCATGAAACTGGGCGCGACCGATTACATCACCAAACCGATCGACCTCTACCGGCTGCAGGCCATGCTTCGAATAATCGTGGAACACTCACAGCTGCAGAGCGAGAACCGTCTTTTACGTCAGCAGTTATCTGATCAGTTCAATTTCAGCGGCATCGTCTCCGAATCACCGGAAATGAACCAGGTGCTCAATGTGGCCGGCAGAGTCGCCGACAGCAGCGCTGCCGTGCTCATCACCGGTGAAACGGGAACAGGCAAGGAGCTCGTGGCAAGAACCGTTCATTTTGCAGGTTTGCGCCGCGAAGGTCCATTCCTCGCCGTCAACTGCGCTGCCCTGCCGGAGAATCTGCTTGAAAACGAACTGTTCGGACATGAAAAAGGAGCCTTTACCGGGGCTGACCGTCAACGCAAAGGACGCTTTGAACTGGCGGAAGATGGAACGCTGTTCATTGATGAAGTCGGTGAGATCCCTGTTGCCCTGCAGGTAAAACTGCTGCGTGTTCTGCAGGAAAAAGTGTTCGAGCGGATCGGCAGCAGCGAACCGATCAGAACAAATGCGAGAATAGTTGCTGCAACAAACCGAGATCTCGAAGCCATGGTACGTGACGGCACATTCCGTGAGGACCTCTTCTATCGTCTGAATGTCGTCTCGATTCGGATTCCGCCACTGCGGGACAGGCGAGAAGACATTCGTCCGCTTGTCGAAGCGTACATTCGCAAATTTGCGGCGGAAAACAACAAACGGATCGCGGGCATTTCACGGGAAGCCATGGATGCGCTTATGAAATATGACTATCCCGGCAACATACGTGAACTTGAGAACATCATTCAGCAATCCATCGTCCTGTCCAGAACGGAAACCATCATGCGCTCCGACCTTCCCGGACGGGTGCTCGAACTGCCGAAAACGAGAACGTCGTCATCGGGAAACGAATCACTGATCGAAAAGGTGGAAGCATTCGAACAGGCCATGATAACCGAGGCGATGAACCAGACCGGCCGTGTACAGACCAGGGCTGCGGAGCGTCTTGGAATCACGGAACGTCATCTGCGCTACAAGCTGAAAAAGTACGGGATGAAATGAACTGCTTCGGCCCGACCGTTTGGTCTTCATTTCGACCAACTGGTCGAATTCAATCCCATACAGCTGTTTGCCGCCAAGAGGAAAACAACACTTAAGCTATTGATATAGAATCAGTTAAATAAAGCTACGAATTCCTGGCACGCAAATTGAAAATGGTATATCGAGGGCAGAAACCTGCATAAGAGTGCCCCCGATCAATCATTATCAACCTTTCATTCACAGGAGTATGCCATGAAAAAGTTTTTGAAACTCACCGCCATGGCCGGAATGCTGCTGGGCACGATGCCAGCCGCTCAGGCACTTGCCGCTGGTAATCCCCTTTCGTCGCTCTTCAACCTGGGCTTCGTCGATCTGAATGGCGACGGAATCAACGACAATGCTCCTGATGCCGATGGTGATGGTATTCCGAATGGTCAGGATCCCGATTACATCGCGCCACAAGATGGCACCGGTTACCGTAACGGCGCAACGACCGCTCCCGGAACCGGAACCGGAACAGGCATATGTGATGGCACCGGTCCCAAAGGTGCTACACGGGGACGCTGACATGCAGTATCGCTGACGATCAAGATAAAGGAGCGTCACCTGACGCTCCTTCAATTCTTATCGGTCAACTCAACAGAAATAACAAAAGCACCATGAAAACGCTGCCTTGCGCCATCATCGCCCTGCTGCTGACCATACCCGGCCAGCAGGCGTCGGCAGAAGAAAACTTCGCGAGAAAACCTGGCCCTGAAAAGATCGAAACCATCGCTGCTATCGACATCGAAAAATCGAGAAGAGTACACTTTGTCGACGAAGATGGGGACGGCATCAATGATGTCGTTCAGCAACGGGCATTGTTTCAGGGAAGCGTGCGTCATGATGGCGACTATCAGGAAAATCAGGGCCTCTTCATGAATGGAGAGAGCGGAATGAACGGACAGAATGGGTCCAGCAGTCAGAAATATTCAGGGAAGGGTTTCAGAAAATAATCGGTTCAACTTCAGTTATCAGACATGAAACGAGCAATCGCCCTCATCTTTATCACACTCTGGCCATCGGTGAGCATGGCGAACTGGCAGGCCAGGGCATCTGTCGAAACCAGTGTCGAAAACAACGTTTTTCGCAACAGCGACAATGAACACGATATCGTATCCGAAACCACGCTTTCTCTGAGCAGAACCTGGGCATGGAAGCCATGGAGTGCAGCCATCTCATACGAAGGAAGTTATGTCGGATTCATGGATCATGGCTCACATGATTATCTCTTTCATCAGGCTGGAATGTCCATGCAACGAAATCTGGAGCATGACGGATTCCTGCGCGGAGGTTTTCGTACGGCAATGAGATCGGATGGTGATGCCTATGAGCTCTATGACTATCGAGAATATCAGCTCTTCATCGATGCGAAGTTGCCTGTTAATGATCGACTGACGGTATTTACCGGTTACCATCTGCGCCAGCGAGCTTACGATGAACTCGATGAACTCGACAACATCGAGCACCGACTCTACGCAAGACTTCGCCATACATCAGTCAAAGGTCTGACACTGACACTCTCGTCTGAACTGGGATTCAAAAGCTACCAGACCACAGATGGAAGCGAAAGCATCATCACCGGAAGCGGCTCCCGTTCCCGAAAAATCGTCACCACCGCCTCGAACGAAACCACGCTGACAGCCGGTCAATGGATCAAGGAGCTGAATGCCACACGTCCAATCATTGACGAAAAGACCGGTTTGAGATTGTCGGTCGTGCATCGGAGCAATTTCGGAGACCAGGCCATGGCGATCAGTGGCCTGAACGCCGATCAGTATACCGAAACCGATCTTTTCGATGACCCCTACAGCTACGAAAGTCTTGAACTGCGTGGCATGGTGTCAAGAGTGCTGCCCTATGGAGTCACCGCTCGCATCGGATTCGATTACGCCAACAAGGACTATCAGGATGCTGCACTGGATGCCATCGGTAATCCCCTGCCAGGTGAACCGATGAGACGTGACCGTCAATATTCGCTCTGGGCCCGCATGGAAAAATCATTCACCGTGAACGCATGGCACACAAACCTGAACCTCTACGGACAGTACCGGCACATCAGGAACAGCTCGAATGACTCGTATTACGACTACCGTGCAACAAGCTTTACCGCAGGTGCCGAACTGAATTTCTGAACCGCATGCAAACGCTTACCGAACGGGTTACGGTAAGCACTCTATCGACCAATAACCCATAACCTGGAGGAGATGATTATGAAACAGAAAAAGATGTTGCTGGCGATGCTTGCCGTATCACTCTCATTTGACGCAGGAGTGACCATCGCCGCAGAAACGGGAGGTGTTCAGGTGCAACAACAGGAGCAGATCTATGGCAGCCAGCTCATGACGCAACAGGAGCGGATGGAATACCGCTCAAGCATGAGGTCGGCAAAAACACTGGAAGAACGGGAACGCATCCGCAACGAACATCATGAAAAGATGAAAGTCCGAGCCCAGGAGCGTGGAGTCACCCTGCCGGACCAGCCGCCTGCCGGCGGTGCCGGAATGGGACCGGGAGCTGGCGGAGGCTGGGGTACTGGTGGCGGAGGCAGAGGTATGGGCCCGCGCCGTTAACTGTCATCCCTGGAGCGACGCGGTTGGGGTCGCTCCAGGGATGGTATTCTCAATGACGACATGCCATCAGTTAAAAACGACCAGGATTCCGGGATTCTTCAACCTGATTTTGAGCCATTCCCTGATTTTTTCTTTACTCGAACGATCGAGTGGCTTCAGAGAAGAGACCAGGACGCAGGTCCGGGATACTGGTTGAGTCCCGGTACTGTCAGCAAACTGATATGAATCGGCAAAAAAACAACCTGAAATTTCCGGATATAGCGGCTTCAACTCTCGCAGCAACTGCAGACCGGTAGATTTTTGCGCGCGGAGACTATCCAGTTTCAGCCTGCTTCGCTGCAGATCGGCAGACAGACGGGAAATTTCGAATTTCAACTGATCGGATTCCCTGAACTGTTCAGAATTGTCCCCAATCACCAGCCCCTGTTCGAAGTCCAGAGTTACCTGTTCAAGACCGAAATCCTTTGCGCGCTTTGTCAACTGCAATTTATCGGCATCTGTCAATGGTTTACCCCCGTAGACCATTGAAATAACACGATGGTCGGGATCGACGGCATATCTGAAAAGATAGTCACCCCCGAAATAGCTCACGCTTCTGATGAATCGACCTGCATTTTCCGTAAAACGCTCCTTCTGCACCAGAAGGTAACCGAAATACACGCTGGGTATCAGGGTAACCAGTATCACGACCGTGATCAGTCGATTGATATGTCGTTTTTTCGCTTCATCGATGTCCGTTCTGATTGGAAAACGCATCAACCTGGAAAAAGCCACCGTTGCGAGTGCAATAAATACGGTATTTATGGCGAACAGATAGAACGCACCCAGAAAAAAGGCGATTTGTCCAGTCGCAAGGCCGTAACCGGCAGTGCACAGGGGAGGCATGAGTGCGGTGGCGATGGCGACTCCTGGTACGATGTTTCCTTTCAGTTTGGTTGTAAGGGATATCGTCCCGGCCAATCCTCCGAAAAGCGCTACCAATACATCATAGATCGTGGGGCTCGTCCGGGCAAGCAGTTCCGAATGGGCGCTGGAGAGTGGACTGATGGCAAAATAGAGGGTCGAAGTTACCAGACTCACGAGCACCGCAAAGATATAATTCTGGAATGCCAGTCTCAGCAAGTGGAAATCATGGGTTGCCAGCCCATACCCCATTCCGTTGATCGGACCCATGAGAGGTGAAATCAGCATGGCGCCGATAATCACAGCTGTCGAGTTCATGTTGAGCCCAACCGATGCAAGAATGATCGCTGAAATGAGCACCCATATGCGAGCGCCTTTGAACGAGATATCCGACTCAAGCGTCTTCCGGATGTCATCGCTGCTCTCTGCGTCCTGCCTGATCGCAAGGTTACGAAGTAAACTGATCATGCTCCTGTTGAAATAAGTTAGACTTCTTTTGATGCAAAATAGACATTAAGTCAGTCATGAAACCGCCATACACTCTCCGTGATAGACTTTTTCAGCCCCAATCCATCACGAGCTGGCATGACTTCAGTAATGGCTCCGGCAAGATACCGTATCAACCTCCGTTCCGCAGCCATGTTCCAACCAGTGTCGCGCCACGCTCAGATTGACATCCGGAAAAAACCTTGCGCGACCCAATGACTGATCCCTTTCCAGTCCATGGCTACCACAGATATCGGACAAGAAATTCAGCCAGTCCAGGTCCATTAACGATCACAATCACCAAAAAACAAGGACTATTCATTCTCATTTTCATCACCTGCCGCTGCTGTATCACCCACAGTCTCATCTCAATACCGCACCAAATACATCAACCACCATACAGACACATACTAACAACTTGTATAACAGGTAGTTACAAACCCGAATACAACCGGCAAAACCACATGCGCCGTCTCAAAATCAAGAAGACAAACTCAATCTTATTTAACACACTTAACCAAAAAAGAAAACCATTATCTTATTGATATATAATAGGATAAAAAGAAATAAAATACATCTGGCACGCATATTGATGTAAGAGCAGTAGAGAATCTTTCAACCCCTAATCTCTACTGCAATGTCACAGAAAATAGGTACATTACACCCGATTGATTTCCGTGTTACCGGCACGCCGAAATCGAAAAGCGCTTACGCAACGGTAACCGCAAAATTCATCTACGCTTTGATCTTCGCAATCAGCTGGATGGCACTTTCCGTCTGGATCTCCGCTCCATGGTATGACTCGCTCGGAGCTGAGATTGGCGTCGTTCCGGCCGGATTCCTGATCACCTTCATCGCCATCGTCCCAGGCTTCATCAATGCGTTCGTCTTCGTGTCGACCATTCTCGACAAACGGCCTCAGATCGGCAATATCGCCAAATACCCTCCGGCTACCGTCCTGGTTGCTGCCTACAACGAAGAGGCCTCGATCGGTGAAACCGTGGAAAGCCTTTTCAATCAGAACTACCCTGGCGATCTGAAGGTTATCGTCATCAACGACGGATCGAGCGATAAAACCGCCTGGATCGTCAGAACGCTGACCCGCAAGTACGAGAACCTCGAACTGATCGACCTCGAAAAGAACGCCGGCAAAGCCAATGCCCTCAACCAGGGGCTGAAGGCCTGTTCGACCGACATCGTCATCACGGTCGATGCCGACTGCACCGCTCATGTCGATGCCATAAAAACCATCGTCGGGCGTTATCTGACCGATCCGGAAACCACGACTGCTGTGGCCGGTTCGATCATGGTCAGGAACCCGAAACAGAGCTGGATCACCAAGGCTCAGGAGTGGGACTATTTCCTCGGCATCTCGATCACCAAGAGAATCCAGTCCATGTTCCAGGGCACGCTCGTCGCTCAGGGAGCCTTCTCGCTGTACGATCGCAGAACCCTGGTCGAGCTTGGCGGCTGGCCGGAGATGGTCGGTGAAGATATCGTGCTGACCTGGAAGATGCTGGACGCAGGTTACCGCGTTGGCCATGCCGAAAACGCTTATGTCTACACCACGACCCCATCGACGCTCAAGCAGTTCGCACGTCAGCGCCGCCGCTGGTCGAGAGGCCTCATGGAAGCTTTCAAGGCAAACCCGCGAATTCTGTTCAGGCCAAGACTGACGATGATGTTCATCTGGTGGAATACACTCTATCCGCTGATGGATATCGCCTTCACGTTCGGATACATCCCGGGTATGATCCTGGCTCTGTTCGGCAAGTTCTGGATCGTCGGTCCCATGACCCTCTGCATCCTGCCGCTGACCATCCTGATGAACTCGGTCATGTACCAGCGCTGCAAGTCGTCACTCGAAGAGAAGCAGCTCACGACCCCGACCGACAAACTGGGACTGCTTATCTACAGTTTTGCCTATCCGATGTTCCTGCAGCCGGCCTGTGTCGTCGGATACTTCTCCGAGTTCATGAACATGAAGAAAACCTGGGGAACGAAGTAACCTGAATCGAATATCGATGCAATAACGATTACCTCCATCAGACAAACCACTCCCATGAAAAAGCTCGTATCGTTCATCCTCTGTGCCGTCATGCTGCAGTCCCTCTCCGGAGAGGCTGCAGCCCGACAGGCTGTCTCGCTGCCAAGCGTCTTCATCTCCTCGGACAGCGACGGTTTCTCGTCCCAGAAATACCGTGCAGGTTACTACCCGGTGTACGAACACGGATGGTCTTACACCGGTATCGAATTCCAGAAAAACTACTACGACCAGCACGATTGGGATGCTGCGGGAAGCGAACTGCGCCTGACAACAAAAAAGCTGAACCCGCGTAACGCATTGGGCTACACGGCCACCGTAGGCCTCAACACCATTGGTGACCATCACCTCGTCACCGCAGACGCAGACTGGGCGTTCAGGATTGCCGACAAAACCCGGGGAGAACTGATCTTCAGCCGAGACCGCATCGAAACCGAAAGCGCCCTTGAAGATGGCAACAACTACACGCTCGCCGGGTTCAGCCTGGAACAGCAGCTTGCCGACCGCCTGACCGTGATCGGCATGGGTGGCAATATGTGGTTCGCCGATTCGAACACCAGGCCGTTCGTCAGGTTCAGAGTGGTCTATGACCTCATACCGAAATACGGAATCACCGCACAGCTCCGCCACCGGCAGTACTGGGATACGGACGTGAATGTCCCAAGGGAGTACTTCAACCCGGAGCGCTATCGTGAAACCATGGCGGCCGTTGGCATCCGCAGAAGAATAGAGGGCTGGACTCTTGCCGGAACAGCCGGGTACGGATATCAGAAAGTGAACAGTGATTCGAGCACACCGACGCGGCTCTTCGAGGTCAGCGTCACCAGCCCGATCGCCGGAAAAACATTCTTCCAGGCATCAGCCGGTGAGAGCAAAGCCGCTGAATTCCACGGTCCGGACTACCACTACCGCTATCTGTCGGCTTCGCTCTTCTTCTCGCTCGACTGATACCAGCGAATTCAGGCCCCCCTCGTAAACACTACTGCAAAGGGGGCCTGAAAACGCGCGCCATGATACATCCGATTCCTGCAGGCCCCCTTCCAGCCATGAAAACTTCTGCATCCCTGAGCTCAGACCTCGTCACTCCAGGGATGTTTCATCTTGTCTGCAAGATTGCGGAACTTGCTCCGAATGGCGTATGCAGGACTGCAAAGCTGTAGAGGTTTCTGCCAAAACCATACGCAAGTGCTCCAGCCAGTCGTCACCTTCCGGCCAACGACCTGCACGGAATATATCATCGAGATTTTCCGCGAGCAGTTGAAGTTTCAATGCACCGATTGTGGCAGACACTCCTTTGAGTGAATGACTCGCACGCATGGCCATCGATACATTATCGATAGTTCCTGCTGTTTCAAGCTCCGCAACGAGCCGTGGACCATCCTGCTGAAACTCATGTACAAACCAGTCAGCCAATTCACTACCCCCGGTTGCCACGATATGTCCGATAACCGACGGATCGAGCAATACACCTGGCAAACCGGACAAATCGGAACTATGGGTACATGATACCTGACGATGATATCCAGAATGATGGTCTGGAGCAGAATGAGCATTCAACCGGTTCAACCAGAACGCAACGGTCGAAATCAGATCCTGCTTCGAGAGCGGCTTTCCGATACAGGCATTCATACCGCTGTCCATCACGCTCTCTATGGTCTCGCGCCCGCTGTTACCGGTAACGGCGACGATCGGTATGTCCGCGAATGCTTTGAACCTCCGAAATGGCTCTCCGCTCCTGATCTTTCTGGAAGCTTCGACACCATTCATGACCGGCATTTCCATATCCATGAGAACGATGTCGAACTCCATACGTTCGAGAAGTTCAAGCACCTGCCGGCCATTTTCAGCCTGAGTCACGATGCATCCCTCATTTTCAAGAATAATGGTGATGAATTTTCTCGAAATGGCATTATCGTCAGCGACCAGAACACGACACCCGGTCAGCAATGATTCGTTCTGAATCCGCAAGCTCACCCGGTCAGTGAAGAAATAGCGATCAAAGAGCCCCGCAAGACCATCGGCAGTGAGTGGTTTGGCGACAAATTCATTCATGCCAATCTGAACTGTTCGTCTCACAGCAGCCTCCTTCGATAGTGCTGTAACCCCTACGATCACTGCGTCACGATAATGCAGCAGCATTGCGGGAGTCATATTGAGCCCTGAACGCAAAAGCCTGACTGTTTCATCGCCATGTAAACCCGGCATCTCGATATCCATCAGGATCATATCATACCGGCACTTTGCCGCCATTTCAAGACATTGCCGTCCACTCTCGGCCACATCGACCTGACAATTGAACGCCTTCAGGCATTCTGCATGCACTCTCCGGTTCACCTGCTGATCGTCGACAACCAGTATGCGTTTGGTCGCAAGGAGCTGTTTTTTGATCGACTGAACAGTTTTGGATTCATAGCGAGGCAGAACAATGGTAAACTCTGTCCATCGATTTTCAACCGAATCGCAGATGATCGTACCGGAAAAAGATTCCACGACGCGGCGGCAGAACGACAACCCGAGCCCATTGCCATCGTGCTTTCCCGAACTGTAAAAACGGTTGAATATTTTTTCGCGCATCGCCACAGGAACCCCCGGACCATTATCTCTCACCCTTATTACATTACCGACCTGAGTGGTATCAGCAGAGATGTCTATCCTGAAATCCTTTTTCCCACTGTAGTAAAGCGCATTGCTGATCAGGTTGAACAGGACATAGACAAACTGGTCCTTATCGCCGAAGAAGTCAAAATCCCCTCGAATTTCCGTAAAAATCATTGACCTCTCGTCAGGGCTCCTGTAACTATAGGTATCCAGGGCCGCCCTTATGGTCTGGCGAATCGGATATCTCCTGAAATTCTGCTGATCGACCTCCCGTTCACGCAGATTGGAGAGAATGGAATCGATCATCCGGTTTCCGGACTTCACCGTATCGAGGCCATCGAGAACCACCTTGTGAATACTCACCAGGTCGTTTTGCTTCAGCATGAATTCGCGTGACTTGCCGTCAGATCCGGAAGGCAAGGACGGAAGCAGTGCCTGAATGTTTTCCATGCTCAGGGCAATGGCGTTGAGCGGATTTCTCATCTCGTGAGCGATCGATCCTGAAAGACTTTTCATGAGCGAGAGCCTTGCCTGCTGACTTGCCTGTTTCCGGTGATTCAGAAACAGACCACCGAAATAGCATATGATGAAAATCGGAAGATATGCATCATCGAAATATCGATACCATACCTGTCCATCGGTCAACAGTATCAGCAGCCATGCCAGACCATAGGCTGCCAGGATCATCAAAGAAACAATCAGCCAGTCATAGAAAATGATGATAAAAAACAGCAGACAACCCAGGGTGGCAAGCACCCAGATGAAAGCGCCTTCATTTTTCAGAAACATGAAGAACGAAAAAAAGGGAAGGGTATAGAAACCTCCGGCAAAAAAGTACCAGGGATAATACGATTTCAATCTGAATGGCAGGAATCGGAAGAATACCTGTGGAAGAACAAAAAGTACCCCGACGAGATACAGCACAATGCTGTTGTAATGTTGTGGATAAACATATTCCATAACCAGAAAGAGAAACGGAAATCCAACCAGTCCAACAAGACCTATGAAGGGCGTGTTCGGCTCCGAATAATCGACAATTTCAATCGCCGTTTTCCTGAGCCTTTCCAGCAGTTTCGACTCGCTGAATATCTGGAACATGTAGTGGGGGGGGGAGTAGTTCGATTTAAGAACAGGTTTTAGGAGTGTCAAAACCAGCCGCCGTAAAACACACCATTCATCCTCTCGAAATCAATACAATATATATTTTACAATACATTAAAACACGCATATTTTTCGCACATCATTAAGTCAAGCGACCGTATACCTTTATGGCCCTCCATGTATTGCAGACCCTGCAGACAAAAGCACCAGGCGATCACAGCACCCGCTTGACATGACAACAATCCGATCGGGTTCGCTTCGGGCAGATGGACAGATCGACACATCCCTGAAACTTTGCCTGAAATATGGGCCTTTGTATCTCCATCGCTCTGGACCTGACCATGGAGATCACATGATCGACCTGCAGACGGCAGCGTCTCATACTCTCGAGAAAGCCTTCGAAGGTACCGGTTTGTCCGGGCCTGGACTCGTAAGCTCTGAGGCTGGGTGGCGTCTTGCCGTCTATGGTCCCAACCAGCTGCGCTTTCACCAGACGCCATCCTCATGCTGCAATATCACCATCACAGATAAGGCTGTCAAGGAGGAGTGCGACGGTCCATCGATTCTTTACAGCAGCCCCGATCGACGACGCAAACTGAGGAAACCGGTGTCCAGACGCTTCTCCTGCAGAAAAAAAACCGGAACTTCGAACGGCATCGGATCGTCCGCAACGCGCTGTTCATTAATGAAATAGTGAAACCGATGGTTCAGACCGTGTTGCAGGCCAAACCTGGACGTTTTGGTTGTACCGAAAAATCCGCTTGATTATAAGCATAAGTGAATCGACAACTTATCATGAGGAGTACCCAGCATGAAATTCACCTTCCAGAATCCTGTCCAGATCATTTTTGGCGCCGGAACGCTCGACCGGCTCGGCGAAGCGGTCCGAGCTCACGGCACAAAGGCCCTCGTCGTCACGGGCGGCGGCAGTGTCAAACGCAATGGCACCTTCGACCGTGCGGTCGCCAGCCTGAACGCTGCCGGTGTTTCGGTGGTGGAATGCTCGGGTGTGGAACCCAATCCGCGCCTGTCGACGGTGGTGCGAGGTGCCGACCTGGCGCGCAGGAAGGCATGCGACGTGGTCGTTGCCCTCGGCGGCGGCAGCACCATGGATGCAGCCAAGGTCATGGCTGCCGTCGTCTTTTTCGAGGGCGACCCGTGGGAGATGTTCCCGCACGGTCAGGCAAACCGGAGGCTTCCGGACCGTGCCCTTCCGATCGTCACCGTTCCCACCCTTGCGGCGACCGGTTCCGAGATGAACGCAGGGGCCGTCATCACCAATGAAAAGACCACCATCAAATCGTTCGTCACCGCAGGATGCCTCTATCCCAAGGTCGCCGTCGTCGATCCCGAACTGACGGCGAGCGTACCGAAGGACCAGACCGCTTATGGCGTCTGCGATCTGATCACACACGTGACCGAATCCTACTTCAACGGTGTTGACGGCACTCCCCTGCAGGATCGTATTGTCGAAGGGATTATTCTCACCGCCATGGAGTGGGGCCCAAAGGCAGTTGCAGATGGCAATGACATCGAAGCCCGTGCACAGGTGCAGTGGGCCTCGGTCGTCGCGCTGAACGGATGGGCGCAGGTCGGAACGTTCGGCCCCTACCCGGTGCACATGATCGAGCATACGCTCTCCGCCCATCATGATATCGCCCATGGCGCCGGTCTTGCCATCGTCAACCCGGCGTGGATGCGCGTGGCCGCCCGAACGAGGCCCGCCCGCTTTGCGCAGTTCGCCCAGCGCATCTTCGGCATCACACCGAAGCATCCGGATGATGCCGAAGCCGCCTCGGAAGGGATCGACCGGTTCGAGGCGTTCCTGCGTTCGATTGGCTGCCCCACCCGGTTATCGGAGGTCGGCATCGGTGAGGAGCTGCTCGACAAGTTTGCCGAAGACACCGTGCTGGTAGCCCACGACGAAGAGGGACGTCTTCCTGGCCGTCCGGCCCTGACTCCATCGGAGATCGTCGAGGTGCTCCGGTCGGCTCTGTAATGGTTTCTCGCTGATCCGGGTGTCTGCATTGGCACCCGGATCAGTCGAAATACAAGTGTTCTGAAGCAGTTATTACTCCGACGACAAAAGGACGCAAAAGCATTCCGGGCCCAGTCTGTCATCCTGAACGAAGTGAAGGATCCATCTTCAATCTTGACAATACTTTATGGATTCATCTCCCGACAAATCGGGATCAGAATGACAATCCATAATAAACCGGATAGACACTTTTGATTGCCGGAGCAATAACTCGATTTTCGTTGGTTCGCCCGTCTCCCTCCTACTGCTTCACGGGCGAAATGTGCCAGAACCACTCGACGATAAACTGGTGCACCCCTGCAAGCCTGTTCAGCATCTCGTTCTGATCGCTGAAGAGCGCATAGAGCAGCACTCCCCCGGAACCGACAAGCATGGCGGCAAAAAATATCGCCAGCCCTTTGATCGCGATCGTCCAGCGTTTCCGGAACAGCAGGAAGCCGTTCAGCCAGGTCACGATCATATGCATCGCCATGGTCAGAACGAACGCGGTGATGGCAAATCGCTGCACGACCACGTTCACCAGAAGCCAGCTACCGGCAAACAGTACCACTTCGAGCAGATACAGCAATTTTATCCAGTGAACGAATATGAGCCTGGCCATGCTTCGCGGTACGGCGGCCTCGACAAGCCAGGCGAACATGGTGCCCGCCCTGACGATAAAAGAGCTGAAACGCTTTCCGGTGCCGTTGTACTGATCAGCGATTCCTGAAAGGAGCTTTCCGGTCACGGTGCTTGCCCTCGCCGCACTCCTGAGGGTGCTTGCCGGTTCGAGCTGACGATTGTAGGTGAACACGCGCCGGTAATGATCCCGAACCTCTCCGTCGTCAATGATCGCATCGAGCTTCTTCCGGTAATCCCTGCCGGCATTACCTTTGAGACTGGCGAGGAAATCCGAAAGCCTGTTTTCGACTGATGTCCCGTCGGATGCGTGCATGAATGGCTCCACAAGCAGATTGTTCGCCTCCTCTTTGCCCATCCGGCCAGCAGACCCGTTCATGATCGTCTCGTAAACGATCGTCGCCTGCGCTTCTCCTGTCAGCTTCACTGCGGTTTCCTTGTCCGGCATCAGTGCAGTGATGATGCGCTCTGCGCCATCGAGCTGGCCCCACATGATGTCGTTCTGCCGCCAGCGCCGATCCATGAAACCGCCGAAATTCCCGAGCGCCGTTCCGGCAAGTTTGCTCAATCCCAGACTCCGCTCATCGATCAGGCATCTGGCATCGCAGGGGCTGAGCCTCAGAATGTCGATATGCCCTGCCTCGTCGATTCCTGTACCGTAAAGAATCGGGAACACCACCCGGTCGATATCGCTGTAATTCTGGTAATACACCCTGAGAATCATCCGGACAACCTGGTGTGCCTGCTGTAACTCCAGACTCTGATATACCTCGCCAATCCCGAGTTCCGACCGGCATATGCGGTCGGAACTCTCTATGGCCAGTTTCATCGACTCGCTGATCGTATCCCCTATCAGGTTCATGATGGACATCAGCTCCTGATGGTTGTCCAGAAGAGCGATAACCTTTCTCAGGCAATCATTGGTATCAGTCACCGTCTCACGGGACATGCCGTCGCTTCCCGACCTGAACAGATAGGTGAATACCGGCAGAAACGCCTGTTCTCTGTCCGGTTCACGCCGGTCAATTCCGGCCCCCTTCCCTTTTGCGCCCGCTTCCCCGGGTTCGGTGACGTTGCAGCTTGCTGCCGATGCCGTTGTAACTTCACTGAGCTGCACGAGCTGATCGAACAGATCTGATACCAGCCTGAACAATTTGCCGGGTTCTTCGTCACCCTTTACGGAACGGCGGCGCAGCTCACGCCCGGTTCTGGTCAGCAGAGCGAGGTTGTCGTTGACCACCGATCTCTTGAAATCGATAAGTGACTTCCGGATCGAACCGGCATCGAAATCTGACGTTTCAAGGTCGATGGCTTCGTTTTTATGGTAAAGCCGCAGATTCCGTTCCAGCAGATCACCGATCTCCCGGGCGAGCTCATTGTCACCCAGCAGATAGAGCTGATCGATTTTTCGACGAAGGAACCTGAGACGCCTCAATGGAAAAGTCAGATCAAACGAATGGAGAAACTGGTTCATCGTCTTCATCTTTTCCCCGACGTCCGGCATCCGGTTCATGGTCCTCTGCAGCACCTCTTCATCCCTGTTCCGGTAGTCGGCATACCGTTTGCCTTTCCAGGCTCTGACCAGATACCGGAAAACCAGGAAGTAGTCCGAGTTCTCCTCGAAACCTGCCAGCCTGGTGAGCAGCCTCCCGAAATCATCGGTAACGGCATCGATCTCGAGCCGGTGATAGGCTATGTAGCCAGGCCCTTTCCGCTTGGTCATATCGATGAGGTCGAGCTCACCCCACTCCTGATCGTCCAGATCAGGTTTGGCCCAAACAGGCTCCGGCCCCCGCCGGCCATCGTTCAGCCAGTTCTTGTAGACTTCACCCCGTTCGTAATACGGAATCCAGTCTGCTGCCGACCGGTCGTTTTCCATATTCCGGATGATCTGGTCTACCCTGTCGGTGATACGATTCCGCTCATTGATCTTCTCCAGATCTTCACGGATGGTCTCATACCTCGGCAACTTGATAAGCGCATCGAGCGTGTTGTCAATAGCATTCGGTTTGCCGGAGCGCTCCAGTTCCGTCTCGGGATGATCGGGAACCGGTTCGATATAGAGCAGCTTCCTTTCGACAGGGAATTCCGAATCACGTTCGTTGATGGTTTCGATGGCATAGGAAAACGGCTTGTTGTCAAGATAGCCGCCATCACCGAACGGTCGATCCTGGTAGCCGACCGTTCCATCTCTGGCCACATCAGGATAGCCACGGAAAAACCGCTTCCACGCCTTTTCATCTTTGAGACCGCCATCGATATCGCAAAGTCGCATCGGCTCGAAAGCGAACGGAAACGAAGAGGTCGATCTCGCTGCAAACGCGAGCATGCGATTGTTCTCTTTCCCGAAATCATTCCAATCCGGATCGTTGTTCCGTGAAAAACGAAACACCATTTTGTGCCGGCGCTCATAAACGGTCGAATCTTTCAGCCTGATGGGAAGAGTAAGACCAAGGATGTCGGTTGCCGTGACGAACAGGTCTATTTTCCTCGTGAGAGGCTCCGCTCCGGCAGAGTTGAGATCCTTTCCCTTCTCCATTTTTTCGAACGCATCGAGCAGCTTCAGATACATCCGCTGACTGTTGAACAGCGAGGCAGGGGTTTTTTGATTCTGGAGCTTTGTACCTGCTGTCGATTTATGGTCGTTGATCAGCAGCTCCACATCCCCTTCCGTGATCCACAGATCTTTCAGAACATCGATCTTCTGACCGTTTGCAATGGCTTTAGCAAGAAAAATACCGTTGATCCCTCCTGCCGACGTACCTGAAACAATGTCGATGACAAAGGTTCTCGAAAGTGGCGCATCGTTTTCGAGCAGCTCATCAAGCTGCTCATCCGGAGGCAGCTTCGAATGACAATATGCCAGCTTTCTGTAGACAAGCTCCACATCATCAAGCTCTTTATATGATTTCAGCGGCCTGCCGTTCTCATCGACCGCCGTCGCCCGAACCATCCGGAGCAGTTCCTGGGCGATTCCGTTCATATAAATCGCCAGCGAAACGCCGCCATACATGACAACGGCAAAACGGACTTCCGATTTCTGGCAGGAGTGGTTGTACATGGGCGTCAGCATCTGGTTAAGGGAAAAAGCAACACCAAACCCGACCTGTTGCAACGGTCAGGCGACATGCACGACAAAAGGCTCACGTACCGGGCCAGTCTTGACTGCATCGCTCATTCCGAAAAGTGTCTGCCGACATGATCAGGAGCCTTGAGAGTGGTTTGATGTCGATAACATCCGCTCAAAACCGAACTGTCCGGGAACTCAGGAGGAGAAAAAAACACCTTATAAAAGGTACACAGAGACAGGGTAATCACAGGGGAAAATTCAGCATATTTATCGCATGATGTACTTTTTTCAGGCGCCGATCACCTCTGCCCCACAGTATCATGTCGAGTGATGCCTGCGCCGGGATAGTAAAAAACCAGGAGACCGGGCATTACGCAGCCTCCTGGTTTTTTAACCGGCATTTCAGCACAATAACGGCATACTTACAATCACCAGATGCATCGCATGGACTCAGTTACGCCGTTTGGAGCTTTTCCATACCGTCCTGAATTCTTTCGACATATTCACCAGTTTCCAGTGATTGACCTTCAGGGAATCCTGCCAGTGCTCCACGACATCGCCATGATATGGAGGATATGCATACTCCCGAACCGGGTCATCGTGATTCAGCAATAACTCGATATGAGGATATTTGCTTGTGGATGTCAGATGGAACATACCGAAGTCACCATTGGTATTCCCGAATGCGAACACTGGCACCTTTCCGATCTGTGAATAGATATTGATGCTCTTGCCATCCTTGTCATCTTTGGAAGGGAAAATTCCCTTTTTGATAACAAACGACGTCCTGCGTTCATCCGCCTTGTAAATCGGGCTGATAATCTGACGGGTACCAATCAGATGATTCCTGTCCAGTTTTATCGTCTGCGGACATACGCTCCAGATCACCCCCTGCACCGATCCGGAAACGACATAGACCGTAAACCGGTTCGCTCTCAGGTATGTTATCAGTTCAAGCATCGGCTGATAAAACATATCGGACAATATGATATCATACTTCGCATTTCTGTTTCTCATCAGATATGAGCGCGCCGACTGCACATAGGTTTCATGATCGACACCATCATAAGCCTTCCACACCATTGAATCGATATAGTTGTAGTACGGCTTCTTCTGAAAATTCACCCAATTGTTCGTAACTGAGGTATCAGCCGGGTTTACGGCAAGTTTTCTGGCATATTGATATTCCGGATATTTCATCAATTCCGGATCTGCCGCCGATTTTTTATTCAGACCTTCAACCGCGGCGTACATTTCAAACCACAATGGCGTTTCGCACGCGATAGTACCATCCATATCGAACACCGCCACTCGATCCACGACAGGAATTTTTCTTGCAGAGACCTGCACATATTGGATTATCGATTTTTTTACCGACGTATTTTTCCATGAAGGCAGTGGATCTGCAAAGGCATTTTGCGCTATACATTGCACGCAGAGCAAAAAAACTGCGATCAGGGTAAAGCGGGGCCGCATATTTCTTTTCATTTTCACTCCTTTTCACTCAGGGAACGCCCCCGGCTGACCTCAACTCCGGAAGGACCGGAGAACCCGTTGCAGCCAGGGGCGTTCCCATGCGGATTTTGGGTTAATTTGAGCTGACAGGCCGGTTGATGTAATTTTCCATATGTGACAACGGAAGCGTGATGAACGGAGCGTTCCAGCCGCCTACACGTACCATGATATCGGCATATTTCAGCAGCTTTTCCGAAGCAGCGGCCGGACTCTCTATCAGGTTCGCAGCCTTGGCGATCTCATAAATCTCCTGATAGTATTGCGAGGCGATCGTCACCGTCAGCATTCCTCCCTGCTTTGCAATGAACGTTTTTATGATACGCTCAAGCAGGGCATCGGATTCAAGGCAGATATCGGTAATGACGCCTGCAGCAAAACGGTTCAGGTTCAATTCCCTGAATGCCTCCAGCAACGTCGCCGGGTTCGAATGCCATGTACCGGATGTCGGCGTGAAGTTAGGAGCCAGTGGATCACCGGAATAGCGTGCTGCCGAGGCTGCATTGCCTGCACCCTGCCAGTTGTATTGCTCGAAGGTGCCAAGACCTGCCGTAAATTTCAGGTCAAAACCGGGAAGCTCCGTCTGCAATGCATTTCCGTAATACCCTGCGATGCATCTGAGAGCCTGGATTTTCTTGTCATGATCTCCCGCAGGATCCAGGAACACCTTGTCTGCAAGAGTTTTCGACCTGTTCACCGCATCATGAAACGCATCGAGAATGAACCTTGCGACCTCATTCGTTTCGATGTCGTTACCGAACTGGGGGCTGTTGGTAAAGAAGTCCACCTTGATGGAATCGTACATTCTCTGCATTTTCATGTCACCGGTATCACCCGCCGTAAAATTGAAACGAAGAGCACTGATCACATCCGGAAGGCTGTATTTTTTCTTTTCATAGACCCATTTCTTTATGGCACTCACCGTATTGATCATATCCGGTGCCCCACCAAGGACGGTGCCTCCCAAATTACACTTCGCGCCGCCCCACGACTTGTCGCGGCCTGTTTCCAGACAGGTACTGAACAATGCGGACACCAGGGGTGAAGGCACGACGAATTCCGAGGTGAGATAGTACAGGCACATCGCCAGGGCGGACTGATCGACAAAAAAACGGATCTGGGCAACCAATGCCTTCTGCAGATCCGGATAACTGGTCAGCTCTCCGGTATCGATACTCAACTTCTGCCCACGAAGCAGAGCGGGGTTCGCACTCAGTGCAGCACCACGGTTCAGCGTACACTCGAGAATGGTCATTCCGTTGATCATGCCGAATGTCCATTCGCTTTCGGCATTAAGGATCGGCTCCCAGCAACCGTCGACGCAATAATCATTGGCAAGCTTCCGATACATCTCCTTTTTCTCATCATCCTGCTCACCAGAAGACAAGGCATCTCTCATGGCGGGGATCATGACATCGTCGTTCAGGATATAGGGCAGGTTTTTAGTCTGTTTTATCGAATCCGCAACCGCAGCAAACAGTTTTTCAGGACTCTCTTTGTGCAGGCGCACATAAATACCTGGCGTCGAAAGATTCACATTTCTGAACGCCTCGAGTATCAGGTACGTGCAATCGTTGGTCGCGTCTGCCCCGTCCGGTGTCTTTCCGCCAATGATGATATTCTGTAAGAAGTTGTTCAGGCCTGCCCGCTGGTCCAGATAATAGGGGTGAATGCCGAGAGCCGCATTGTAATCCATATGATCCTGCTCTACCAGGTACTGCGTCGAAAAATTGAGCCGGCCTGCCGCCTTGATGATAAAGTTTTCGAACAGCTCTCTGGCGAATTCACGATTATGCTCTTTCTGCAGATACGGATTCAGCACCTGATCCAGTCTTCCGAGCGACATGAAGTCCATGGTCGAGTGCAGGCAGCAATGGACCAGCCATATACCGTGCAATGCCTCATAAAAATTATCGGCAGGCCCGGCCGGCACTTTGGCGCATATCTTCGCCATTTTTACCAGCTCATCGGCTCGAACTTTATCGGTGCACTGCTTTGCCTCCCTGAGTGCGAGTTCCGAAAACCTCCTGGCATAATCGATAACAGCTCTGCAGGAGATCACGACTGCCCTGTAGAACGCCGTTTTATCGTAAGCGTCGGCAACTCTCTTCAATCCGTTGTCCTGAATTCGACCCTCGGCATAATCTATGATGCTCTGTAGACCGTAATGAACGACCTTTTCATAATTGATCGTATTATGGCCAAGCAATGCCATTTCAGTTTTGTTCGTAACAGAACCAACCCGAAGTTCATCCTCTGTCAGATAATTGGGAAAAACCTTTCCCAGACCGTTCGATCCCATGGGAATCGTACCGGCAAGAAGATCTCCATCCGCGATTTCAAAACAGTGCGTATACCCGAATTTCCTGGCGTCGCACATTGCCTTGAGCATTTCATCGATAGCATACGCTCTTCTTATCATCACATGCTCATCAGGATACATGGCTGCGACATCAGGCAAATCCTCTTTTCTGAACCACTCACCAGCCCTGTTTTCAAAGCCTCTTTTAACAAGTGCTTCGCGTAATTTCATAATCCGATGGGAGATTTGGGATTTCATGCTGGTATCCTGTTTTTATTGAAAAAACTCACAACATATCTGTAACGATCACCTACATCAATCTTATTATCGACCGGGTGGAACGGAAGTCCTGAAGCATCATAATAATGAGTTGCTTCAGAATTGTATGGCAGGACATCTATCTTCCCGATACCATACTCCGCGAACAGCAGACTTAACGATTCAAGATATATGCTCAGGTCTGTATGCCCGGGAATGACAGGAATTCGGGCAATAATCTCCTTCTGAGGATCTTTCGTCAGATAATCAAGGCTCATTCTGGTCATGCTCTCAAGGTAAGCGGCATTTGCAGTATGACCGGTGGTAAGCCTGCATCCGAACAGCCAGGTATCGATAAATGGGTAAACCTTCTGAATGTATCGTAAAGGAGCGATCCCTGAGGTTTCAAGCGCGGTATGAAACCCATGCCGTTTACACATCGCAGCCAATTCGGCAAGCGCCTCATATTGCAGCAAAGGCTCGCCACCACTGAACGTGACCCCTCCCTCGCCCTGCAGCAATTCCAGATGAGGCCTTATGAGTTCGAACAGGCTGGCAACACTGACTTTTCTTGTAGGAAGCGAAAGAGCACCGGAGTGCTGAACGGTTGATGAATTCGGACATGCCTCGACGCATCTTCCACACTTTGCACAAACCTCCCGACGAAGCGTGTGCCTGTCATCCGCAAAGGAGTGGACACCATGTTCGCATACTTCACGACATGCACCGCATTTCCCGCACAAGGAATCAAAATATAAAAGAGGACTTGCATCCGGTTTTGAATGGGGTGAGTGACACCATGTACAATTCAGGTTGCATCCCTGCAGAAACAGTACGACCCTTTTTCCCGGACCATCATGTTCGGAAAGCCAGCTGATATTGAAATATGACAATTCACTGTCCATATCTGGATCATTAAGATTCGAGCTGAATCTTTATACAATACCCGATAGTGCCCGCATATATCAGGGGCCGACCCGAATAAAAGGACATTCCGGAAATATCTTGTGAAATAAAGCTGAGGCAGGCCTTTTGAAAAGCAGGATATAATGGCATATCGATCGATAATGGGGTATCGTATCTGCGCAAATCATTCCCGACGCCTTCCCGGAATACATGCATAAACCGGAAAGATCCGACTACAGCTGTTATGTACGAAGTATTGCAACCAATTGCAAACTCATAAACAGAACAGACTCTGGAGCAGAAGGCATTCAGATATAGACAAACAATTACAAATAGATAAAACCACTATTACCGGCAGATATTTCAGATGTTTTCATGTATATGCAATACAAATCAGAAAAATAACACGTTATCGATTCATATCCATCAAAACCCAGAAGACATATCATAAATATAACGACAACAGGCATCACCAGCCGATTGCGAATGATATGTCCGAACCCCGTCCCGAATGGTTTCGGAACCAGGCAATGATCAGGAGCTTCAGTCGCCGGAGTAGTAATTATCGACTTACCGCTTGGTGTACTTTTTTCTGATCCCCAGAGCGTCAAGGCGCGAATAGAGGGTTTTGGGATTGATGTCGAGCAGACAGGCCGCCCCGCCTTCGCCACTGACACGGCCGCCAGCCTTGTCGAGCGCCTCGAGGATGATCTTCAGTTCGAGGTTCTTCATCTCGGCCTCGAGCTCCGGCAGGGTCATGGTTGCAGTTCGGCTCATATCTGCCTCATGGTGCGTGGTTCGTTCATGGCTGTTCGTGATGAAATCGAGCGTTTCCCCCTCCGACATGATCACAGCCTGCTCTATGCAATGGGCAAGCTCCCGGATATTGCCCCGCCACTCCCGTGAAGCAAGTTCGCGGATATCCGCTTCACGGATGACCCTGACCGGTTTGCCGAACTCACGGGCGAATTTACGGGCAAAGTGCATGGCGAGCGGCTGGATGTCATCGCGTCGCTCCCTGAGCGGGGGCAGGTACAGCGGAAAAACGTTGAGCCGGAAATAAAGATCTTCGCGAAAACGATGCGAGGCGACCTCCTTTTCGAGATCGCGATTTGTCGCCGCAACCACTCGAACGTTGACCGGTATCACCCGACGTCCTCCGACTCGTTCGAGTTCCCGCTCCTGTAATACCCTGAGCAGTTTTGACTGCAGTTCGAGCGGCAGTTCGCCAACCTCGTCAAGGAATATGGTGCCGCCGTCGGCAAGTTCGAACTTGCCGATTCGCCTTTCGATCGCCCCGGTGAAACTGCCCTTTTCGTGGCCGAACAGTTCGGACTCGATAAGCGCCGCCGGCAATGCGGCGCAATTGACCCTTACCAGCACCTGCTCTTTGCGTGGAGAGAGATTATGGATGGCCCTTGCGATCAGCTCCTTGCCGGTGCCGGTCTCGCCCTGGATCAGCACGGTCGCATCGGTCGGCGCGACCTGACTAACCCGCTGAAGCACCGCGGCCAGCGCGTCGCTGCTGCCGATGATTTCTTCGAAATTGTACCCTGCCCTTATCTCTTCGATCAGGTATGTCCTTTCTCCCTCGAGTTTACGCCGCAGGCGGTCGATCTGTTCGAACGCGAAATAGTTCTGGAGCGCCAGCGAAAGCTGTGGTATGATCAGCCGTATCGTTTCCAGGTCTCCAAGCCCGAACGGCGCCTGCTTTCTTGCCATGAAAAGACCCGCACGGCTCCCGTAACTGTTCCAGAGCTCAAAACTGATGAAGGAACGGATCTGCAACCGGTCACGGACCATCGCCACGAGCTCGAACTCCCGGCACAACTCCTCGAACACTTCGCCGGAGTAGACGCCCGGTCGAGAGATCAGTTCGAGGCTTTCGCGGACGAAGCGCTCTTTTTCGGGTCCGATATCGAGAAACTCCTCGGGAGAAAATTCCACATATCCATTTCCCGGTTCCCGCATGAAATTTTCAGAGCTGAGATACTTCCCGTCCTGCCCGACAACCCTGATACCCATGAAGTCGTACGGCATCAGCCTGCCGATCTGCCCGCACACGGCAAGCATCATGGCGCTTCTATCCCGTATGGTCAGGATTGCGTTGTTGACGGCCAGCTGCATGGCGGTTTCGGCTTCCCGCTGTCGCAACTCGTCGAACGCCAGCGCATTGCTGACCGCGATGGCTATGGGAAGTGACACATCCGCAAGAAGCCCGCTCTGGATCTCACTCCATACCTGGGCATCCCTCGATATGAAGGTGAGAAAACCGATGAGGCGGCCTCCCGAAAGCAAGGGAGAAAAGGTCAGGTGACGCATACCCTGCCCGTACAGAAGATTCAGCAGCGTGATATCCCTGGAGCTTTTCTCGGAGAGAAAATCGCTGATGGGCACCGTCGAAACGGAATGATCGTCGAGATGATCCTCGAGCCAGGAACCGGCGATGGGAAACTTCTGGCGTTTCAGGTGATCGGGCAGTTCGAAGCGCAGCATACCGAAAAAAATATTCACGTACTGCTGCTCCCTGTCCAGAGTGATAATGGCCACCGAGTCGAAATCGAACATGAGTCGAAGCCTGTCCGTGACCGTCCTGAAGAGCTCCTGTGGCTCCCTGATGGTCCCGATGGCATTGCTGATGTACTGCATGAGCTGCCGGGACTCGTTGATGGTGCGAGCGTCCATGATGAAATTTCTGAATTTCAGGAAACCATATACTCAGATTTTTCTGACAATTCAGAATACATAAACCCCTCAAGATTTCCTCAAGCCTCCGGAAACCCACTGTCTACAGGCGTTTTCAGGCCATGCACAGATCTGGAAATTCTGGCATGGTTATTGGATCTGTAACTATTGAACCATAACCGGAGCCAGGACTATGACCGACAACGAAACCAGAGCATCCAGAACGATCCTCTGCCCCGTCGATTTCTCCGAATCGTCGATTACGACATTGCAGCAAATCGTCACGGACTTCAGTCATGATATCGAGCTGAACCTGCTCCATGTCCTCGAAGTCGGGCCGGGTACAGGAGAGCACCCCCATGAACGTCCCGACGTTCAGTTCGCCATGTATCTCGAGACCCTGAACCAGGCAGGTTGCCAGTACCGGCTGTTCATCGAATCAGGCTCTCCTGCAGAAACCATCATCTCGTTTGCCGGAAACCTCCAGCCCGATTTCATCACGATCGGATCCCATGGCATGACCAACCTGAAGTGCCTGGTCATGGGCAGCACAGCAGAAGCACTCCTGAGGTATGCTCCGTTCCCGGTGCTGCTCTACAAGGCCCATCCGAAGGGACGAGCACCATTCTGCTCATCGAACCATGAACATCGCCCCGCGAGAGAGCGCATGGCAACCATGTACTGGTTCTGACCGAACGCGTTCTGAAACTGGAAATCGGATAACAACGTCATAACGGAACAACACCATGCCACAGGAATTCGCTCAGAAAAAAATCGCGACTGCAGCAGGAACAGTTCTCCTTCTCTCGCTCTTTGCCGTGCTTGTCTGGAAACTGAACGCCGGACCCGAGCTTCCCGACGGAATTCTGTCGGGTAACGGCCGTATCGAAGCAACCGAATACGACATCTGCACCAAACAGGCTGGCAGGCTCGACTCGGTGTATGTTCAGGAAGGAGATACGGTATCACCCAGGCAGGTACTTGCCTTGATGAACACGGACGATCTGAATGCGAACCTGCTTGAATGCCAGGCACAGATGCGTGTCGCAGAGAACGAGCGCACACGGGCACAAGCACTCTCCGCCGCGCAACGCAGCGAACAGGGTCTTGCCGAGAGAGACTATGAGCGCTACCGTTCACTGTATGCACAGGATGTCGTTCCGAAACAGACGCTCGATCAGGCCTCGACAAGAAGATCAGCGCTGGCCGCCGATGTCAGGGCGGTCGAAGCACAGATTGCCGGAGCATCTTCATCAATCGATGTGATCAGGGCGAAGCAGAAGGTGATCAGCAACAACATCGATGACGCCAGACTGAGGACACCGGTAGGTGGCCGGGTGCTCTATCGCCTGACCGAACCGGGAGAGGTGATCGGCGCGGGCGGCAAAGTGCTGACGGTGCTCGACCTGTCCGATGTCTACATGACCATCTTTCTACCCTCATCAAAAGCAGGCAGTGTAACGGTCGGCACGGACGCCCGTATCGTGCTTGACGCTGCACCGGACATCTCCATTCCTGCGAAGGTATCGTTCGTCTCCCCTCGGGCACAGTTCACACCAAAAGAGGTGGAAACCCGGTCCGAACGCGAGAAACTGATGTTCAGGGTGAAACTGCGAATCGACCCGGAACTGCTCGCCAGACAGCTTCCGCAGGTCAAATCGGGCATGACCGGCATGGCCTATGTCAAACTCGATGCAAGAGGTTCATGGCCGCAGAATCTTCAGAACGGATTATCAAAATGACCAGCATCTCGAACCCTGCCACACGGACAGGTGCCCTATCCCACCGGTACGGGAAAGTCATCGCACTCGACAGGATCGACCTCGACATCCCGTCCGGATGCATGGCCGGCTTCATCGGGCCTGATGGAGTCGGAAAGTCCACGCTCCTCGGCATCGTGGCAGGAGCGGTGGCCATTCAGCAGGGCGAAGTCTCCGTGCTGGGTGGCGATATGCGCAGTCCCTCTTTCCGCAGCTCGGCATCGTCCAGGATAGCGTACATGCCGCAGGGACTTGGCAAAAACCTCTACCCTACCCTGACCGTCTTTGAAAATGTCGACTTCTTCGCACGCCTGTTCGGGCTTGATCCGGCTGAAAAGGAGCTTCGCATAAGGGAGGTACTGCAAAGCACGGGCCTCCTGCCATTCAGCAAACGACAGGCCGGCAAACTCTCCGGCGGCATGAAACAGAAGCTCGGCCTCTGCTGTTCGCTGATTCACGATCCGGACCTGCTCATCCTCGACGAGCCCACCACCGGGGTCGATCCACTCTCTCGACGGCAGTTCTGGGAACTGATCGCCCGAATCAGGGGCCGTCGGCCGGGACTGAGCGTCATGGTCGCCACCGCGTACATGGACGAAGCCGAACAGTTCGACTGGCTTGCAGCCATGGACGACGGCAGCGTGCTCGCCACTGGCACTCCAGACGAGCTGAAACAACGTACCGGCAGCAGCACGCTCGAAGAGAGCTTCATCGCGCTTCTGCCTGAAACAAAACGCTCCGGGCACCGGAAACTGGCGATCACGCCACGCTCTGCTGGCGATAGTGAAACGGTCATCGTCGCCGAGGACCTCACCAGAAAATTCGACGACTTCACCGCCGTGGACAGGGTGAATTTCCGGATCGGAAAGGGTGAAATCTTCGGGTTCCTGGGTTCGAACGGGTGCGGCAAGACAACGACGATGAAGATGCTGACCGGCCTGCTGCCGGCGACGGATGGTCGCGCCCTGCTGTTCGGGAAACCGATCGATGCGAAGGATCCCGGGATACGCCGGAAAGTCGGATACATGTCCCAATCCTTTTCGCTCTACAGTGAACTTACCGTCGAACAGAACCTGAAACTGCACGCCCGGCTCTTCAACCTTGAAGAGCGCCTGATCCAGGGAAAAGTCGATGAGCTGACAAGACGCTTCGAGCTCGACGAATCCCGGAATCAGCTCGCAGGGGAACTTCCGATGGGAATCCGGCAACGACTTTCACTGGCCGTGGCCATCGTTCATGACCCTGCCATCCTGATCCTTGACGAACCCACCTCAGGGGTCGATCCTGTAGCCCGGGACCGCTTCTGGGAGATCCTTGCCGACCTGTCGCGAAACCGGGGTGTCACCATCTTCATTTCGACCCATTTCATGAATGAAGGCGAGCGTTGCGACCGGATCTCGCTGATGCACGCCGGAAGGGTGCTGGCCTGCGACGCGCCGGAGCGCATTGTCGCAGCAAGAAACGCTTCGTCGCTCGAAGCGGCATTCATCTCCTGCCTCGAAGAAGCGACCTCAGGGTCGACCGGCACCAGCGAAACAGCAATTCAGGAACCGATCGCAACGGCTGAACGCAAAGAGGAGCCGAAGCCGTCGCTCTTCAGTCTCAGGCGGTGCCTGGGATACGCCCGCAGGGAGAGTATCGAAATCCTCCGGGATCCCGTCAGGCTGGTATTCGCACTTGCCGGCTCCCTGCTGCTGATGCTGATCCTTGGCCTGGGCATCACCTTTGACGTCAGGAATGTCCCGTTTGCCGTGCTCGACCTCGACAACAGTCCCGAAAGCCGCGAGTACATCGAAAACATCGACAGTTCGAGCTACTTTCTCCAGCGTGCCCCATCCGAATCCTCCACCGAACTCTTCGATCGCCTGAAAAAGGGTGAGCTCAAACTGGCCATCGAGATCTCACCCGGTTTCGGCAGGGAACTCCGCAGCGGGCGCAAACCCGAAATCGCCATCTGGATCGACGGGGCCATGCCGTTTTTCGGAGAGACACTCAAAGGTTACGCATCCCTGATCTCGCTGAAATATTTCGAAGAACTCGCCGTGAGGAACGGATTTCCTGAACCGAGGCTTTCAGCGGCAGACATCACGTTCCGCTATCGCTACAACCAGGATTTCAACAGCCTCCCGGCCATGGTCCCGGCCGTCATCCCGCTGCTGCTGCTCTTCATACCATCCATCCTCATGGCACTCGGCATCGTCAGGGAAAAGGAGCTCGGTTCGATCACCAACCTCTACGTCACCCCGGTGACCCGCCTCGAGTTCCTCGTCGGCAAGCAGATTCCCTACATGCTCATCGGCATGGTCAGCTTCTTCACGCTGGTCCTGCTCTCGGTCGCCTTTTTCAGGGTACCCGTCAAAGGCAGCTTCATGACGCTCGTCCTGGGAACAATGCTGTACGTCGTGGTCACGACCGCGTTCGGCCAGTTCATCTCGTCATTCACCTCCACCCAGATCGCCGCACTCGCCCTGACCGCATTCACGACGATCATCCCCACGATACGATTCTGCGGGTTCCTGCAGCCGGTCTCCTCGCTCGATCCCATCGGAGCCCTGATCGGAAACTGTTACCCGGCGACCTATTACCTGCTGATCTGCCGCGGTGTGTTCGCCAAGGGTCTCGGATTCTTCGACCTGCTGCCATACCTGGGGGCGATCGCGCTCTTCATTCCGGCGCTGACCCTCCTGAGCCTGCTGCTGCTGAAAAAACAGGGGGCATAGCCATGCGAACATTCAACAACATCCTGCAACTCGGCGTGAAGGAGCTCCAGAGCCTGTGGCACGACAAGATCCTGCTTGGCCTCATCGCCTTCATGTTCACGGTCGGAATCTATACCGGAGCGACCTCCAGCTCGCTGGAACTGAACAATGCCCCCATCGCTTTTGTCGACGAGGACCACTCTCCGCTCTCCTCCAGAATGGAACAGGCATTCTACCCTCCCTATTTCAACAAACCGAAACTCATTGCCCGAAACGGCATCGACCAAGAGCTCGATAACGGCAAATCCACCTTCGTCGTCACCATACCGCCATCATTCGAACAGGATCTCCTTGCCGGCCGTCAGCCTGAAATAGGGGTCGATATCGACGCAACCCGGATGACCCAGGCCTTCATCGGGGCAGGATATATCCGATCGATCATCAACGACGAAGTGAACAACCATGTCGGAAGAGCTCCAGCAACGCTCATAACCCCCGTCCGGTTCGTCATCAGAGCCCTCTTCAACCCCAACCTGAACGGCATCTGGTTCGGAGGCATCATGGAGATCATGACCAACATCACCATGCTCTCCATCATCCTGACGGGAGCGGCACTGATCAGGGAACGCGAGCATGGAACCATCGAACATCTTCTGGTCATGCCGCTGTCGCCGTTCGAGATCATGGCCGCAAAAATATGGTCCAACGGCCTTGTCGTGCTCATCAGCGCGAGCATATCGCTGTTTCTGGTTGTCCAGGGCTTCCTCGACGTTCCGATCGCCGGATCGGTACCGCTATTCCTTGCCGGTGCGGCGATCTACCTCTTTGCAACCACATCGATAGGCATTTTCCTCGGCACGATCGCACGTTCCATGCCACAGCTGGGCCTCCTGGTCATTCTTCTGATCGTTCCGATGCAACTGCTCTCGGGAGGCATGACGCCAAGGGAGAGTATGCCGGATATCGTGCAACGGATCATGCTCGTCTCGCCGACCACCTATTTCGTGAAGTTCTCACAAAGCATCCTCTACCGGGGAGCCGGGCTCGATGTCGTATGGCCGGATTTCGCCGCCGTCGCGGCCATCGGCGCCACGCTCTTCATCGTCGCCCTGCTGCGTTTCAGGAAAAGCATCACCATGATCCAGGCCTGAGCACTCTCCATACCCTGCAATCTCACGAAAAACAGGGTACCTCCGAGCGTTTCAGGCCATATCACATTTGCCGACAAACTTCGACGATCCGCTTTCGACGCTCAATTGAAAGAGAACGGATAACCGCCGAAAGGCTGGCCGTTGACACGCAGCACCAGGAACCCCGGCGTCTGACGGCAACAATCGGCGCAGGCATGTTCCGGGTAAGGCTCCTGCGGACAATCGGATAGCGCTATCAGATTCCGCGACCTGTCGCTGATACGCGAAGACGACGGCATCGTGGCTTTTGGAGAGAAGCATGCCCTCCTGCCCGGATGTGCAAGCAACGGCGCATGGAAAACGGAAGGGACGAAACGATGGAGGAGATAGAGGAACAGGCGATCGTGTACCCTGCTGAAAAACGCACGGATTCGACCGGTACCAGAGACTGGGATGAGGTGATCTTTCATGGTATGTAGTGCTTTATTCCCGAAGCTGTTAAACAATGATGCGGCAGGTCTTCTGACTTTCCCGGGGTCCTGCCGGCCTTCCCATCCCGGATTGACCGGGACAGTGACCTGTTCGACAGACCTTGCCGCCTGCATTTCGGCAGGCGCGGGATTACAGCAGCGGGTACTGTTCCGGACTTGCACCGGATTCCCTATTAAGCCCGACACGCTTCCATGACGGGCACCACATGTTCGTCAGAAGTATACGAAAAAGTGAACCATGGACAAACTGACCATGAAGAGAGCCTGAAAAAGTGAACGTAACCTGCAGGAATCCTGAAACAGGAGGACAATTCAGCTGCATGAAAAGGAAAAGCAGAGCCCGCCAGTCTCGCATCGTCCGGCAAAGATCCCGGACATCTCACCACTGAATTACACTACAACTATCCTGCCAGCTCATTCCGACGGTATAAAATTCCGTTTCCTTTTCATGAATCACCTCGTCGGCCCCGCACGAATATGATATTTTCCACACCTCATCCACCACTATTCTTATATACAGCACACCACCCGACACCATATCAATAATAAAGCATATAACATATAAAATCAAAGTAACAGATATACGTATAATCCATTGCTTATCGTAAACAGAAAACGTCTCAGATTGTATCATTCGGTTCTCAAATAGTGACATTTTCTCTTATCCCATTCATTCAGCACAAGCAAAAACGATCCCCAGTAACTGATTTTCGCAATTTCAGTTACTGGCACAGGATTTGATATACATTTATCGAACGCACGCATGTATTGCCTGCCATCCGCAACGAATAACATATCAATACCAACACCACCATCCCGATGGATCAGGGTTGTTTTTTTCTTTATCAGAAATAATTCATCGATTTCAGAGGGACCACTCTTTCACCTTATAGCTGCAATAAAAGATCTCTTTCACAGACAAACAGGCATCGCGCCAGAATTATACAAGCATTCAATTCCAGGAGGTAAACAGATGAAAAAAATCGCAATTTGTTTTTTATGTGGACTTTCATTGTCCGGTTGTACCAGTTTTAAAGGAGGGATGCCGGATAGCCCCTATAACATGAAAGAGGACCTTGGCTATGTGAAGGACAAAATGAGCTCTTCGGCATCGGTAAAGACCTTTTATGAAAGCCCCTCAGTGGAAACCAGAAACAAATTCATCGCTTCACGTCTGTTTACCACCAACATCGAATACCTGAAATTCATCAAAGGTCTGTCATCAAACGAGACGCAGATAAACTCTGCCGCCGATATCATGGTCATGTCACTCGACATTGCCTCCACAGCGTTCACTCCTGTCAAAACCAAGACTATCCTGAGTTCACTCTCGGCGATCACTGGCGGAACCCGTCTGTCCATCGATAAAAACGCTTACAGCGAAAAAACGATGTCAGCAGTAGTCGCTGCCATGAACGCTCAGCGCAAAGAGGTCCTCAAACGGATTATCAGGGGAACCAAGCTCGATCTGAATCAGTATACGTTCGAACAGGCATTGTCCGACATCAATGATTACTACATGGCCGGAACTTTCTTTGGCGCGCTTACGGCCATTCAGCGAGATGCATCGGTCAAGGAGCATCAGCTGGATACGGAAATTCAAAACCTTACCTCATCCAGGTAAACACCGGTAAAAAATGCTTCACGGCCAGCCGGGAGACTCCTCTCCCGCTGACCGTGGAGACAATTCATGCGATTGAAGTCTCAATGCTCGGCACAAACGCCTCACGATCCGGGATCACCACGCAAGCACCTCACCAGAGGCATCTCCATCAGAAAAGCCCCATAACGTTTCCAGTATCCGATACTACTGACGCGCCTCATCAGCGCATTGCTTATATTCAGGCGTTTTCAGCATCATCTGAAGGCGCTGTCACCATTTCACGAACATCATTACCCGATAGATGAAACGATTCAACGTTCTTCTGCTTCTCTTTTCGATGCTTCTTTGTCTCAATGAAGCCATGAGCGCAGAAACAAACAGTCCGCCACCTGCTGCAGATGCCGCTACCTTCGATTATCTGAAAAGCAAACAGGGAATTGTTTGTAACAATACAACGAACGACGGGCAGATCTCGAGCGCCGGTCTGAGCTTCAATTGCGTTTACCGTGACTACAGTGCCGAAAAAGGCGCGCCGGTTATCCTGAGCGGATCGTTCAATGTCATGTATACCAAGGGAAAAGTACCGTATTACTCGCTCAAGATGGTCCCATCTGTCGTTCTTGCGGCAACTTCGGAAGTGAACGCACGGTATCCCGACTACCTCGATGTCATGATCAACGGCCAGAGCATCAGCGGATACAAGGATATTGACAACAAGGCCGTGAACGGGGGCAGACTGATCGGTTATGCTGACAAGGATCTGGTTATCACGCGCGGTTTACTGAAAGGTGGAGACTTCGACATCGTCATCAGGTATTCGATCGACAACGGAGCGCACTATAACGATCTCAGGATATTTTCGATCGTCTCCGCTGCTGACAGTTCACTGACAAAAGGCAGATTCAGAACGTGCATCAACGATATGTCCGATTATCTCGGAATTGTGCCATAAAATGGCGAAAGACTTTCGAAAGCACACTGAACATCTGAGGAGAGCGCTGGACTGACGTTCTGCGCTCTTCGATTTGTTCTGATCGTCAGTCCAGCGCTCTCCTCTGACCGGGTAGATCACCATGTTCGGGAAAAGAATGATGATCTGCCCGGTCAATTGCCACACCGCCTTCATTTCGAGCGAGCCATTCGTTCAGCCCGGAATCCCTCAAAGAGTTCCGATCCTCAAAAAATCGGAATATATTGTAAGCCATGAGCCGCTTTGGCAATTGCAATGCGGTATCTCTCCGGCAGGAAAAAGAGGTCATAAACACCTGCGATGACTTTTTTCGAATAACCCAATACCTGCCGCCAGGCAGTGTCGCGTTACCTGCATTCCAGAATTACCAGACGTAACATCGGATTTCCGCCCCCAACCCCTTTGTACCCGTTTTAATAACGAATCAACAAAAGGAGGAGTGCGATCATGTCAGTGAATCTATTGGAACTGGTCAATTCAAGCCTTACCCGTGAAGATGCCGGTAAAATCGCATCGCTTCTGGGTGAGGTGAGCAGTAGCGTCAGTGGAGGTATCGCTACGGCATCCGCTTCAGTCATGGCCGGGCTGATCAACAAGGCGTCGACAACCGGAGGAGGACTCGACCTGCTGACGAAAATCAACGCAGGTGGTTTCAACGGCGACTTTCTTCATCGCTTCGGAAGCATGCTTTCGGAGGAAGAACATCGCAAAGGTGATCTTCAGAAAACCGGAGGAGAACTGATCTCCTGGCTCTTTGGCCCCAGACAGGATGCGCTGCACAAGCTTCTCGCTTCATCAACAGGCCTCTCGAAAAGTTCAGTGCCCCCACTGCTTGGTATGATCGCGCCCCTCGTCATGAGCGTCATTGGCAAACAGGTCGCATCCGAAAACCTCGATTCCAAAGGCCTCGTGAATCTGCTGAACACCCAGAAAAATGCCGTACAGCATTCGGCGCCAGCAGCACTTGCGCCGCTCCTTGGGCTTGCAAACCTGT
>JAAXWP010000027.1:0-29389 GCA_013334925.1 Chlorobiaceae bacterium
GAAGTCCACAAGGATTTCCCGGAGATCGAGCTTGCCGACATGTACGTCGACAACGCCGCCATGCAGATCGTGCGCAACCCGAAGCAGTTCGACGTCATCGTGACGAGCAACCTGTTCGGCGACATCCTGAGCGACATCTCGGGTATGATCACCGGCAGCCTCGGCATGCTTCCGTCGGCCAGTATCGGTGCCAAGCACGCCCTGTACGAACCGATCCATGGCAGCGCTCCCGACATCGCCGGACAGAACAAGGCCAACCCGATCGCGACCATCGCGTCGGTGGCCATGATGTTCGAGAACAGCTTCTGCATGCCGGAAGTGGCCAACGAGATCTACGACGCCATCGAGCGCGCGCTGGCAACCGGCGTTCGTACGGCCGATATCGCCAAACCGGGCGAAAAGACCATCTCGACGACCGAGATGACCGCAGCGATCGTCGCCTGCATTTAAGCATGGCGACACCTCCTGTCGCCGTTCGCGGCTTCAGGAACCTTGACAGAGCAAGTGCGGCGGGAAACCGCCGCACGAAAAAGCCGGGGCCCTGTCAGTCACCGGCTTTTCGATTTTCAGTGCAGTCGGGGAACGACTCCCCTTCTGCCGAAAAAAACAACTTACAGAACCGATAACGGAATCTGATTTACCATGGCACAAACGATCACCCAGAAAATTTTTGCCAGGGCCGCCAACCGCAAGTTCGTTGATGTTGGTGAGAGCGTCTGGCTGAATGTCGATGTCCTTCTGACGCACGACGTCTGCGGGCCACCGACCTTCGACATCTTCAAACAGGAGTTCGGTCCCGACGCAAAAGTCTGGAACCCTGACAAAGTAGTCGTCCTCCCCGACCACTACATCTTCACGGCAAACGAGCACGCACACCGCAACATCGACCTCCTGAGGCAGTTCGCTGCCGAGCAGGAGCTGCCGAACTACTACGACGTAGGCACTGACCGCTATCGCGGCGTCTGCCACGTGGCGCTCGCCGAAGAGGGCTTCAACCTCCCCGGCACCGTGCTGTTCGGTACCGACTCGCATACCTGCACCTCCGGCGCATTCGGCATGTTCGGCACCGGCATCGGCAATACCGACGCGGCCTTCATTCTCGGTACCGGAAAACTCTGGGAGAAGGTTCCTGAGTCCATGAAGTTCACCTTCGAGGGCAAGATGCCGGAATACCTGACGGCCAAAGACCTGATCCTGCAGATCCTGGGCGATATCGGCACCGACGGCGCCACCTATCGCGCCATGGAGTTCGACGGCGAAGCGGTCTACTCGCTGCCGATGGACGAGCGCATGACGCTCTGCAACATGGCCATCGAGGCCGGTGGCATGAACGGTATCATCGCGGTCGACGCAGTCACCGAAGCTTTCGTCAAGGCTCGCACCAGCAAGCCGTACGAGATCTTCCACAGCGATCCGGACGCCAGCTACCACAGCATGTACCGCTATAACGTCGAGCAGATGGAGCCGGTCGTCGCAATGCCGCACAGCCCGGACAACCGTGCTACCGTACGCAGCGTCGCAGGCACCGAGATCACCAAGTCGTACATCGGCTCGTGCACCGGCGGCAAGCTGACCGACTTCATGCTGGCAGCGAAGATCCTGAAAGGCAGAAAGGTTGCCGTGACGACCAACATCGTGCCGGCGACGGTACTGGTGGCATCGCAGCTCGAAACCGAGATGTACGAAGGTCAGACCCTGAGGCGCATTTTCGAGGAGGCCGGCTGCAACATCGCCCTCCCCTCCTGCGCAGCATGCCTCGGCGGCCCTGCCGATACGGTCGGCCGCTCGGTGGACAACGACCTTGTTGTCTCGACGACCAACAGGAACTTCCCTGGTCGCATGGGCAGCAAGCACGCCGGCGTCTACCTGGCATCTCCGCTGACCGCGGCTGCATCGGCCGTGACGGGCAAACTCACCGATCCGAGGGATTTCCTCTGATCTCAGGACCTGAAGGGATGCGCCGGCCGGTGGCAAACCGCTGACCGGCGCTCCTGAACATGAATCTGCAAGGAAAAATTATACACATGGAAAGCATCATACAGGGTAAAGCCTACGTGCTGGGCAAGAATATCGATACCGACCAGATCATCCCTGCTGAGCACCTGGTCTACAGCCTCTCCAATCCGGAAGAGGTGAAGATGTACGGCAAGTACGCACTTTCCGGCGTGCCGCCGGAGCAGGCTGGTCTCCCGGAAGGCAACGTCCCGTTCGTACCTGAGGGAAGCTACGCATCTCCCTACTCGATCATCATCGCCGGTCCGAACTTCGGTTGCGGTTCTTCAAGGGAGCATGCCCCCTTCTCGCTGAAAGTCGCAGGGGCGAAAGCCATTATCGCGGAATCTTACGCGAGAATCTTTTACCGCAACTGTGTCGACGGCGGTTTTGTTATTCCTTACGAGGCATCGCAGCCGCTCAACAAGCTGATCCTCACCGGGGACGAGCTGTCGATCGACATGAAGAACAACACCGTCACCAACCTGACGCAGAATGTGACCTACCAGCTCAGACCGCTGGGCAGTGTAGTCGATATCGTGCAGGCTGGTGGAATCTTCGAGTATGCGAGGAACAACGATCTTATGGCCAAAAGCGAGGCTTAACGAGCAGTAAAACCACATGGCAATCGAACTGTATGACACGACCCTGCGTGACGGCACGCAGGGCGAACATATCAACCTGTCGGTACAGGACAAGCTCCTGATCGCCGAACGGCTGGACGAATTCGGTGTCGATTACATCGAAGGCGGATGGCCGAGCAGCAATCCGAAGGACGAAGAGTTCTTCATGAAATCCAAAGCGCTGGCGTTCAAAAACGCACGTCTGAGCGCTTTCGGTTCGACCGCACGATCACTCGACAATATCGAGAACGATCCGAACCTGGCAGGCCTCGTCAGATGCGAGGCTCCGGTGCTCACCATTTTCGGCAAGACCTGGAAAGCGCACTCGACCAAAAGCCTGGGCATCACGGCTGAACAGAATGCCGAGCTGATCCGCAGATCGGTGAAGTTCCTGGTCGATTCGGGCCGTGAGGTATTCTTTGATGCAGAGCACTTCTTCGACGGCTGGAAAGATGATGCCGTCTTTGCAGAAACCATGCTGCAGGCGGCTGTTGATGGCGGAGCATCGAGACTGGTGCTTTGCGACACCAACGGAGGCTCGCAGCCTCACGAAGTCGCGGAAATCGTGACCAGGGTCTGCAGCCTGTTCTCCGTACCGGTAGGCATCCATGCCCACAACGACGGCGATCTGGCCGTGGCCAACTCGCTCGAGGCGGTCAGGGCTGGTGCGACACATGTGCAGGGCACGATCAACGGCATCGGCGAGCGATGCGGCAATGCAAACCTGATCAGCATCATTCCGAACCTGCTCTTGAAGCAGGGCAGGGATTTTGCGCATGTCAGCGACCTGAAACAGCTGACATCGATGTCCAAGTTCGTCTTCGAGATCCTGAACCTTCCTCCCGATACCAAGGCACCGTTTGTCGGCAAGTCGGCATTCGCGCACAAGGGCGGGATCCACGTCAGTGCGGTCATGAAGGAGAGCTCGCTTTACGAGCACATCGATCCGGCTCTTGTCGGCAACCGCCAGCGAGTGCTGGTTTCCGAGCTGGCCGGCCAGAGCAACATCCGCTACAAGGCCAAGGAATTGGGCATCGATCTCCCCGAAAAGGGCGAAGTGTTCAAAAATCTGGTCAATAATGTCAAGTCGCTGGAACACCGTGGTTACCAGTTCGATGGCGCCGAAGCATCCTTCGAGCTGATCCTTCGCCGAGAGCTTGGCCAGTTCACGCCATTCTTTGAAGTGATCGAATCGAAAGTGGTCATTCAGAACGGGCAGGATATCCGCCCGGTCGACCAGGCCGTCATGAAGGTACTGGTTGGCAACGAAACGGAACTGACGGTGTCAGACGGCGACGGACCGGTCAACGCTCTCGACAAGGCGCTCCGCAAAGCCCTGGTGCACTTCTATCCCGAGATCAGGTCAATCCGGCTGATCGATTACAAGGTAAGGGTGCTCGAGGAGAAACGCGGCACCAGCGCGAAAGTAAGGGTGCTGATCGAAAGCAGCGATGGCCTTAAAACCTGGGGAACGGTCGGTGTGTCGACCAACATCATCGAAGCCAGCCTCCAGGCGCTGAGCGACAGCATCAACTACCATCTGTTCAACACGAAGGCCGAGAGTGCCTCGAGTGCAACAGCTGAAAAAGCCGTCACCACAGACTGACGCTCACGGTGTTTTAACCCATAGGACTTATGGGTCATATAGGACCTATAGGACACATAAGTCCGGGTAGTATCGTCACTGTTCATAGACAACGTGTCACCACTTTACGCAACCTGAACCCCCACAGGTCCCATGCGCATTCATGACATCGACCCTGAAAACAGGCCGCGGGAACGCTTCCACCATTCCGGCCCGTCATCACTCAGCCCGGCGGAGCTTCTGGCGCTTGTCCTGCGCTCAGGTACACCTGGGCACAACATCGTCGACACCTGCAACGAACTCCTTGCAAAGTATCCGCTCGAACGGATGCCCGAACTCTCCATCAGAGAGCTGCAGACCGTTTCAGGAATCGGTGAAGCGAAAGCGATGCAGATCATCGCCCTTTTCGAACTGCACAAGCGCCTCCATTACCGTCGAAACAGCAATCCGAAAGCCCAGTCTGCTCGGGACGTATTCGAGTACATGCGGGGGCGTATCCCTGACGAGACAAAAGAACACCTCTGCGTCCTGTTCCTGGACGCAAAGAATCGTATCATCAGGCACGAAATCGTCTCTGTCGGAACCCTGACAGCATCGCTGATCCATCCGCGTGAGATCTTTAAGGCAGCCATACGTGAAAGCGCACACGCCATCATTCTCGTGCACAACCACCCTTCGGGCGACGTGCAGCCGAGTAATGCGGACAGGCAGGTCACAGCCATTCTACGGCAGGCGGGAAACCTGTTGCAGATAGAGCTGCTTGACCATGTGATCACAGGAACTGACGACTGGTTCAGCTTCAGGGATCACTCGATGCTATCTTGATTCATTGTCAGGCCAGACATTCGTTTTACAGGAAGGTACCGGATCAGATGCCGGTTTGGGGAGAAAACGGATGCCTGAAATGCAGCCATTGGGGGGGCCACAGGTGTCTGTCAATCAGCCGGATTGAGCTCGTTACGAACACCAGCTCCTGCAGCTACAGCTGTAGTCACAACTCCAGTTCCCGGAAACTCACGGACATTTTTCGCCTGAAGCCCTTTCTGGGTTCTGTCAAGCTCATACTCAACCTCGGCATCCTGATTCAGCACCTTGAAACTCTGATCGGACACGATAGCTGAAAAGTGTACAAAGATATCCTCACCACCTTCGGGATTCAGGATAAATCCATACCCTTTTTTACCATCAAACCACTTAACTTTACTTTTAGCCATAGCGACACCTGCACGGAAAAGTGAAAATAAAAAACTGCCAGCTGAGGAAAGAACTACAGTAGTAATATATATCATTTCAAAAGGCAGATCAATAGCTCCGGTTATTTTCGTCGCAATTACACTCAACTTATAACATTCTCTCCTCTTCTCTCATGGATCATACAATTCTTATAACGGGAGCCGGGAAAGGCATCGGAAGGGCCATTGCACTTGCATTTGCAAAGGAGGCTAAAAATACTCAGCAGTTCAATCCTGTTCTCGTGCTCTGTTCGAGAAACCAGGAGGATCTCGATTCACTCGCACAAGAATGCCAATCTCATGGCGTACGCACCGACACGATCGCCTGTGATCTTGGCCGGCTTGACGAGGTTAATATGCTTGCCGATCACGTCACCAGACACCACCATACCATCGACTGTCTGGTGAACAATGCCGGGGTGGGCCGGTTCGGACCATTCGAATCGATGACCGAAGAGGATTTCGATTACACCATGGGGACAAACCTGAAAGGCACCTTTTTCCTGACCCAGGCGATCTTCCCGATCATGAAGGAGAAGCGCTCCGGCCATATTTTTTTCATCACATCGGTAGCTGCCGAAAAGGCTTTCAGGCACTCTTCGATCTACTGCATGTCCAAATTCGGCCAGAAAGGGCTCGTCGAAACCATGCGTCTCTATGCTCGTGAGTGCAACGTCAGAATCACCGATGTCATGCCAGGGGCAGTCTTCACTCCGATGTGGGGAGAAGTCACCGACGATTTCCGGGCCCTGATGATGATGCCGGAAGATATCGCAGCACCAATTGTACAGGCTTATCTCCAACCAGGTAGAACAACCGTCGAGGAGATCGTTCTGAGGCCGACCAGCGGGGATTTGCAGGATGCGTAGTCAAAAAGAAAATCATGGACATCATGGACAGAATGGACGATATGGGCACCAATGAAAAGACTCTCCTCTTTCATTGTCCATTTCGTCCACAATTTCTTCGTCCACTCAGTCCATGATGTCCATTCGTCCCCCCTCCCCCGTCACGATTCTCGTTTTTTTCTCGTATCTTCAGGGTTTAAAATCTATTGTCAAACAGGAAAGACCAGAAATATCATGAGCCTCAAGGAAAGAATTGACCAGGAATTGAAGGATGCTCTCAAAAGCGGCGATAAAAGTCGCCTCAACGCCATCAGGTCGATCCGCGCAGCCCTTCTTGAAAAAGAGGTCTCCATAAGGGTCGGTGGCGTTGGCGTACTCAACGCCGACCAGGAGCTCGAAGTGCTCATGAGCCTTGCCAAGAAGCGTCGTGACGCCATCGATCAGTTCACGAGCGGTAATCGCCCCGATCTTGCCGAAGTCGAAGCCGCAGAGCTCAAGGTCATCGAAGAGTATCTGCCAGCACCGGTCTCCGACGAAGAGGTCGAGTCCATCATTCGCGAGATCGTCACGAAAACCGGAGCTTCGTCCATGAAAGATATGGGCAAGGTAATGGGAGAAGCCATGAAGGCGCTGAAAGGAAAAGCTGACGGCACCAAAGTCCAGAATGTCGTCAAGTCTCTGCTCTCCGCTTAACCATAACCCCCCGACAGATCATGCTCGACATCAACTTCGTCCGGCAGAATCCCGATGATGTGATCGCCATGCTGCATCGCCGTCAGATGGGAGGCGATGCCGGAAAAGTATACAAGCTGCTGGACATCGACAGCTCCCGAAAGGAGATGGTCCAGCGTACCGACGACCTGAAAGCGTTGCGTAACCGTGTCTCGAAAGAGATCGCGGATATCAAAAGGAGCGGACAGGGATCGGCCGAAGAACTCATCAGCCAGATGAAATCGGTTTCAGACCAGATCACCGAACTCGATGCCGACCTTGCGAAACTCGAAACGGAGATGGAGGAGCTGCTGCTCACCCTTCCGAACAGGCTCCACGCATCAGTTCCGGAAGGACGTTCAGCCGATGACAATCTCCTGTACAAAGGGCCGGTCGAGTTCACACATGATCTTGATTTTGAGGTCAGGAACCATCTCGACCTCGGCAAGAGCCTCGGCATCCTCGACTTCGAACGTGGTGCGAAGATCAGTGGCGCCGGATTCCCGGTCTACTGTGGCAAAGGAGCCCGTCTTGAACGCGCGCTCATCAATTTCATGCTCGATACCCATACGGAAAACCACGGCTACACCGAAGTGTTCCCTCCGTTCATGGTCAACCAGGAGTCGCTCCGTGGCACCGGTCAGTGGCCCAAATTCGCCGATCAGGTCTATTTCATGCCTGAGGATGGTCTGTATGCCATCCCGACTGCAGAGGTTCCTGTAACCAACCTGCACCGCAGTGAAATGATCGACCCCGCAAAGCTTCCGATCGCCTACGTCGCCTATTCCGCCTGTTTCAGGCGTGAAGCCGGCAGCTACGGAAAGGATACGAAGGGATTCCTGCGGGTGCATCAGTTCAACAAGGTGGAGATGGTCCGCTTCACCCGGCCGGAAGCGTCATACGACGCGCTCGAACAGATTCTTTCGCACGCCGAAGCGATTCTCTGCGCCCTGAAAATCCCGTATCGCGTCATTACGCTCTGTGGTGGAGACATCAGCGCCAACGCGGCGAAATGCTACGACATCGAAGTTTGGTCTCCGGCGGAGAACAAGTATCTCGAAGCATCGAGCGTTTCGAACTTCGAGGATTATCAGGCACGCCGGTCGAACATCAGGTTCAAGGCTGACAGCAAGTCGAAGCCGGAGTTCGTGCACACCCTGAACGGATCAGGCCTGGCTACGTCGCGCCTGATGGTCTCGCTGCTCGAGCACTACCAGACCGCCGACGGCAAAGTCATGGTACCCGAAGTGCTCCGCCCGTATACCGGATTCGATGTGATCGACTGAACTCTGGGGTCAGGCCTTGCAAAACTTGCATTTCCTGAATGCAAGTTTTGCAAGGCCTGACCCCAGTATTGGTTACCCTCAGATTTTCTCCTTGAACTCGCACACCATGCGGCTCACCTTGTCGACGTCGATCAGGAAGGCATCATGCCCGAAAGGTTCGTCGAGAAAGAGTATCCTCGAACCGGGGATGAGTCTCGCAAGCTCCTCCTGCTCCTCTTTCGGATACAGGATATCCGAATCGATCGAAAGGATCTCGACCGGCATTGGCAATGACCCCAGCACTTCTTCATACGATCCCCTGCTACGGCCCACATCGTGCATGTCCATCGCCCGGGTGAGGGTAATGTAGGTGTTGGCGTCGAAGCGACCCACCAGTTTCCGGCCCTGGTATCGCTGGTAGCTTTCTGCCTTGAAAAGGCCGTCTTCCTGCATCGCCCGGCCGAACCTGAGCTGGAAGTTCTCGAAACAGCGATAGGTGCACATCGCCATCATCCTGGCGGCGGCAAGACCTTTGGCTGGCTGTAAAGCCGGATCGTACCAGCCGTCGTTCCAGTCGCCATCGGCAGCGATAGCCTGGCGCTGGGCCTCGCTCTGCGCGATGCACCATGCAGAATGCCGGCCCGAGATGCCCATCGGCATCAGCGCCCCCGCCATTTCAGGATGCATGCACCCCCATTCGAGCACCTGCATGCCACCAAGAGAAGCGCCAACCACGAGGCTCAGGCGCTCGATACCGAGAGCGGTGACCAGACGATGCTGAACATTGACCATGTCACGGATGGTGACTCTCGGAAAATCGGGACCATAATGACGCCCGGTCTGTGGATTCTCCGACAGTGGGCCTGTAGTGCCATAGCAACTGCCCAGTACATTGCTGCAGATGATGAAGTCCTTCGTTTCGTCGAAAGCCCTGCCTTCACCGAACAGGCCGCTCCACCAGACGTCGGCGTCAGAGTTGCCGGTCAGCGCATGGCAGACCAGGATTGCATTGCTTCTCGATGCGTTCAGCGTGCCCCAGGTACGGTATGCGACCTTCACGCCGGGAAGCTCCCCTCCAAGTTCGAGCTGCAACGGCTCATTCGATTCGTAATAGCTGGTCTCTTCGGATATGATATGGATATGGTCCATCGATCTGTCAGTGTAAATTCCGTAATGCCTGGCCAAAATCGGCCTTGATGTCGTCAATGTGCTCGATGCCGACCGATACCCGGACCATGTCGCCGGTCACACCTGCAGAAACCTGCTCTTCGGCCGAAAGCTGCTGGTGGGTGGTCGAAGCCGGATGGATCACGAGCGTCTTGGCATCACCAACATTGGCCAGGTGGCTCGCCAGACGGACGCTGTCAATGAATTTCACCGCGCGCTCGTAACCGCCCTTCACCCCGAAGGTCAGTACGCATCCGAAACCGTGCCGGAGATATCGCCCGGCGAGTTCATGCGTCGGATGGTTTCGGAGACCCGGATAATTGACCCAGGCGACCTCGTCGTGAGCATCGAGCCACTGCGCCAGTTCGAACGTGTTGTCAAGGTGACGCTGGACACGAAGCGAAAGGGTTTCGAGCCCCTGCAACAGCATGAATGAGTTGAACGGACTGATGGCCGGTCCGAAATCCCTGAGTCCCTCGACGCGGGCCCTGACGATGAAGGCAAGGTCACCGAAGGTCTCATGGAACTTCATGCCATGGTACCCTTCCGAAGGTTCGGTGAAGAGCGGGAATTTACCGCCCGACCAGTCGAAAGTACCGGCATCGACAATGATACCACCCATCGAGGTGCCGTGCCCGCCGATCCATTTGGTTGCGGACTCGACCACGATCGAAGCACCATGGTCGATCGGACGGCACAGGTAACCGGCACAGCCGAAGGTGTTGTCGACAATGAGCGGAATGCCGTTTTCACGCGCAATCGCGGCGATGGCGTCGAAATCGGGTACATGAAACGCCGGATTGCCGATCGATTCGGTGTAGAGCGCCTTGGTATTTTCGTCGATCGCGCGACGGAAAGCCTCAGGATCGTTGCCATCAACAAACTTCACCTCGATACCCAGACGCGAGAAGGCTACCTTGAACTGGTTGTAGGTTCCACCGTAGAGGTAGCTCGACGAAACGATGTTGTCACCCGCCTGACAGATGGTCGCAATGGCGATGAACTGTGCGGAATGGCCGCTCGCCACGGCGAGGGCCGCCTTGCCGCCTTCGAGTGCTGCGACGCGTTTCTCGAACACATCGGTGGTCGGGTTCATCAGACGCGTATAGATGTTGCCGGGCTCTTTCAGTGCGAAAAGATTCGCTCCGTGCTCGGCGCTGTCGAACACATACGAAGTGGTCTGATAGATGGGTACGGCCCTTGAACCGGTAACCGGATCGGCCTCCTGGCCGGCATGGACCTGCAAGGTCTCGTACCGCCAGGGAAAGTTTTCCTGGGTCATGGCGAACGATGTAAAATGAACGCTATCGTCCGTAAGGGGCGTGTCGATCGGTCAGGACCGATGTGAAGCAACAAGAGAGGTATGAAATATCAGCAGGTAATCGCAGCAGGTATGCATACATCATCTTTCCCGGAATCCCTCCGGGATGGATTTGGCACCGCTCATGTTGACATGAAGGTTGCCAAGGCTTCTCAGGGCCATTCCCTCCGCCTTTCTGGATGATAGCTTGAAATCTGAAAAAGAACGTTCAACTTTTCAGGAATCTACGGAAGCACATGCTATTTTACAAGATATTCCATTTTTTTCACGCACCTTACAGGCAACTCTACCCCGCCGATGAACGCACGAGACACCGCCCTTAAAGTCCTTCAGGAGATGGAGACAGGCAACAGGAAATCCGAAGAGGTCCTGAACCGGTTGCTTGAACGAAGCGATGCCAGCCGGAACGACCGGGCACTCGCCCGCGAGCTCGTAAGCGGTACGCTGAAATACCGCCTGCAATGCGACTTCGTGATCCGTAAATTCTACCTGCACGACTACACAAAGGCTGCGCCGGTACTGAAAAACATCCTTCGGCTCGGAGTCTACCAGCTGCTCCACCTGGATCGGGTTCCCCGTCCGGCAGCGGTCGACGAATGCGTAAAGCTTGCCCGCAAATACAAGGGCGACCACCTCTCGCGTCTCGTCAACGGCGTCCTCAGGAAAATCTCTCCGAAGAGCGTCGACTTCGATGCCTGGACACGTGACCTGAGCGATGCGGAGCGACTCTCCATCCTCCACTCATATCCGGACTGGCTTGTCAGCCGATGGATCGAACGCTACGGTGCAGAACGTACCGAAGCCATGCTCGTCCACGGCAATCGCCCGCCTGCAACAGGTTACCGTATCAACCGCCTGAAAACGGTTGCGGGCGATATTCCGGCCGGCAACCTGCCAGGGGATACGAGAAAACTCGGTGACGGGCTCGACAACTTCTTCTTCTCGCAGGAGTTCTCCGTCATGGAACCCCTGCTCAAAGGAGGCCTCGTCAGCGTACAGAATCCTGCACAGGGCCTCGCCTGCCTGCTTGCTGCTCCGCAACCGGGATCGGTCGTGTTCGACATGTGCGCCGCCCCGGGAGGCAAATCGACCTACATGGCAGAACTGATGGGCAACCAGGGCAGAATCATCGCTCTGGACCGGACTGCGGCCAAACTCAGGAGAATCGAAGAGAATGCCCACGCGCTCGGCATCACGATCATCGAAGCTCGTGAAGGGGATGCACTCGCCTTTGACCCCGAATGCCAGCCCGACACCATTCTCCTCGATGCGCCCTGCACGGGAACCGGTGTGCTTGGCCGGAGGGCGGAGCTTCGCTGGCGCACCGGCCCAGACAAACTCGACGAACTGATCAGGCTTCAGTCGGCCATGCTCGATCGTGCCGCCGAACTGCTGGCGCCCAGTGGAACGCTTGTGTATGCGACCTGCTCGGTCGAGCCTGAAGAAAATGAGCGCCAGATCGAAGCTTTTCTTGCGCGTCACCCCGAATTCAAAATCGACGGTATTCCGGCCGGCTTCCCGAAAGCATACCTGCCCGCAGAAACAGGCGATGGATGGATGCTCACGCTTCCGGGTGAACGGGATGGATTTGACGGAGCGTTCGCAGTAAGGCTGAGCAAACAGGGGACCTGAGCATGTCGGAGCTGCAAGAACCGCACCGAACCCTGCTCGAAACCTTCCTGAACTACCTGACCCTCGAGCGGAACTTCTCCGGAAACACGAGGGTCTCCTACCTGAATGATCTCGGACGCTACCTCGGCTGGCTGCAGGAGGTTCGGGTATCGCCGGATGAAGTGGTTCCGGGGGATATACGGAAGTTCATCCGGGAACTGCATGACATCGGACTCGAAACCAGCTCCATCGCCAGGAACATCTCAGCCATCCGCTCGTTCCACAAATTCCTGCTCACCGAACGGCTCGCGCAAAGCAATCCCGCCGAGAACATCCATCAGCCGAAGCAGGGTCGATACCTGCCCTCAGTGCTCACCGTGGACGAAATGGCCAAAGTGCTCGAAGCACCGCTTCGCCAGCACCCGCCGGGTAAATTCCTGCTGCGCGACAAGGCGATGCTCGAATTCCTCTACGCCACCGGCGTGCGGGTCAGCGAACTGACCGGGCTCACCCAGCAGAGTCTCTATCTCGATGCAGGATTCGTGAGGGTGTTCGGCAAAGGATCTAAAGAACGGCTCGTTCCGATCGGTGAATCAGCGGCCGAATGGGTAAAACGCTACCAGGAAGAACTGCGCCCGCATATGGCTGGACCTGACGCCCAGGATGTGCTTTTTCTCAACTCGAGAGGCACCGGCATGTCACGGATGGCCGCATGGAACATCGTCCGGCAGTACACGGTGCTCGCCGGAGTCGAAAAGCCGGTCAGCCCGCACACCTTCCGGCACACCTTCGCGACCCACCTGCTCGAAGGCGGCGCCGACCTCCGCGCCGTGCAGGAGATGCTCGGCCACAGCTCCATCATCGCCACCCAGATCTACACCCACATCGACCGCTCCTTCATCAAAGAGGTCCACAAGACGTTCCATCCGAGGGGGTAGCGTTTTACGTTTTCCCCCGGCTGAAGCCGGAGGCTATACAGGAAAAGGCCATATTCGAATATCCGAAGGGCTGAAGCCCACCGGAAATGTGAATGATTCGTCGATGATGGTTCTGTTGGCAATCCGTGGATGGGCATCGATGCACCGTCGTGAGCGGTTCGAGTGCAAGGCGGACGGAGCACAGAAACCGGAGCGTACACGTAGTACGTGAGGATTTCGAGCACCGGTCCAACGCCGCAATCGGATCGCAAAACAGGTGCATCGATGCCCATCAGCCTTTCATGATGCCGACAGGTATAAGCTGTGCCACTTTGCGGGCGATACCGGCGGCGGCGACGGTGTCGACGACCTCGGAAATGTCCTTGTAGGCTTCGGGAGCTTCTTCGGCAAGGCCTGACATCGATCCGGCCTGAACGGCAATCCCCTGCTCTTCAAGCACTTTCCGGAGATGGCTGCCCTGAATCATGTGTTTCGCGCGGGTTCTCGACATACGCCGCCCAGCCCCGTGGCATGAGGAGCCGAAACTCTCGAGCATGGCCCCGGGAGCACCTTCGAGCACGAACGATCCGGTCCCCATGCTGCCCGGTATGATCACTGGCTGACCGGGAAAAGCCCGGGTCGCTCCTTTACGATGAACCAGCAGTTCCATGCTGCGGGAGCCCAGGGTGTGCGTTTCGAGCTTGGCGACATTGTGTGCCACATCATAGACGACCTGAGGCGGAGGTGACGAGAACAGGGTGCTCCAGGCTCGCCGGATCTCCCAGGTGATGAGTTGCCGGTTTGCCCAGGCGAAGTTGGCCCCGGCCGACATCGCACGGAAGTAGGCCTGTCCTTCAGGCGAACGGAAAGGCACACAGGCGAGTTCGCGGTCAGGCACCCTGATCCCGTATCCAGGCATGACCTGGTTCATTTTTTTGATGTAATCTGTAGCGATCTGGTGGCCAAGCCCGCGCGAACCGGTATGGATCTGGATGACCACCTGGCCTTCGAAAAGCCCCATGCGGTCGGCGGCAGCGGTATCGAAAATGGAAGTTATCCGATCGATCTCGACAAAATGGTTGCCGGCACCCATGGTCCCGACCTGGTCCAGTCCCCGCTGTCTGGCATGCAGGGAAACCAGCTCCGGATCGGCAGCTTCGAGCACGCCTCCCGATTCGAGATGCCGGAGGTCCTCCTGTTCACCGTAACCGGATTCAACCATGTATCGGGCCCCGCCATGCAGGATTTCGTCGAGCTGTTCCGGAGAAAAGGTGATGCGATTGCCATGCCCGACTCCTGATGGCACCTGATGGTATATCTCGCGCGCCAGATCCGGAATCCGATCCCTCACTTCAGCAAAGTGATCGCCGGTCCTGAGCAACCGGACGCCGCAGTTGATGTCGTAACCGATACCTCCGGGAGAGATGATGCCCTCGTCGGGATCGAAGGCGGCAACGCCACCTATCGGAAACCCGTACCCTTCATGAATATCAGGCATGGCCAGCGCATGAAGCCTGATCCCCGGCAGCGTAGCCACATTGACGAGCTGTTCCAGGGAACGATCGGCGAGGATCTGGGCGAGCATGCTTTCGGAGGCATAAAAACGGGCTGGAACACGCATGTCTTCACGATAGCTCTGCGGGATCTCCCACAGCCAGTCCGAAATTTTTCTGATCGATGAACGTTCCACGTCCCTGTTCCGATTACGAAGTTTACAGGTTATCTCCACCTTGGACTTTCGTTTTTCTGAGAACCAAATGCCCAGGGTAAGCGTTCCTCGTTGCTGATCCCCACCCATCCAGAACCTGCAACGGAGAGCCGATATGCTTCACCCGGAGTGGAAGAGATACTTCCTGGCCAACATCATGGCGATCCTCGCTGGATTGCTGCTTGTATTCCGCCCTGCCGCTGCACGAACCGGAGGCACCATGACCTTTACCATTTCGTCCACCGCATTCGCCCACATGGGCTCGATGCCGACCAGATACACCTGTGAAGGTGAAGAGCTCTCCCCTCCGCTCTCCTGGTCCGGCCTGCCGCCTGGCACCCGAAGCATCGTGCTCATCGTCGATGACCCGGATGCGCCTGATCCGGCCGCCCCGAAGATGACCTGGGTACACTGGCTGGTCTACAACATGCCGCCCTCGATGAGCGGATTGCAGGAAGGATGCGGCAACAGGCCGTTGCCAAAGGGAATACTCGAGGGGATCGGAAGCGGAAAAAAAGGCGGATACCACGGACCGTGCCCGCCGATCGGAACACACCGTTACTTCTTCAAGCTCTACGCACTCGATACGGTGCTACCCGACCTCGGATCTCCGGACAAGGACAGATTGCTCAAGGCCATGCAGGGTCACGTGATCGGTGAAGCCGTCGTGATCGGCACCTATCATAAAATGAAACCCTGAGGCCATCAGCGTTTGCGATGACCTTCAAGGCCGATACGGAGAGCCGAGAGCGTCAGGTTCACGTCAAGCAGGAAAAAGATCAGTGAAGCTATCAGGCAGAGCATGCTCATGATGAACACCGCCGCCACAACAAGCGGCACCTCGATCTGGAACAGGCTGGTAAGAAAGAGCAGAATGATGAGCATCGCTGCCCCGAGACAGGTTGACGAAGCGAGAAGGATGGCGGCACGAACGTAGCGTGCGCGTTTCCAGAGAACCTTTATCTCACGATCCACCTTGCTCTGTTCATTTGAGGAGAGCTCTTCGTAACCTTCGAGGAGTTCTCTTGAACGATCGATGGTGCGCGCCAGCCGGTTCGTCATCGTGAGAAGGAGCAACCCGATACCGGAGATAAGAATGACCGGTCCGATCGCTGTCTGCAAAACGGGAACAAGTTCGGAGATCGTCCTGACCGTCATGACTGTGCCCTCTTGAGATCACCCGTAACGAGATCGAGGATATCACCGGGTTTCGGCACCTCAGTCTCGAAAGCGAGCTCGGTTTTTATGGTTTCCCTGAACTGCTCCTTCACCTTGTCCTCACCATGGACGACATAGACGTTTGGCTTGCACTCACAACTGCCGAGCCACCGAAGCAGATCGTCGCGGTCACCATGAGCGGACAGACCACCGACCGTATGAACCCTGGCTGCGACGCGATATGGCGCTCCATGCAGATATACCTCCTTGTCCCCGTCGACCAGCCTTCGCCCGAGCGTGCCCGCCGCCATGAAGCCACTGATGATGATATGGCACTCCGGCCGCTCGATGTTGTTTTTCAGGTGGTGAATGATGCGCCCGCCGTTGCACATGCCGCTACCGGCAATGATGATCGCCCCCTGACGTCTGGAATTGATCGCAATGGACTGCTCCACCCTCGCCGTAAGATGCAGATTGCCGAGGGGCGGCATCCGGCGAAGGTTTTTCCGGAAAACGGAGGCCTCTTCGTCCCAGAGCTCTGAGTGCTCCCAGTAGATCCGGCTCGCCTCGATGGCCATGGGGCTGTCCAGAAAAACCTGCCAGCTCGCGAGATCCCATGCGTGGTAGTGCTCTCCGAAGAGGTAGAGTAATTCCTGGCTTCTGCCGATAGCGAAGGCTGGAATGAGAATGTTTCCACAGTCACGGCAGGCGTTCGTGACAATGTCTCCGAGTTCCTTCATGGTCTCATCAAGACTGCGATGCAGACGATCGCCATAGGTGCTTTCCACGAGGACGTAATCCGCGTGACCGATAGCTGCGGGATCGTTGAGAATGGGTATACCGTACTGTCCCAGATCACCGCTGAACACGATCGTGCGTCGTTTCCCCGCCTCGTTGACCTGGATCTCCACAAATGCCGATCCGAGAATATGCCCTGCATCGTGCAGACGAACGGATATGCCAGGCAGAATTTCCCGCATCTCTTCATACCGCATCCCCTGCATGTGCTCCACAGCACGCATGGCATCATCGACGGTATAGAGTGGTTTGGTATTGTGATGACCGTGACGGCTACGGCGTTCGGCATCATGCTCGGCGAGCGAGGCCGAATCCTTCAGCAACACCCGGCAAAGCTCGATGGTTGCTTCATGGGTATGGATCGGGCCACGATAACCCCGCTTCACAAGCAGTGGAATGCGCCCGGAGTGGTCGATATGGCCATGACTGAGAACGACGGCATCGATGCCGACAGGATCGAAAGGAAAGGGTTGACGGTTCACAGCTTCGTCTTCGGCGCCGCCCTGAACCAGTCCGCAATCGAGAAGAACGGTATATCCGCAGGCCCTGAGGATATGGCAGGAGCCGGTAACACGACGGGTCGCACCGTAGAATTCAAGTTCCATGAAGCCTCCTTTGTTCAAGAAACATTAATCCTGAGAAGCTATAAACAGTATACGGAAAAATCAGTTACTGAACAGATGACTCCAGAATCTGCCGATATTGCTCAGGCGAGTAAAGGAAGCAAAAGCATTCCAGGCCCAGTCTGTCATCCTGAACGAAGTGAAGGATCCATCTTCAATCGCTACAATATCTTATGGATTCATCGCTTCGCTCAGAATGACAACCAATAATAAACCATATTGACACTGTTAATTGCCGGAGTAATAATATAAAAGCAGAACCCCGGTTGCTGGACCGGGGTTCAAATGCTTACCACTCAAAAGGTTCTGGATATCAGTCCTTCATGCGCTTCTTTCTGCTGCCGGGAAAACCGGTGAAGAACGAAGCATCCTTAGACGACTTCCCTGCCGGCTTTCCTCCCGGCTTATGGCCGAAGCTTTTCCTGCGATCTCCACGATCACCACGGTCGCCACGATCACTACGGTCACTACGATCGCCCCGGTCGCCGTAGGCACTACGATGGTCGTCCATCTTCGAAACCCTGAGCTGTCGTCCGCAGACGCGCACTTTCTTAAGCTCCTGGAAAACATCGTTCGGCATGCCTGCAGGCAGCTCGACTGTGCTGTACTGGTCGTTGATGACGATCTTGCCGACAGCTTCGGGATCGAGTCCGATCTCGTTGATGATGGCACCGGCAATGTTACCCGGTTTGACGTCGTGGACTTTTCCTACCTCCAGTCGGTACGTCTCCTTCTTTTCGTCCGAATAGAGACCGCCCTTGCGCTGCTTCCTCGATTCGCGATCCTCATCGCGGAAAGAGTCACGATCGCGGAAAGAGTCACGTTCACGGAAGGAGTCGCGGCGCGGTTCACGCTCTGCCTGACGCGGCGCCTTTTCCCGCTGCGGCCTGTCGGCAAGCAGGAAGGGGGTATCACCCTGAAGCAGCCTCGCCAGCGCAGCGGCAGCCTCGATCGGCGAAGCCTCGTGCTGATCGCAATACTGATTGACGAGATTGGTATAGAATTCGAGATCCTCGGCGTTGATCGTATCGGTAATCCGCTGGTTGAAACGGGCGATGCGCTTGTCGTTGATCAGTTCGGTCGATGGCAGCTCCATCAGATCGATGCGCTTGCGGGTCGCACGCTCGATCGAGTAGAGCATACCGCGCTCCCTCGGCGAAACGAACAGAATCGCCTCACCACTGCGCCCGGCACGACCGGTACGGCCGATGCGGTGCACGTAAGACTCCGTGTCGGTCGGGATATCGTAGTTGATCACATGGCTGATGCGCTCGACATCGAGGCCTCGTGCGGCGACGTCGGTTGCGATCACGATGTTCAGCGTGCCATCCTTGAGCTGGTCGATGGTGCGTTCGCGCTGCTGCTGCGCCATGTCGCCATTCAGTGCGGCTGCGGCGAATCCCCTTGCCTGGAGCTTTTCGGCCAGGTTGAGGGTCTCGGTCTTGGTGCGCACGAAAATGATCATGCCGTCGAACGGCTCGGCCTCAAGGATACGGGTCAGGGCATCGAGCTTGTGATGACCGCCCACCAGCCAGTAACGCTGACGGATGGTCTCGACGGTCGTCGTCTTGGCCTGGATCGTGATTTCAGCCGGGTCTTTGAGATGCTTGCGGGCGATACGGGCGATCGGCGGAGGCATGGTAGCCGAGAAGAGCGCCACCTGGCGATTTTCGGGCGTCTGGTCGAGAATCCACTCGACATCGTCGATGAATCCCATGCGCAGCATCTCGTCAGCCTCGTCGAGCACCAGGCACTGCAGGTTTTCGAGGTTCAGCGATCCGCGACGCATATGGTCCATAACCCTGCCGGGTGTACCGACGACCACATGCACTCCACGTTTCAGGTTACGCAACTGTACACCATAGTCCTGGCCGCCATAGATCGGCAGGACGTGAAAGCCTGTCAGGTGTTCGGCGTAGCTCTGGAACGCCTCAGCAACCTGGATGGCGAGTTCACGGGTCGGAGCAAGCACGAGGGCCTGCGGTTCGGGCTTCGACAGATCGAGATTCGAAAGAACCGGAAGGGCGAATGCCGCCGTCTTGCCGGTGCCGGTCTGCGCCTGTCCAAGCACGTCGCGACCTTCGAGGATGAGAGGGATGGTCCGGGCCTGGATCGGCGTCGGCGTTTCGTACCCTACATCGGCAAGTGCCTGCAGAATGGGTTCGGAAAGTTGGAGATCGCGGAAATTAAGCTGTTCGCTCATGGTTTGATTCCTTTCCATGTCATTGATAAAAAAAATGCCCCTGGGCGAGGCGAAGTGGCAGCAATGCTGGAAAGACGAGATATGAAGAGAGGTTGTCATCAACCGGCGCATCAGTCGTCCGGCAGGCCTGAGCCTACCATCGACCCGTCACAATCAGGGAAAAACCGGCATCGGATAGCCGATAGTTTTCCCGCACTCTTTCATGGCATATTCACCACACACATTAAATCGACTCCATAGTACGATTTTCTTTGACCAAAGACGAATTTATTTTTCAAAGAACGTTGATGGGGATATCGAGCATGATCGTACCCGGAGTCGATTCCACAAGGATGCGTTCACCCTCGAGGCAATAGGAAAGCTGGCTGTGGAAACGCGGGCGGGAGAGAACCTCGGGATTCATGACCGCGAAATTCAGTCCATGATCATGCCGGGCCGAGTACGTAAGCAGCCCGGGATGGCCTTCGCGGTGCAAACGTGCGCCGACCGTCCGGGCGAACCGGTAATCGCTCTTGTGCACGATATCGGGATAAACGGCAACGGCCTGACGCAGATCGAGCAGAAGCGCATCACAGGCGACCGTATACAATTTTCGCTCGACCACCACCCGTTCCTGTTCCCATCCTGCATCACAGATAAGCCCACGGTACCAGTGGTATGCGGTTTCAAAGACGGTCGTCTCCGCCAGGTCGCTGCCATACCATACACCGAACGATCCGTCTGAAAAACGGCTCATCTGCCGATTCTGGAAAGGCCAGCCGATGGCGTTAATCCATATCGCCTCCTCGAAAGGGCGGTAGATCTCAGGATAAGGCGATCGATAGGGATAAGGCCTTGCATCGGACTCGACCTGCTGGGCCAGCAGCCATGCGTCGGGTTCGTCGGAAAGGTCGTCAAAGAGATTTTCCGATTCGAGCAGCGATACGATATTCCGGACGAGATCCTGATGGATATCGGCAACGGCAAGCTGTGAAAACAGGCGCTCCATGCTCACTGCGGGTCAGATTCCCCGGGACCGGTCAAGATAGGAACGGACCATCAGTAGCCCTGCAAACCCCCAGTCCCGGATCACTTCGACCGGAGTATGATTGTCGAAGGCACGGTTCCTCACAGACATCCAGCGATAGGCGAGCTCACGATTTTTTGGAAACAGCAGCCGCAGGTTCTTGTGGATCGCCAGGAGATGGCCGACCCTGTCGTACTGGTCGCGGCTCGTGCCGATAGGCTCCCCCTTTCGGTACCTCGTCAGGGCCGCGCGATTGCTTACGGCAAGTCCAAGGAGTACAGCCTGCTCCTCGGTCGACAGGTTCCAGTGGTCGAACAGTTTCATGACCATTTTCGCAAGCGTACCGCGATCTTTCGTGGCTATCGCCTGGCGTTCGGGAATCGCGTTCATCGTTGCATCTCCATCAGTTTCTTCGCCGTTACCATCAGGTAAAGTATAGCAAAGAAGAACTATCGAAACAAATATCGTTTTAATCACAACACATCGACAGTGCAAGATGGTTCCCGGAACCGGTATGGCTTGAAATGAGCCTGATGAGCAATACTGACTAGATCATGCTTCTGGAAAGAGTGGAACGGCAGAGAATCCGGTATTCGGCCCCTCCAGGCTTCAGAACGGATTCGTAGAGGCAGAGCGTGTCGAGCAGCCCATGCCACTCGATGGATTCATGCAGTTTCGTCGAGGCGACCGCACGGGCCTCCTGCCGGTTGATTCGAGCGATCGTCAGATGCAGCAGAAAGTCGCGATGCGCCTCTTTGCCGTCGCCAAACGCCGATTTGAGATTTGTTGCGAGGAGACTCAGGGTTTCTGGAGCCGCACCCGTCGCCCAGATCAGTCGTGGATGCCGGGGATCGGGGCCGGGCGAAACGGTATGGAAAGAGACCGGAACAGCCTCGCTCATGGAAGCGATCGCTTCAAGCGCGGCGCAGACAGGCGCAGGGTCATCAAGCTCCCACGGAGGAACCATCGTGACATGAAGGTTCTCCGGATGTATCCAGCGCACCTTCATTCCCTTATGGTCGCGCCTGAACGCTGCAGCAGAAGCCATCAGCGATTCGCCCGCCGGCAGGCCGATAAACACACGCTTGCGTTCCATGGTCAGATATCCATAAGTATGGTTGCGGACCAGTTCCCGTCTGCGAGACGTTCTACTTTCGCGCCGTGGTAGGTGACCGCCTTGATCTCGTCATGCGCGCCGGTGATGGTTCGTCCGATGAACCGTCCCACGGCATGGCAGTCGCTCAGCACCAGAAAATCGATCCGGTCATAGGCTTCACGGTGAATCTGCGACAGGGTAAGCGCCTCGTTGAGCAGGTCCACCAGCAGCATCGCACGATCATGAGCTTCGATCGAGAAACTCCGGACGATATCGGCGGCTCCCCATACAGGCCCGGTCCACTCCGTCATGGCAAGCAGCGCCTCGTTGAGCAGTCGCTCGAAAGTCGGGGCGGAGACGTCGAAGCAGAGATCCGCAGTATGTTCGATAAGTCGGTACGGCATACCCCTGTTTATCAGGCTTCGCTTTTTTCTTACTTTACGTCACCGGGGCGGCAAGAGTTCCGCATGACAGCCGGGAAAAATGTTCAAGCACACCGATACGCCATGGCCGGACCAGCCCTCACCGCTTACAGGATGCTCTCTCCACTGCTTCCGGGAGTGCTCCGCCTGCTCGCGCCTCGCAACCGATCGCTCAGCAAATTTGCGGAGGTTCGCAGGAACCTGTTCGAGGAGCTCGAACGAAAGCTCGACTCATGCCCGAAACCGGCCTGCAGGCTCTGGGTTCACGCCTCTTCGGTCGGAGAATTCGAACAGGCGCGACCGGTCATCGCCGAACTGAAACAGCGAATTTCCGGACTCGATGTGGTAGTCTCGTTCCTCTCCGATTCAGGCTACGAAGCTCGCAAGAATTTTGCGGACGCATCGGCGGTATTCTACCTGCCGCTCGACACCCCTGCCAACGCAAGACGGCTCACTGGTCTCCTGAAAGCGGACCTCTTCATGCTCATGCGCTACGACTTCTGGCCGAACCACCTCGAAGCCGTGCGGGCATCCGGCACAAAGATGATACTCGCCGCAGCCGCGCTTCCCGATGCCTCGCCTTACTTCAAACCTCTGCTCAGAGGCTTTTACCGCGACCTGTTCGGTTTGTTCGACACGATTTTCACCGTGGGCACGAAAGACCGCAACGCGTTCGTCGACACCTTCGGCTGCAGAAACGTCGTGCAGGCCGGTGACCCCCGGTTCGACCAGGTCTACGAACGCCAGCGCAAAAGCGACGATCGCGCAGCAAAGCTGAAACCACTCTTCCAGGGGCGGACGGTGCTCGTTGGCGGAAGCACCTGGGAACCCGACGAAAACCTCCTCATCCCCGCATGGCTGCCCTTACGGGAGCAACTGAGCCTGGTGCTGGTACCGCACAAGGTCGACCGCCCGAACATCGAACGGATCCTGTCGAACCTTGCTGAAAAGGGAATCGAGGCCGTGACGATCTCGACCCTCGACAGCTCGTTCGACCCCTCCCGTCAGGTACTCGTCGTGGACCAGATCGGCTACCTCGCCGAACTGTATACCATCGCATCGATCGCCTGGGTCGGTGGAGCCTTCGGCGTCAACGTACACAACACGATCGAACCGGCAGTGCACGGAATTCCGGTGCTCTTCGGCCCGAGATACGGCAAATCGCCCGAGGCCTTCGACCTCATCGAAGCCGGCGGTGCGACGGTCATCGAGACCGAAACCGGTCTGCACCAGGCGATCGCACGCTTCATCGACAACCCGGAAGAGATGCGACAGGCCGGAAGTAAAGCCGGAGCGTTCGTGCAGTCACGCCTCGGAGCGACCCGGACCATCTCGGACGCCATGGAAGTGATGTGCCCGAAGCACAGCCGGTAACCGGCATTTTGCGTATATTTCAGCAACAATTATCGATCACGCAACCGATCATCTAACCGTAAAACACCATGCTTTCGAGAATCCAAAGCCTCTACCTCCTCCTCGCCGCACTGCTCGCCTTCGGCAGCATGACCATGCCGTTCTGGACCTTCACGGCGGGACACATCGTCCTGTTCGGCGACTTCATGGATGTTCAGGGCGCTGGAATCGTCGTCACCACGGGCAGCATCGCCGGAGGCGTTCTGTCACCGCTCACCGGTGTCGTCTCACTTGCCACCATCTTCCAGTTCAAGAACCGTAAAGTACAGCAGAAGCTCATTACCCTCTGCTTCGCGCTCTTCGCGGCCGACCTTGTCGCAGGCCTTGCCGGCGGTCATTTCCTGAAGCTCTATCTCGAAACCCAGTCCGCGTCGGTCTCCTTCATCCCTGGCGGCGGCATGTTTATGATTCTCCCGGAACCGGTGCTCTTCTGGCTGGCTTCGCTCGGTGTCAAAAAAGACGAAAAGATCGCCACGGCGTACAAGAGGCTCTGAGATGCGCATCGTCCTTTCGACCGGAGATATCCACGGTATCGGTCCGGAAATCATCCTGAAAAGTCTGCCAGGCCTCCAGCGGGAAGGGCTGACCATCCTCGCGACGGGTTCGGTCATGGCGTTCGAATTCTACCGCGACCTGCTGGTCCTCCCGGTCAGGATTGAACCGCTCGACTCCGTCGAGGCAATTGCAAGCCTCGCACCCGACCCAGGCGTCCTGCCTGTACTCAGCGTTGAAGAACCTGACAAGATCGCGCCGGGAACCGTCTCCAGGATAGCTGGCTTCATCGCCATGAAATCCCTTGAGGCAGCTGCGGAACTTTGCCGTGACGGCCTCTGCGACGCCATGGTCACCGCGCCGCTCCACAAGGAGGCGGTCGCACGCGCAGGCTTCACCAACACCGGCCACACCGACTTTCTGGCGGACTTCTTTGGCGTGCCCTCACCGGTCATGCTTTTCGTCGATCCAGTATCGGAGCTGAAAGTTGCGCTCGTCACCATACACGTGCCCCTCTCTGCCGTGCCCGGCCTCATCAGCTCGATGGATCTCGATGCCTACTTCCGGTCACTAGCCGGCTGGATGCAACAGGACTTCCGTCTCGACCAGCCATCGATCGCCGTGCTCGGCCTCAACCCGCACGCATCGGATGGCGGCGTCATGGGCGACGAGGAGGCGGCGATCATCCGTCCCTGCATCGAACGGCTTGCGGGGAACCTCAGGATCGACGGCCCATTCCCGGCCGACGGATTCTTCGGAGCCAGACGCCAGAAGAGTTACGACCTCGTCGTTGCCATGTACCATGACCAGGGCCTGCTCCCCTTCAAAGTGCTCGCTTTCGACACCGGTATCAACGTCACCCTCGGCCTGCCCATCATCAGGACCTCGCCGGACCACGGTACCGGATTCGACCAGGCCGGCAAAGGCACAGCCTCCGAACGCAGCTTTTACGAAGCGGCCATCCTTGCCGCCAGCATCGCCCGAAACAGATCGACCAATCACTGATCCCCTCAACCATGATCGCATTCATCAATACCGATATCGAGCTCCGGAACAAACCCATCTTCAGGAACCTGAACCTCACCATCCAGCCAGGAGAACTGGTCTTCATCGTCGGTCGGAGCGGCAGCGGAAAAACAACTCTGCTCAAATCGCTCTACATGGAGGTCATGCCGAAAAAAGGCGAGATCACCATCGCCGGGTTCAGCTCGAAGACCATCAAAAAACGCAGGATCGCCCTCCTGCGGCGCAAGCTCGGCATTGTGTTCCAGGAGTTCCGTCTGCTCGAGGATCGCAACGTGTATGATAACCTCGCCTTCGTCCTCAAGGTCACCGGTACGAAGAATACGCTCATCAGGGAACAGGTGATGAGCGCCCTGCGTGAAGTCGGACTGGAACATAAAGCGAAGGATATGCCGCAGGACCTCTCCGGAGGTGAACAGCAGCGCATCGCTATCGCCCGGGCGCTCGTCGGCGATCCGGTAGCGATCCTGGCCGATGAACCGACCGGCAACCTCGACCCCGACACCTCCATCGAGATCCTCGAATACCTCAAGAAGATCAACGCCAAAGGCATCACGGTCATCATCGGCACCCACGACTACGAGCTGGTGCGCCACTCACCGTCGAGAACGCTGCTTATCAATGATATGAACCTCGTCGAAACCACCATCGAAGCAGCTCCGACCGGCTGGCGACCCGTCGTCAAAAACGCACCATCAACCGTACAAGCGGAAGTAGCTGCAGAAGTACAAACAGAATCCGAAGCGTAACCACTATTACCAGAAACAGAAAGAGGCTGTCCCAGAATCACATCTGAGGCAGCCTCTTTCTGTTTACAGGCTTTTTCGCTTTGAGAACCCTGTCATTCTGAAGCCGTCACAGACGGCTGAAGAATCCGGAAAAACCCCTTAACAGCTTTTAATCAATCAGTTACACAGACAATAAAACCGAAATCTTCACTTCGTTCAGAAAGACAGGAAAAACACACATATGAACACTGTTTTCAGTCACTCCTTTTGAGACAACCGGATTTTGTGATCATCGCAACTTCACCCATTCAAGACACTTAACACCGTTTCAGGCGATTTCCGGACCAGATTGAGCAATACCAATGCCGGCCCCTGCGGCTTTCGATCACCTCGCTCCCAATGCCTCAACGTAGCAACACTGATACCAAATGCTGCCGCAAACTCATCCTGGGTCAATTTGGTTGTCTGCCTGATGCTTTTCACATCGACCGGCTCCGGATGGTATTCCCTTACCTTGAGCTGTTTTCCCTGAGCATACTCTACAGCTTCTTCCAGCCCCTTTTTTATACTCTCGAACGCGCTAATCATGTTTCCTCTGGTAATGTTGTATCAACAGTTTTGTCAAACCGGCCAGTTCATTCCGCTCAGCTTTTGTCAGGTTTTCCTGCTCATTTTTACCAAAAGCTGTCAAAAGAAACAATGGCATGCCTGGATTATGATAAAAGTAAATAACCCTCGTACTTCCGCTTTTGCCTTTGTTGCCCGTAGCCCATCTCAGTTTCCTGACACCTCCGGTCCCCTGCATGAGTACGCCAGAGGTCGGATTCGCTGACAAAAAGGACAAGAGTCTATCATGCTCTTCCCCGTTCATCAGTCTGTCAGCCTTATGGATAAATTCCGGTAATTCGACAATGGTAATATTCATGGGGAAATATAATCCAATGGATTACTCTGTTCAAAATTAACAAGGGTATATCTTAAAACGTTCAACGGTCATCATCGGCACCCACGACTACGAGCTGGTGCGCCACTCACCGTCGAAAACGCTGCTTATCAATGATATGAACCTCGTCGAAACCACCATCGAAGCAGCTCCGACCGGCTGGCGACCCGTCGTCAAAAACGCTCCCGCACCCGCGCAAGCGGAAGTAGCTGCAGAAGTACAAACGGAAGCCGAAGCGTAACCACTATTACCAGAACAAAAAAACCCGGTGATCGCCGGGTTTTTGGTTTTGTACAGCTTGCGTGAAACTTGGCATCTACGATTTTGTCTGTATATTCCGGTAAATTGCCGTACAAAACATCTGCAACAGCATGAAAACCGTTATCACAAAAAACAAGACGGGCACTTCGAATACGAAATCCGATAAGGTCAAATTTGCAGGTGCTCAGCAATGGTCTGCAAAGCAAAAAACAGAAACCAAAGCGCGTCTTGAAGCGAGAATAACCCAAGCCACCCATTCCAGGATAAAACTGGCTGCGGAGATTCAAGGACGTACGGTAACCGATTTCGTCGTACATGCCGCTCTTGAAGCTGCAACCAAAGCAATCGAAGAGAATTTTGTCGTTCAATTGTCAGTGGAGGGGCAGCAGGCATTTGCTGAATCCCTGTTGAATCCGCCGGAACCTAATGATGCTTTGCGCCGAGCTTTTGAAAGGCATTCGGCACTCGTCGGCAAAAAAGACTGACCGTTATTTGTGCTATGACCTCCCCCCGATTTTCGATTGTCCCACTGGGACGCGAGCACAAAAGGACCGGATTCTGCTCCGGTACCGGTCTTCTCGACAGATATTTTACGGAGCTTGTCAGCCAGGACATCAGAAGAAATCTGACCAAATGCTTTGTAGCCGTCGATAACGAGCAAGGAGACATTGCAGGATTCTACACACTTTCAGCAGCACAGATACCGTTGCTGCATTTGCCGGAAAAGCTTGCAAAACAAATGCCCCGCTATAACGCCGTGCCCGCCTCCAGGTTAGGACGTCTTGCTATCGACAAACGCTATCAGGGCCAGGGACTGGGCAGCGTACTCCTCGCCGATGCCCTTTATCGCTCTTCGGACTCCTCACTGGCTGTGTATGCTTTACTCGCAGATGCAAAAGATGAGCATGCAGAGGCGTTTTACCTTCACCACGGTTTTATCCCCTGTGATGGAGTCCCGAATACACTGTTCCTGCCACTCGGAACAATCGGAAAGCTATAGGACACCTTCTTCGAAGCCCCCCTCACGGTAACCGGTTCGCCCTGAAGTCGAGTTTGTTGTGAGCGAACCCCGGCAATACGACGACCGGGGTTCATGCGGCAAGCCTCAGGACAACGCGCTGAGACCATGCTGGAAGTTGCTGGTTATTTGTTCGCGCTCATCTGGATCTTCCAGTCGCCATTCTCCTTGATCAGGTCGAGCGCCCCTTTTTCCACGGAATTGTCACCGTAAGTCACCGTATAGTTCACCTTCGCAAGGTCACCCGTCACGGACTCCTGCGTGTCTATCGACTTGATCCCGCCCTTCTTCTTCATCTCGCCGGTCTGTACCGCCAGCCCTGCAGCCATTTTCGAGCCGAATGTCTGTACCACCTGAGCCGAAAACAGCTTCTTCGCATCCTCGATCTTGCCCGCCTCGACATTGTGGTAGAAGTCCTTGACCACCTGCGACGGTCCAGGCTTGAACAGACCGCACGCCGCGAGCGCGGTCATCATGATGAAGATCATCACAGCACGATTCAGACTCAGCTTCATGTCGCCTCCCTTGGTTTATTGGTGTTGTATTGTTTCAAGCCACCTGCTGTTCAACAATCTCGAGATCATGATATACCTGCCCTGGTAAAACGGGATATTCACCCGATCCAGTACCCCGTCCGTAAGGTCGATACCGGCCTTTTTGTAAGCCAGCCACACGAGTTCCGAACAATAAAGACGTCGGGGGTTCAAGGAATCGAGATCGTAGTCGTACCGCACCCTCCCCATCCACAAGGCAAGGGCGTTATCGACAGCTCTGGTTGAGATTTTTCTGCGGCTTCCGGTCAATCGGCATATCGTGTACCCGGAAGCGTTGTCCGCTGAAAGGAAGGACTCCAGCGGCTCCATCCGTACGAAATCGTCACTGCCATGTTCCTCATCGGGCAGGATATGGATGACTGAGAAGTGTGTGCCGGTTTTGGAGATGATCCCGACATGGGAAAACATTGATGAGGTATCGACCGAAACGACGAAATCGCTGACAAGGCCTACTCCTCTACGAAAAATCAGGTCCCCGTTCTCCAAAGAGTTTTCGTCGATGGCCAATGGTCTGGCTGAGGCCCGCTGACTGAATACTGCCGAACCCCTGAAAACAGTCATAAGCGCCAGCATCATCGCAGCCAGGCTCAATGTCTTGATTCCACGCATGAAACATCTCATGGTCAGAGCGACTGTTTACCAAAAAAGCGACATCCGGTCGAACAGGTCAG
>JAAXWP010000027.1:29489-38414 GCA_013334925.1 Chlorobiaceae bacterium
CCCCTGAAAACAGTCATAAGCGCCAGCATCATCGCAGCCAGGCTCAATGTCTTGATTCCACGCATGAAACATCTCATGGTCAGAGCGACTGTTTACCAAAAAAGCGACATCCGGTCGAACAGGTCAGTAGATCGAATCCATGATCAGAAACAGAGCATCATCGTCGTCATGTGTGGCAGTACAGGCAGGGAGTAACGGCATAGTTCAAGGTATCGACAATACGCAGCATTTACAAATAATCCGCGTCGCGTGCGATCGGTTCTGAAGTTGAGATTGTTGTGAATGTCCCCTAATCACACAAGGCGAGATCTCCCCAGGTAACAACGCGATCCTTCCCCGCACACCGCCGGATTTACTCCGCATGAACCTTGACCACGAGAGCTTTGCAGTCATTGACCTGCTCGCCCTTCGGCACCGCCTTCTATACGGTTCTTGTCCATCAGCTCACGGGTTCGTTCCACGCTTCCTTCCCACACTCGGTCACCCTCATGCAGTTGCGCTTCACTTCGTTAGCTGTGGTCAGGTTACGGGAGGACTTTCACCTCCAAGATTGCGCCCATGCCGGGCGCACAACAAGATGCCGAGCTGGGGCTCGGCGCTCCCGGGGTTATAAAACCGGATTTCAGCCGTCGTGAGCGGTTCGAGTGCAAGGCGGACGGAACGGAGAAACTGGTCTCACATTCAGGAGTCCCGACAGGTCGGGATGACGGACATTCAGAACTCTTACATTCCGATTGCCCCGGGCTTCAGCCCGGGGACAACTGGAAGAAAAAGATATTACGAGCAGCCGGTGGTCATACCGCAGTCATCACACACCTTGCAGGTGCCGTTCTGCTTCACTCGCATCGAACCGCAGTTTTCGCACTGTTCGCCAGTGTAGCCCTGAACCCTGGCCTGGGCGACCTGGTTCTGCAGGGCGGCGTGATGCTCATCGGCCTGGGCTGCCATGGCATGGATGGCCAGTTCGGGTTCGGCGGTCTTGTGGACGCCATTACCGTTTCCGTTACCATTGCCGTTCTTGCTCGCAGTTTCAGGGATCTCGTCGACGGCCTTGACGTGCACGAAGTCCTTGCGGCCAAGGTAGTCGTAACCGATGGAACGGAACACGTAGTCGAGAATCGAGGTGGAGTTCTTGATGGCGTTGTGGCCCTGCACCGCGCCCGCTGGTTCGAAGCGGGTGAAGGTGAAGCTGTCGACCAGCTCTTCGAGCGGCATACCGTACTGCAGCGCTTTTGAAGCGAGCACGGCGAAGCAGTTCAGCAGGCCCTTGAACGAGGCGCCCTCCTTGTACATGTCGATGAAGATTTCACCCAGCGAACCGTCTTCGTATTCGCCGGTCCTGAGGAACACCTTGTGGCCACCGACGTAGGCCTCGCGGATGTAACCCTTGCGACGCTTCGGAAGGATGCGGCGCTCGGAGCGGTGGTAGACTCGCTCCACGATGCGCTCCTGCACCTCTTTCGGACCTTTGGTCTCGTCGAGATCCTCCTCGTTGCCGAGCATGATCACCTCGTCGAGCGGCGATACGTTGGAGATGTTGAGCGGCTGCGAGAGCTTGGAGCCGTCGCGGTAGATGGTAATGGCCTTGACCATGTGCTGCCATGCCGAATTGTAGACGTCACCGATCTCGGTGGTCGTCGCGACGGCAGGCATGTTGACCGTCTTGGAGATGGCGCCGGAGATGAAAGGCTGCACGGCGGACATCATGTGCACGTGGGCCATGTGGTTGATGTAGCGGCGTCCTTTCTTGCCGCAGGTGCTGGCGCAGTCGAACACCGGCAGGTGCTCCTCCTTGAGGTGCGGCGCACCTTCGATGGTCATGGTACCGCAGACGTAGTCATTGGCGGCCTCGACATCTTCAGGCGTGGCGCCGAGGGCCACCAGCATATCGAAATTCGGGTCGTTGAGTTCGGCTTCGCTGAATCCGAGCGACTTGCAGAACTCCTCGCCCACGATCCACTTGTTGAAGGCGAAGCGGATGTCGAACACCCCTTCGAGCTGCTTTTCGACCGCGTCGATCTTGTCGTCGGTGAAACCGCGGCTCTTGAGCCACTGCTGGTTGATTCCCGGGCATCCCCTGAGCGTGCCGTGGCCTTTGCAATATTTCTCGATGTCCTCGACCTGGGAATCGGAGTAACCGAGGCGACCGAGCGCCTTGTGCACCGACTGGTTGACGATCTTGAAGTAACCGCCGCCTGCGAGCTTCTTGAACTTTACGATCGCGAACTCGGGCTCGATACCTGTGGTGTCGCAGTCCATGACGAGACCGATGGTGCCGGTCGGCGCGATCACGCTGACCTGGGCGTTGCGGAAGCCGTGCTTCTTGCCCTTCTTCAGCGCCTCGTCCCAGACCTTGCCGGAAGCTTCGAAGAGCTCTTTCGGGCAATACTCGGAATCGATGCCGCGCGGTTTGACCGTGAGGCCTTCGTAATCCTCTTCCGAGGCGTTCCTTGCAGCCCTCGCGTGGTTGCGGATGACGCGGAGCATATCCTCGCTGTTCTCATGGTAGCGGGCGAAAGCGCCGAGATCCTTGGCAAGCTCTGCGGAGGTGACATATGCCTGGCCGGTCATGAGGGCCGAGATGGCACCAGCGATGGCCAGAGCCCTTGGTGAATCGTAAGGAATACCGAGCACCATGAGCAGACGGCCGAGGTTGGCGAAGCCGAGGCCGAGCGTCCTGAACTCGTAGCTCAGGCGGGCGATATCTTTCGACGGGAAATGGGCCATCAGTACCGAGACCTCGAGCACGACGGTCCAGAGGCTCGAAGCGTGCAACAGTTCGGGAATCCTGATCTTGCCGTTCTCTTCGTTCAGGAAGTGGGCAAGGTTGAGGCTGGCCAGGTTGCAGGCCGTGTCGTCGAGGAACATGTACTCGCTGCAATTGTGCACGCCGATACCGTTGGCGATAAAATGGCTGGTCTCCGGCTCGGTCAGGTCAAAGACTGGCTCCTGGCCAAGAGCGGTAAGCGAGATTACCGTATCGGTGAGCGAATCACGATAGGTCGCAACCGTCTGGTTCAGACGGGCAAGCGCTTCCGATTTCCTGCTCTGCGGCATGAACCCGATATGCTCTTCAAAGAGAAGCCTGGAGCTCCGGCTGATACGCAGGCTGTGCATCTGCATGACCGGGTACTCTTTTGTGCCGCCGTTGCCATCAGGCAGCAGCGATACAAGATCTCCAGCTCTGCGATTCTCGTAAATCTTCGATTTGATGCCGAAATTGAGCAGCAGCAACTGTACCTGACGGATCAGTTCGATCGATGTGGAGTCGAGCGCGATGTACTGCGATTTGTCACCATAGTTCGCAACAGTTCCGTCGGCAGTGAAAAGTCCGCGCAACAACGCAGCCTGTCCGGCTCGGTCAAGGCGGTAGACCTCATCGGTAAAGACCTTGTTCTCACTTCCTTTATCAAGCACGGCATAGGTCTCGAGCTGGCGGAGAATCCGTGGGCTGCCAACAGCGACACGGGCCGTGGTAACGGTTTCGGTCACTGAACCCTGCTTGTTGTGTTCACCGAGTTCAGGGCGCATATCGTTGATAAGCGTATTGGCCCAGGAAGCTATCTCCCATTCCGCTTTGTCAACGGTAAGAAAAGCCACACGGCGCTGATCTCCTTCTGCGGTTCTGTCCGCGGTTCTGGTAATACATCCATCACCGGCAAGCAGACCGATAAGTTGTGCGGTATCGGCAGAACCGGTGGTTTCTTTACCAAACCCGGCGCCAACGAGACGAACAACATCATCTTTGGACAGTTCACAAGCCTTGACATCACCACGATTTTCGGTAAAGACCAGATGATCGCCGGTAAGCTTCAGCCGGTAACCGCTTTTCGTCCGAAGCTCATAAACCGGCTTGACACCTGTCGGGAAAATCTTTTCGACCCAGTGCATGTTGCCATCGATGCTCTTGATGCCACGCGACTGACCGACAAGCTCGCCAATACGCTCAAGTCCCCGGTCGGTCGCGACCAGAGTGTCAGCCGTAACACACGGGTTACTGGCGTTGATGCGGCCGCTCTTCGGGCAGGTGTGCCACTCGTTGATGGTCGTATCGAACTGGAGGCCTGGATCGGCGCACTTCCAGGCACTCATGACGATCTTCTCCCACAGGTCACGGGCACGAACGGCGCGGGCATCCTTGCCGGTGGTCCGCTCGCGGAGCACCCACAGCTCGTCGTTCTGGACGGCCTTCATGAAGGCGTTGGTCACACGGACGCTGTTGTTGGAGTTCTGGCCGCCGACCGTCTGGTAGGCTTCGGATTCGTAATGGGTGTCGAACTCGTCGAAATCGAGGGTAGTGTACCCCTGCTCGACAAGGGCGAGCACACGCAGGATGTAGCTCATGGGCACGCCGCGGTGCATGGCGTTGCGGATTAGCTGGTCAAGAGCCGGATTCTCCTGGCGCTCGGTGCCGCCGACGAGGGCTTCGGCAACGATCGCTTTGAGGAAGCGCGAGCAAATCTTGGAACCGGTGACCATCGAGGCGACCTTATCCTCCTCCTTGGCTTTCCACTCGATGAACTTCTCGACGTCTGGATGATCGATATCGACGATCACCATCTTGGCTGCGCGCCTCGTGGTGCCGCCGGACTTGATCGCACCGGCTGCAGAGTCGAAGATCTTCAGGAAGCTCATCAGGCCGGAGGAGCTGCCGCCGCCGCTGAGCTTTTCGCCGGAACCCCTGAGGTTGGAGTAGTTGGTGCCGGAACCGCTGCCGAACTTGAAAACCCTGGCCTCACGGATGGCGAGGTCGAAAATGCCGCCATCGTTGACGAGGTCATCGTTGACCGACTGGATGAAACAGGCATGTGCCTGCGGACGGCTGTATGCGTCCTCGGACTCGCGCATCTCGCCCGTCTTCTGGTCGACATAGAAGTGACCCTGTGCCGGGCCATCGATGCCATAGGCGAACTTCAGGCCGGTGTTGAACCACTGGGGAGAGTTCGGAGCGGCCATCTGTGCGAGAAGCATGTAGGCAACCTCGTCATAGAACGCCTGGGCATCTTCCGGTGTATCGAAATAACCGTACTGTTCACCCCACTCCTTCCAGCAGCCGACCATGCGGTGGACAACCTGTTTGATCGAGTTTTCGCTGCCGGTCACCGGGCGGCCGTCTTCGCCGATGATGACCTGGCCGTTTTCATCCCGCTGCGGAACTCCGGTCTTGCGGAAATATTTCTGGGCAAGAATGTCCGATGCTACCTGCGACCACGAAACCGGTACCTCTACGTCGTTCATTTCGAACACTTTGGAGCCGTCCGGATTGCGAAGAACCGAGGTCCTTTGGGTGTACTCGAAACGGTCATAGACGTTCTGGCCGGGAGTGGTAAACAAGCGGGAAATTTTCATGGGAGGTCTCCGAAGTCAATAAAGGGTTTTGAGAAAGGTTAAATGCTTTTAAATGCGCGACTTAGCCTTTCCGGAAACGAGCATTTCACGGTCTTTTGGCACAACGTAAATGGTAATATAACTACCACGGAATTGCTTAAAAAAGCGTTATGAAAAACCGTCAAAAAAAGATTCTGGGGTTTCCGGATACGTTCATCGACGGTGCGTCAGGCTTTGTTCCCGAAGCCTTGTGACGACAGCCTGCCGGCAGGTCTCCTGACTATGGACGGTGACGCTTTTGACAGCGTCAAACTAATTGGAGGCATCCTTCCCCTGCGTTCCCCGTGGATTTCATGGAGTGCGGCAGAGTGTCTGCGATTCCAGCCTTGCGGTGTGGCGGACAGAGCTGTCCGTTTCGCCTCGAGGCAACCGTCCTACAGTTGCGGGTACAGTGTACGATTCTCACGTACTTCCCTATTATCCGGATGCAAGCATCCGGCACCGACATGCAGAAAGAACTCCTCAATTGTAAGGATTTTTTTCGGGGAGGTCAATCACTTTCTCATCATAAAATGGAGCTTCCAGCCGGGCAAATCCCGCTCTCCCTTTAGGCGAAAGTGTTTGCGGACATCCCGGGTAACTCACTTTTTTTTATGGGTCTATTTGACCTTCCACTCCCGGGGATCGACACCTTTGAGCCACTCGAGCGTCCGTCGGATTCCCTCCTCCTGTGATACTCCGCTCTGCCATCCGAGCGTCCGCCGTGCTTTGGACGCATCGATAAATGCTTTCGATGCAAGCAGTTCGACCGCCTGGCGGGTAACCATGGGTCGCTTCCGGCTGCGCAACAGGCGGAACACGGTTTCCATCACCCCGGCAAGCGAATACACCAGCCCGTAAGGAAGGTAGAGCGACGGATGCCTTGCCCCGATCGCCGAAGCGATCCGGTTGCAGAAACCTTCGAAGGTCATATCCTCCATGTCGCAGGCGAGGAACGCCTCACCAGCAGCCGACGGATGGGTGGCGGCAAGCATGCACAGATCGACGAGGTTGTCGATATACACCAGGCTCATGCGGGCATCGCGGCTCCAGTAGAGCATCTGGCCCCGACGGATCATGTCGGCGAGCAGTGGCACCAGTGTGCGGTCGCCGGGTCCGTAGACCCATACGGGATGGAGCACGCTGACGCCGAGACCACGGCGAGCCGCTTCCCAGGCTTCGACCGTGCTGCCGATCTTGGTGTCGGCATACGAGGCTCCTCGCGGGGCATATGGTGTTGTCTCGTCTACCCGGTCGAGACGGTAGTGCGGAAAACATTCGAACGAACTGACATGAACGAGGCGCTTTACGCCATGTCGCAGGGCTGCGTCGCAGATCCGCTTCGTTCCGCCGACATTGATCTCCATAAAATCCCGCTTCGGTCCCCAGTCGGAGGTGAGCGCGGCAGCATGGAACACCACCCCGCATCCGCGAACGGCCGCATCGACAGCCCTGTCGTCGCGGACGTCCCCCTCCGTCACCTCGACCCCCTGCCGCCTGAGCGTCCCTATGCGCGGATTGCCTTTTCGGACCAGCGCCCTGACCCGCCAGCCCTCCCTGAGACAACGTTCGACCAGATGCGAACCAATGAAACCAGATGCACCGGTCACCAGCACGGAACGCTCCATGATGTACTCCCTGAATTATTGAACTGCCTTCGACTCTTTGTCAGTAAACCAGTACCAGCCCGCCGATTGAAAGCCCAGCCCCGGTACCTACCATCAGCAGCCGGTCACCACGGTTCAGCCGTCCATCCCGTACCGCCTGGTAGAGGGTGGCCGGAATCGACGCGGCAACGCAGTTGCCCAACTCCCCGATCGTCTGCTCGATCGCCTGTTCCGGCCATCCGAAACGCTGCAGGAGCTGAATCCCGACTTTGCTTGCCTGATGCGGAACGACCAGGTCGATACCGTCGAGGCCGCTCGACAGGCCAGGCCAGAGCTCTTCGAGAAATCCGGCGTCGTACCGGCGAACCATGCGCAGAACGGCCGGACCGTCCATATGGAACAGATCGTCCACAGGATCATGACCTGGCTTGTGTGGATGCCGGGCCGAACCGCCGCCCAGGATCGCCGTCAGATAAGCCCCTTCGCCATAGGTTCTGAAACGGGCGCTGCAGAGTCGGGAGGAGTCACCCTCGGCAGGCCTGACCACCACCACCGCCGCGGCGGCATCCCCCATCAGGGTGGCTGACTCGGGCTCCCTGAAATCGAGGCCGCAGGAGGCGATGTCTGCGCTGGCAATGAGAATCCTGCCGTACCGGCCGGAAAGCAGAAAATGTGACGCCACCTCAAGAGCCGTGATGAAGCTCAGGCAGGCGGTCTGCACCGTCATGGCCGGAATGCCGCTTGCGCCAGCCCCGAGCTGCCGCTGGATCAGCGCCCCCATATCCGGGAGGGCCTGTTCGCTGGTGGCGGAGGCGTTGATGATGAGATCGAGTTCGCCCGGCTGCAATCCGGCCTCGTCCAGAGCCTCCCGGGCTGCCTGTGCGGCCATGAACGATGCGCTCTCGCCCTCCACCCACCGGCGCTCCCGGACTCCGTTGCGGCGTTCGACCCAGCCGGCCGTCAGGCCGCATCTGGACTCCAGCTCGGCACTGCTGACGATACGTGATGGAAGGTAACGGCCTACTCCGGCGATTCTGAGGGGAAGGTTGAGGTCCATAAAGCGTACTGATCGTTGAATGGGCGGGTTCCCCGTCTGGTGCCAGGGCAGCCGCGGACACTGCAGTGGCCGGTTGGTCAGCGGCCTTTTAGGGAAAATACGCATCGGCCCGCGAGGCACATACATCCGTACGGCAAAAAACATTGAAATAAGGGCGCGTATTTTCTTAATTTTTGCGATTATCCGGCAACAAGGCATCGTTCAACCGAAAACCACTCCCCGCCACGAAAAAGCTGTTACTTATCTGTGCGCTGCTGGTGATGAACTCACTGACAGCGATGGCCGGACCCGCACTCAGGTGGGGCGCCGACCCGAGCGGCGGAGCGCCGTATGTTTTTGCCGACCCTGCAAATCCGCAAACCTACACCGGATTCGACTACGAGTTCGCCGAGGCGCTGGCCCGCGAGATGGGCATGACCGCCCGCTTCGTGCCGACCGACTGGGAGAGCATCGTTGCCTCCCTGCAGCGTAAGGAGTTCGAGGTGATCATCAACGGGTTCGAGCCGACTGAAGACCGCGCCCGGGAGGTACTCTTCAGCAAGCCGTACTATCTTTTCAGGCTTCAGTTGACCGTCAGGAAAAACGAAACCCGAGTCAGTTCGATCGAAGACTGCAAACGGCTTGGACTCGCGGTAGGCACGCTCGTCAACTGTTCCGCCTCGCGCCTGCTCGATGAGGGCAAATACAAATCGGTCGGATATCAGGATCCGGTCGGAGCCTATCAGGATCTCGAGAAGGGACGGATCGACGCCGTGCTGATGGATGTTGCCGGTGAAATGTTTTACGCACGCCACAACCCGAACCTGAAACCCGCCGGAGAGCCCTTCAACACAGGAGCTTATGTCGTCGGTCTCAGGAAAGGCGACACCGAACTCCTGAAAAAGGTCAACGTGG
>JAAXWP010000028.1 GCA_013334925.1 Chlorobiaceae bacterium
CGACCTGGAGAGGAAGAGGGCAGGGTGTACGGATTGTTTCCTGTGTGTGCAGGAGTGCCCCCAGGAACCGGCAAAGGGAGGGGTGATCGAGTTGGGGAAATGCCAGAGTTGCACAAGATGCCTTGCGGTTTGCCCGATTGGCCGGGGAGACGCCTCAGTGCAGAGAGGCGTTCTGGAAACTTCGATGACCTGAAGGCTTCAACATCATCGGCCTGACCATAATCGATCGGTCAGGCGGCATATCGTTGGTTTTTACTGGAAAAGGTTCATGCGTGCTGTCGATATCCAGAGGTACAAGCTGAAGAGGCTTCATGGGGGCTGAAGAAGAAGTCTCTGGCAAAAAAGGTCGGATTCCTGCAGAGAGGTCACCTTTTATCGTTATCGCTGTCGGGCTCGATGACTGTCGATGAAATCGTGATGCTTGCGTTGCCTTCCGCCTGTGTTTTTTCCCATTCGATGAACCGTTCGAGGTCACCTGAAATGGAGGCGAGGATCGCGCCAAGGATGGCCGCGTCATCGGTGAATCCGAGTAGCGGGATGAAATCTGGCAGGGCGTCTGCCGGTGATACGAAGTAAACGACTCCAGCAGTTATGAGCACCAGGCTCTGCCAGGGAATGTCGCGGTATTCGCGTCGAACGGAGCTGCGAACCATCCTTAACGCAGCCTGGAGCTTGCCGGTCAGGCCTTTGCTTTCGATGGGCGTTACACCGCCTGAGATCCGGCGCGTTGCCGTGTCGAGCAAGTGCAGGGTTTTCTTCCTGTCTTTCAGGAGCGCAAGCGCCTTCTGCCTGGCATGTTCAAACGAAAAGTTCACCGGTTTCATGGTGGCGTCCTCAATGATTCATCGTTTACCGGCCCGCAACAGTTTTCTTTTCTCCTCGGAGGTCAGTGACTCGTAACCCCTGGTCGATATCTTGTCGAGAATCGCGTCGATCTCCTCTTCGGAGGCTTCCTCATGCTTGTTCCCGCCACCCTTGTAGAGGGCCGGTCCTTTCGGCTTGCCGGGTCCTTTCAGTTTCCTGAACCACTGGGCGACTGTCCATTCATTGCGCTTGTAGGTGATGTAGATGAAGCCGAAAAGCATACCGCCGAGGTGCGCAAAGTGGGCGATGTTGCTTCCGCTGCCCATCGATCTGGTTCCGAAGCCCGAAATGAATTCGATGAGCGCATAACCGGCGACAAAGTATTTCGCCTTGATGGGCAGGAGGAAGTAGAGATAGATCTCGCGGTCCGGGAACATCATGCCGAATGCCAGCAGAACGCCATAGATGGCTCCCGAGGCCCCGATGGTGGGATATGGCTCTCCCATGGTGGCGAAGATGTTTATGAACGCCGCACCGACGCCGCAGACGAAGTAGTAGATCGTGAAGTGCCTCGTTCCCCAGTAATTTTCGATTTCGGCTCCAAACATCCAGAGCGCGAGCATGTTGAAGAAGATATGGGCGAAGCCCCCGTGCATGAACATGTAGGTCAGTGGCTGCCAGAGATGGAAGCCGTAGCCTCCAGCCTTGTGCGAGCCGATGGGCCACAGTGCGCCGAGCGTCGTCAGCAGATCCCCGACAGGGCTGAGCTGCAGGAGAAAGACGGCAACGTTTGTGATGATGATCGTTTTGATCGCCGGAGGCATCAGCTGAAATCCGCCGGGACTGTATCGCTGATCATAACTGCTCATGTGCAGGTCGTTTGGTAGGAGTGCGCCCATCTTCCGGGCGCACCTCTCCTGTGTTTTTCGATGGTTCTGACTTCAGTCGTTCAGGCTTTGTCGTTCAACGCGGCAATGCCGGGGAGCTCCTTGCCTTCGAGGAATTCGAGGCTGGCTCCACCGCCGGTCGAGACGTGCGAAACCTCTCCGGCGAGTCCCGCCTTGGCGATTGCCGCTGCGGAATCACCACCACCAATGATGGTGATGGCACCGGTTTTGGTCGTGTCGGCGAGTGCCTGAGCCATAGAGAAGGTGCCGCTGGCGAACTGGTCGATCTCGAAAACACCCATGGGGCCGTTCCAGAGGACGGTTTTGGCGCCGAGGATCTCCTTTGTGTAGACGTCGATCGTTTCAGGGCCGATGTCGAGGCCGATCATGCCATCGGTGATAGCGCTGACCGGTTCGATACGGGAAGGCGTGTCGGCTGAAATTTCACTTGCAACCACCACGTCGCTCGGGAGGATCAGGCGGACGCCTTTTGCTTTTGCCTGTTCGAGGAGCGAAAGGGCGAGATCGAGTTTTTCGTTTTCGACCAGTGAATTGCCGACGTTCATGCCCTGTGCCTTGAAGAAGGTGAAGACCATGGCTCCGCCGACGAGAACCGTATCGACTTTCCCGAAAAGGTTTTCGAGCACATCGATCTTGCCGGAGATCTTCGACCCGCCGAGGATGGCCACGAAGGGGCGCTTTGCATTATCGAGTGCCATGCCGAGGTAGTGCAGCTCTTTCTCGATGAGGAAACCGGCCACAGCCGTCTGGACATAGTGGGTGATGCCCTCGGTGGATGCATGGGCGCGGTGAGCGGTGCCGAACGCATCGTTCACGTAAATTTCGCCGAGAGAGGCCAGTTCCCTGGCGAAATCGGCATCGTTTGCCTCTTCCTGGGCATGGAAACGGAGATTCTCGAGCATGAGCACTTCACCATCCTGGAGCGCGAGTACCTGCTGCATCACCTCGTTGCCGATACAGTCCTTTGCCATGGCGACCGGTGTATCGAGAAGTTCTGACAGGCGTCTGGCGGCAGGGGCCAGCGAAAACTCAGGGTTGACCTTGCCTTTTGGCCTTCCGAGATGTGACATCAGGATCAGGCGACCGCCGGCTTCGAGCACCTTGCGGATCGACGGCAGCGCTTCGACGATGCGCTTGTCGTCGGTGATGTTCCTGTCCTGATCGAGCGGAACGTTGAAATCGACACGCATCAGGACTCTTTTACCCTGAAGCGATATGTCAGACAAGGTCTTCTTCTGCATTTCCCTGGTGAAGTTGGTTAGTGAAAAAACATTGGTTCAACGAATATAAGCATTCTCCGGTATCTCTTGCGCAACCACCGGGTCTCATGGACGGTTCGCATCGGTTCTCCGGTTCATGGTCTCCTGATATCTCCTGATGTTTTGTGCATGGGCGGCGAGGGTTGTTGCAAATGAATGTCCTCCCTCTCCGTTGGCGACGAAATAGAGGAACCCGGTGCTCGCAGGTCTGAGTACCGCCATGATCGAGGGCGCTCCGGGATTGCAGATCGGCCCGGGAGGCATGCCCGCATGGCGGTAGGTGTTGTAGGGCGAGTCGATGTCGAGATCCTTGAAATAGAGTCGTCTTGCCGGTCCGGGTATGGCGTACTGTACGGTGGGGTCCGCCTGGAGACGCATGTTTTTTTTCAACCGGTTGAGATAGACGCTTGCGATGACCGGCTTTTCGCTGTCGATCGGGGTCTCGGCTTCAACGATGGATGCCATCGTCAGCAGCTCTGTTTCCGTCAGGCCGGCCTGTGCAGCCTCCCTTCGAAGGCTGTCCGCATAATAGCTCCTGAAACGTCTCACCAGGAATCTGATCACCTCTTCTGGCGTGCTGGCCCATGGGAAATTATAGGTCCCGGGAAAAAGATATCCTTCGGTGCTCTGCCCGTGAATGCCGAGAGATGCGAGGAAGTGCCGGTCAGTGGTTGCGGCCATGAATGCCGTCGAATCGATGTCGAGGTTTGCCGATACGATGGCGGCGATCTTCGACTGCTCGACGCCGTTCGGGATCATCACCCGGACTTCGTCCTGTGGACTGGTATGAAGATGCTGCAACAGCGCATAGGTGGAGAGCGTCACCGGAACGGTGTATCTTCCCGGCTTGATTTTGTGCAGGTCCGGAAAGATGGTGCCGGCCACCAGAAGCGGCCATCTGAAGCGGATTACCCCGGCTTTCATCAGATCGTCGACAATCCTGCTGAAGCCGGTTCCCCGGTGCACATTGACGGCGACAGATCGTCCGCCCCAGCGAGCGGAATTGATGCCGGGCATGAAGATGAACAGGGCAACAAAGAACACCATGGCAATCATGATCGCCTTCAGTGGTCTGAGCCGGCCGGGACGTGGTCGACGTGGCATTGGTGAAGAGGTACTTTAACGGGAAGAGAGGCTCTGCTGGCCTTTCCATTCATGCTGAAACAGCCGCGATTCGTTGAGGATGCAGTTGTAGATACGCTCGAGGGCGGTTCCCATGAGAGGGGTTTCGGCCATCGCGAGCACATTGCCGAGAACCTCTTTTTCACGCTCAGGCTGGAGAACGGTTTCGCCGATCCTTGATTTCACGGCGCTGATGTTTCCGGCATAGCGCAGCCGTTCACAGAGCAGTGCGGCCAGCTGCCGGTCAATGGCATCGATTTTTCCTCGCCACTCGTCAAGCTCGCGCCGGTGATCGTTATGATTGGTACTTATGTCGGGCATGGTGCGCACTTCGGTTAAGGGTCTCTTGAAAAATACCATTCTACAATAATAAGAAATTGTCCGAAGAAAAATCGCCGGAGATTGAGCCGCTCAGCCCTCTCCGCCGAACAGTTTCATCCATTGGGCAACCTCCTTGTCGTCAAGAGGGAGGTGGCTCTCCTTTTTGCCGGCAGCGGTGGTCTGCTTTCCGGCAGAGCTACGGCCAGGGAGTGTCAGGAGGCCGAGTCTTGCGAGTTCGGATGCAAACGATTCCGAGCTTGTCCACGCGGCTCCCCAGGCGATGACGTGTTGCCGGATTTCGAGATCCGAGCTGACAACGGTCACCAGTCCGGCGCGTTTGCCAAGCGATCGGACGAGTTCTACGATCCTGCTGTCTGCGCTCATCTTCGTGCCGCTGAAGAGCACGTCGACCGCACTGCTGCTCAAGTGACCGCCAGGGCCGGCGCCGCCGTCATAGACTACCGTCACATGACGGCGGGTCGTCTTGCGATAAGCCGAGAGCAGGGTTTCGAGGCGTTCCCGGAGCGGAGCCATGGCGTTGCCTTTCTGTGGCTGCCAGAGCTTGTGGATAAGGTTGTAGCCGTCTATGACGGTCTCTCGGCATGCTTTAGCCATTCCGGTAGTGTTTGTGAGACTCGCGCAGGGGTTGCTTGCGAGGGAGATTGTACCATTTTTTTTGGAATTCCGTTTTATATACATTAATGTGGGGGAAAGTGGGAAAAAAGGGGTGAAAATGCCCGGATTCATCGGACGGGAACAGCACGCTGTCGATGAGAAAGGCCGGTTGCTCGTACCGGCTCGTTTTCGTCGAAGAATCATCCTTCAGGGTGATGTGGCCGAAGGCGCTTCCGCATGGCAACCCCCCGTACTTTATGTCCTTAAGGCCGACGACGGCTCACTCGAACTCTACGAGCCCTCCGTATGGGCCGAAAAGGAGCGACAACTGCTCAAGCTCTCCGATTTCAATCCTGAAGAACGTTTACTGACCACTATGATCTATGCCAGGCTCGAGCAGGCGGAACTTGACCGTTCCGGCCGTATCGCCCTTTCGAGGGAGATGCTGGAGCATGCCGGCATCGACAGGGATGCGGTCATCATCGGCGCAAATGTCAAGATGATCGTCTGGGATCCCGGACGGCTCGAGCGACTGCTTCAGGAAAACGCCGGCAGGTTCGCCCAGCTGGCAGGCCGGTACGTCTGAAGCGATGGAAGATTACGGATATCATGCACCGGTCCTTCCGGACGAGACGGTGTCGCTTCTGGTTACCGGACCGGGGATTTACATCGACGGAACTCTCGGTGGAGGCGGCCATTCTCTGCTGATCCTCGAATACCTGAAAACGCATTTTGAAGGCGAGCGCTCCCTGCTTGTCGGCATCGACCAGGACAGTCACGCGCTCGATGCGGCAGAGAAGAAACTCTCCGCTTACCGGGAACGGACCACTTTTTTCAGGGGGAATTTCAGCACCGTCGGTGATGTGTCAAGGACAGTGCTCGGTGGTGAGGGCAAGGCGCTTCCCGTCATGGGCATCCTGCTCGATCTGGGGGTGTCGTCCTACCAGATCGACACTCCTGAGCGGGGATTCAGCTATCTCCGGAACGGCCCGCTGGACATGAGAATGGACCCTGACGGCCCGGTTTCGGCGGCCGATATCGTGAACGGGTACGAAGAGCGCGCGCTTGCGAGGGTGTTCCGCCGTTACGGCGAAGAGCCTCTGGGCGGCAGGATAGCCAAAGCTCTTGTGGCGGCAAGGGATCGTGAACCGATAACGACGACCGGTGAGCTGGCGGCGGTGGTCAAGGGGGCCTGCCCCAGGAAGGACCTGGCCATCAAAACGCTTTCGCGGGTCTATCAGGCCCTGCGGATCGAGGTCAACGACGAACTCGGGGTGCTTGAACGTGCTTTGGAAGATGGTTTTGCTTCGCTTTCTCCCGGCGGCAGGATGGCCGTCATCAGTTATCATTCGCTTGAAGACCGGATCGTGAAGAAGTTTTTCGCGAGTCTGGCAGCCGAGGATTGGGGTCCGAAAGGGCTTGCGATCAGAGAGCCGCTGGCTCCTGCAAAGGCTCTGCTGGTAACGAAAAAACCGGTCCTGGCATCCCCGGAAGAGATTGAAAGGAATCCGAGATCAAGAAGTGCCCGTCTCAGAGTGGCTCAAAAACTATAGAAGGAGGTACCCCATGCCTGCCGTAAAAAAATTTGAACAATCGCTCACCGGCTTTGCCGGTAAAGCCGGAAAATTTTTCAGGGGCCGGAACCTCTCCGAACCGGATGAGATCGGGTTTGCTGGCGTCGACGTACTTGGCGACCGGCAACCGGGACTTTATTCTGAAGCGCCTGAGACCATGGGGGTTTCAAAGCCTCAGGAAGAGACCTTCGATATCGGCGCCATTTTGCGCCTCAGGACATTTTTGTACCTTATCGCGGCAACGGCGCTGTTCCTGTTTCAGATACACAATACCCTGACCATCAGGGAGCTGGCAAAGCAGAATGAACGGCTTCGCGAGCAGCTCAGGATCAGCACGAGCATCAGGACAGCGCAGGAACTCAAGGCCAGCGAGCTTCAGAGTATTCATAATATTTCAGGGTATGCCCAGGCTCTCGGTCTGAGCTCTTCGGCTGTTCCTCCGGTGGATATTGAGCATTGACAACGGGTCGACCTTGAATGATTTCATGAACTGGCAAGCAGCAAAAAGGGGCAACACCGGCTCCGATGACCGGGAATTCGGAAAGCGCCTTGGCATCATGGGGCTCGTCATGGCCCTGTTTTTCGTGGCCATCGTCTTCAAGCTGCTCAGCATCCAGGTGTTCAACGTCAAGAAGTACAAGGCGATGGCGAGTCGCCAGTACGAGAGTATCGTGACCGAAAAGGCCCGCAGGGGAAGGATTTTCGACCGGAACGGACGACAGCTCGCCGAAAGTGTCGAAAGCATCTCGTTCTTCGCTGATCCACGTCGTGTCAAAAGACCGCAGGAGCTGGCGACCCGGCTTTCGAACCGTTTCGGAAAGAGTCGTGGCTACTACCTCAGGCTGCTTCAGACAAGGAAGCGCTTCGTCTGGCTCGAACGTAATGTTCCTGTCTCCATAGCTGCCGAGCTCATGCCGGTGAAGATGGCTGGTTTCGGCTTCCGTCGCGAACAGCAGCGATACTATCTGAACACGGCGGCGCAGATCATCGGTTTCACCGATCGTGATGACCGGGGAATCAGCGGTCTGGAGCTCCAGTTCAACAATGACCTCAAAGGGCGGGACGGCACCAGGATCTTCCAGCGATCTGCAACCGGTGAGCGCTATCCGGCCCCCGACGCCGACCAGATCCTGCCGCTGAGCGGAAGCGATGTCGAGCTGACCATCGATTCTGATATTCAGGGCATCGTCGAGGACGAGATCATGCAGGCAGTGATGAACTTCAAGGCAAAGGCTGCCGCCGGGATCGTCATGGACGTGCGGACCGGCGAGATCATCGCGATGGCCAACTACCCCTCCTTCGACATGAACCGCCGCACGTCGGTCAACAGTGAACAGATCAGGAATCGTGCCGTGACCGACATGTTCGAACCCGGTTCGACTTTCAAGATCGTGATGGCGGCAGCAGCGACGGAAACGCTGCGCTACAATGCCAACACCATCGTCGATGGCCACAATGGCGTCGTCCAGCTGTATGACCGGCGCATCGTCGATCACGAGGCGATGGGAAAGATCACCTTCAAGGAGGCGATCATGCAGTCGAGCAACGTGGTTGCAGCCACGACGGCCATGAAGATCGGGCCGGAGGCTTTCTACCGCTATGCCAGCAACTTCGGATTCGGGCGGAAGACCGGGGTCGGGCTCATGGGTGAATCGAGGGGTATACTGAAACCGATTCGGCAGTGGGACCGGACAACCCTGCCATGGATGGGTTATGGTTACCAGGTCATGGCAACACCGCTGCAGGTGCTTCAGGCGTATGCGACCATCGCCAACGACGGCGTTCGCATGCGGCCCTATATCATCAGGAAGGTTGTGGATCGTGAAGGACAGCCCGTGAAGGAGGTCAAGCCTGAAAAGGTGGTCCAGGCGGTCAGTCCCGAGACAGCCAGGTATATGGCAAGGGAGTATTTCCGGGCCGTTGTCGAAAAGGGCACGGGAACCTCTGCAGCAGTCGATGGCATCCCGGTGGCGGGCAAGACCGGTACCGCGCAGAAATATACCGGAGCATACCAGGGTCAGCACACCTATCTGTCTACGTTCGTCGGATTTTTCCCGGCGGACAATCCCCAGTACGCAGCGATTGTCGTGGTCGATGAGCCACAGACGGCCTATTACGCCGCGGCTGTGGCCGCTCCGGTATTTTCCAGGATCTGTGGCCGCTCGATCGCCTGTTCGCGGGAGATGCAGCGGCGCCTGGCTTTGCGCTCGACGGTCAAGGCAAGTCTCGACCAGATCGTGACCATAGCGGTTCCCGAACTCAAGGGGCTGACCGGTCGGGAAGCCGAGCGCCTGCTCAAATGGAACGGGCTTGGCGTCGAATTTGCAGGCAGTCCCGACCAGCTGGTGCTCGCTCAGAGTGTCACTGCAGGTTCGAAAGTGCAGAAGGAGCAGGTGGTCCGACTGACCATGGCGCAACGACCCAGATGAAAATGAACTCTTGAACCACGGAATGTATCTATGGCAATGGTGTTGCTGAAAGAGATCGAAAAAGCTATTGGCGGCCTGATTGGCAGCCGGGGATCCGCTGTCGATCAGGATGCCGTCGTCACCATGGTGACCTGCAACTCCCGTGATGTCATTCCCGGTGCGCTGTTCGTTGCCGTAAGGGGATTCAAAACCGATGGGCACCGCTATATCCCGGGTGCGGCAGAGGCCGGCGCTGTGGCCGTTATCTGCGAGGAGTATCCCCTGGAGTGCAACCCCTCGGTCCGTTACCTGCTGGTGGACGATGCCCGGTCAGCGCTCTCCGATGCAGCGCTCGTGTTTTACGGCAACGCTTCTGACAATCTGACGATCATCGGCGTGACGGGGACCAACGGCAAGACGACAACCTCGCGACTGATCACCTCGATGCTCAATTCGGCAGGGGTTCCTGCCGGTTATGTCGGTACGGGTCTCTGCCGGTTTGGCGGGCGAGATATCGTCCTCGATCGGACGACTCCGGAAGCGCACGAACTGCAGGCGCTTTTCCGACAGATGCTCGACGCGGGTTGTCGCGCTGTGGTCATGGAGGTCTCTTCGCATGCGCTCGTCCTGAAGCGGGTGCACGGGATCAGATTCAGGGCGGCAGTGTTCACGAACCTCACTCCCGAGCATCTCGATTTTCATGAGTCGATGGAGGAGTACGCCGAGGCCAAACGGCTGCTCTTCGACCAGCTGACACCCGATGGTTTCGGCGTGGTCAATGCGGACGATCCCCATGCGGGCTTCATGATGTCGAAACTGCCCCCGGAGCGTGTATTCTGCTGTTCGATCGATGGCGGTTCTGCCCCATGTCCGGAGGACCGGAGGGTAGATGCCGGGATCTCCTCGATGAGCGTCGAGGGATCGCAGGCCGTGATCGGGTTCCGCAACGGGAGCTATCCGGTGACGGTGCCCCTGCCGGGTATCTTCAATGTGATGAACCAGCTCGAGGCATTTGCCGTCGGCGTCGGACTCGGCATTCCTCTGCAGGAGGTGCTGCGGGGACTGGCGGGTTCCGATGCGGTCGAAGGGAGGATGGAGCGGATCTGGAGTTCTGACCGCAGCCGGTGTGCGGTGGTCGACTATGCCCACACGCCGGATGCCCTGCAGAAAGCCCTCGAAGCACTCAGGGCGATTACTCCCCCTGGCGCCGGTCTTACGGTGGTCTTCGGATGCGGCGGCAACCGCGACCGGCTGAAACGGCCGGAAATGGGACGGATCGCCGCCGATCTGGCTGACCGGGTCATCCTGACGTCGGACAACCCGCGGGACGAGGACCCCGATGCCATTCTCGACGAGATCGAGGCCGGCATGCCGGGACGGGCGCATCTGAGGGTCAGTGACCGGGCAGAAGCGATCCGCCGTGCGGTCGACGGTCTCGGGGATGGGGATATCCTGCTCGTGGCGGGCAAGGGACATGAAAAGTATCAGGAGGTTGCGGGAAAAAAACACTATTTCTCGGACCAGGACATTCTTGCCGAAAGCCTCGGCCAACGGGGAGTGAGCGGCAACGCAAAGGAGCATGCATGAAAGGAGCGCTGATATACGAGGATTTTCGCAGGACCGGCCGCATCGTGGCTACTGATGTCGGTGAGGGGTATTCGATTGCCGACCCTGTCGTGGTGATCGACTCTCGGGAGGCCGTCGAGCATTCGGTGTTTGTCGCACTTCACGGCGAACGTACCGACGGTCATCGTTACGTGGGCGACGTGTTCGCCAGGGGGGCCGCGTGGGCGGTCGTGAGCGAGGGATGGTTCGCCGAGCACGGTCATGAATTCAGCGAGGCATCGTGCCGTTTCCTGGTGGTCGAGGATCCCGAAGCTGCCCTGCAGCAGCTGGCAACCTGCTACCGCGAACGTTTCGACATTCCGGTGATCGGCATCGGCGGCAGCAACGGCAAAACCACCACCAAGGAGATGGTCGCAGCCGTGCTTGGCGCGAAGTTTCGCGTTCACATGAGCCAGGGGAACCGCAACAATCACCTGGGCGTACCGCTGACACTCCTGCAGATGCGAAAGGATACCGGTATCGCGGTTGTCGAGATGGGAATCAACCATCCGGGAGAGATGGATTTTCTGGCACGGATCGCGCGACCCACCCATGGGCTCCTGACCAATATCGGACACGAGCACCTCGAATTTTTCGGCAGCCTCGAAGGGGTCGCCGATGCCGAAGCGGAGCTGTTCCGCTACCTGGATGCCCATGATGGCACGGCGTTCGTCAACGTCGACGACCATCGCCTCGAAGCTGCAGGCCGCGAGCTTGTCCGCAGGATCTCCTATGGAACCCTGCAGGGGTGCGACAACGAGTGGTGGGCCGAGGAGGTGTCGGGCGACCGGGTCGGCAGGGTCTCGTTCACCCTCTGTTCCCGGGATTGCAGGCAACCGGTCTCGATGCAGTTCATCGGCAGGCACAACGTCATCAATGCCATCGCCGCAGCAACCGTCGGGAGCCATTTCGGACTCACCCCTCCCGAGATCGCTTCCGCGCTGGGGGCACTCCAGCCTGCGAAAGGGTGGAAGCGCATGGAGCTGCTCGAAGGGGGTGGCATCGTCGTGCTGAACGATACCTACAATGCCAATCCGGACTCGGTACGCTTCGCGCTGGACACGCTTGGCGCGCTCGAGTGCAGCGGTCGCAAACTTGCCGTTATCGGAGACATGCTCGAGCTTGGCGATACCTCTGCAGTTGAACATGAGATCATCGGCAGGTATATTCAGCAGGTGCCGCTTGACGGAATCTGTTCCTATGGCGAGATGTCGAAACTGGTATGCCGTGAAGCCGGCGAGGTATGTCTCGGTCATTTCGACACGATGGAACGCCTGACCGAATTTCTCAATGGCTATGTGAAAGCCGGAGATGCGGTGCTGTTCAAGGGTTCCCGGGGAATGCGGCTCGAAGTCGCAGCCGAATCGCTCATGAGAGCCAAATCACAAGATTAATCTGAAGTATGCTCTATTATCTGCTCAAATATATCAAGGATGTGTTCAACCCGCCGGGCATGAGGGTCATCGAGTACCTGACCTTCCGGTCGAGTGCGGCGGCCATCACGGCGCTGCTGATCACCCTGCTCGCCGGGCCATGGTTCATCCGTTTCCTCAGGTCCCGCTTCATCGAGCCGGTCAAGGAGGAGGCTCCTCCGGAGCACAGGAAAAAACGTGATGTGCCGACCATGGGCGGGCTCCTGATCATCTTCGCGGTGGAGATTTCGACCATGCTCTGGGCCAAGCTCGACGACCCGCACGTCTGGCTCATCATGCTTGCGGTGTTCTGGATGGGTGTCATCGGCTTCATCGACGACTACCGGAAGGTGGTGCTGAAGATCAAGGGTGGCCTTGCCGGCAAATACAAGCTGATCGGCCAGGTGACGCTCGGCCTGGTGATCGGTGTCTATACCTGGCTCGACCCTGCTTTCGCCGTGCTGCTCTCCAAGACGACCGTTCCCTTCTTCAAGAAGCTCACGGTCGATTATGGCATTTTGTATATCCCGGTCGTGATTTTCATCATCACCGCCGTCTCCAACGCGGTCAACCTGACCGACGGCCTCGACGGCCTCGCGGCAGGAACCTCCTCCATTGTCGTGTTCGCCCTCGGCGTGTTCGCCTATCTTGCCGGTAACGCGGTCTATGCCGGTTATCTCAGCATTCCTTTCATTCCCGGAGCCGGTGAGGTGGCCATCGTCTGCATGGCCATCGTCATGGCATGTGTCGGATTCCTCTGGTTCAACTCGAATCCGGCGGAGGTGTTCATGGGCGATACGGGATCGCTCGCTCTCGGCAGCGCCATCGCCGTCATCGCGCTCATGATCAAGCAGGAGCTGCTCTTGCCGGTCCTTGCCGCCGTGTTCTTCCTGGAGACTCTGTCGGTCTCCCTGCAGGTGGCCTGGTTCAAGTTCACCCGCATGCGCTATGGTGAAGGGCGCAGGATTTTTCTCATGGCTCCGCTGCACCACCATTTCCAGATGAAGGGATGGCCCGAGCAGAAGATCGTCATCCGGTTCTGGATCGTGACGATACTGTTTTTCCTTGCAAGCCTCATGACCCTGAAACTCAGATAACGTGAAACCGGAAGAACTACGTGGCAGAACGGTGTCGGTGATCGGCGCCGGAAAAAGCGGGCTCGCTGCTGCAGAGCTGCTCATGAAAGCGGGCGCCCGGCCCTTCGTGACCGAATTCGGCTCGATGAACCCGGATGCGAAAGCCACACTTGCCAGTGCAGGCATCCCTTTCGAGGATGGCGGGCATTCGGCCAGGATGTATGATGCCGATTTCTGCATCGTCAGCCCGGGGATTCCGCAGACGGCACCGGTGCTCATCGAACTCGAAAAACGGGGAATTCCGGTGTACAGCGAGATCGAGGCCGCCTCCTGGTTCTGCAGATCGAGAATTATCGCGATCACCGGCACGGACGGCAAGACCACGACGGCGACACTGATTCACCGGATCTGCCAGGCCGATGCCAGTTCCAGGGGCTACCGGACCTTCAGTGTCGGCAATATCGGCGTACCGTTCGCTTCGAAGGTGCTCGAAGCCGCACCGGGTGACCTCGTCGTGCTCGAACTCAGCAGCTACCAGCTCGAGCGTTGCGTCACATTCCGACCTGACGTTGCCGTTTTGACCAACATCACTCCGGACCACATGGACCGCTATCGGGGCGATATCAACGCCTACGCGGCTGCCAAGTACCGGATTCATGCCAGGCAGGGCGCGGCTGATACCCTGATCTACAATTATGACGACCCGATGCTGAAAGCCCATTTCGATGTGAGCGAGCCCTGGCCGTTCAACGTCGTGCGTTTCAGTCTCCGGGATTGCGGCACTCTGTCCGGATGCTCCTGCGTGACGGTACGCGACGGCTCCGTGGCGGTTCTGTCCGGAAGCGCCTCCGAGCCGGTCATCGCTGTCGATGAGTTCATCAAAGCGAGTTTCCGTGGCGATCATAACCTGTACAACGCCCTGGCTTCGGTGGCGGCGGCAAAGGCTGTCGGCATATCTGACGAGGCGATAAGGAAAGGTCTCGTGGAGTTCGGCGGAGTCGAGCACCGGCAGGAGTTTGCCGGATCTGCTTGCGGCCTCGAGTGGATCAACGACTCGAAGGCCACGAACATCAACGCGATGCGACAGGCGCTTCAGGCGGTGCCTCAGGGAATGGTGCTGATCGCGGGAGGGCGTGACAAGGGAAACGACTACGGTTCCGTGGCCGCCCTGGTCAGAGAGAAGGTTGCCTGCATCGTGGCCATCGGTGAGTCCAGGCAGAAGATTGCCGATGCGTTCGAAGGCATTGTCCCCGTCGAGACCGCCGACACGCTGAAGGAGGCCGTTGACAAAGCATCGAAAGTCGCTTCGCCGGGATCGACCGTACTCTTTTCGCCGGGGTGTTCGAGCTTCGATATGTTCAGGGATTTCGAGGACAGAGGGGAACAGTTCAAGCAACTTGTCAGGGAGCTGGCATCATGACTGAAACCGGAACGGCGGTGGCACCCGGGCTGCTCGAGGTGCCGGACACGACGAAGCAGGGGCGCGCCGACAGCGTGGCCGGCAAGCTGCTGCTCCTGATCGTCGCCCTGCTGATGTGCATCGGGATCATCGTTGTCTACAGCAGCGGTGCCGGGTGGGCCGAGGAGAAGTTCTCGGATCCCCAGTATTTCCTGTGGCGTCAGCTCACCTTTGCCGTGGCCGGTATCGCGCTCATCGTGCTGGTCGGAGCCGTCGATTACCATATTTTCATGAAGACCAGCAAGATCGTGCTCTTCGTCAGTCTTGGACTCCTGGCGCTGCTGCTGTTGCTCAAGGTCGCTCACGTGATTCATGGCGCGGCGAGGTGGCTGGGATTCGGACCATTCAAGTTTCAGGCGTCCGATCTGGCAAAGTATGCCATCATCTTTCATTTTTCCCGGCTCATCAGCGAAAAACGGGAGTACATCAAGGAGCTTCACGACAGCTACTATCCTCTGCTGGTGCTGCTGCTGGCGGTTGTCGCTCTGGTCGCGCTGGAGCCGAACTTCAGTACCGCAACGCTCATCGCGCTCATCGGATTCAGTCTGATGTTCATCGGCGGAGTGAACGGCAAGCATCTCCTGTCGACCTTTTCGCTGCTCATCCCGATTGCCGCCGTGTTTGCCATCGCGGCACCATACCGGGTCTACCGCCTGGCAACTTTCTTCAGCTCGGATCCAAAAGATATGAGCTATCAGGTGCGCCAGGCCTTGCTGGGGCTTGGTAACGGTGGTCTGCTTGGGCTCGGCATTGGCGCGAGCAAACAGCGGGAGCTTTATCTGCCGCTTTCGTATAACGATTTCGTTTTCGTCATCATCGGTGAGGAGTACGGGTTTGTCGGTGCCCTTGTGGTGCTGACGCTGTTCGCCGGCTTCTTCATCTGCGGGATCATCATTTCGAAGAACGCGCCAGACCTGTTCGGCCGTTTTGTTGCTGCAGGCATCACGATCGCCATCTCACTGTTCGCATTCATCAACATCGCCGTGGCCAGTCACCTGCTGCCGACGACCGGAGTTGCGCTGCCTTTCATCAGCTATGGCGGGACGGCGCTGCTGTTCAATTCGCTCGGCGTGGGGGTCCTGGTCAGCATTTCCCGTTACAAGAGGCGTCACGAAGCGCTGGTGGCGGCGGCTCCTGCAGAAGCCGAAGGGAGGGAGCAGTGAACGTTCTCTTTGCAGGAGGTGGAACCGGAGGGCATCTCTATCCAGGTGTCGCCATGGCTGCCGAGCTTCAGAAACGCGACCCGAAAACCGTGGTGTCGTTTGCCGGCACGGTCTCCGGTATCGAGTCCACCGAAGTGCCCCGGCTCGGGTACCGGATTCATCTGCTGCCGTCAAAAGGGTTGAAGCGGGGCCGTTCACTGCGCGACCTCATCGACAATATCGGTATCCTGACCGGTTTCGTTTCGACCGTGCTGCAGTCGATGAAGCTTATCAGGCGCGAAAATCCCGATGTGGTGGTCGGCACCGGCGGATTTGTCAGCGCACCGGTGCTTCTTGCCGCGCAGCTCATGGGGCGCAGGACGCTGATCCAGGAGCAGAACGCTTTTCCTGGCCTGACGACCCGTCTGCTTTCCCGCATGGCGACCGAAGTGCATCTCTCCTTCGAAGAGAGCCGCCGCTTTTTCGGTAACCGGAAGCAGTTGTTCGTGACCGGCAATCCGGCCCGCTCCTTTCCTCCGATGGATTCCGCCGAGGCGAGGCGCCGGTTCAGGCTCGATCCGTCTCTGCCGACCCTCCTGGTGTTCGGTGGAAGCCGGGGCGCACGATCGATCAACAACGGGGTGCTCGGGTTCGTGCCGGATCTCGACGGCAAGGTCAACCTGATCTGGCAGACCGGCTCGCTGGACTACGAGCGCGTCAGGGCTGCGCTGCCGGAAACCCGCACGGTATGGGTCGCTCCCTATATCGAGGAGATGGGGCCGGCATACGCGGCCGCCGATCTTGTGGTCTGCAGGGCGGGGGCCTCTACGCTCGCCGAACTTACCAATCTCGGCAAACCGTCCATCCTCGTGCCATATCCCTATGCGGCTGCCGATCACCAGAAACACAACGCCATGGCCATGGTCAGGGCTGGCGCTGCGCTGATGATCGAGGACAGCGCTTTTGGCGGACAGGGGACGCTGCGGACGGTGCTCGATACACTCGGGAACCGTGAGCTGCTCGACCGCATGGGTAAAGCCGGCAGACAAGAGGGGCACCCTGGTGCCGCTTCAGAACTGGCGGCAAGAATCATCTCGCTTTCAAAACATTAAGGAGTATTCATCGATGGAACTGGGCAAAACGAAGAACGTGCATATCGTCGGTATCGGTGGAGCGGGCATGAGCGCCATTGCCGAACTGCTTCTGAAATCCGGTTTTTCGGTCAGCGGTTCCGACCTCTCTTCCAGTGAGGTGACCGAAAAACTGAAGGAGCACGGCGCCGTGGTCTATCAGGGGCATCAGGCCGAACAGGTAGGGACGAGCGATGTGGTGGTCTACTCTTCAGCCATTCGCCCTGAATCGAACGTGGAGATTCTCGCAGCCGAAAAACTGGGTATCCCGGTTATCAAGCGGGACGAAATGCTTGGCGAGATGATGCGGTACAAATATGGTATCTGCGTCTCGGGAACCCATGGCAAGACAACCACCACGGCCATGATCGCCACGATGCTCATCGATGCCGGCGAACATCCCACCGTCATGATCGGTGGTGTTTCCGACTACCTGAAGGGAAGCACTGTCGTGGGTGAGGACAAGTATATGGTGATCGAAGCCGATGAGTACGACCGGGCATTTCTCAAGCTCACCCCGACCATCGCCGTCGTCAACAGCCTCGAATCCGAACACATGGACACCTATGGCACCATGGACGAGCTTCGTTCGAGCTTCACCCAGTTTGCCAACAAGGTTCCGTTTTACGGACGGGTCATCTGCTGTGTCGACTGGCCTGAGGTCAGGCGCCTGGTTCCGAGGCTCAATCGCCGTTGCACCACGTTCGGCATAGAGGAGCCGGCTGACGTCATGGCTTCGGATATCGAGCTCGGGCAGTCCGGTTCCCGCTTTACGGTCCAGGCGTTCGGAACACGTTACGAAGATGTCCGGCTCACGGTTCCGGGACGGCACAACATCCTCAACTCGCTTGCAGCCTTTTCGACCGGTCTCGAACTCGGTCTCGAACCCGCACGCATCATAGCGGGGCTTGGCCGCTACACCGGTATGCGCCGCCGTTTCCAGATCAAGCACTCCGGCAGGGACGGGATGCTCGTCGTGGACGATTACGCCCATCATCCTTCAGAGGTCAAGGCCACGGTTCGTGCGGCACGCGAAGGGTGGAAGGAGCATCGCATCGTGGCCGTGTTCCAGCCCCATCTCTTCTCCCGGACGACGGAGTTCGCCGACGAGTTCGGCTGGGCCCTGTCGAGAGCCGATGTGATCTATGTTGCCGGTATCTATCCGTCCAGAGAGAAAGCGGCGGACTATCCCGGCATCACTGGTGAACTGGTTGCCGAGGCCGCCCGGAAGGCGGGTGCGAAACAGGTGGTCTATGTCGCCGATAAAGACGAACTGCCGACGGAGCTCAAGCCGTACGAGTCAGGAAAGAACCTGATCCTGTTCATGGGTGCAGGCGATATCACGCATACTGCAACCCGGTTCGCTGCTGAATGCGGCAGCGTTGGCGCGCAGGTCACTCCGGGAGCGCGATGATCTCGACATCGGAGCTGTTTCGCCTGATCAGGGGGCCTATCGCGATAGCCGAGCCCCTCGGTCCCTATACCGGACTCCGTATCGGCGGAACGGCCGATTATTTCATAAAGCCTCGTGACCGGGATGATCTCTGCCGTGCCCATGGCTACTTCAGGAAGCATGGGTTTCCATTCTTCATTCTCGGGCGGGGCAGCAGACTGCTGGTGCATGAAAGCGGTTTCAGGGGAACGGTCATTTCGACGCAGTTTCTCGACCGGGTCGTGATCGAAGGTGACGCGGTCGAGGCTGATGCCGGGGTTCCGCTTCCCGTACTGCAGGAGCGGCTTTCCCGTTTGTCGCTCGGAGGTCTCGACAACTTCGGTCATGGAGCCGGCACGGTAGGAGGTGCCCTGTGCAGGATCGACGGGACTGCCGATGGGGAGACTCCGGAGTACCTTGAATGGGTCGATGTGCTGCGAAACGGACGCATCAGACGGCTGCGAAACGGCGAGCTCCACTCCAGAATCGGAGCGAGGAACCTTGGGAGCGATGTCGTGCTCGGCGCCGGATTCAGGCTTCGAAGGATCTCCGTGAAGGAGCGGCATCAGGCAAAGGTTTCTCAGGTTCGTGAGGAGCTGAAAGAGTCTGGCGATTCCATCGGCCAGCCGGCGCTCTCAGGTCGGGTTTTCAGGGATCCCTGTCCGCCAGAAGGATCGTTGCCGGTATCCGCTGGCGCGTTGCTTTCTGCATGCGGTATCGAGGGTGCCCGGCGAGGAGGAGCATCTTTTGCAGCGTTCGATGCCAACCGCATCGTCAACGACGGGATGGCTACCTCTGCGGATGTGCTCGATCTGGTGCGTCTGGCAAAAGAAGCGGTACAGTCGAGATTTGGTGTCGATCTGGAACTTGAACTGGTTTTGGTAGGAAACAACATGAACGGAATTCATGCCCCTTTCAACCGATGACATAACACGGGAGGCTGGTGCATCCGCCCAGGACGAAGGTCAGGAGATGTCTGGAACGGGTTCCCGTACAGGCAAGGCTGGCCGCATCCTGAGGTCCCCTGCAGCCATTGCGACCCTGCTGCTGTTGCTGATGGGTACCGTCACGGCGCTTGCCTGGTATGCCTCGGTGTGGAAACGCGAAGTCAAGGTGTCCCGGGTTGCGATCGGCGGGGTCAGTCTGCTGTCCCGGCAGAAACTCGAAAAATCGCTCTCTCCTCTGGTCGGAAGAAAGCTCGCCGAAGTCCGAGAAGAGGAGATCCGCAGACCCCTCGTTCCGGAGCCGTATATCAGGGAACTGCAGATCGTCAGGGAGCTCAATGGAACCATCAGGGTCACTGTCAGCGAACGTCAGCCATTCGCCATGACCGTTTTCCAGGGACGGCCGATGGTCATCGATACCGAAGGCATGCTGCTGCCCGATACGGGAGTCTCCGGCAGGTACCACCGGCTTCCGGTGATCTATGGTATCGACAGGGCAGTTCCGGTCAGGGGAGGCATCTGGCGGATGCATTCGGATGACATACGGGTACTTCAGTCCATTATTTCCGCTTTTGCAGGATCCGGGTATGCGGGATTGATGCTGCGGGAAATTCATCTTGCGCAAGGCAACCAATCATGGTTTATGGTGAGCGGCTCACCAATACGATTTATTCTTGGTAACGACGGGAATTTTAAGGAAAAATTGAAAAAATTCGAGATATTCTGGCAAAAGGTCATTGCAAAAAAGGGTTTTGATTGCTATGAGTCGGTTGACCTCCGATTCCGGGAGAGAGTGTTCGCAAAAGAGCCTCAGATTGCGGGGGTCTCTCCGGTCCCTTCCGCACCTGCATCTGCAGCTACTGACTCGCTTCCGGTCCAGAAGACATTACCCCGATGAACTTCATTGAACAGGAACCATGCTGAAAAGCGATATTGTAATAGGTCTCGATATCGGTACCACGAAGGTGTGCGTCGTTGTCGCCGAAAAGGATGATGTAGGCAAACTCAACGTTCTCGGTAAAGGACGTTCGAACTCCGACGGACTCCAGCGGGCGACGGTCGTGAACATCAACAAGACGGTGGACGCGATCAAAAAGGCGGTTGCAGACGCCGAGAGGGAGTCATCCATCAAGATCAAGGGGGTTAACGTCGGAATCTCGGGGGCCCATGTACACTGCATCTACAGCAACTCCGAAATCAGCGTCAACCAGTCCGGCATCGTCAACGAGTCGGATGTGAAGCGATTCCTCGAGAAAGCGAAAACCAACATCCGCTACCTCGACATCGACCACGAAATCATCCATGTCATTCCGCAGGAGTTCATTGTGGATGACCAGGAGGGCGTGCTCGATCCGATCGGCATGGCCGGTACGACCATGCGGGGAAGCGCCTACATCGTCGTTGGTCTCCGCACGAAGATTCGCAACATCAAACAGTGCATCGAGAAGGCCGGTCTCGAGGTGAGCGCCATGACCTTCGAACCGGTGGCCTCCGGGCTGGCGGTCATGAAGGAGAGTGAGAAGAAGAGTGGCGTCGTGGTGATCGACATCGGCGGAGGGACTACCGAAGTGGCCATCTACATCGATGGCGCCATTCGCTACTCCGAGGTGATCAAGGTTGCGGCCAACGACGTGACTCACGATGTCGCCTACGGTGTCAAAGCCCTGAACGATGTGGCCGAGGAGGTCAAGATCCGCTATGGATGCGCTTTCGCCAAACTGCTTGCCGACGATGAGGAGATCCTGATCGAGGGTATTGAAGGCAGGCCGCGGAAGTCCTTCCCGAAGAGCTCGCTGACCGTGATCATCGAGGCTCGCATGATGGAGATCTTCGAGCTGGCCAGGGACATCATCAAGCGCTCCGGCTATTACGAGTACCTGAATGCCGGCGCGATCATCACCGGCGGGGGCTCGCTCCTGCCCGGCACCGAGGACCTCGCCAGGGAGGTGCTTGGACTCGACGTACGTACCGGTTACCCCGAAGGTGTGGCCGGAGGCATCCGGGATGCCGTCAACAACCCGATGTATGCGACTGTTATGGGTCTGGTGGCCCATTCGCTGCAGAACAATCTGTATCAGGATTACAATATGATCGCCCCGCCGGTCAGAGATGCTGCATCCGAACCGGAGCCGGTTATGGAGCAGCCGTCTTCCGAGCAGGGCCCTGAATCTCCCCAGTCAGGCAAAAAGATGTTCGACCGTCTGAAGAAGTTCTGGGACCAGTTATAACCAATACCATAACCGGCACGACCAAAAGGGAACCCATACCATGGCATTTGAACTTGACCCGGGACTGTTCGACAGTGATCAGGGCGGTGGCGTCAGCATCAAGATTGTCGGCGTCGGTGGTTGCGGCGGTAATGCCGTGAACAATATGATGGACAGGAAGATCAGCGGCACCGAGTTCGTCGTGTTCAACACTGACCGCCAGGCGTTACTGAACTCGAAGGCTCCCATCAGGGTTCAGATCGGCAAGAAGGCAACCAATGGCCTTGGGGCAGGAGCCGATCCGGCCAAGGGCCGGCAGGCAGCCGAGGACGACCGCGAGCTCATCGCCACCCAGCTGCGGGGCGCGGATCTGGTCTTCATCGCCGCAGGCATGGGTAAGGGGACCGGGACCGGAGCAGCCCCGATCGTGGCCTCGATCGCCCGGAACATGGGGATTCTCACCATTGGCGTGATCACCCGACCCTTCAGTTTCGAGGGCCAGATCAAGGCCAGGATTGCCGACAGCGGTATAGCGGAACTCCGCAAGTATATCGATACGCTCATCGTGGTCGAAAACGAGAAGATTCTCAGTATCGCCGAGGAGGGGGTCAGTGCCACCGAGGCTTACAACATGGCCAACGATGTGCTCTATCGTGCCGTCAAGGGGATCGCCGACATCATCACCCGACACGGCCATGTCAACGTCGACTTTGCCGACGTCAGGAGCATCATGCAGGGGGCAGGTGACGCGGTCATGGGATCGGCTGCGGTCGCCGGTGAGCGACGGGCACTCAAGGCTGCTTCCGACGCCATCAACAGCCCGCTCATGGACGGCGTCTCGATCCGGGGTGCCAAAGGCGTGCTGGTGAACATCACCGGCGATGTCACCATGAGGGACATGTCGGACGCGATGAACTTCATCGAGGAGCAGGTTGGCAGCGAAGCGAAGATCATCAACGGATATGTCGACGAGCCCCAGGTTTCCGGCGAGATCCGTGTCACGGTGATCGTTACCGGTTTCAGCAGGAAAGAGCCTGGTGAAGAGCCCAGGACCACGGTACAGACCAATGTCCGTGAATCGAGGAGCCCGAAGCCAGCACCTTCACCCGGGACCGTCAGGCCGACGCAGACCGTTGGTTTTACCGAACCGACCGTCGAGGATCTGAGGATTCCGGCCTACATCAGGAAACGCCTCTCCATCAATGAGCCTACCGAAAACTCGGGCGGACGGGGCCCCGTTATTCCCAAGCCGTTTACCCCCGCTTCCGGTGACGACGAACAGATCCAGAAAGGGCAGCCGGATACCCCTGCATATCTTCGCCGGAAAAACGGTTCTCCGCTTCAGTAACCTGTTATCTCCCTTGCGGTTCTGGTCACCGGAAGGGAGATTTTTCGCCTCGGGCCGGATCCTCTTTGCTATATTACTACACTGTTCATTGTTATCTGCAGATGCCGGCTGAAGCGGTGGTTTTGGGGCGTCCACGGACGGGCCTCCATCAGGAATGCATTTGGCCGGTACGAAACGTTCAAAACAGGAGTGTTTCATGCGTTATCGGACGATATCGGCCGAAGAGGCCGTGATGGCAATCAAATCGGGTGACCGGGTGTTTCTCCAGACGGCTGCAGCGACGCCGAAACGCCTGATAGACGCGATGGTCAGCAGGGCAGCGGCACTGAGAAACGTCGAGATCGTGAGTCTGCATACCGAAGGTGATGCGCCATACGTCAGGAAGGAGTACCGGGAAAGCTTTCGACTGAACGCCTTTTTTGTAGGCAAGAACGTCCGCCCGGCCGTTCAGTGCGGTGATGCGGATGCCATTCCCATATTTCTGAGCGATGTACCCTCACTATTCTACAACGACATCATGCCGCTCGACGTCGCGCTCGTGCACGTCTCCCCTCCGGATCGCCATGGTTACTGCTCGCTGGGTGTTTCTGTCGACGTGACAAGGGCAGCAGTCCACACCGCACGCCACGTGATCGCCCAGGTGAACCCGAACATGCCGCGAACTCATGGCGAAGGTCTGCTTCATGTCAGCAAGATCAGTGCACTGGTTGAGGTCGATGATCCGCTTCCGGAGGTTCCCGGGCATGCCCTGACCGAAACTGAGCGCCAGATCGGCCAGCATATCGCCTCGATCGTCGAGGATGGGGCAACCCTGCAGATGGGAATCGGAGCAATCCCCGATGCCACCCTGGCAGCTCTCGGGGGGCATCGGGATCTTGGCATTCACTCCGAGATGTTTTCTGATGGCGTGGTCGACCTGGTCGAGAAAGGGGTCATCAACGGCCGGTTCAAGAAAACACACAACGAGATCATCGTGGCCAGCTTCCTCATGGGTACCCGAAAGCTCTACGACTTCGTGGATGACAATCCTCTGGTCGAGATGTTCGGATCGGACTACATCAACGATACCCGGGAGATCAGGAAGAATCCGAAAGTCACGGCCATCAACAGTGCCATCGAGATCGACATGACCGGACAGGTCTGCGCCGATTCGATCGGGGTGAGGCACTTTTCCGGCGTGGGTGGACAGATGGATTTCATTCGTGGAGCGGCACTCTCATCCGGCGGCAAGCCGATCATCGCGCTACCGTCGGTCACGGCAAAGGGGGAGTCGAGGATCGTTCCGCAGCTCAGGCCCGGCGCAGGAGTAGTGACCACAAGGGCACATGCGCAGTATGTGGTGACCGAGTATGGCATTGTCAATCTGTTTGGGCGGAATCTCCGGCAGCGCGTTGAAGCACTGGCCAGCATCGCCCACCCGGATTTCCGTGAAGAGATCCTGAGAGCGGGTCATGACCTCTATGGCCGAAGGAGCGACTGCACGGAGTGACACCTGCCGTTCCGGCATGGTGGTATTGACTGTTGCACGGAAAAAATCGTTATTTGAAGGTAAGGAGTTTGGGCTATAGCGTTTCATGTCGCCCGGCCCTTGTCGCCGGGCGACAAAACAAAGGAGGTCGCCATGTTATCGAGTCTGTCGAAACTCTCCCCGCAGCAGATCGAGGAGATCCGTTCCCTCGAACAGAAGCTTGGCAAGACGCTGCTTTCGTTTTCGAGTTACGATGTGGTCTCGGAAAATCTTTCGCCCGAGGAGCTGCAGATGCTCAAGGCGCTCGAGGAAAAGCTGGGAACCATGCTGATCGCAGTGCAGGAGTTCAGCAGGCAGACCTGACCCCGATGAGGCTGAGCATCCGGCCGGTCTGTCCGTGATCGCGGCGATAGGAGAAAAAGAGCTCCCGGTCGATCGATGAGCACCATGTTGAGCAGGTGATCTGAGCGTCCGGGATACCCGCTTTCCTGAGCTGAGTCCTGTTGGCAAGAGACAGGTCGAGCAGATATTTACCAGCTTCCCGTGACGATGGCCGCAGTAGTGGCGCATCGAACTTTTCGGCCACTTCCCGGCTGATTTCATACTGGCTGGCTGAAATGCCGGTCCCTACCCAGGCAAGGCAGGCTTCAGGACGTGTCCCATACGCTTCGGCCATGGCCTGTACCGTTTTCAGCACAATCTCTCCTGCCGTACCCTGCCAGCCGGCATGAGCGGCTCCGGAGGCCTTGTGCTCCGGGTCGTGGATCAGTACCGGATAGCAGTCGGCGGTGACGATTCCCAGGAAGATGTCCGGCGTGGCGGTGATGAGTGCGTCAAACCCGCTCACCTTTCCGGATCGGTCGATGGTACAGATATCGGTGCCGTGGACCTGATCGGTGAGGACAATGCTTTCGACCGCGATGTTCAGGCTGTCGCAGAGTCGTTTCAGGTTCTCAATGACGCACTGCGTATCGTCCGCAGTGTGCAGACCGAGATTCATCGAATCGTAAGGGGGGACGCTGACGCCCCCCTTTCTGGTGGTCTGCAGGGCTACGAGCTCAGGGCAGCTCTGGAATATTTCGGGTCTGATCAGATACGGGGCTTCGGGGGATGGCATGAGGATTGGGTCATTTGTGGAGTTTGATGACCAGAATATGTGATGCCGACCAGAACTGCTCCGGGCTGTTGATGTAGATGACCGAAGAGTCCGCCGATTTCCGGTTCGCTGCAGTGCGGCTCTCCTTAACCTTCGCGACCGTGTAGGTCTTGCGGTTGTGCAGGGTCAGGATGGTAAAGCTTCCCGCCTTGGCCGGTATGGATATGCGATTGGTTTTCAGCATGTTCACCCGGTTGAATTTTTTCAGCGGGATGTGACCGCTGAGACGCCACGAAGAGCCGAAGAGTCCGAACAGACCGCCATTTTTCTCGATAATTTTCCACTTGGCAAGACTGTCCTGTGGAGCGGCGAGCACATACCCGGTCTTCAGGCTGTCATGCAGCGCTGAGGCCAGATTGCCCGAATGGACCAGTGCGCGTTTCAGGCTGTCGATTTCACGCTCTTTCGCATCGATGGTCTGCTCCAGACCGGTGATCTCCTGTTCGAGTTCCTCGATTCTGCGGCGGTTGAGGCCAAGCATTCTTTCCAGTGCCTGGAGTCTTGACCGATTGTCGCTCATGACCGAATCGATCAGCTCGATGTTTCCTGTTATCCGGTTCTGGAGGCGGTAATTGTCGGCGATGCTGGTCAGCGATTCCGGTTGCCGGCTGGCTACCGAGATGATACCCTGCTTCTGATTGACCAGCTCGAGATTTCTGTTGATGGCTTTCAGGGTGCTGTCAGACTGCTCGCTCCCACCTTCCCTGCCTTGTTGACGGAATCCACAGGAAATGAGAAGTAAAAATGCAAGTATGAGCAGTTTACGCATGGATGGACACGATTGACACTGGTGGCCTTAAATGGGGATAACGGAAAATAGGCTATTTTAGAAAACAGATGCAAGCCGTATGTGCGTAAGTATCGTTATTTTATATGTGCATTTATTTTAGTCCTTCTGCTTCAATCAACGATACGACAGGGAACAGAAAATGAAAATTCTCGTTATCGGTGGGGCTGGCTATATCGGGAGCCATGTCACACGGGAGTTCCTTGACCGGGGGTATCAGGTCACGGTGTTCGACAATCTTTCTACCGGAAGGCGTGAAAATCTTTTCGCCGAGGCTGAGTTCGTCCAGGGGGACATCCATTGCGAAGAGGAGCTTGCAGGGGTCATGAATCGGGGTTTTGACGGTTGCGTGCATCTTGCGGCCCTGAAGGCGGCAGGAGTCTCCATGCAGCGGCCTGAAGAGTACTCCGTTGCCAACATCTGCGGTACGATCTCGGTGATCAACCAGGCGGTCAGAAGCGGTATCGGTTGCTTTCTGTTCTCCTCTTCGGCTGCGATATTCGGGACCCCCAAGTATCAGCCCATCGACGAGGATCATCCCAAGGAACCCGAAAACTATTACGGATTCACCAAACTCGAGATCGAACGAATCCTGGAGTGGTACGACCGGCTGAAGGGACTTCGTTATGCGGCTGTCAGATATTTCAATGCGGCAGGGTTCGATGTCAGGGGCAGGATCAGGGGGCTCGAACGCAACCCGGAAAACCTGTTGCCTATCGTGATGGAGGCCGCTCTTGGCGTCAGGTCTCAGCTGTCGGTGTTCGGCAACGACTATCCCACCCGTGACGGTACCTGCATCAGGGACTATGTGCATGTTTCCGATCTGGCCGCCGCACATGTGAGTGCATTCGAGTATGTGATCAGAGAGGGCAGGAGCCTTGCGGTGAACCTCGGGAGCGAAAACGGGGTCTCCGTTCTCGAAATGCTCGAACATGCCCGGAAGGTGACCGGCAGGCCCATTCCCGCCGTCATCGCACCCCGGCGTGAGGGTGATCCGCCCTGTCTTGTTGCGTCATCGGCAAAAGCAAGGGAGCTGCTTGGCTGGATTCCGAAATACAGCAGCCCCGAAACGCTGATCGACTCTACGTGGAAGGTGTACAGTGGTGTTTATGAAGAGACCGGCCATCTCTGACGCATTTTCGGCAATCTCGGGGTCGCAACCATGGAGTCAGAAGCGGAGGCAAGTCATGTTAGACAATGACGGGAAAAAGGATAAATTCACAGACCAGTTCGGCAGGTCGGTCAGGGCAATGTCCGACTACTTCGGCATCGGACTGCAGATAGCGGCGAGCTTCGCTTTCTTCGTGTTTCTCGGATACTGGGCAGACACGAAGTTCGGTACTTCGCCGCTCCTGATGCTCGCGGGAGTGCTGGTTGGCATGGTCGGCATGGGTCTGGTACTCATGAAGACCGTCCAGAAAGCTGATCGTGAACGGAAGGGCCGGACTTAAAATCATTTCCCAAATCGTGAAAAGATAGCTCACTTATGAAGCCCTTGTTTGATTTTCTGGTAAAGTTATTTATCTTGTCCGTCATTTTATGGGGGGTTATCTATTGGGGTTATTCCAGATACCCGTTCGACATGCCATCGGTCTTCATTGCCTGGGTCATGGTCGCACTCAACGCCCTGGTAGGTTACCTGCTCTTTGAATATGCATTTGACAAGGAATCGAAGATCTTCACGCTCGTAGTCTTCGGTGGAGTGACCCTGAGGCTTCTGGTCATCATGGCTCTGGTGCTCGTCATCAATGTGCTCCACATGGTCAAGTCTATCGACTTCGTCGTATCCTTCATTTCCTTTTACTGCATTTATCTGGTGGTCGAGATTCTTGGCTACCAAAAGAAGAATCAACTGAAAAAAAACGCTGCAAGAAACGGATAATCGTCATGCGAGTAAAAGCGATTTCAAGAATTCTGGCACTGGTAGTGCCTGTCCTTCTGAGCCTGAACAGCCATGCGTTCGCTGCTACTGGCCAGGATGAGGCCCAGGTCCATGAATCCGCCGCGGTGACTGCTCCTGCAGCTTCCGGAACTCTCGAAGCGCCTGTGGCTGGTGCTGCAACTGTCGAAGCCGGGGCCCACGAGGCGGCTGGTGCAGAGGGGCATGATGAGAAGCCCGGCGATGTGATCATGCATCACATCCTTGACAACAAGATCTACCCGATCGAGCCTTTCGGTGAAATCCATCTTCCTGAAATCGCGGTAAAGCCTTTCGGTATCGATATCTCGGTCACCAAGCATGTCGTGATGATCTGGCTCGCTTCTGCGGTGCTGCTCGTTGTCGGACTGTCTGTCGGTGCCAGCTACAAGAGCCTGTCATCGAAAAAGGCTCCTAACGGCTTTGCCAACGTCATCGAGGCGCTTGTCGATTTCATCAGGACCGATGTGGCCAAGTCGAACATCGGCCATGGTTACGAGAAGTTCGTTCCTTTTCTCGTGACGGTATTCTTTTTCATCCTTATCTGTAACCTGCTCGGTCTGATTCCTTACGGCGCAACGGCAACCGGTAACATCAATGTCACCCTCACCCTTGCGGTGTTCACCTTCATCATCACCCAGGCGGCTGCGTTCAAGGCTCAGGGTGTGAAAGGTTATCTCGAGCATCTTACCGCAGGCACCCACTGGTCGCTCTGGATCATCATGGTTCCTATCGAGCTTATCGGTCAGTTCACCAAGCCCTTCGCACTGACCATCCGACTTTTCGCCAACATGACGGCAGGTCACATCATCATCTACAGCCTTATCTTCATCGCCTTCATTCTGAAGAGCTATGTCGTCGCCATGGCTGTATCGGTGCCGTTCGCAATCTTCATCTACCTGCTCGAGCTGTTCGTTGCCTTCCTGCAGGCATTCGTCTTCACCATGCTGTCTGCTCTCTTCATCGGTCTGGCTACCGCACACGAGCATCATGAGGAAGGTCATGCATTCGAGGAGTCGCTGCACTGAGCACTGGATGATGATTTAAAAAAGAAATTGTATCTTTAAGTTCTTGATTTTTTTCGAACCGCTACACGTGTAGCATCCACCTTATACAAAAACAATAAACGGAGGCAATTCAAAGATGGAAGGTTTGGGTTATTTAGGTGCTGGCATCGGCGCCGGTCTGGCAGTTATCGGTGCAGGTCTTGGTATCGGCAACATCGCTGCTTCCGCAGCAGAAGGTACTGCCCGTCAGCCTGAAGCAACGTCCGATATCCGTACCACGATGATCATCGCAGCTGCACTTATCGAAGGTGTCGCACTGTTCGGTGAGGTTATCTGTGTGCTTCTCGCTCTGAAGTAATACAGAACAGCCATAGCTTAGCCCGTCTGCAGCAACGCAACCTTCTTTCAGGTCGTGCTGCAGGCGGATTTTATCAATCTGTTAAAGAACAGCGTTCATGCTAACGTCAGGGATCATTCTGCTCGAAGGCGGACTCCTCACTCCGAATCCGGGACTTATCTTCTGGACAGCTATTTCTTTTCTCATCGTCATGCTCATCCTGAGCAAGTTCGCATGGGGACCGCTCGTTTCGATGCTCGAGGAGCGTGAAAAAGGTATTCAGTCAGCGATCGATCGCGCCCACTCCGCCAAGGACGAGGCTGAATCGATCCTGAAAAAGAACAGGGAGCTGCTCGCAAAGGCAGATGCAGAGGCAGATCGCATCATCAGGGAAGGCAAGGAGTATGCTGACAAGGTTCGCGCCGAGCTTACGGATAAAGCCCAGGCCGAAGCACAGAAGATGATCGCCTCCGCCAAAGAAGAAATTGAAATGGAAAAGCGCCGCGCACTCGACGTGCTTCGGAACGAGGTCGCCGATATGGCGGTCAAGGGCGCTGAAAAAATCATCCGTACCTCGCTCGATGCCGAAAAGCAGAAAGCTGTGGTCGATGAAATGATCAAGGAATTAGCCGCATCGCGTAACTGAATAAACTCCGGAACTATGTCAAGTGCAATCGCAAGCCGCCGTTACGCTTTGGCCCTCCTCGAGGTCGCTGCTGACGGTAATTTTCTGGAGACGGTTACCGAAGACCTGCAGAATATCCAGGAAGTGATTTCGGGAAGCCATGACCTGCAGCTTGCCCTGAAGAGCCCGCTGGTCAAGGGTGATGCAAAGTCCCGAATCCTCGAGAACATTTTCGGAAGCCATGTCTGCGATAAGACGATGGTATTCCTGAAGCTCCTGGCTCACAAGAAGAGGGCAAATCTGCTCTCCGAAGTCGTCACCGAGTTCAATTCGCTCCTCGACGAACGCAACGGCTATCTCAATGCCGATGTGAAAAGTGCTGTCAAGCTGAGCGACGAGCAGGCCCGCGAACTGGTGAACGGTTTGTCTGTCAGGACCGGAAAGAAAATTCGTGCGAAGATGTCTCTCGACGAGTCACTCATCGGAGGTTTCACCGTAAAGATCGGTGACACGATTCTGGACGGTAGTGTCAGCCATCAGCTCCAGCTGCTCAAGAAATCGCTTTCCGCTGAAGCGGTCTGAGACGGATACATCGATTATGTCGAAAAAGCCTGCCTTCGAGCAGGCTTTTTTTTGTTATCGCCAACGGTTATATTTGCCGCCAGTCTGAAAATTTGTATCATACATGTCAGTATGACAAGGGGCTTTAGCTCAGTTGGTAGAGCGTCTCGTTCGCAATGAGAAGGTCAGGGGTTCGACTCCCCTAAGCTCCACAAGCTACCTTAGTCGGCTTCTTCTGAAATATCTCAGGGTGCTGACTTCGATCAGGCTCTGTCTGCGACTGAATCCGCCTGCAACAGAAATCACCTGCGAGCTGACCACGGTTTTCGCTCATTGCCTGCAGACGGAACCATAACCAGCCAACGATTGTGGCTATGTGTGGCAACGTGTGGCTGCACGACCGCAATCTCCCATTAACCCAGGCTCAATCACGAATTCATGGCTCAATCGTTTTTCGGAATGCGGTTACGCGGTATCCTGCCCGCAACACTCTCCATGACGCTGTTGTTTTCCGCATGCTCCTCATCAAAACCGTCTGCAAAAACGGTGGTTCTGACAGATGGAAAAGAGGAGAGCTACCGGCAGGCAATGGATGAGATGAAGAAAAGGCATTATGACCAGGCAGCCTTGAGGCTCGAAGCATTGATGTTCTCGACCAGGGCAACGCCACTGGAAGACAAGGTGCTTCATTCGCTTGGCGAAGCCTATTTCCAGTCAAAGCAGTACCTGCTGGCCTCAGAGATATACAATCGTCTCTTGCAGCAGACGCCTGACTCACCCTTTGTTCAGGACGCGCAGTTTCAGCTTGCCAGGTCTTATGAAAAGCTCTCCCCGATGTACGAACTTGACCAGGAGTACACGGTCAAGGCGATCAATGAGTTTCGCATTTACCTCGATCAGTATCCGATGCAGGATTCGGAACAGATCAATAGTGATGTGGAGACCTACCGTGAACTGCTGAAACTGAAGCCGGACAACGCCGAATATCGTGCAAAGTATGAAAGCGCCATGGCTGCCCTTGCCCAGCAGTCTCCAGCGAAGTACAGCATGTCGGCGATTCCTGTTCTCAGGGAGAAACTGGCACACAACAGATTCTCGATTGCCGTGCATTATGCACGTCTCAAGAAGTATCGTGCGGCATCGAATTTCTACGAACAGGTCGTTGACTCTTTTGCCGATACGGTGTGGAACGAACCGGCATGGCTCGGCAAGATCGATATGGCGGTAAAGCGTGGCAAATGGTTTGAAGCAAGGCAGGCTATCGAGCAGTACCAGCAGCTTTTCCCTGACAAGCACGACAAGGTCGATGCGACGTACAAAAAAGTACTGAAGAAATTTTCCACTCCCTGACGGAGTATGCTGCCGTGCGACTGGGTGTTTTCGGGGGGTCGTTCGATCCCCCGCACAACGGCCACCTTGCCCTTTGCCGCACAGCCAGGGAGCGTCTCGGGCTGTCGCACCTGATCATCTCAGTTTCCAACAATCCCTTCAAGACCGGAACCGATGCCCCGGATGCGCATCGGTTGCGCATGGCTGAGCTTCTCGCCAGAGAGATCGACCCTTCAGGCGCTTTTGCTGAAGTCAGCGACTGGGAACTTCAGCGCCCAGGCCCATCTTATACGATCGATCTCCTGCTTTATCTGCATGAATGCTATCCCACGGCGGAACTGATGCTCCTTGTTGGCGAGGACAGCTATCGCGACATGCCAAGGTGGAGATCACTCGGGGAGATACGTAAACTCAGCAGGATCATCGTTTTCGAGCGAAAGGCGGCACATGATGGCGGGTTGACCCGGGAGCCTCTTCCACCTGCGGAGATCATCGAGCTCGATGTGCCGGTTTCAGCGACTGAAGTCAGACGTCGTCTGGAATGCGGGGAATCGGCGGCACATCTCGTGCCGCCATCGATAGCAGAGTACATCGCCCATCACGGGCTGTACCGGACTACATAGACTCCGGCGCCGAAATGCCCAGGAGGGCGAAACCGTTACGCAGCACCTGGCGAACGCAGATGGAGAGTTCGAGGCGACCTGTACGCATCTGCTCGTCAGCCTTAAGAATCGGGCACTCCTGATAGAACTTGTGGTAGAGTTCGGCAATGCCGTGCAGATATTCGACCATCTTCTGCGGTTCGAGGAACCTCAGGCAGGACTGGATGACTTCGGGATAGTCGAGCAGTGCCGAGGCAAGCTCGATCTCGACCGGTTCGACAAGCACCTCGAGGCTGTCGCCTTTTGCGGCATCAGCGTCAAATCCAAACTCTTTCGAGGCCATTCTCAGCAGGCTGCAGATCCTTGCATGCGCATACTGGAGGTAGAATACCGGATTGTCCTTTGACTGGCGTTTGGCGAGGTCGATGTCAAAATTGAGGTGTGAATCCTTGCTGCGCATGATGAAGAACAGCCTCGTGGCGTCTGCACCAACTTCGTCGATCAGATCATCGAGCAGATCTGCATTTCCCTTGCGGGTGGACATCTTGATCGTCTGGCCGCCGACAGTCGTCGTGACGAACTGGTTGATGGCTACACGAATGCGCTCGGTATCATACCCCAGGATCTTCAGGGCTTCGGCAACGTCCGGATACTCGTCGATATGGTCAGCGCCGAAGATGTTGACGATCAGCGAATAGCCGCGTTCGAACTTGGTGACATGGTAGGCGATGTCTGGCAGGCGGTAGCTCGGATCGCCCGTCGATTTGATCAGCACCTTGTCCTTCTCCTGGCCGAGTCTGGTCGTCATGAACCAGGTCGCGTTCTCATGCCGGGAGATGAACCCTTTGGCATCGAGCGCGTCGATGACCGACTGGTTCGGTGAAGTGCCGTTATCACCGCTCTGGTAGAGGGTATGCTCGTTGAAGAAGGAGTCGTGATTGATCGAGAGTCTCGACAGCGTTTTCCTGATAGATGCGAAAATGATGCCTTCTGCCGTCTCCTTGAAGAGCGAGAGCCCTTCACTATTAGCGAGTTCGTCGCCGTGCTCGATGAAGAGTGTTTCGGCTATGTCCCTGATGTAGTCTCCCTGATAGTGGGTCTGCGGAAACTCTACGGAGAGGCCGCAGCGTTCGAGATAGCGGAAACGTACCGATTCGGCGAGAATCTGCATCTGGCGACCGGCATCGTTGAAGTAGTACTCGCGGGTGACCTCGTAACCCTGCGTTGCAAGCAGGTTGGCAATGCAGTCTCCAAGCACGCCGCCGCGGCCACGGCCGACGGTCAACGGGCCGGTCGGGTTGGCGCTTACATACTCGACGATGGCTTTCTGTCCTTCGCCCACCGATCTTCTGCCGAACGAGTCACCGGACACCAGCACTTCCCGGGCTGAGCGCATGACAAATGCCGGGTCGAGATGGAAGTTGACGAAACCAGGACCGGCAACCTCGATTTTAACCACGGTGCTTTCAGGGAAAGACATGAGGCCGATGAGTTTGCCTGCAAGCTCTCGCGGATTCGTTTTCAGCTCTTTGGCGAGCAGAAAGGCGATATTGGTCGAAAAGTCGCCGAACTTCTTGTCGTTCGGTTTTTCGATCTGGATCTCCTTGTCGGTCTCTATGCCTGCAGAACGCAGGGCTCCCTGGATGAAGGGAATGAAAAAATCTCGCATCGTTTTTTACCTGAATGTCGTTGTTGATGAGCCGCCGGAAAGTCCGAGCAGCTCTTCCGGCCTCAGCCCGGAATAATCATCGATGATCCTGATGACGTTGTCGAACACCTCGAACGCCTGCGGGGCGTTGGTCGTGGTTACGGCTACGCAGCGCATGCCCGCGGCTGCGGCGGCTTCGACCCCCGGAAGGGCGTCTTCGAAGACGATGCACGATTCCGGTGCTACGCCAAGCAGTTCGGCGGCGCGAAGGAATGTCTCGGGATGCGGTTTGCCATGCGTGACCTGATGGGCCCCGACGACAGCCTGGAAGCGTGATTCGATGCCGAGAAGCCCGAGCACGTAGGCGATATTCTTCGGTCCGGCGCCCGTGCCGATTCCGAGTTTTATGCCGCTTCCCGATGCGCTGTCGAGAAACTCTCCGAGACCGGTCATGGGCAGTATGGCTTCCCGGTTCATCACCCGGTAGAGAATATCCTTGAGCTCCGTGAGCCGTTCGGCGTCAGCGGGGGAGATCGACGGATCGAGAAAATAGCGGAGAACGTCAAGCCCCTTCATGCCGGCAGTCTCGACGAGGTAACGTTCCGGATCGAGCCCCTGCAGGCCGTAATCGGCGAACAGATCGACCCAGGACTGCGCGTGCATCCTCATGTTGTCGGTAAGCACGCCATCCATGTCAAAGATGAAGGCTTTCGGGTTCACGCCGATGTCCGTTGCCGATTGCCCCTTCATGCGTCCAGCTCCCCGAGATGCATCGCCTGGCGAACCTCCGCCATGGTCTGTCCGGCGATCCGGCGGGCCCTGTTTTCGCCATCATGCAGGATCTGCTTCACCAGCTCAGGACGTGCTTCGTAATAGCGGCGCTTTTCGAGCATCGGCGCCAGTTCATCCGAGATCGCTGCCGAGCACATCTTCTTGCAGTCGACGCAGCCGAGCGAACCGGAACGGCATCCGGCCTCCACCGTCTCGACGGTATCGGGTGCGGAGAAGCGCTGATGGTAGCTGTAGACCGTGCACACCTCCGGACGTCCGGGATCGTTCCTGCGGACCTTCAGGGTGTCGGTCACGGCGTTGCGCATCTTCGCCGAGATCTCCTCGGGTGTGTCGCTCAGGAAGATGGTGTTGCCGAGCGATTTGGACATTTTTGCCTTGCCGTCCAGCCCGACAAGTCGCGAAAATTTCGTGACCTTGGGTGCCGGTTCCGGAAACACCTCGCCGATAGAGGGGTGCGGGAAATGGCTGTTGAACTTCCTGGCGATCTCTCGGGTGATCTCCACGTGAGGCAGCTGGTCTTCACCGACCGGAACGACGTTGCCCTTGTAGAGCAGGATGTCGGCCGCCTGCAGAACCGGATAGCCGAGGTGACCGTAGGACATGGCATCCATGTTCAGGTCGCGTACCTGCTCTTTCAGCGTCGGGTTGCGTTCGAGACGGGCCGTCGTGATCAGGTTCGAGAACACGAGGAACAGCTCGGCATGCTCCTTGACCTGGGACTGCCTGAATACCGGACTTTTTTCCGGATCGACGCCTGCTGCCAGCCAGTCGATGAGCATATCGATAGTATGGCTGTAAACGCTGCTGGTGTCGAGTGACGTGGTCAACGTATGGTAGTCGGCGATCAGGAAGCAGGTCTCGTAAGCTCTGGTGCCGTCAGGCTGCAGCAGGTTCTGCTGTTCAATCCAGTTTTCGAGAGCTCCCGTATAGTGGCCAAGATGCAGTTTGCCGGTTGGCCGCATCCCGCTTAAAATCCTTTGTGTCGACATGTTGCCGTTTTTCGTGTCAGCCGTTACACCGTGCGTGTCAGCGGCCTCTGTGATGCATGTTTTCGAAGTTATCACAGTTGATACAAAGATAAAAGCAGAGTTTTGTTTTTTGTTTGGAGAACGCTATATTAGACGACTTGTTTTTAAATGCGTCTTGCGCAGACAATAAAAACAAAGCCAAAGTTTAGGAGAGTAAGTCCTATACAACATTCTCTTGCCCAACCATGTCAGGTCCGGAAGGAAGCAGCATCCGGCAATGTGAGTGTGTGATATAGTCAGCTTGCTCTCCTTTTTTTATTTTCGATTTTTACCCGTAACCAGTTTACACGCAAAGCTAACGATACAGGAGCCACTATGCAGAAAGATGTGAAGAAGGGCGAGTTTCTGAAGGAGCCGATCCAGCATATCGAGATCAAGAAACATAACGTCGTGCCGATGGTCGAACAGATGGCCGAGATGGCATTCCAGGCAAGGAACCTTGCCCGTGCCGCATCGATCGTCGACCTCATGCAGCAGGACAAGGAGTGTGCCGTCATCCTGACGCTTGCCGGTTCGCTCATCAGCGCAGGCCTCAAGCAGGTCATCATCGACATGCTCGACAACAACATGGTTGATGTCATCGTCTCGACCGGCGCCAACATCGTCGACCAGGACTTCTTCGAAGCCCTCGGTTTCAAACATTACAAGGGCAGCCAGTTCGCCGACGACTCTGAACTGCGCGAACTTGCCATCGACCGTATCTACGACACCTACATCGACGAGGATGACCTTCGCATCTGCGACGACACCACCGCCATCATCGCCAACTCGATGCAGCCCGGTGCCTACTCCTCGCGCGAGTTCATCGTCGAGATGGGCAAATACATCGAACAGAACGGCCACGACAGGAACTCCATCGTCTACAAGGCATACGAGAAGGGCGTGCCGATCTTCTGCCCGGCATTCTCCGACTGCTCCGCCGGTTTCGGCCTGGTGCACCACCAGTGGAACAACCCCGACCGCCACGTCTCCATCGACTCGGTCAAGGACTTCCGCGAGCTCACCAAAATCAAGATCGAAAACGACAAGACCGGTATCTTCATGATCGGTGGCGGCGTGCCGAAGAACTTCACCCAGGATATCGTCGTGGCCGCCGAAGTGCTCGGTTACGAGGATGTTTCGATGCACACCTACGCCGTCCAGATCACGGTTGCCGACGAGCGCGATGGCGCCCTGTCCGGCTCGACCCTCAAGGAGGCCAGCTCCTGGGGCAAGGTGGACACCGTTTTCGAGCAGATGGTCTACGCCGAGGCAACCCTCGCCATGCCGCTGATCGCCGGCTATGCCTATCACAAGGGCAACTGGCAGGGCCGCGTCGCGAAGAACTTCAACGCCATGCTCGACGCAAAAACCGTCAACGCCTGAGGAGGCAACCTATGAAATTTTTCATCGATACGGCCAGTCTCGACGAAATCCGCGCCGCAGCGGAACTCGGCGTACTCGACGGCGTCACGACCAATCCGTCGCTGATCGCAAAAATCGTCAAGGATCCTTCGAACTTCACCTACAGTGATTTCAAGGAGCATATTGCCAGGATCTGCGAAATCGTGGATGGACCCGTAAGTGCCGAAGTCACGACGCTGAAGGCCGAGGAGATGATCGCCCAGGGCGAGGACCTGGCCGCGATCCACTCCAACGTGGTCGTCAAGTGCCCGCTGACCGTGGACGGTCTCAAAGCCATCCGGCACTTTTCGCAGCACGGCATCAGGACCAACGCCACGCTCGTCTTCTCGCCGAACCAGGC
>JAAXWP010000029.1 GCA_013334925.1 Chlorobiaceae bacterium
GCGTAATCCGACAGGCGAAGTGCGGCGTCCATGACCTCGCCGTAGATGTCCCACTGATTCTGCCGGAAAGCGGCATTGCCGGCTCTGACCGGCCTGGAGCCCAGGTAGCCTTTCAGGTGCATCAGCGAGCGCTCTTCGAGCGCCTGTTCGCCATGGATCGAATACATGATCTGCAGTCGGCGGCTGCCGTGCCGTCGGTAGGTGGCATGAAGCCAGCGGATGAAGCTGTCGGCTTCACTGACATGTCCGAGGGAGAAGAGGGCCTTGAGCGTGAACGAGGCGTCCCGCAGCCAGGTGAACCGGTAGTCCCAGTTTCGCGGGCCGCCAGGAGTTTCGGGCAGGGAGGTCGTGGCCGCTGCAGCGATAGCTCCGGTCGGCTGGATGGTCAGCAGCTTGAGCACCAGGAGCGAACGATGGACCAGGGGGGTGAATTCACCGAGCCAGGCACATCGCTGGCCAATGCAGAATTGTATCCACTCTTCCCAGTAGGTTTTCGTCGATTCGTAAGGACAGGGCAATCGTTCAGGCTTGCTTTCCGTATACAGGTCCACATGCGCAGCCTCACCGGTCGAGAGGGTGAAACTCAGGCGCAGCGTGTCGGTACCGAGTCCTTCAGACTGGTATTCGGGTCCGGAAATGACCAGATGCAGGCAAAGTTTATCGGTTGTTGCGGTGAATCCATCGCCTTCAGCCTGGATGATTGGGCTGCAGTTGGCGTAGTCGGGCCGGGGTGCGAAGATCAGCACGAGCCGGGTTTGACCATCGATGGCATGAACACAACGGTGTATTCCCTGGGGTCGTTGCGGCTGACGGGTATTTTCGACAGGCATGAAATCATCGAGCCTGATCGTTCCAGAGGCCGTCGTGAAGGTGGTCGAGAGGATATTGGTCTCAGGAATGTATTCGCGGGTCGAAGTGAAGGGCGCTGCGGGGCACAATGAAAAACAGCCGCCTCGTTCATCGTCGAGCAGCGCGCCGAACACGGTGGGCGAGTCGAGCCAGGGCAGGCAGCAGTAGTCGATCGAACCATCACGCGAAACCAGTGCTGACGATCGCATGTCGCCGATCACGCCATAATCTGCAATATTGCGATACATGCTGTCATGCCGTCCGGTTAGAGTTCGGGGGGCATCGTGCCGGGGAGAGAGGGCTCTCCCCCCGGGATCAGACTTCGACGGGGCGCTCGTTTTTCAGCATCGCAGCCACTTTCTGCAGGAACAGCTTCATCTTGACCGGCTTGATGAGGCAGTCGTTCATGCCGCTCAGCTTTGCCATCTGCAGCGCTTTGTTATCGAGATTGCCGCTGAGGCCCAGGATCGGGATGTCCTTGTTGATGCTGCTTGAAGAGCGCAGACGCCTCGATGCTTCGAATCCGTCCAGCACCGGCATTTTCATGTCCATGACCAGCAGGTCGCAACGGTTTTCATCGAGCTTGTGGAGCGCCTCCTGACCGTTCGATGCTTCGAGGATCGTTACATCGAGTTTTCTGAGCATCGACTTGATGACCCTGCGGTTGAAGTCCAGATCGTCAACCACGAGCACCGTTTTTCCTGACAGGGACTCCTTGAGTGCCTCACGTGAGGTTTCAAGCGAAATTTTAAGCACCTGCAGCAATTCGGACAGTACCGGTGGCATGGAGATCCGGGCATCGATTCCTGAGGGCTCCTCTCCCTCTTTTGCCTCGACTGGCTGGTGATCGGAAACGAAAGCTATAACCGGAATCTCTTTGCCCTGGGCATCGAGTCTTTTGGCTATTTCCGAGGCACTCAGTACAGGAAGATTGAGATCCGAAAGAATGATGTCGTAGCGTTTCGCCTCTATCATGCTCATTGCCGATGCTCCCTCCGCGGCTTCGTCTATCTTGAGACCGAGAGGTGCAAGCTGTCTTTGGATAATGGCCAGATTTTCCCGATCGTTCCCGGCCAGCAGCAGGCGCTTGCCTGAAAGGAGTGATTTGTACTCTGCATACAGATTCGCTTCGAAATCTTCGATCAGATCCCTGTCGAGTACCGGGAATGTCAGTGTGAATTCCGTGAATTTTCCGAATTCGGAACTGCACAGGATGTCGCCACCGAATGAGCGCATCACTCTCCGACAGAATGCGAGGCCGAGCCCGGTGCCACCCTTTTTACCAGAGGTGAAGAAGGGATCGAAGATCCGGTTGAGAATTTCAGAAGGTATACCCGGTCCGTTATCCCGGACGATCACCCTGTTCACATCCGAACCGGTTTCAAACCTGATTTCAATTTTTCCATCAGGTCGCTCACGAAGCACATGCAGCGCATTCAGGAAAAGATTGTACAGCACAAACAGGTAGCTGTTTTCATCTCCCCTGAAGATGAAGTCATTTTCACCCTGCAGCATGATTTTGTGGCGCTCTTCTTCGGAAGCATAACCGTATTCATCAATTGCCTTCCGGGTGGTAGCTGCAGCTGAGAGAGAGGAGAAGTTATGTCTGAACAGATCCTCCCCCCTGAAGTTTTCGAGGGTCATATCGATGATGTGCAGGCCGCGATTGACAGCTGTCTGTGCCTGGGCCACACGTTGCCTGATGGTTTTGGCAAGCTCTGCAAGCTGTGTTGTATCTCCAGAGTGATCAAGTCTGTTGGGCAGCAGTTCCTGCAGAATCTCATCGAGATTGTGGCTGATCTGACCGAGAGGGTTTCGCATTTCGTGGGCGATGCCTCCGGCAAGTGCCTCGAGCGCGAGGTTTTTCTCTTCAGCTTTTCTTCGCTCTTCAGCTTTCATACTCTGCCAGTTGCTGAAACTGAACATGTATCCGGCGACAATCGAGAACAGAATGACCAGACTCCAGAGAGGAATGTTGAAGTGAGGTTCAAGCGGTACTTGTGGGGCAGACAGTACATAGAACGCGATAGCCCCGAGCACACCGATGATCAGATCGAGCAGAAACAGCAGCCAGTTCGGAACGAACATGATCAGCACGAATACCATGAAGATCTCCCAGTACAACCAGAGTTCATGAAAGTTGTTCATGAGCAGATTGGTTGTGAAGATAAACGGGAGAACAAAGATCAGCATGAAATGCCAGTAGATCGGGAAATACTGCTGCTGTTTTTCGGAGAGTTTCGGCTTGAGGAGCGCGCAAAGGCATAGCGTGACGGCAAGCATCCTCAATGCGAAATTCTCATAAGGAAGGTGGAATACGTACTTGAAAATGAAATAAAATGAAAAATGTGCGGGAGCCCCCAGGAGAGCTGCCGCCTTGGCGTTGGAGCGGGAGACGAGAGTTCCGTCCTTGATGAACTCTCGTATGTGAGCAAGAAGCTTCATGTCATCGCCCGGTAAGTATTTTGACGCACTCTTCCGCAGCTCTGAAACAGGCCTCGATCGATGCACCGCGCCGGTAATCCCCAGTTACGAAAAAACCTGGAATCTGTTCCAGTTCCCGATCGATTCTGCCAAGCAATTCATGATGATATGGGGAATATGCGCAGAGACCTTCTGGAAGGTACTGATAGACAAAGGCCTCTCTCGGATTGCCGCGGATGTTGAAATGCGGGGAGGCAATCTCTTCTCCGAGACTGACGACAGCTTCGGGAGCGGAGAATTCAGAAATGGTCCGTCTCGATACGTTACCGCTGAAGGTGTACCGCACGAGGTCAAGGTCATTGATACCGTATGCGCCGGCATTGCTCAGGGCTACCGAGTTGTCGAATATCATTGCGCGGCAGTCCGATTTGAACACCGGATTTCGGTATCTCACGATGGCAACGGCAACCGGATAGTATCGGATCTGTCTCAGCAGTTTGGCTGCGGCGGTCAATTCTCGTTCGATCAACTCCGCCAGCCTGTGTGCCGGTACGGCAGAAATCACCCGGTCGTAGATCTCGGAACCCGGTATACCTTTGTTCAGGAACTCAAGTCTGACAGAATTCGTGTTTTCGTCCCGGCTGACAGAGGTGACCGGGCAGTTTTCAAATATCCTGAGTGAGCCGGGTGCGTCCATTTGTCGGAATGCCGCAAGCAGTCCGTGCATGCCTTCCTTGAGCTGCTCGTAACTGTCGAGCGCCAGAGCGATGTTCGATCCGAGATTGCCCGGATAGCATTCGTCTGGTTCAGCTCCGTTCATCCTGATCGTAACCGGCCTGATGATGTTGTTGACACAGCGATTGTTCAGATATTTCGCCAGCGTCATATGGTCAAGACGTTCCGATATCCTGACGAAATAATCACTGCAGAGCACACCCTGAGTTCTGTCGTCGAGAATAGCCCTGGCCATAGGGTACAGTTTTCTGTACCCATCAAGGCCGCAAAGTTTCAGAATTCTCAGAAGGTTAAAGAATTTCGATCCCTCACGGCTGAACTTGACGATCCGGCCATTGACCATCTGTGACGTGTTCAATCCGAAATATTCGAATTCAGGACTGCCGCAAGCCTTGACGAATTCCCTGAATCTTGTATAGTGTTTCCCGATATTCTTACCGCCGAAATCAACCTTTCTCAGAAGAAGCTGTTCACTTCCGATTCTTCCTCCAATGGAACTGCCTGCTTCATAAAGATCAACATCGAAATTCAGTTTCCTGAGGTAATACGCCGAAGCGATTCCTGAAACGCCACTTCCAATAACCGCTATGCGCATGCTCGGTTGTTCTCCATTTGTTGAAGCTGCATGAGTCTGGATTCAAAATGCGTTTTTTGCCGCGCAGCGATTTTTTCAATACGCGCCTCTTTTACTACGCACGATGATTCGCTCATAAATGCAAATCCAATCAGCATTGCTTCTGCGCAAACCCTGCCCCACTGGATGACCTGGGCATATACAGGAATCTCTTTATCTTCACTTTTTCTGTCCGCAGTGAAGCTGCTGTACGCCCGGATAATGATCGGCGAAGAGCGTTCAACAAAATGGAAAAACCCCATGTTGTAACTTAAAAGCGCGATCTGTCCATCGAGTGGAAGACCCTGAAGATGTCCGACACTTATGCCTACCTGTCGTAACGCTTCGATCATCAGCATTCCCTGAACATGGGCTGATTCATGATCAAAATGCATTTCATCTGTTTCGAGCGACATGTTGAAGTGCCAGATGTTGCCTTTTAAACATGGCTCTGAAATCAGAATGTTGGATTCGCTTGTCTTGTGTACCAGGGCTTTGCTGATCTTTGAACCGGGCGGTGATCCTGGCGACAGCGCAATCGGGCTTCTGAGCAATCCTTTCAGGTCGAACGGCAGCTTGCGCATCATCTCAGCGGCAACCCTCGAATCCAGTCGGGTATCGGGGGCCTGTAACACGCAGGCAAGTTTCCTGATCTGTTTTTCCATTTCCGGATGCTCCAGCCGATACTCCTGAGAGATGTGCAGTGAGCAGGTATCTCCGAGCAATACCAGATAACGGGCAGCTTCTTCAGCTGATCGTACCGTGATAATGTGCGATCCATCTTCCGGTGCCGAGGCTGAATCTTCGGTAATGAGAAGTGTGTACGATGTCAAACCAACGGAAAGGATGTCATAATCCTCACCTTGACCATGGTTTTTGTTGATCTGTTGCATTCTTACGCTTGCTTATGGGGGAAGAACAATTCCCGGATTACAGAATACTTTCGTTATCCCTTTTCGGAGCTGTCCTGTGGCTGCGGACCGTCATTTTTGTTTGACGGTCATATATAATGCTACGTCTATTTGTTGGGTCTGTTACAAATATAACTGGTATATAGCTATTTTAGCTGAATTTCACCAGCATATCCCGCTTTTTGCTGCAGGTATTACGGCTTTCGAGTACCGTATCCGGAGAATTTTCGTCGGTTTAACCAGGGGTTGACCCTGTATAGGCAGGTGTTTCGTTTCGATAACCGGAAAGGGCGTAGTTGGTGCCTGATTCGCCCTCTCCGGTTACCCGCAGATCAGGAGAGATTTCTCGGAACCTGAGAAGAGTGGTGATGCACGATCGGATTTTCAAGTGAAAGATCGACAGCGAACGTGAATCTTGACGGGAATGTCAGAAGAAGCTGATCAACTTCGAATTCGAAGGCATAAAGACCACTGAGGACCCAGGAACTGCATCCCAGTGACTGTTTTTTTAGAGATTTTTCATACAGCCTGACCTGAAGCTTGTCTCTGGTGGCCAACTGTTCGAAATACTGCCGGATTCCCTGGGTAGTGTTTACGGTGTGTGGTGAGAAGGTGGGAATGAGTACGGCGTTTTCATGATAGAGTTTTTCGACTTCGTCGATCGCTCCGTTGCAGATTCCGGATATCCAGGCTGAGAGGACATCTTCGGCATTCTCGTAATGCATGGCGGTACTGATGGTGATGTGGTGATTGAGTCAGCAGATGATGACTCGGTTTGTGTTATACGGGACGTTCAGGGCTCCCGCGGAAGAAAGTAAACAATTTTTCACAAGGCGAACAACGCTTTTCTGAGGGGTGCGAATTCACCAGAATGAACAGGCCTGTGCAGGGTTTTACTTTGCACAGGCCTGTGTAGTGATGATGTGTTTTTGTTGTTACATTTTCAATTCGCCGCTCTGTGCCTGGCGTTTGAGCTCATTATTGGCGTAGATCAACACTTCAACACGTCGGTTGAGACGCCGGCCGGCTTCGGTTTCGTTCGTTGCGACAGGTCTGGTTTCACCATATCCTACGCTACTGATACGGCTGCCCGATACACCGTATGCTCTCAGAAGCGAACCTACCGATTCAGCACGCCTTTCGGAAAGGGTCTGGTTTGTCGCTTCATTGCCGACCGTATCCGTGTGGCCCTCGATGACCACATTCGTGTCCTTGTAATTATTCATGATTCTGGCGAGCTTTTCGATGTTGTAACGGCTCGCCGAGTTGATGGTCGATGAACCTGTCGAAAAGAGAATGCCGCTGTCGAAGACCACCCTGATGCCTTCGCCTACCCGTTCTACCTGAGCACCCTGTACATCACGCCTGATCTCTGCAGCCTGCCTGTCCATGTAATTTCCGATGACAGAGCCCGCAGCACCGCCAATTGCGGCACCGAGCAATGCGCCTTTTGCCCAGCTTCCGGTTCGGCTTCCGATAATTCCGCCAAGAAGGGCTCCTGATGTTGCGCCAATGGCTGCACCTCGGGTTCCGCGACCTTCAGTCGCGGTCATCTCGGACTGGCAGCCCCAGGAGAGTGATGCTGTAGAGAGCAGCAGCCCGACGGCTACCGGCCTGGTGAGTTTCTTCATGGTTGTCATTGCTGTCGTTGTTTTGGTTTTCGCTGAAGTGATGAGCTGTAACTGGGTCGACAGAGCATTGTGTCAGAAATCACCTCATTCGTGGTTTCTTCTGATAGCAATGGTTCAAACACTGGGCGAAAACGCTTAGTTCGCGTTGTTTTTCAGAACAGAATCGGTCAACATGCTGATCTGTATCAGAAAATATACGCTTTTTGTGTGTGCTGGAAAGTTTGGGTGTTGTCTGTATTCGCGTTTTGTGCCACAGGAGCCCAAGGAGTTGTGAGTCATGGTGATGGGACACACCATGACTGTCAATGGATTTTAATTACGTCCGTTTCTGTACTGACCGTTGAACGCAAAGCCTCAAACAGGCAAAAAGGTCAGATAAGGCATGAGTTGTCTGACCTCTTTGCCTGGATTGAGAGAATGGATCAGAACTGGTATCGAATACCGGCCATTATGTTATGGCCTTTCAGACTGAGCCCGCCGTTGTCTGGCCTGAAATATCGATACCCAAGATCGAACATGGTCTGGTCGTCGATTTTTACCCCCAATCCGGTCCCGACCTGCCAGGCGAAATTGGTATTGTCATCTCTCCATGACATATCTGCACGGGCAACTCCCATTCCAGCCATGATATAGGGTTTGAGGCCCGAACCCGCGTCGAAATCGTACATTCCGTTCGCCATGAAACTGAGGTAGGTGACGTGCCCGTCAACTGACTTCACATCATGACGCTGGTAGCCCATGGCAGCTTCGAGTCGTACCGGGTCAAAATTGTATCCGACGGCTCCATTCAGCACAAGACCGGTTTTCACCTCATTGTTGCCAGGAATTCCGGCTCCGATCGAACCGCTGATGTAGGGGCCGGATGCAGATGGCTGGCTGGATGTCGCTGGCATCAACGGCGCGGGGGGAGGTGTGGTTTCCTGCATCATAGCGGGTTCCTCCGCCTTTGGCACTTCTGTGCCGTTTGCGAGTGCCGTGCTGCCGAAACCGACGAAAAGAGAGATGGCAAGGGTTGCGATCTGAAGAGTCTGTTTCATTTTTGCTCCAGTTAGGTTCAACAACAACTGCATTTTACGGGAACTGCAAATTTGCTGATCGTAACTATTACAAAAGGTGTGCGGATACAGACCTGAGGGATTGCTCACCTGATCCAATATTCAAAAATTATCTGAATATCGGTAATGACTTACAGAAGAACTCCAGTGTGCAGGGGAACGCAATTTTCCCGATTTTCACAAAGCTGTTCTCTGAAGTATTTAAAAAAGAATGTTTTACAGATTTTCACCGCAAGATTTTATTTCTGAAAACGTCCAATACCCGTAAGAGCTTGATTGTGGTGTAATGGCGGGGAATAACCAGTGGTAACGGCTTTGGTGCCTGGCGGGTCTGAATCCCTCGTGTATTGGCAGTATCCGGGTTCTGATGTGATGGGACGAGTATTGACGAAAAATGTGAACTATTCAAACGACATACCATGAAGATATACATGAACTTTGCGGCGGATTCCGGCATCGATGCCTATGATTACGGTTATGACTGGGTTCAGATCCAGTTCAAGGATGGATCGATTTTTGAGTATACCAGGGGCAGTGCAGGCTCACAGATTATCGAGGCGATGAAAAACCGGGCATTGCTTGGCAAGGACCTGTATTCGTTTATCCAGACTCATGCAGGAACCTTGCATTCCCGGCGACTTCGTTGACGGTTGGTGCGCCGCCATCGTTTCAGCCCGGCAGAAAAAGCTGAAAAAAGCAGTCTCACACTCCGGGACTGCTTCGTTTTTTTGTTTCGACGGCAGGCTTGAAGTGCTGCCGTGCAGAATAAATTATTTGTTTTCAGGGGGTGTTGAACAGGTATATACCAAACCGGAGCCCTGAACGATCATGCACAGGACAAAAGACGAATGGATGCAGGCTGTGAGGCGCGATCTGCCGCCTGAAGAGCGCTTTTCTGAACGTAACCGGGCGATTACCGCCAGGTATGCCCGCTGGTATCTCGATCATCCGGCCATATTCAAATGGGCAGGCATGGCGGCCTTTGCCTCCAGGCAGGTTGGGGTAGCCATCGTGTCCGTCGAGATGCTGACCTCTCCTGAGCGCATGGGCGAACAGAACCCGCTGGTCGGTCTGCACCGGATTGCGTCCGGACTTTTCATGCGGGAGGATCTCGATGTGATCCGTTCTGGTAACAACAGTATTTTCAATGATATCGCCTGGGCACATGAGGCATATCTCGGCGGTGGGCTACAGGAGATCGAAGAGCATGCCGGTGGAGGTGAACCAACCCTCCTGCTCGAAGGCTTCAGGTTCATTGATCGTGGTATCCGGGGCCTGAAGTCGGGAGGTAACGATGATGAGAGCGAAAAGCTCATCTGGCATGGCAATGTTCTGCTTCTTCGACATGAACAATCGGTGGTGCTCCAGCCGGTGTTCGATCGTCTGAGTCCTGGAGGCAGGATTCTTGCTTCGTTTGGCAGCGAGCTTGATTTTTCGGGTACATTTCCGGCAGATTCGCGTTGCAGCGCCTCTTTTTCAGCTCATTCCGGTTATTTCGAAACACTGTCCGGCCTTTGCAGCGTCGCCGACGCGGCTCAACGCTGGGCGTGGGTTGAGTCTCGTGTGGTTCCGGCCTGGATGGAGGCGGACCGGCGGATGATGACAGATCCGTCACTGAAACGGGAACTCGTCTCGATGGCAGCATCCGAGCCTGGTATGCTCCACCGGATTTCCGGTTTCACGGCTTCGCTGCTTTTCTGAAGCTCCGCTATCTGGATGCACGGAGCGCTTCGACAGGGTCGAGGTGCGCGGCTTTCCAGGCGGGGAAGAGTCCGAAAGAGATTCCTATGGCCGAGCATACGGTCATAGCGACAATCATCCATATCCAGGGGAACATGACAGGCAGGTTGAATTTCAGCGCGACCAGGTTCCCTGCACCGGCACCGGTCGCAATGCCAACGATGCCTCCTCCGATTGAGAGGAGCAGCGCTTCAAGCAGAAACTGCCTGAGAATCGTGCTGCGTGGAGCGCCTATCGACATGCGGATTCCTATCTCCCTGGTTCGTTCGGTGACGCTGACCAGCATGATGTTCATGATGCCGACGCCGGCGGTCAGGAGCGCCATGAAACTGATGATGAATGCTCCGACACTGATGGTGTTCTGGATGCTCCGGAACGATTCCACCAGCGACTCGTTGGTTCTGATATCGAAATCGTTGGTCTCCCTGACGGTCAGTCCTCTTGCCAGGCGCATGGCCCCGATGGCCTGATCTATCGTAGCCTGGTACTCCTGCTGCGATCTGGCTTCCACGGTTATGGCAATGCTGCTTTTTTCGTCGACATGTCCCAGATATCTCGTGATCGGTATCAGGACGAAGTTGTCCTGGCTCTGACCGAATGCCGCACCTTTCTTTTCGAAGACACCGATGACCGTATAGACCTTGCCGTCAACCTTGATCTTGCGGTTCAGGGGAGCTGCCGTTTCACCGAACAGCGATCGGGACAGTTCACTGCCGATGACGGCGACGTCACTCGCATAGAGCACATCATTGCCACTGAGGTTTCTGCCGGTTGCGAGGTCGAATCCGTTGGCTTTCGCATAGTTTTCATCACCCCCAGTAAGGACGACATCCGGATTTGTCGACTGGCTTGCATAGCGTGCCTGGCTCGATTGCTTCGAGATGACGAACCCGACATTCAGCGCTTTCGAACCCATGAATTTCCGGAACAGAAGAGCCTGTTGCCAGGTGATATCCTTGCGGTTGGCGTAAAGATCACGCTGGTGACCGCTTCCGAAGACCGTAGCAGGATATTTCTGTATCTGGAAGGTATTGGCTCCGAGGCTGGAGAGACCTGTAGCTACCGATCGCTCGACAGCATCGAGAGCCGTCATGACCGCAATGATCGAAAACACCCCGACCGCGACACCGAGCGTGGTGAGTGCGGATCTGAGCTTGTTTGCAGCCAGCGAGGTCGCTGCCTGCAGAAGAATTTCCCGGATCGTCATGCCCATCTCATTCGTATCTGAGTGATGAGGCCGGGTCGAGTTTCGAGGCGCTGACTGCCGGGGCGAGACCCGAGACAATGCCGGTAGCCACTGAAACGAAAAGGCTGGCCAGTACCAGCATCGGTGAAAAACGGACAGGAAAATCCGGGAGCAGCAGCTGGATGGAGAAGGTGATCGCCACGGCAGTCATGAGGCCGATGAAGCCGCCGATCAGGCAGATCATCACCGATTCGATCAGAAACTGCAGGAGTATTGTCCGGCGTCTCGCCCCCAGCGCCTTGCGAAGGCCGATCTCCCGTGTCCTCTCCTTGACGCTGACGAAGGTGATGTTCATGATGCCGATCGCTCCCACAAACAACGACATTCCGGTGATGAAGATACCCGCTGCAGCGATGCCGTTCTTGATCGGATCGAGCTGGCTTTTGAACGCCTGCTGTTCATTGACCGCGAAATCCTCTTCGTCAGCCGGAGCTAAACGTCTGATTCTTCGCATCAGGCCGGTGATCTCCTCCTTGGCCTCATCAACCTTTTTTTCATCCCTGATCTTGATACGGATGCTGACAAACGAGGTTTTCCCATAGACCTTCTCGAACGCGCCCAGCGGCATGATAACCTGATTGTCGAAGCTGAAGAGACCCAGGAATTTTCCCTGCTTCCTGAATACGCCGATCACCCTGACGTTGCTGTTCTTCAGTTTGATCGCTTTGCCGATCGGAGACTGGTAGGGAAACAGACCCGTGGCGATATCGTCACCGATCACGCAGACCATGTCGGCGGCGGTCGATTCCTGAGGTGTGAAAAATCGTCCTTCTGAAAGGTCGCCCGAAGCTGTCTGCAGGTAGTCCTGGTTGGTCCCCATGGCGAAAATCTGCTGCAACAGACGATCGCGGTATCGTGCTGAAGCCTGGAATGTCGACATCTGGGGAGCGGCGACGACAAGTTCGGTGAACGGATTTGCCGCTATGGCACGGTTGATCTGCTCCGCGTAATCGGTATCGAGATCAGGCCGGTTGCGGTACTTCCACCACTGGCCCATGGTACTCCATGAAGCTTTCTGTACGTACACCACATCGTAGCCGATCATGGCAAGGCTTTTCTCGAAGCCGACGTCGATGCCGTTGATGGCCGTCCCCATCATGGTAATTGCCACGATGCCGATGATGACACCCAGTGCGGTCAGGAACGAACGTATCTTGTTGGCCCGTATCTGATAGATTGCGATGTTCAGGCCCTCCGACGTCTCGTAGCGGAGCTGTTTGAGTCCGTCGCTCATGGTGCCGAATCGCTTTCGATCCTGCCGTCACGAAGCCGGATGATCCTGCGCGTGAAGCTGGCGATGTCCTCTTCATGGGTGATGAGGATGATGGTGTTGCCCGCTTCGGAGAGTTTGCCGAACATATCCATGACTTCATGGCTGGTTGCCGTGTCGAGATTTCCGGTAGGTTCGTCCGCCAGGATGATCGATGGTCGGTTGACCAGTGCCCGGGCTATGGCCACTCGCTGCATCTGTCCACCGGAGAGTTCCGAGGGTTTATGCCCGATCCGGTCGGCGAGTCCGACCTGATCCAGAGCCTTACGGGCCCGCTCGATGCGCTCCTCGGGGTTTACTCCTGCATAGATCAGTGGAAGTTCGACGTTTTTCAGACAGTTCAGTCTCGGTAGCAGGTTGAAGGTCTGGAACACGAATCCTATTTCCCGGTTACGCACCCTGGCGAGTTCGTCGTCATCCATTTCGGCGACGTTCCTCCCATTGAGCTCATATACGCCGGATGTGGGAGTATCGAGACAGCCGAGGATGTTCATCAGGGTTGATTTACCGCTTCCGGAGGGTCCCATGATGGCGGCATAGTCATTTTTTCCGAAACGAAGGTCGATGTTGTCCAGTGCCTTGACCGTCTGGTCGCCCATGGTGTAGAACTTGCTGAGCGAACGGATGCTGATGATGTCCGGCTGAACGTTCATCGGCTCTCCTGGATCCGGATTCGGCTTCCGTCACGAAGCTCGCGGGTGATGGCGCTGAAACTGCCGGACACGACCGTTTCGCCCTCCCTGAGACCTGAAAGTACGATGATGTGTGTGTTGTCGGTCATGCCGGTAGTAACCTTCCGGAACCGGACGATGCCATCGCTGACCACGAATACTCCCTCAAGTCCCTCCGGCGCCCGGTTCGGCGTTGTCGACTGAACGACCTTGTCTTCGTCCGACGCGTTTTTCTCCGGTTTGACCATTGCCGTGGCATTTTCCCTGATGGTCACGCTCTGGATCGGCACGACAAGCGCATTGGGCACACGGTTCGTTTCGATGTCAGCCGTGGCGCTCATGCCTGGTTTAAGCAGTCGCTGATGGTTCAGTACCCTGATCTTGACCGAGAAATTGGTTACCTCCTCCTGGGTTCCTGCTGCTTTCGTTATGGCCGAGCTGGAGATCTCCCTGACGACACCGGAGAACTTCCGGTCGCCGAAAGCGTCGACCGTGACCGTGACCGGATTGCCGACGCGGACATTGACGATATCGTTCTCGTTGACTTCGACCTCGACCTGCATGCTGTCGAGATTGGCGATACGGAGAACTTCGGTGCCGGGGAACTGTCCGGTACCGACGACACGCTCACCGATCTTGCTTTTCAGCAGGGTGATCGTGCCGTTCATCGGGGCCTTGACGATTGTTTTTCTCAGGCGCTCTTCATTCTGGCTGAGCAGACTGCGATTCTGTTCGATGCCGTAGCGCGACGCCTCGTAAGCCGCTTTCGACGATTCGGCGTTGGTCTTGGCTGTCAGCCACTCAGTCTGGGAGATCAGGCGCTCCTTGTAGAGCAGGTCGGCCTTGCGGAAGTCGTCACTGGACTTGAGCATTCTCGCCCTCGAATCGAGGCTCTGAGCGCGAGCCAGGTTCATCTGTGCCCGACTCTGTTCGACCTGATTTTCATAGATATCGGGTTGTATCCTGAAAAGCAGATCGCCAGACTTGACCTGTTGGCCCTCCCTGACCGGGAGTTCGATGATCTCACCCGAAACGTCAGGGGACATGACCACTTCGGTTTCAGGCTGGATCTTGCCGGTGGCGGTCACCACATGCACCACCTCTTTTCGGAAGGCTTTTTCGGTCGTTACCTCTAACGGTTTTTCCCGCAGTTTCAGCCACAGTCCGAGCACGATCAGAACCAGTACGGTTGCACCGGATATGATGATGACTGAATTTCGTTTTTTTGTTCGCTGTTTGTTGGCCATAAATGGGTGATGCGTTACGATACTATTCTGAAACAGCCTTGCCGGAGGTATAGTCGAGCAGGGCTTTCTGCAGGGCCAGGTTGTACGCTGCCTGCGTCAGGCCGGATTTCGCGTTGAAGAGCGTGGCTCTCGCCGCGCTGAGCTCGACGAATCCGCTGGCCCCGAGTTCGTATTTTCTCTGTACGGCACTGAATGCCGAGCTGGCGGCGCGGAGGCTCGCTTTTGCCGCTTCGAGCTGGGTGAACGCTGCCCGGTAATCCGCCGCCGTCTGACGGATGTCGAGAACGACGCCATCCTTCAGCTCCTCATAATCGAGCCGCCGGTTCAGCAGGGCAACCTTAGCGGATTCGACGCTGTATCTGGTGAGGAACCCGTCGAAGATGGACCAGTTCAGATTCAGCGACACCATGTAGCCGACGCCGTTTTCAAGCTGGGTCGATAACGGTGGATAGTAGGAGGTGTAATCGGTGCCGTTGTACTTCAGGAAGTTTGTCCCGTCGCTGCTCGCCGAAAACGCAAGGTCGAGCTTCGGCAATCTGTTGCCGGCGGCCTTTCTGACCTGCCACCGGGCGGCGTCGGTCTCGAGCCGTCCCGCTTCGAGATCTGCGCGTCGTTTCATGCTCAGCGTGGTGAGGCTGTCCGCATCGACAGAAACCCGAACCGAAGAAGATGAGGATGTATCGATCGGTTCGATGTCGATCGGGGTCATCGGATCGATCCTGAGGCGCCGAAGCAGCTCCGAAACGCTTTTTCTCGCCTGGTTATCCGCCTTGATCGCCGTCAGAGAGTTGCTGGCCACCTCCGCCTGTTGCTGGTAGAGGTCAGTCAGCGATTTGAGACCGATCTGGTATTGCCGGTCGGTCAGGGTCAGGAGGTCGCTGGATGAGTTCAGGTTTTCTCTGGCGATGCCGAGGAGTTCACGGTCGAGCAGTGCCTGGTAGTAATGCTGGGTGATGTCGAAAACTATGCTCTCCCTGGCGCGCTGCAGGCTCAAGCCGGCAGCATGTTTCAGATCGATCGCCGACCGTAGGGCGGCATAGTCGGAAAGGCCGTTGAAGATGTTCAGGGATGCCGTCACTCCAAGATTGACCGATTCGGACTCGGTTTTCACTTTGTCGCCATAAAGAGATCCGGAGATCGATGAACTGTAGGAGCGGTTCACCGAACGCGGAACATAGCCAGCTGTCGCACTGACTTTCGGCAGGAAGCTGCCATAGCTTTTCAGGAGGTCGGCACCTTCGAGCCTGAGATTGTTTTCGGCCTTTTTAACCTGAGTCGCGTTTTTCAGAGCGATCGAAATGCACTCCTGAAGTGTGAGCTTCCTCGCTTGAGGCTCAATGGCGGCTACTGCACTCATCGGCGTAAGCAGGAGGACGATAGTCAGAATGAACAGCGTTCTTTTCACGGTAACAGAGACAGCGTTCGGATAGTTTGATCAATACAATATAATGACACGTCAGAACCATCTAACGCCATATCGTTCAAATAGTTTCCGTTACCGGTCGGACACTGGTGGCCTTGCGGGGTCACAGCTTCTCGAGTAGCAGGTCTATGCTCCGCCGGTAGTCGTCTGCCATGGAGGGTTTGAGCTGGATGAGCGAGGTGTAGACCCGAATGGCTTTTTTGTATGCACCCTGTGCAATGAACAGCCTTGCAAGTGATTCGGTGGGGACGGCTATCGACGCATCGTCCGGGAACGGTTTCTGCTGTTCGGCAATCGGCGTCGGGTCAGAGTTCTCGGTGGCACGGGGCGCCTGGAATCCCGAAAGGGCGATCGAGAGCTGTTCGAATTCGTCGGCGACGGGATCGATTTCGGGTTCTTGTGGTTCAGGTGAGCTTTGCGATTCGAGTACCGTTACCTCGATAAGCTCCTGCCATGCGATCTGGTTCGATGGCGCGATGCGGCAGCAGTGCTTCAGATGCGTGATCGCCTGGTCAGGTCGTCCGAGACCGCGCAAAGCTCTCGCATGCAGCAGGTGCATTATGTAGGATTCCGGGAATCCCTTGTCCACTTTTGCAAGTTTGTCGAGGGCTGCCCGGTATTCGCCACGTGAAATATCCAGCGAAACCTCTGCAAATATGAGGTGCGGCTCACCTGTCATAACATCGTTATCGTTCCGTCAGGGGATGATGACCCTGTTCCGGCTTGTGCCGGTGGTCACCCTGAATTATCGTTATCTGTCTGTCTGTTGTCAGTTGTCCGTCGCTGCTGCCGATTCCATGGCGAAATGCAGCAGTTTTTTCACCAGTTCGGGAAACTCGATGCCTGTGGCTGCCATGAGCATGGGGTACATGCTGATATCGGTGAACCCGGGAATGGTATTGACTTCGTTCAGTATGAATCGGCCGGTGCCGTTCTCAAGGAAGAAGTCGATGCGGGAAAGCCCACGGCAACCGAGTGCTTTGAACACGGCAAGAGCGGCGGATCTGACTGCAGCGGTCTCCTCTTCCGAAATGCGGGCCGGAATGAAGAGTTTGGCAGAGTTCCTGATGTATTTGTCCTCGAAGTCATAAAATTCACTGCCAGGTACGATTTCTCCCGGCACCGATGCCAGGGGATCGTCGTTACCCAGGACGGCGACCTCGATTTCCCGTCCCGAGATGGCAGCTTCAACCAGCACTTTCGTGTCAAGCTGGCAGGCTTTATCGAGTGCGGGCTGCAGCTCACCGGCATTATGGACCTTGGTGATGCCGACCGATGAGCCCAGGCTTGCCGGTTTGACGAACACTGGCCACTGGAACTTTGCTTCCACTTCACGGCAGGTTTTTCCGGGATCGGGGAGATAGTCGCTGCTCAGAATGTTGAGGCCATCGGCAACGGCAATACCTGCCGCTGAGGCACAAAGCTTGGTGAACGCCTTGTCCATGGCGATTGCCGAAGCGGCTACGCCGCATCCTGTGTATGGAATGCCAAAGGTTTCGAGGCAGCCCTGTATCCGGCCGTCTTCTCCGAACGAACCATGCAGGACGAGGAAGGCGACATCGGTCCGCTGCTGAAAATCGCTGAAATCAAACAGTTCCGATCCGTGGCTGTTCGTGATGCTCTCAAGCCTTGATGATGCCGCTTCGGGCTCACTGCTTCTGAGGAGTGCGGCAAGGTCGGTTCCGAGGATCTCTTCTGCGCAGGCGCCTCCGTACCATCGACCGTTGCGGTCGATATAGACAGGCCTGACGCTGAATTCCCGAGTATCGATCTGCGCGGCCACTGCACGGGCAGAGATGACCGATATCTCATGTTCGGTGGATTTTCCTCCGAAGATCACGGCAACAGTACGACGGGACATAAACGGTAACGATGGCTGGTTGAGGGTTAAGGGGGTCAAGAGTCAAGCCGCTGGTGCTCTACGGCAATACAGCGATTCTGGACGACCGAGAGCCCCGCTTTTCTGGCTTTGTCAGCAGCGGCGTCATTCGTGATGCCGAGTTGCATCCAGATGACACGGGCACCTGTGGCGATTGCTTCGTCCACAACTGGCGGAACATCGGCAGGCTTTCTGAATATGACAACGATCTCGATGTGCTTCCGGATCTCTTCGGGGATGGACGAGAGCGAAGGCCAGCACTTCATGCCGAGGACGGCATCGATCGTCGGATTGACCGGATAGAGCTCATAACCGGACTGGATCAGGTAACGGGCAACTCCGTAGCTTGGACGATGAGGTTTGTCCGATATGCCGACGACAGCGATGTGCCGGTAGGTTCTGAGAATCGATCCGATATCCATGAGTGCATGCGTAGAGCTGAGAGCGGTCTCGCCGCCTTTCGGGAAAATACCGGTCTTGACGGAGACTAACAACAGGAATCGCGCACACTTCGCAAGCTATGGCCTCAGGGAAACTAATGAGGTGATGGACAAGGTTGAAAATCTTCAAGGTTCTGAGCTCTGTCGCGATGAAGCATACCCGGGTCTATGCTTGAAACAGGCCCTGCGAAGCAGTGAAAGGAAATTTTTCCATGCGCCTGAAGAAGATCATCATCATCCTTTTCGCACTGATGTCGCTCGCCGGTTGTTCGACGCTTTCGGTCACCAGTGACTACGATAACCAGGTGAATTTCACCACCTGGCATACGTACCGTTGGCAACAGGTCCCGGATACCACCAGCGTTCGCGATCTTCTTGCAGCCAATCCGCTGGTATACCGACGGGTGAAGTCGGCAGTGGATCGCGAGCTCGCATCGAAGGGATATGTGCTGAAGGAGCGCGGACCGGTCGATTTTACGGTTTCGACGAGCGGGTACATCAGGGAGCTGGTGCGTGTCGAACCCGATCCGGGATTCTGGCAGATCGCCTATCTTCGCGGTCGGCCCATGTGGTATCGCATGAGATGGGGTGACCCGTTTCCCAACTACATGTACTATGAGGAAGGCGTACTTGTGATCGATCTGGGCGATGCTTCCCGCATGGAAGTTGCCTGGCGCGGTGCTGTCCGCGGGATGGTGCAGAGCTACCATTCTCCTGAGCAGATGCAGGCAGCGATCGATCACGCTGTACATAAACTCCTGTCGATCTTTCCGCCTGCGCCCGCGCCTGAACCGAAATCGGAGTAACTTATATCACACTGTCCCGTTGCCTGGAGATCCCCACTATCAAGGCGTTTTTTGCCGTTATGCTTCAGGAGCCTCCATCTTTTCCTATATTCAGATGACAACACGGCCTGTTTCCTGGAGAGCCGATAGTTGACGGTCTCGTCCTGCGTGTTGTTCATCGACAACCTGTCCAGAATGTCAGTGCTTTTCGAAAAGGTTTTCTGCATCGATACCGGCAGTGGCAGTGGCCGCTGCAATATGGAGCTTGATATGCGACTCATGCAGTCGCTCGTCGATGGTTCGTTTCGACGCCACTTTGGTGAAGGTAGCTGTCTGTGGCGGTTCTATTCATGGTCTCCTGCTGCGGTTTCGCTTGGCCGCAACCAGGACCCTGCCGAAATCGATGTTTTGAAATGTCGGGCAGACGGAGTCGACATCGTCATGAGGCCAACCGGAGGTCGGGCGGTGTTTCATGCCGATGAATTCACCTATTCGTTTTTTGCCGAGACTGTCCATCCGAACGAAGTGATCTACCGGATGGTGCACGAAACGATCGCAAGGGCGCTGGAACAGAGCGGCGTTGTTCCGGACTTCTGTCGTTCTCAACCGGATTTCAGGAAGCGTTATGCAACAGCCGAAGCTGTTCCCTGCTTCACTGCATCCGCAAAGTACGAACTGCAGGTAGATGGCCGTAAAATTGTCGGTTCTGCCCAGCGACGTCGTGGCGATGCGATTCTTCAGCACGGATCGATGCCTCTCTCCTCGAGGCACAGGGATATCGTCCGGTACATTGCATCGGGTGAGCACGGGCTGATCGAGACGATAGCCAGTGATATGGCAAGCAAGACGGCGTCGCTCGACGAATTCACCGATGCCGGATACGACGAGCTTGTCAGGCTGATGTTGTCGGCAACAGGTTTCGACGGTATATCCGTCACGAAGCTCGACACCGGTGATCTCGGCTTTCTGCCGTCGCTCAGCGAACCAATGAATGTTTTAATTTCAGAATCATGACACCAGGCACCATACAGAAATTACCCCACGTGACCACCCGCCGGATGCTCGACATGAAGCAGAACGGCGAGAAAATTTCCATGCTGACCGCCTACGATTTCACCATGGCGCGGATCCTCGATCGTGCGGGTGTCGATGCTGTTCTTGTCGGCGATTCGGCAAGCAATGTCTTCGCGGGTCACAACACCACGCTTCCCATCACCATCGAGGAGATGATCTATCACGCCAAGGCGGTGGTCCGAGGTGTGCAGGCGGAGACGAGCCGGGCGATGATCGTTGTCGACATGCCCTTCATGAGCTACCAGCTTTCACCCGAAGAGGCACTGCGTAATGCCGGCAAAATCATGAAAGAGCACGAGTGCGATGCCCTGAAGCTCGAGGGCGGGAAGGTGATCGCCGAGTCTGTCAAGCGGATTACCGACGTAGGTATTCCGGTTATGGGTCATCTCGGTCTCATGCCGCAATCGATTTACAAGTACGGAAGCTACAAGGTTCGGGCACAGGAGGATGCAGAAGCACGTCAGCTTATCGAGGATGCGAAGATACTCGAGGAGGCGGGCGCTTTTGCGATCGTTCTCGAGAAGATTCCATCCGCTCTTGCCGGCGAGGTGAGCCGTTCGCTGACGATTCCGACTATAGGTATCGGAGCTGGCCCCGAGTGTGACGGCCAGGTGCTGGTCATCAATGACTTGCTCGGACTCAGTACCGAATTCCATCCCCGTTTTGTGAGGCGATACGCCGATCTGTCTTCAGTTATCGAAGATGCGGTCCGCAGGTATGTCGAGGATGTGCGCAGCAACAGCTTTCCTTCACTTGACGAAAGTTACTGAACGTGCACTGACAGGGTGGCAGGAACTCTTATTCTTTTAAAGTCGAAGCGAATCTCTTACTTTAGGGCCGAACCGGGGTGGCATGATCATATGCAGCCCCTTGCCGATATTTTATGGGTAATGTCGAACAGAACAACAGACAGAAGCGCTATCCTCCCGTGCTGAAAAATGGCAATGGAAAGGTTCCGTTTCGTTTTCCTTTTGTATCCAGATCGTTTGTGCCGTCGGTGTTTACGGTCATGAACATGGTTTCCGGTTACGGATCGATCGTCATGTCAAGCGAAGGGAGCTACATCCTTGCCGGATGGCTCATTTTTCTGGCGGCATTTTTCGACACGATCGACGGCTTTGCTGCCAGAGTGACCAATGGGGCTTCCGAATTCGGTGTGGAGCTCGACTCCTTGTCTGACCTGGTCTCTTTTGGCGCGGCTCCGGCGTTTCTGGTATATCGATTCGGCCTCTCGAGTCTCGGTATGCCTCTCGGACTTATTCTCAGCTCACTGCTCATGGTCGGAAGCGGGCTCAGGCTCGCCAGATTCAACATCAGTCTCATCGGCTATCACAAAGAGTCCTTTTCCGGTCTTCCTACTCCGGCCCAGGCCATGACGATTGCCTCCTTCGTGCTCTGGATGCAAGCCGAACCGTTGCTGACCGGCAGAGCATTGCATGAGGCGCTCGCTTTGTTGACCGTCGTACTGGCAGGTCTGATGGTGAGCAAGGTGAATTATGACGCCCTGCCAAAGCCTTCCATCGAATCGTTCCGACGCTATCCATTCCAGATGACCGCCTATGTGATAGCGATTTTCTGCGTGCTGGTCTTTCAGGCGAAAGCTTTTTTTGTGGCCATGTTATTGTATATTCTGCTCGGAATCGTCAGGTCCCTGGGCATGCTGGTGAGGCAGTGGCAGGTCTGAGGCTCTTTTCAACAAGCAACACAATCAGTTATGGCATACAAGGCAAAGATCAGGGTTACCCTTCGCCCCTCAATCCTTGACGTCCAGGGCAAAGCAGCTCAGCATGCGCTCGAGAACCTGGGTTACACCACCGTCGAGTCGGTACGTATCGGTAAGTACATGGAGGTGAACATCGGAGAGAACACGGCTGAAGAGGCCGGCAGGGTATGCACCGAAATCTGCCAGAAGCTTCTGTCCAACCCGGTCATGGAAGACTTCACTTTCGAACTCGAACCCCTCAATTAAATCCTGCTATCGTTATGGCTGATGTAACCGTTGGTATTGTGGTCTTTCCCGGCTCGAACTGCGACCATGATACCGAATATGCCGTTGCTTCGTTTCCCGGTGTCAAACCGGTCATGCTCTGGCACAACGACCATGACCTGAAAGGCTGCGATGCGATCATGCTGCCCGGGGGGTTCTCTTACGGCGACTATCTTCGTTGCGGCTCCATTGCCCGTTTCTCTCCCATCATGCGCGAAGTGATCGAGTTCGCGCGCAAGGGACGGCCGGTACTCGGCATCTGCAACGGTTTTCAGGTGCTTGTCGAAAGCGGCCTGCTTGAGGGTGCACTTATCCGTAATACCGGCAAGAAGTTCATCTGCCGTCAGGCGACCATCAAGGTTGTCAACAATACCACCATCTTTACCGACGCATATCGCAAAGATGAAGTGCTTCGGGTTCCTGTGGCTCATGGTGAGGGAAACTATTACGCTTCGCCTGAAACCATCGAAAACCTCGAAGCGCATGATCAGGTCGTGTTCCGATACGTCGATGACGAGGGCAATGCCACCGAAGCCGCCAATTTCAATGGCTCCATGGGCAATATTGCCGGTATCGTCAATCGCCAGGGCAATGTGCTCGGCCTTATGCCGCATCCGGAACGCGCGAGTGAAAAGTCGCTCGGATCGGAAGACGGCCGTCGGCTTTTCGAATCGCTGTTCCGTCATGTAACCGGCGTCTGATCGATCTGTCCATGAGTTCGCAAAGGTCCCGGATATTTGCATGGTTGCTGTTCGACTTCGCCAATACGTCGTTCAGCGTCATGATGGTCACCTTTGCCTTTCCGCTTTTTTTCAAGAATGTCATCTGCGGAGGCGCGCCATCGGGTGACGCCGTCTGGGGGGCGAGCATCGGTATCTCCATGCTGCTGGTCGCCCTTATCTCTCCGATACTCGGCGCTCAGGCTGACTACTCAGGGCGGCGCAAGCGATTTCTTTTCCTCTTCACGTTGATGTCGATTATTGCCACAGCGCTCCTGGCCCTGACCGGGCCGGGTACCGTGTACACCGCCGCGGCGTTGTTCATGCTGGCAAACATCGGGTTTGAAGGTGGACTGGTGTTTTATGACGCCTATCTTCCTGAAATTGCTTCCCGGCGCAGTCTGGGCCGTGTTTCCGGTTACGGTTTCGCCATGGGATATCTTGGTGCGTTTGCCATCCTGTTCCTGATGAGGCCATTGCTTTCCGGTGGCATCGTGGTCTCGAATATGGATAACCTCAAGCTGAGCTTTCTGTTTGTCGCGCTCTTTTTTGCCGTATTTGCAACGCCACTGTTTCTTACCCTGCGCGAAAACAGGGGGATGCGAAGGGCAGCTGACCTGCCCAGGAACCGGGAGACTGCAGTCAGTTCGATTTCCCGATCGATTTCGGAAGTCGCCTATACGGTCAGGCACATTCTGAGCTATCCTGATCTTTCCCGTTTTCTCCTGGCCTTTTTCTTTTACAATGACGCCATTCTCACGGTCATCGCTTTCTCGTCCATCTATGCCCAGAATACCCTCGGGTTTACGACCGGAGAGCTGATCGTCTTCTTCATGACCGTTCAGACCACAGCCATTATCGGCTCGGTGGTGTTCGGTTTCCTTACCGACAAAATCGGTCCGAAACGAACCATCGTCATGACGCTCCTGATCTGGTTCGTGGTGATTTTTATGGCCATTTTCTCCCAGGGCAAGAGCATGTTTTATGTCACCGGCCTGCTTGCCGGCATGTCCATGGGCTCCTCGCAGGCAGCATCCCGCTCACTCATGGCCAGACTGACCCCGAAAGAGCATATCACCGAATTTTTCGGCTTCTACGACGGTACCTTCGGCAAGGCGTCGGCTGTCGTCGGTCCCATGGTGTTCGGCTTTGTCTCCTCCCAGGCTGGCAGCCAGAAAGCCGCACTGGCCTCTCTGCTCATCTTTTTTGGCCTTGGCCTCTTCATCATGACCGGTGTCCGCACCCGGACGACCGCTGTCGATCCATCCGAAGACGGGATCAGGCACTTCGAGTACTGACCTTCTGAACCTGCGGCATTTGCAATCGAGCCGTCCTTTCGCGTTTTAAACCCTGACCAGAGCCATTGCCGGTATTTCCGGTATCCAAACAGGACGCAGTCCCGGGTATTGCGTACTGCAGGAATTCTGTTGTTTTTATTAAATGAACAGTGTAAATTTACGTTGTAAATAAAATTGAGCGATAAAGGAGGTTTCGTGGCACGTCCGGTAAAGTCACGGCAGATTCCGAATATTCAGGAGGCTATCAAGGATGCCGCCTGGAAGCAGATCGCTGAATCCGGAGCAGTATCACTTTCCCTCAGGGGGATTGCCCGTGTACTGAAGATATCCGCTCCGGCGATTTACAACTATTTCATCGATCGGGACGCCCTGATCTCGGCGTTGATGTACGATGCCTATGTCTCATTCGGAGAATTTCAGCGTGCCGCGATGGCTCAGTATTCTGACTCCGGTCAGCTCCTCGAACGGCTTTTTGCCATTGGCGTGGCATACCGGGAGTGGGCACTGAAGTACCCCAATCGTTACCGGCTCATTTTCGGTAGTCTTGTTCCAGGGTACCGTACATCCGAAGACGGGTTGCTGCCGGTCATGAAACTGGGCATCTCAGCTCTTATGGAATGCGTTGGCGAGCTCCATGCGGCCGGAATGCTCCGGAGCCCGGACACGCTGACGGGTATGCCTGAGCTGACAGGGTTTCCTGGTTGTCTTGATGCTTTCACGGGTTCCGCGGATGCTCTGGTGACCGGAATCTCGATGCTGATCTGGAGCCGGGTGCATGGCATGGTTTCTCTGGAACTTGAAGGAAAGTTGCCTCCATATGAAGGATATCCGGCATTACTCTATCAGCTTGAACTTGAAATGATCATGCGTCAGTTTGTAATTCTGCAACCAGATAAGTGACAGACATCGGATCATCGAAGCAATGCATGTGCGGAAGGTGGATCTGCTCCGGTTTCGGACACTGCTATGCAGGTCGGTGCCTGGTCATCCGGGGATTCCGACGTGAACCGGCACTCAAGTGAACGCAATTCCATAATCTCATGACAGGTATTCTGGAACTCAGGACATGGCTTCTGGCCAACTATCGGTTCCTCAGTGAGGAGGATCTGGAATTTTTCAGACCCCACCTGATCGAGAGACAGATCGGGAAGGACGAGCATGTGCTTGCCAGTGGCCGATGTTGCAGGGAGGTCTCTTTCATCGTGTCAGGAGCCTTCCGTATGTATCATGGTCTGGGCGGCAAGGAGATCAATTCCCATTTTTTTGTCGAGCATGATTTTATGGCTGATTACGGAAGTCTTCTTGGTCAGATACCAAGCAGATACTCGATCCAGGCACTTGAGCCATCAAAAATCGTGAGCATCAGTCACGATGTGCTGATGTATGCGTATGAGCATTCGAAAAACTGGGAAAGGGTCGGTCGTCTCATGGCTGAACATTATGCAGGCATTTTCTCAGGCCGCCTCGAACAATTTCTGTTCATGGGTGGCCAGGAGCGATACCGGTGTCTCTTGCAGACAAACCCGCATATCTTCGAGCGGGTGCCGCTCTATCATCTGGCTTCGTACCTCGGTATGGAGCGGGAAAGTCTCAGCCGAATTCGGCAGCGGCTTTCCAGAGCCTGAGAGTAGGAGGATTGAAAGGTTGTGGTTTCTGCCGATAATCAGGGAAACCGCTCCTTTATGACTGGAATTTTATTGCTCCGGCAATTAACAGTGTCAATCCGGTTTGTTATTGGTTGTCATTCTGATTCCGACTTGTCGGGAGAAGAATCCATAAGATATTTTTGCGATTGAAGATGGATCCTTCACTTCGTTCAGGATGACAGACAGGGCCAGGAATGCTTTTGCTTCCTTTAGTCGCCTGAGTAATAATATATACACATCGCCCATCGTCTGTTGATGCGCATCTGTCTGGGCCGTCTTTCCCCCTTGACGGCAGGTTGGGTGCTCGTCGAGCGATGGGCGATGCTGTTTTTCGGCATAACTGGTTCATTACCGGAATCTCATGCAACCCGGCAGGGTGATACAGCTCGCATGAAAGATCTCGGAAGCACATTGGATGCGGTTGTTTGTGACAAACGTCAACAACAGTTGTTCGGGGATGCCATAATTTGACATGGTGACCTGAGACAGGACTTGTGAGGACAACCAACACCCGAAAATTTCCATGAAAAATCCTGACATTGTCATTATCGGTGGCGGACTTGGCGGTCTGACTGCCGGCGCCCTGCTTGCGAAGCGCGGCAAAAAGGTGTTGCTGATCGAGCAGCACTCGGTTCCTGGCGGTTGCGCCACCACCTTCAGACGCAGAGGTTTTCTGGTGGAGGCTGGCCTGCATGAAATGGATGGGCTCGATTCAGGAGATCCAAAGAGGCGGATCTTTGAAGAGTTGGGAGTTTTTGAGCATCTCGAATTCATAAGGGTGCCTGAATTATACCGGGTGGTGACCTCGAAGACCGATCTCGTGGTGCCTGACAACACCGAAAAAGCGATCGAGATGTTTATCGGGGCTTTTCCTGATGAAGAAAAGGGGATTCGAGCCATTTTCAGTACCATTCATGCCATCCGTGACGAGGTTGATCGTCTGCCCTCGAACCGGACCCTCTTGATGCTTCAGCTTCCGTTTTTTCCGTTGCTTTATCCGAAACTGGTCTTTATGGGCAACCGGACACTCGGGGAATTTGTCGACAGTATCATCGTCAATGAAGAGCTCAAGATTGCACTTCTGGCCAACTATCCCTATTACCATGACGATCCCGACACCCTTTCGCTGGTATACTACTCCATGGCCCAGTCGAGTTATTACCGTGGAGGTGGACATTTCATCAAAGGAGGTTCACAGCGATTGTCCGATTACCTTGCCGGGTTCATACAGGCACATGAAGGAGAGGTAGTGCTTGATACAAGGGTGACGAGGATTCTGACTGAACATGGCCGGGCCGTTGGAGTCGCCTGCAGGAAAAGGAACGGAATTGAAGAGGAACAGGTTTTCAGGGCGGAGACGATCGTGGCCAATGCAGCCGTGCCTCTTGTCGCTGAGATGCTTCCGGATGCTGAGCGGATGCTGCTGAACCGCAGAATTTCCGGCCTGAAGCCCGGTATATCCTGGTTATCGGTCTATATTGGTTTCAAGCGCGATATATCGCACCTGAACAACAGCGCATATTCGACCTTCATCATGTCTGAAGATGCCTCGACCTTACGCAGAGGTATCCCGTCAGCAAGTTCCGGTTTCGATCGCAGGGGATTCGTGTTTGTGGATTACAGCCGGATCGATTCAGGACTTGGTGCCGAGGGAAAAAGTTTTGGCGTCATCTGCACGGTAGACCGTATTGATGAATGGAACGGTCTGACAGAGGATGCATACAGAGAGAAAAAAGAGCGCGTCGCCAAAACACTGATCGATCGTCTGGAGCGAACGATTCCCGGAATCAGCCAGGAGATCGAATATGTCGAAGTTGGTACAGCTCGCACCATTCAGCGGTTTACCGGCAACCCTGGGGGTATAGCCACCGGTTATGCCCAGATCAAAGGTCAGTCGGGGCCGAAAAGACTCGAAAACCGTTCTCCGGTTCCAGGTCTGTTTTTTGCTTCAGCCTGGGCCAATCCTGGGGGCGGATTTACCGGGGCTATACTCTCCGGATGGTTTTGTGCGAATGAAATTTTATCATGAAACCAGTTTTAAATGACGGAAATATGAAAAATATTGTCATTTTATTGTTTATGTTCATGGGTTTTGCTCATGACCTGATGGCCGATGTTCCTGAACATCTCCAGAAACCGGAAGCCTCGGGTGAGATCAGGGTCAGGATTCTGGACCTTCGTAACCATGATGGGGAGATCATGCTGGTGCTGTTCAACGGGAAGAAAGGCTTCCCGGGCAAGGAACAGTATGTGTTCAGAAAAGCCTCGATTCCCGCTGCTGGAAATCCTCCGACATTCAAGTTTGAGCATATACCGTTCGGAAGTTACGCTCTCAGTGTCCGGCATGACGAGAATGGTAACGGAAAGCTCGATACCAATTTCATCGGTATGCCGAAAGAAGGGGTAGGGACTTCAAACAACCCGCGTACCCGTTTCGGTCCGCCATCATTTGATGATGCGAAGTTCCTGCTCGATGGTGATGAAAAAGAACTGGTCATCCATATGCGCTATCTGTGATTTTCAGTTCGTTCTTTACTGAAGAAAGATGGTTTTCGCCTGAAATGCTCCTGGTGCATATAGATTTTATTATTTTGACCTTATTTGGTATACTTAGTATGTATGCTGTAGATATACATGATATGCATCAATCAGGAGTGCCCATGGCTGTATCGCCAAATACAAGACAATTCTCCAGCTTGCAGCAGGAGATCAAGGATGCCGCCTGGCGGCAGATTGCGGAGTCGGGAGTAGCCGCTCTTTCGCTCAAATCGATCGCCCGTGATCTGAAAATTCCCTTACCGACGATCAGCAACTATTTTCCGGATCAGGATGCACTGGTGACCTCACTGATCATCGATGCCCACTCTTCGTTCGGAGATTATCAGATCAGCGCGAGGGACTCTTTTCCCAACGTGGGACAGTTTCTGCAGCGACTGATGGCAACCGGAGTGGCTTACCGGGAGTGGGCTTTGCGTTATCCTGAAAGATACATGCTTATTTTCGGCCCGGTGTCTCCAGGATATAAACCCCCGATGGACATTCTGAGGCCCTTCATGATGCGATCGTTCAGCGCTCTGGTGAGTGTACTCAGAGAGCTTCGAGCTGCAAGGCTCCTGAATGTGGATTCTTTGCCGGTACTTGAACCAGCGTCATTCGAAAGCGTCCTCAGCGCCGGTACGCCGATATCCAAGGAGGACCAGATTATCTACACCCTGGCACTGGTCATCAGAAGCCGTGTGCATGGGATGGTCTCTCTGGAAATCACTGGCCAGCTGCCCCCTTATGGTGATGGTGCTTCGTCACTCTACGAATTCGAGATCAAATCGATCGTCCGCCAGTTCGTGGACATCTGATCGCTCTCCTTTGACGGATATTTACCTGATAAACGGCATGCAATTCCGGTCGTCATGCCGTTTGCAGATCGTTTGCAGCTTCTGTTTTGGTGGATTCGGGGGTCCTGTATACCAACCCTCTTTGGACGTAAGGAGCTTCGTCCGGCTCAAGGTCTCCCTGCAGTGACAGGCAGTCAATGTCGAAAGGTCCAAAAGGGATTTCCGGTCTGTTTTCTATCTTCTTTTTTTACTATTCACCAGAATCGGACTACCGACATCACGCTTAATCGTGCCAAGCTGTCAGAATTATGGGTTTTATCGAAGCGATATGTATCAGTGCTGAAAAGGGTACGGTCAAGAATGCCGTTGAATCAGCCACGCTGAAAGATGCCTGGGGGATTGACGGTGATGCCCACGCCGGAGAATGGCACCGTCAGGTCTCGCTGCTTGCCGGAGAGAGTATCGACATGGTGCGCGAAAAACTTCCGGATCTCGCGTTCGGCATGTTCGGTGAAAATCTGGTGACGAGGGGTATAGAACTGCTTGGTTTGTCAGCGGGAGACCTGCTTGAGATCGACGGGGGGGTGCTGCTCGAGGTTACCCAGATCGGCAAGGCCTGCCATAACGGAGGTTGCCCGATCAAGACGGCGACCGGAGACTGCATCATGCCAAGGGAGGGGATTTTCTGCCGGGTGATTTCCGGTGGTCATGTCGCACGCGGAGCTTCGATCATCCTGCTGTCCGGCGATAAGGGGTGAGAGCCGTGACGCGAAATCCTTCAATAGTCCCACGTCCCCCATCACTGATCCTCTCGTCACTCGTCACTGATCCGCTCTTAACTCTTCCCTCATCATTCATCATTCATAACTCATCCCTCATCCCTCATCCCTCATCACTCATAATTCATAACTCAGCACTCATAACTCATCCCTCATCATTCATCCCTTCTCTCACCCTCCAATCTGCGACATGCTGGATACTGCATGACCGTCGCCGCTGTTCCTTCCATCCTTCGGCTTCCTTATCACAGCGTCGGTAATAGCTTTCCGGAGCTCCTCTTCGGTAGCATCTGCCTGAAGCAGCGGCATGAGGGGAATGCTTTCATGGTGGTATAGGCAGCTGACCAGCCTGCCGTCGGCAGTGATTCGAAGCCGCGTACAGCGACTGCAGAAGTTTCTCGAGTATGCAGGGATGATCGCAATGGAGCCGAGATGCCCGGGTATGCGGTAACTGTAATGTTCTGTGGCGTGGCCGGTTATCGGTTCAAGATCAGGAAAAGCCTGGTACAGATGCTCCCTGATCATATCGGCTCCCATGAAACGCCCTGTCCGCCAGATCTGGTGATCGTCGAAGGGTTGCAGCTCCATGAAACGTACCGTGATGGCATGTGCTCTGGTCAATGCGGCAAATGCAGGGATTTCGTCCTGATTGATTCCACGAAGCAGCAGCGTGTTGATCTTGAGTTTCACTCCTCTGTTTTCAAGGAGCATATCCAGTGAGCGACGAACTTTTTCGAACTCGTTTCGCCTCGTGATGGCAAGGAATTTCGATGCATCGAGGGTATCGAGACTGAGGTTGATGCCTCCGAGCCCGGCATCGAGCAGTGATAGCAGTCGGCGTTCGAGCAGCAGACCGTTCGTGGTGAGCTTGACGCTCTCAATACCAGCGGTGTTTCTCGCGGCAGCGACGAGCTCTTCCAGATCGCGACGGAGCAGCGGCTCTCCACCGGTGAAACGTACTTTGCGTATACCCGTTTTTCCGAGAGCACAGATGATTTTTTTTATCTGTGCGGTGTCGAGTTCCCCGACTGGACGGGCAGGGGCGTCCTCTTCACGAAGGCAATAGGTGCAGCGAAGGTTGCAGGCTCCGGTGACGGAGATGCGGACATAGTCCACCGTACGCCCGAAGCGATCGGTCAGCAGGTTTCGGTTCAGATCTTTACCGTTGGTCCTCATGACTGCTCTCCGTTCAACTCTTCGAGGGCCCTCTGCATGCCGCTCGGGTCATTGACGTTGCGCAAGGTATCGGTACCTGATGCATTGACGATCGATATTCTCGAATGTGCGAGAAACGAGGAGAGGGAGTCGTTTCCGTTTCCGTGACGACGGAGAAGCGAAATTCGGGATTTGGGTTCGTATATCGTACACAAGGGTTCCGGACGGTCTGCACCGGGGAGCATGAACGCGGTGGCGAACCTGAATGGGTCGCGACTGGAGCTGAGTGACCCGAGGGTTTTTCCGTCGAGGTACGGGAAATCGCACGCAACGACAAACCATGCGGCTTCCGGATGCTCGCGCTGGGCCGAGAGCAGGCCTCCAAGGGGACCGAGATCAAGGTAGGTGTCGGTGAGAACTCTATGGCCGAACCCGGCATATGCTGCTGCCTGATCCTGTCGGCAGGAGACGAACACCTGAGGGCAGAATTCCGAAAGGAGCGACGCCGTGACAGCGAGCTGGTTATCCTTGCCATAGGTCAGCAGCGCCTTGTCGGATCCCATGCGCAGGCTTCGACCGCCAGCAACTACAAGTCCGTAGAGGGGTATTGCCGAAACCAGTGAGGTGAGATGTTTCCCGACAAACTCTGCGATGGCGCCGATATCGTCGCGATGAAAACAGGGGAGGCCGAACCGCTCCAGTCCGATTGCATGTCCGTCATGAACCAGTGCGAGGACATTGCCGATCACCGATTTTTCGAGCAGGGGCAGAATCGCATGGGTGGTATCGACGACAAGGATCTTGGGTATCGGCAGCTCTTTGAGCCCTTCGATGAAGAGGATGTCACAGGAATCGAGCACCGTACTGCCAGAGATGTTTCCCGGAGTGTCGGAGATGAGCGCCTCTTTTTCAGGATCGGCGATCATGACCGAGACTGCCCCTGCCTGACGTGCGAGATAAGAATCCTTGCCAGTGCGGTCAATGTCGAAACGGTGGCATCCGTGCTTGAAATAGCCTGGTTCCCGTTCCTGCTGGCGGAAGTGCCGAAGCAAACGGGTGACCAGTGTGGTTTTGCCTGAGCCCGAGAGCCCGCAGAATGCCAGTTCAAAAGGATGAAACATGGTGCATCTCTCCTTCAGTATCCGGTTGACCAGGGTAGCGGTGTACAGGTGATCAGACTTCCTGCCGGCAGAGGATCGTCGGATGGGGCCGATTCGACGATGCAGTTCGCTCCGTCCGTGGCCGTGAGCATGTGTGACTCCGTTTTCGCCGATACGCTGCAGAGCAGTCGTCCGCTTTCCGAGCGAAGACGTCCGAAAAGAAATCGGTGCCGTTTGCGATCGGCCGGGAACGGTGTTTCGAGAAACGCTTCGAACTTTGATGGCGGCTCATGACCCTGCAGCCTGTTCAGTGCCGGTGTACAGTATTCGAGAAAACACGCAAGAGCGGAGACCGGGTTGCCGGGCAGCGAGAAGACCATGGTTTCCGATGGCGCCATGCCGAAATAGAGCGGTTTGCCCGGTTTCTGCGCGACCTTCCAGAATCGCTTTTCAACGCCGAGCTCGGCAAGTGTTTCCTGCACGAAATCATACTCTCCGGTTGAGATGCCTCCGGCGGTCAACAGCACATCGGATTCTGCCAGTGCGGTTTCGATGGTGCTGCGGATAATGGCCGGATTGTCGGGTAACTGCCAGGAGGACGAGCGCTGTGCCCCGCAGGCATCGACGCAGGCTTCGAGCATGGGTAGGTTGCTGTTGTAGATGGCCAGGGGAGGGGCTTCCTCTCCCGGCAGGCGCAGCTCATCTCCTATGGTCACCAGGGCGACCTTCGGTCTCCGGAAAACGGACACCGAGGCAACGCCGAATGCAGCGAGCACGGCAACCTCGGCAGGCGTGATCCGTGTACCTTTCCCGAGAAGCAGCTCTCCATTCGCTACCTCCTCACCAGTCATGCGGATGTTGGCACCGCGTTTCGGGGACTTGTAGAACTCCACAACCGGCTGGCCGAATCCGCTGGTCTCCTCGAACGGTACCACCGTATCGGCATGAGCGGGTATCGGCGCTCCGGTCATGATCTGTGCACAGCTTCCTGATGCGAGTGGTAGGGTAGTAAGGGCTCCTGCGGGGAGCTTCTGCGTAACCGGAAGCGTTACTGGGCTTGCTGCGGATGCGGACGCGATGTCGTCGGCAATCACCGCAAAGCCATCCATGGCAGCGTTGGTGAAGCGCGGCATCGGAAATCCGGCATGGATATCTCCGGCAAGCACCCTGCCGGGGAGATCCCGCAGCGGAAGCGTTTCGGTTCTGGTCGTAGCGATCGTCGCCAACCGGATGATTTCGTGTGCATCGTGTACCGTAATCACGATTTGTGGCCCTCCCCCTGAATCATGGAAAACGCGTGGAAGATTCCTGGCAGCAGCACTTCGAGTGCATCGGCGGCAGCTCCGGTACTGCCGGGAAGGCAGATCACCATGGTCTGGCCGATCATGCCGGCTGCCAGTCTCGAGAGCATGGCCGTGCGTATTTTGCCCTGTCCCCATTGGAACAGCGCCTGCTCGACTCCGGGAAGTCTTCTCGTGAACCGTGGCACCAGCGTTTCGATGGCAAGATCGCGTGGGCCCAGTCCCGTACCGCCAGAAGTGATGATCAGTTCGATGCCATCCCGGACCCAGGAGTCGATCGTTTCACCTATTTCGGCTGGCTCGTCCGGAACGATGACAACATCGCCCACTGCACAGCCTGCCGATTCCAGTCCATCCCTGAGAATTGCGCCTGAACGGTCCGTGCCCATGCCTGCCGAGATCGAGTCGGACATGACCAGCACCGAGCTCCTGGGGCGGCAACCTGTGGAGGTCTGCTGCTTTCCGCCACTTTTTTTCAGCAGCGTTATTCCACCGATCTCCATCTGCTTGTCGACGGCCTTGCACATGTCGTAAATGGTCAGGGCCGCTACGGAGACCGCGGTCAGCGCTTCCATTTCGACACCGGTCGACTCCCTTGTCCGTACGGTCACCGAGATGTCGATGCGAGTATCGACGATATCGAACTGGATGTCGACCCAGGACAGGTTGAGCTGATGGCATAACGGAATGAGCGATGCCGTCTGTTTGGCAGCCTGGATGCCGGCGATTCTGGCTGCGGCGAGCACATTGCCCTTGGGCATGGCGTCGCCTTCAAGCAGGTGCAGGGTTTCCGGTTGCATCGAAATCCATCCGGCGGCCTCTGCTTCGCGCCTGGAAGGTGGTTTTCCCGATACGTCGACCATGCGGACCATGCCGCTGCTGTCAAGGTGCGTCAATTCCATGAAAGGTATATGCAGGTGATTTGTCCGAGACGGAAGGATGCTGGTGGCGCAGGCTGGAGGCCATGCCGCTCAAAATGTCAATATAGCCAATGATCCTGTTATTGCCCACGCTCTTTGGGTAATCCCGTTGATTATTGTCTGACTGGCAAAAGCACTCATTATTGCACAAAATCGGCGTCTGGCATGGTGAATACAGCGAAGCGAAATGACGAACAGTCCTTCATGACGCGACACCGTGACTGGTTGATTTTTCAGCCTCCATGTAGGGCGCGGGATGACAGAATCAGGTGCAGTGTGGCTGACAAGGATCGATATATCTTACTTTCTGCTGGTGGTTCGATCCGCTGTTCGAGCGGTTGTCTTGCTCATCCACTCCGCACCGTGCTTGCCTGTTGCTTTCTGAAATTGCGTGAGCAATGTCATTGACTGGCCCGGTTCAAATATGTAATATATCCGAAGGGGAGCGTTAACGCCCTTGCCTGCAAGAAGTTGCCGGAAGGGTTACGGCTTCCCGGACAAGCGGAGATCTTCCATAACCACATCATTGTAAAATCCATGGGTACGAAAGGTCGTGAAATAGTCGGAGAGCACATCGGGCGTGTGCTCGAACTGCTCAACAAGGCCTATGCCGATGAGTGGCTGGCCTATTATCAGTACTGGATCGGTTCCAAAGTGGTTCAGGGGCCGATGAAAGACGCCGTCATAGCCGAGCTGCTGCAGCATGCCGCTGACGAACTGCGTCATGCCGATATGCTGAGCATGAGGATCATCCAGCTTGGGGGTACACCGCTGACCAATCCGAGGCAGTGGTTCGAATGGACCAATTGCGGATACGATGCTCCCGATAACCCTTTTGTGAAGATGATTCTCGAACAGAACATCTCCGGAGAGCAGTGCGCTATCAGTACCTACAACAGCATCATACAGGAGATCGGTCTCAAGGATCCGGTCACCTACAATCTTGCCGTTCAGATTCTGCAGGATGAAGTCGAGCATGAGGAGGACCTGCAGTCACTGCTCGAAGATCTTGGGGTTTTTCTGAAATCCTGAATGACATCATCGACCGGACAACCTTTGTCATTGTTCAAATTATCCCTGCCTCTGTTTACCGACAGGGGCTTTTTTTATGTTTTGACCTGTCCGTTGACGTGACTGGGTGACTGTTTTCCGGGTGCCGGATATTTCAGAGCTGGACGGGGTTTTGGCGATTGGTTTTATGGGGTTGAGTGGTTATATTTTCGCTTCGGTCCCGTAGAGTATCGTATAGTTATTCTATGTTTCCGGTTCACCGACACAGGAGCGCAAGGTTAACGAAAGTGCCGGCGCCGACCTGTGACCGTTGACCGGAACCGGAAAATGTTCTTGTCGGGAAACCCGGATGCGTGCTCGTGTATTATTTACATTTAATCCTGTACCAGCTTGCGAATTCTAACATTTACCGGTAAGGGTGGCGTAGGGAAAACCAGCGTTTCGGCAGCAACCGCTGTACGTCTGTCCCAGCTTGGCTACCGCACCCTCATTCTTTCGACCGACCCCGCTCACAGTCTTTCCGACTCATTCAACCTCTCTCTTGGCCCTGAACCTACCAAGGTCCGGGAAAACCTGCACGCCATCGAGGTCAATCCGTATGTCGATCTGAAGGAGAACTGGCATGAGGTGCAGAAGTTCTACGCAAGGATTTTCATGGCTCAGGGTGTATCCGGAGTCATGACCGACGAAATGACCATTCTTCCCGGCATGGAGGAGCTGTTCTCCCTGCTGAGGATCAAGCGATACAAGAATTCCGGTCTGTACGATGCACTTGTGCTCGATACGGCTCCGACCGGTGAGACCCTGAGGCTGCTCTCGCTGCCTGACACCCTCTCATGGGGTATCAAGGCTGTCAAGAACGTCACCAAGTACATTGTCCGCCCGCTCAGCAAGCCGCTGTCCAAAATGTCGGACAAGATTGCCCAGTATGTTCCTCCGGAAGCCGCCATCGACTCGGTCGACCAGGTGTTCGAAGAGCTCGAAGGAATCCGCGAAATCCTTACCGACAACCTCAATTCGACGGTCCGTCTCGTCATGAACGCCGAGAAGATGTCGATCAAGGAGACCATGAGGGCGCTCACCTATCTGAACCTTTACGGTTTCAAGGTGGACATGGTTCTGGTCAACAGGCTGCTCGACATCAATGAAGAGAGCGGATATCTCGAGAAGTGGAAAGGCATCCAGCAGAAGTACCTCGGCCAGATCGAAGCAGGCTTTTCGCCGCTGCCGGTCAGGAAACTCAAGATGTACGATCAGGAGATCGTCGGTCTGACGGCTCTCGACCAGTTTGCCCGTGATATCTATGGCGACACCGATCCTTCGGACATGATGTACGACGAGCCGCCGATCAGGTTCGTGAGGACCAAGGAGCTCTATGAGGTCCAGCTGAAGCTCATGTTCGCCAACCCTTCGGATATCGACGTCTGGGTTACCGGTGACGAGCTGTTCGTTCATATGGGTAACCAGCGCAAGATCATTACGCTTCCGGTCACCCTCGCAGGCCTCGAACCGGGCGACGCGTACTTCCAGGACAAGTGGTTGCATATCCCGTTCGATCTGGACAACCACAAGGAGCACCGCAGGGATG
>JAAXWP010000030.1 GCA_013334925.1 Chlorobiaceae bacterium
GGATGTCGCCGAACAGGTTGCTCGTCACGATGACGTCGAACTGCTTCGGGTTGCGCACGATCTGCATGGCGGCGTTGTCGACGTACATGTCGGCAAGCTCGATCTCCGGGAAATCCTTGTGGACTTCATGGACGATGTTGCGCCAGAACTGCGAGACCTCCAGCACGTTGGCCTTGTCGATCGACGTGACCCTCACGTTGCCGCGCTTCTGCGCAGCTTCGAATGCCAGGCGCGCGATACGCTCGACTTCGTAGCGTTCGTAGACCATGGTGTTCCAGCCACGGTTCTCGTCATATCCTCTCGGCTGACCGAAGTAGATGCCGCCGGTCAGCTCCCTGAACACCACGAAATCGGTGCCCTGGACCACTTCCGGTTTCAGCGTCGATGCGTCGAGCAGGGCGTCGTAAACCTTCGCAGGGCGGAGGTTTGCGAACAGGCCGAGCTCCTTGCGGATTTTCAGCAGTGCCGCTTCCGGCTTCTCTGCGTGAGGCAGGTTTTCCCATTTGGGACCACCCACGGCACCCAGCAGTACGGCATCCGCGCTTTTGCAGGCCTCGAGCGTCTCGTCAGTCAGCATGCTGCCGTGCACATCGTAGGATGCGCCACCGAAGAGGTGCTCTTCTACCCTGAAGGTGAAGTCGTGCTTTTTCGCTACAGCGCTCAGTACCTCGAGGGCGCCGGCCACCACTTCGGGGCCGATGCCGTCACCAGGTATGGAGACAATTTTATACATGGCTCTCCCTGATTTACTTCTTCTTGAGCCAGCTCATCATCTCACGGAGCTTCGCACCGACCTTCTCGATCGGATGGTTGCGGTTGCTCTCGCGGAGGCTGTTCAGGTTGTTGTAACCCGAGTTGCACTCGTCGATGAACTCCTTGGCGAAACGGCCGTCCTGGACCTCTTCGAGGATCTTTTTCATCTCGGCCTTCACGGCGGAGGTGATGAGGCGCGGGCCACGGGTCATGCCGCCGTATTCTGCGGTATCGCTGACCGAGTAGTTCATGCGGGACAGGCCACCTTCATAATAGAGGTCGACGATGAGCTTCAGCTCGTGCATGCACTCGAAGTAGGCGAGTTCCGGCGGATAACCGGCTTCGGTCAGGGTTTCGAAACCGCACTTGATCAGCTCGGCCGAACCGCCGCACAGGACGGCCTGCTCGCCGAAGAGGTCGGTTTCGGTCTCGTCCTTGAAGTTGGTCTCGATGACGCCGGCTTTGGTGCCGCCGAGGCCTTTTGCCCAGGCCAGAGCCTGCGCCTTGGCATCGCCGGTGAAGTCCTGGTGCACGGCGATGAGGCACGGCACGCCGTTGCCTTCGGTGAAGGTCCTGCGGACCAGGTGGCCGGGGCTCTTCGGAGCGATCATGATGACGTTGACGTCAGCCGGAGGCACGATCTGCTTGTAATGGATATTGAAACCGTGACCGAAAGCGAGCGTGCTGCCCGATTTCATGTTCGGAGCGATCTCGTTGTCGTAGACGCTCTTCTGCGTCTGGTCGGGCAGGAGCACCATGATGACGTCAGCCCATTTGACCGCATCGGCGACGGATTCGACCCTGAGGCCGGCCTCACGTGCCTTTGCGCAGGAAGAGCTGTCCGAGCGAAGGCCGACGCAGACGTTCAAGCCGCTGTCCTTCAGGTTCAGGGCATGGGCGTGACCCTGGCTGCCGTAGCCGAGGACGGCGATATTCTTGTTCTGCAGTACTGCCAGATCGGCATCCTGCTCATAAAAGACGTTCATTGACATATGTTTGACTGTTTTTAGGCGTACGTAAAAAAAATCAATTATCGCCGCGGTGAATGGCTACCGCGCCGGAACGTGCGAGTTCCCGGATGCCGAAAGGCCTGAAAAGATCGATGGCTGTGTTGATCTTGTCCGGGGAACCGATGACCTCAATAGTAATGGATTTTTGTTTGATATCCACGACTTTTCCCTTAAAAACATTGGTCAGCTCGAAAATCTCATGCTGCGTAGTTTTGGACATCTTCAGGCTCATCAGCAGCAGTTCACGCTCCACATGAGGCTGATGGGTCAGGTCGGTCACCTTGATGGTATCGACCAGACGATTGAGCTGTTTGAGCACCTGGCTGATGATCCGATCCTCGCCACGGGTGACGATGGTCATGCGTGAGATTTCCGGATCTTCGGTTTCGCCGATGGAGATGCTCTCGAGGTTGAAACCGCGAGCACTGAACATTGCCGCGACCCGGTTCAGCGTGCCGAACTTGTTTTCGACCAGTACAGAGATGATATGTTTCATAACGCTTAAACCATAGTTTTGGGATTCAGCCTGGCAAGCAGCATGTCGGAGATCGACGCACCAGCCGGGACCATCGGGAACACCATGTCTCTTCTGACAACCCTGAAATCGACCAGCATCGGGCCGTCGTTGTAAGCGAGCGCTTCAGCGATCGCCTTGCGTGCAGCTTCCGGATTGTCGGCGCTCATCGCGCGGCAACCGAAGGCTTCGGCGACCCTGACGAAGTCCGGGTTGCTCGCTTCCAGATCGGTGAACGAGTACTTCTCCTTGTGGAAGAGCTCCTGCCACTGGCGAACCATGCCGAGATAGCTGTTGTTCATCAGGAAAATCTTGATCGGCAGCTTGTGGTACACCGCCGTCACGAGCTCCTGGATGTTCATCATGAAACCGCCGTCACCGCAGATGGTGATCACCGGACGGTCGGTCACGCCGAAAGCCGCTCCGATGGTCGCCGGCAGTCCAAAGCCCATGGTGCCGAGTCCACCGCTCGTGATGATCGAACGCGGTTCGGTGAACTTGTAGTACTGTGCGGTCCACATCTGGTGCTGGCCGACGTCGGTCACGATGACTGCGTGGCCTTTGGTCTGTTTCGAGACCTCGTCGATGACGAACTCGGTCTTGAGCGAATCTGGCTCGACCGTGTAGTCCATCGGGCACTGCTTGCGCCATGCCTCGATCTCTGCGAGCCATGCGCTGTGGTCCTCCTTCGCTTTCGGCAGTTCCAGCAGGATCGATTCGAGGAAGTCCCTGGCATCGCCGACCACCGGGAGGTCGACCTTGACGTTCTTGTCGACGTTGGTCGGATCGATATCGTTATGGATCTTCTTGGCCTGCGTGGCGAAGGTCTCGATCTTGCCGGTAACCCGGTCGTCGAACCTCGCTCCGACAGCGATCAGGAGATCACAGTTATTGACCGCCTGGTTTGCCCAGAAGGTGCCGTGCATACCGAGCATGCCCATCGACAGCGGATGATCGCCCGGGAACGCACCAAGGCCCTGGAGGGTCATGGTGATGGGGATCTGCTGTTCGACGGCGATCCTGAAGAGCGCCTCCGTGGCGCCGGCCGTGATGACACCGCCACCGATATAGAAGAGCGGGCGTTTCGCCTTGGCGATCATTTTGGCCGCCTTGCTCACCTGGTTGGCATGGCACTTGACAGTCGGCTTGAAACCGCGGATGTCGACGCTTTCCGGCCATTCGAACACGCACTCTGCGGCCAGGACGTCTTTCGGCATGTCGACCAGCACCGGGCCCGGCCGTCCGGTCGTGGCGAGGTAGAATGCCTTGCGGATGGTGAGTGCAAGCTCCCTGACATCCTTGACCAGGAAGTTGTGCTTGGTGATCGGGCGTGTGATGCCGACGATGTCAGCCTCCTGGAACGCATCGTTGCCGATGAGCGTGCTCGGAACCTGGCCGGTGAACACCACCATCGGCGTGGAGTCCATGTAGGCGTTGGTGATGCCGGTGACGGTATTGGTCGCACCGGGGCCGGAGGTGACGAGCACGACTCCCGGCCTGCCGGTCGCACGGGCGTAGCCCTCGGCCATATGGGTTGCACCCTGTTCGTGGCGCACGAGGACATGCTTGATGTCCTTGACGTCGTGCAGGGTTTCATAGACCTTCAGCAGGGCCCCGCCGGGGTAGCCGAAGATGCAGTCGACGTTTTCACGCCGCAGACTCTCGAAAAATATCTCGGATCCGTTCAGTTTCTGTCCGGGTTCATGCATGGTTCGAACAATTTGGTTCAGATTAACACTTTGGTTTCAGGATTGCCCCCGTATTGGCCGATGTCACCATCTGGGCGTATCGGGCGAGGTAGCCTTTCCTGATTTTTGGCTCGAATGGCGGCAGCGCCGCGATCCTTTCGGCGATCGTCTGTTCGTCGAGATCGACCGTCATCGACCGGGCCGGGATATCGATGGTGATCGTGTCGCCGGTTTTCAGGGCCGCGATCGGACCTCCATCGGCGGCTTCCGGAGAAACATGTCCGATGCAGGCACCTCTCGAACCACCGGAGAAACGGCCGTCGGTGATCAGGGCTACCGAGTCCCCAAGCCCGCGACCCATGATGGCGCTGGTGGGCGAGAGCATCTCAGGCATGCCGGGGCCGCCGCGAGGTCCTTCGTAACGGATGACCACGATATCTCCCGACTTGACGTCTCCGCCCATGATACCGGCGATGGCGTCATCCTGGCAGTCGTACACTTTCGCCGGACCGGTATGCTTCATCATAGAGGGGCTCACTGCGCCCGTCTTGACAACAGCGCCGTTCGGTGCGAGGTTCCCGTAGAGCACGCAGAGGCCGCCGCTCGCGGAGTAGGGGTCGGATACCGTGCGGATAACCTTGCGATCCTTCACCTCGGCGTCGGCAATGTTCTCGCCCAGCGATTTTCCGGTAACGGTCGGCGCCGAGAGGTCGAGCAGGCCGTCGACCGTCGAAAGCTCCTTCAGGATTGCCGAGATACCGCCTGCGCGGTCGACATCCTCGATGTGCACTTCGGTCGTGGCCGGGCTCACCTTGCAGATGTAAGGGGTACGTGCCGACAGGCCGTTCAGTTCGGCGAAATCGAACTCGAGCTCCGCCTCGTTGGCGATGGCCAGCGTGTGCAGGATGGTGTTGGTGCTGCCACCCATGGCGAAATCGAGTGCAAAAGCGTTGAGCAATGCACGACGGGTGAGGATGTCCCTCGGACGGACCTCATCGCGGACCAGGTCGACGATGCGCTTCGATGCGTTCTTCACCAGCTCGAGCCTTCTCGGGTCGACAGCGAGGATGGTGCCGTTGCCGGGCAGCGCGAAACCGAGCGCTTCGCAGAGGCAGTTCATCGAGTTCGCGGTAAACATGCCGGAGCAGGAGCCGCAACCCGGGCAGCCGCTCTCTTCGATGGTGCAGAGCTCCTCCTCGTTGATCTCACCGGTGCTGAATTTACCGACAGCCTCGAAGACGGAGATGAGGTCGACCTTCTTGCCCGAAGGGGTGTGGCCGGCCTGCATGGGACCGCCGGAAACGAAAATGACCGGTACATTGGTGCGCAGTGCGCCCATCATCATGCCGGGAGTGATCTTGTCGCAGTTCGGAATGCAGACCAGGCCGTCAAGGCGATGCGCCTCGACCATGGTCTCGACCGAGTCTGCGATGATTTCACGGCTGGCGAGCGAGTACCGCATGCCGACATGGCCCATGGCGATGCCGTCGCAGACGCCGATGGTGTTGAATTCGAAAGGAACACCTCCTGCTTCGCGCACGGCCTCCTTGGCGATCCTGCCAAGCTCCTGAAGGTGTGCATGGCCAGGAATCAGCTCGTTGAAAGAGTTGCAGATGCCGATGAAGGGTTTCGAAAAGTCGTTTTTCGAGCGGACAGCTCCGGTCGCCTTGAGCAGGCTGCGGTGCGGCGCTTTTTCAAATCCTTTCTTTATGGTGTCAGATCTCATCGAAGTAGCTGGTTAACGGTTGAAAACAAAAAAACAGAGCCCCTGGCCTGCCTGTCCCGAAGCCTTGGAGTCTGAGTATTATCAAGTTGAATACGATGGACTTGGGAAAGGCCTGACGGGTCAGGATACAGGAATGATTACCTGTACTACGGATAGTACGGAAATTACGGAAGCGATGCCGATGAGGAGATTGAACGGATGATGCAGAGGCGAGCGGCTGACTGCCATCGACGGGACATGGCACCCGGAATCAAAGGAGCTATGGTTGGTCAGAGACGGCATTGCAATTGATCGGTTGTCGGCACGAATGTAAGGAAATTGGAGTCAAGTTACATTTTCCCCGATATTAAGTCAAGGACTGAGTGAAAAATTCCCTTTTTTCACCTTCTTCACGCTGTTTCTGTCTGTTCACCTGGCAAGCGCCGGAAAGGCAGCTTCGGAAAAAGTGTGTTATCTTGTTGTGTAAGGATGGTGTAAAAAGTTAAAAATCCTATTTTTAAGAAAGTCGGCCAACTCGTTCATGCTGCTCATTGCAACCATTTAAATGTCAGCGTCATGTTCACTCTTCAGTCCCCGTTCCCGCAGGATCTCCCTTCGTTTTTTCTTCTTCTGAGCCTCGTCGGTTTTTTTCTGGTACTGGGTGAACTGCTGACCAGAAAGTTCGGTGTGAATGCGCTGGTGGTCAGAAAGGTACTGCATCTCGGCATGGGGGTCGTGATTTTCTTCATTCCCACCTATTTTCAGTCCAACTTCTATCCTGCTGTCGCTGCCGTGCTGTTTACCGCGCTTGGCGGCCTGAGCCTCAGGGCGGGTCTTTTGCGTTCGCTGCATGGAGAGTCTGAAAATACCTGCACGGATGAAGATGGGCCGGTCATCAGTTACGGTCCGGTGCTGTTTCCTCTGGCGTTCCTCATCCTCGTTCTTGTCTTGTGGGATGGACATCTCTGGGCCCTCCGGACCTCGATGCTGGTGATGGGAATCGGCGATGCTCTTGCCGCGCTGGTTGGTACCGCGTTTGGGGGTCGTCATATCGAGCACATGACCAGGAGCTCCAAAACGGTAGAAGGTTCGCTCGCCATGTTTATATCGAGCTTCGTCATCCTCTCGGTCTCCCTGTTTCTTTTCCGGGAATCGTTTACCGGCGGTCTTGCAGGAAAGCCAGTATGGGAGCTCATAGCCCTGGCTCTTCTGCTCTCGCTTGTTGCCACGGGAGTCGAGGCACTGCTTTCGTATGGTCTCGACAATCTGTTCATTCCACTCTCGATCGCCTATGTACTATATGTAGTAGACATCAATCGCATGGTAACGCTCGAGGGTTTCCTGATCGGTGGCCTTTTTGCACTGTTGCTCGCACTGTTCTCGATCAAAGTCAAGTTTCTGACCAACAGTGGTGCCACGGCGACCTTCCTGCTCGGGACCAACATTTTCGGTGTGGGTGGCATGGTCTGGACCGTTCCGCTGCTGACTTTTTACCTGCTCTCCTCGGTACTCTCCAAGCTGGGCCGGAAACGCAAGGCGAAGTTCGATCTCGTTTTCGAGAAGGGTTCGCAGAGAGATGCCGATCAGGTTTATGCCAATGGTGGAGTTGCCTGGATCATGATGGTGATCTTTTCACTTACCAACGATCCCTATATCTTTTTCTCATACCTCGGCACCCTGGCAGCTGTGCAGGCCGATACCTGGGCAACCGAAATCGGTACGATGTGGCCCAACCCAAAAGCCCGTCTGATCACCACCTTGCGGGAAGTTCCCGTGGGTACGTCGGGCGGTGTCTCCATTCCCGGTACGTCGGCTTCCTTCATCGGCTCGCTGCTCATCTGTGGGAGCGCGGCGCTCATGAATGTCGGATGGATCAATGAGGTGGGTATACTCAAGTCGCTGCTGGTCATCGGTATCGCCGGTCTGTTCGCAAGTCTCGTCGACAGTTTTTTCGGCGCGACGTTTCAGGCGCAGTACTATGATCCTATCAGAGACAAAGTTACCGAGCGCACACACAGCACCGCGGCAGATGGCAGCAAGGTAAAAAACGAACTTATCAAAGGTTATCATTTTGTGAACAACGATCTGGTCAATACATTGTGTGCTATATCGGGTTCTGCCGTGGCGTATTTTGTTGTACAGAACCTGGCAGCCTTTTAACCATATCTACACAGCGAGCTGATCATGACTGAAAATGCCGGTACCGGAATCTTTTCCATGCTGACAGGCTCAGGACCTGTCGTGCTTTTTGTTCTCGGAATCCTGATCATCTTTTCGGTTCTCTCCTGGGCAATTATCGCCCTCAAGTTCGGCTCCGTCAGGAAATCGATGCAGGAGTCGCAGGACTTCCTCGATTCGTTCTTCGATGTGCAGAACGTCGATCGTCTGTTCGCATCGAGCGAAAATTTCCGGAACGGTTCTCTGCCGCGTGTATTTCGCGCCGGTTACATCGAGTACAGTTCCATGCGCGACAAGACCGCGCCGGCTCAGCTCAGGGAGCGTATCTCGCTTGCCATCAAGCGCGAAGTCAACGCCGAGAGCAAGCGATTGACCCACCTGGTGCCGTTTCTGGCGACGGTTGGCAATACGGCACCTTTTATCGGCCTGTTCGGTACGGTGTGGGGGATCATGAGTTCGTTCCAGAACATCGGTCTCATGAAATCCGCATCCCTTGCCGCCGTGGCTCCGGGCATCTCAGAGGCGCTCATCGCAACGGCGACCGGTCTGGTGGCGGCTATTCCGGCCGTCATGGGGTACAACTACCTCACGCAGAAGATCGGTCAGCTCGAGCGTGATCTCGAGGACTTCGGTCCCGACTTCATCGATGCCTATCTCAACCAGTAACCGGGGGTCCGCACAATGATGACCGGACAGAAAACCAGGCTGATGAGCGAAATCAACGTGACGCCGTTTGTCGACGTCATGCTGGTGCTGCTTGTCATATTCATGGTGACGGCGCCCATGATGACCAGCGGAGTGAAGGTTGACGTGCCCCAGACCTCGCACGAAAGGATGGATATCGATTCGAAGGCGCTGGTGGTCAGTGTCGATGCGTCACGCAGGGTCACCATCAATGATTTTCAGCTCGCTCCCGAGGATCTGACATCCCAGCTTCCCAGGATTCTCGAATCGAAGCAGGCCGAGGAGGTTTATCTGAAGGCTGACAGGTCTCTGCCGTATGGTTTTGTCATGTCGGTCATGGCCTCCATACGAGAAGCAGGTGTCGAAAAAATCGGCATGGTAACAGAACCTGTCCAGACCCAGGACAAGAAACGTTGAGACCCCCGGACCTTGATATGAGCATAAGGGATGAACTGAAGCAGGAGCAGAAGCGATTTACCAGGTGGATCGGTATAGCCGCCCTGGGGCATGTTGCTGTAGTCGTGCTGTCGATTCTGTTGCAGATTTACTGGGCTCACACCCATCCTCCGCTCAAAGTGGTCAGCGTCAGTCTTGTTACCCTGCCTGGCGCACCAGGCCCGGCTGGTGGACCTGCATCTCTTCCCGAGCCGGAACCAGCACCGGTAAAGGAAGCACCTGAGCCTAAAGCTCCCGAACCGCCGGCTCCGAAAAAGGTTTCTGAACCTGCAGTTACGAAGAAGACGGTTCCAGTCGAAAATGCCAAAGCGGAAAAACAGCGCCTCGAAGAAGCACTGTCGAAACTCAAACAGAAGGCCGACAGCCGTCAGCAGTCACAGAATATCGGTAATGCTCTGGCCAACCTCCAGAAGAAGGTCGCCTCTCAGGGCAGCGGTGGTGCTCATGGCAGTGGTACCGGTGGTGGTGGCGGGCTTTACGGACCCGGCGGCGGCGCATCTGATCCCTACAAATCCAAAATTGCCGATATTATTCAGAACAACTGGCAGTTCTCGAGCCAACTGCTCAGAAGCACTAAGGGAATGGAGGTCTATGTTGCCATCAACATTCTTCCTGACGGCACGATATCCCAGATTCGTTATGACCGCAAGGCACCAAGCGAATATCTGAACAACTCTGTGAAACTGGCATTGCAGAAATCGAGTCCGTTGCCTGCCATACCAAGGGAATATGGATCACGTTCACTCTGGGTAGGCTTTGTGTTCACTCCAGAGGGGGTGTCGCAGTAAGCGAAACAAAATCTCGGGATCTTATCCGGAATTGTTCCGTGGAAGAGTGTCCTATTGATTATATTTTTTTTATATGTACTGTTCCTTATGCATAAAGAGGTTCCGGGGCTGATCTATGATTGGAGCGCATGACGCAACTTTCTGGAAGATATCCGGGCCTGAACTGCAATGAGAACGTTAACCACATTTCTGACTATTATGAGGATATCAAAGATTTCCTTTGCGGGGTTATCCCTTGTGCTGTTCTGTCTGCTCCTTATGCCGTTCAGGCTTCAGGCTGAAGAGGCAAGGGAGTATATAGCCATTCGCAAACAGGGTTCCGGGCGCATTTCAATCGCTCTCGACAGGACATCGGCAAAGGGCGGCAAAGAGATTGAATGGGCCAGAAGCCTCGATGGTACGATCAGGAGCGGCCTTGACTTCACCGGTCTGTTCAATCTCATGCAGGCTCCGGTCAACATGAAGAACGCCCAGACGGGGGCGCTCAATTTCGGATCTTTGAACTCGGTCGGCGCCGAGATTTATACGGGTGGCAGCCTCATAAAGGTTGGCAACATGACAAGGCTCGACATGGAAGTGTACGACGCCATGAGCGGCAAGCAACTGCTTAAAAAGCAGTATACGGGCCCGGAGACTCAACTCAGGTCCATGGGTCTGCAGTTCTGTGCGGATCTGGTCGAGTTGCTGACTGGCAAAAAATGCCTGCTGTTCAACAGTAAAATCGTATTCGTTTCCACCCGATCCGGTTTCAAGGAGATTTATGAATGCGATTTTGATGGTCAGAATCTCATGCAGCTGACCAACTCACGAACCATCACTCTTACGCCCGCATTGTCACAGGATGGCAGATATCTGGCCTGGACCGACTATGCCGGTGGTCGTCCCGATCTGTATATCCGCAACCTTCAGACCAAATCAACGGTCGCTCTCGGCAAGCCAGGCGTAAGCATCGATCCTTCCTGGAGAAATGGTACGAATGAAGTTGCAACGACACTCTCCTTTGAAGGTGATCAGGAGATCTATCTGGTCAGGCCGAATGGAACGATTTCCCGCCGCCTTACGTTTAGCAGGGGTATTGACGTATCTCCCTCTTTTTCGCCAGACGGGGCGAGAATGGCTTTTGTTTCACAGCGAAGCGGTATGCCGCAGGTCTTCGTTCAGGACGTGCAGGGAGGAGCAGCTCGCAGATTGACATTCAGCGGTTCTTACAATACCCAACCCTCCTGGTCTCCTGCAGGTGACAAAATTGCATATTCATCACTGCAAAAAAATGGTGAAATCAATATATTTGTAATAAATGCAGATGGTTCCGGTCTTCTGCAGCTGACCCGGGGCGCAAAAGACAATGAATCACCTTCATGGTCGCCGGATGGCAACATGATTGTGTTCATGTCGAACAGGCAGGGGAGGAAAAAATTATTTGTGATGAATGCTGACGGCACCAACCAGAGATCTTTACTGCAGATCGATGGTGAGCAGCAGCAGCCATCATGGTCAACTTTGAAGTAGTGCCTGCTGTCATACTCTGTCAATCAATAAAGGAGGCGTTTATGTCCAACAACAACATGAAATATCTGGGGCGTACCCTGATCATCCCTGCCGTATTTATGCTTGGAGCATGTTGCGCTGAAGAAACGGTTCAGGCTCCACCGCCGCCACCGCCACCACCAGTCGCCACAGCACCAGCCGTTGCACCTATGGCTGATATTCAGTTCGATTTTGATCGTTCTGATCTTACCCCGTCCGCCGAAGAGCAGATGAAAGCCAATGCCGCATGGCTGGCTGCCAATCCGGGCCGTGGCGCAATCGTCGAAGGCCATTGCGATGAACGTGGAACCAGCGAGTACAATATGGCTCTTGGTGAACGACGGGCTAACATGGCCAAGGATTACCTGGTCAGACTTGGCGTTGATCCTGCCCGTCTGGAGACGGTCAGTTACGGAGAAGAGCGTCCGGTCGATCCAGGACATACTGAAGCAGCCTGGGTTAAAAACCGCCGAGTTCACTTTGTTGAAAAGTGATCAGCATTCTCTTCATAGCCGGGGAAGCCGAAAGGTTTCCCCGGCTCTCTTTTAAACAATAACAGACTCAAAAAGACCTAAAAGTATGAAACACACGTTACCTGGTATTATCGGTGCAGCGATGATTGTTCTGGCTGGTTGTTCCTCCAAAAGCGCCGTGTCGACAGGTGATCAGACCGGAGCTGCCGGGGCGGGTTCCACGACCACGACCACAACCGCACCTGTGTCAGGGCCGGTTCTTGGTGATATATTCTTCGATTTCGACAGCTCTGCGCTGAACACTGAATCTCAGGAGCAGCTCAAGCAGAACGCTACCTGGATGCAGAACAATGCTTCCCGCTCTGTCACGATCGAGGGCCATTGCGATGAACGTGGCACCGATGAGTACAACATCGCGCTTGGCGAACGTCGTGCCAACTCCGCAAAAGAGTATCTCCAGACTCTGGGTATCAGTGCTTCCAGACTCTCGACGGTCAGCTACGGTGAAGAGCGCCCGTTCGATCCCAGCCACAACGAAGAGGCCTGGGCAAAGAACCGTCGCGATCATTTCGTGAACAAATAACCATACGACGGTCAATGATACCGGTGGATGACGAAATACTGTCACCACCGGTATTTACTGATTGATGAATCATTAACAGATCAACGATGAAAGTTAGCAAGATTCTGTTCCTGCCCTGTCTACTGCTTTCTGCCTGCGCATCACAAAATGACATGAAATACGTCCAGGGTGAAGTCACCAGACTCAAGGAGGACTCCCAGACGATCAAAAATCAGTCGGCAGGTTCGTATTCGGAAATTACCCAGTATCGTGAGGAGGTAGCTTCACTTAAGGGGAGCATTGAAGAGTTGCGTCACAACCAGACAAATTCACTGAAACGGCTGGATGTCGAAGACTCGCTGATGGTGCGTAAATCCGACGATCTGGAGTCGAGAATCGCTCGCTTGGAGCAGTATCTCGGGATATCGGACGCTTCGAAAAAAACAGGCACCAAGACATTGCCAGCAACTGAAGGCGCCAAGGGAGAAGCGACTGCGGCAACGCCTGCTCAGGCTCAGAAGCCGGCGATTGCCCAGACCGGAGATGATCCGTTGAAAGATGGACTCGCTAAAATGGGTAAGGCCGATTATTCCGGGTCACGTGAAGCATTCAAGTCTTTCATGACCAGGAATCCCAAGTCTCCGAAAGTCGCCGATGCCCAGTTTTACATCGCAGAATCCTATTTCAGCGAGAAATGGTATGAAAAGGCCATTCTTGAATACCAGGTCGTGATTGCCAAATATACCAAGAGCCCCAAACGCCCTGCAGCACTTTACAAGCAGGCCCTGTCGTTTGAGAAGATAAACGATTCGGCCAATGCCAAAGCTCGTTTCAAGGACGTCGTCACCCTGTATCCGGCATCCCCTGAGGCCAAGCTGGCAAAGAAAAAGCTGCAATAGGTCATACTGACAGACCAGAACTGATCGCCTCGAAACTTTCTCATAAGTATCTCATTGATGGGAAATGCCAGAGGTTCACTGTTCTCAGTGAAGAGGATGTCTCAGATGCATACCTGAGACATCCTCTTTTTTGTTGCGTTCACAGGATTTCTGGTGCAATGTCCGGATCGGTTGCTTTGCAGGGCACTTTTGCTGCCAATGAGAGGCTGACGGTGCGCATATGAGTTGACAACGAGGCCGTGCAGGGAGTTATAAAGCCGATTTCAGAACAGACCGTAATTGAGAGAGGGGGGACGATATGACTTGTGCTTACCTTGTCATGCTGGTGAAGCATTGCATTTCCCGGAATCATTGTTTGTAAGTGTGACCGGTAACCGAGTGAGCACAATCAGATGATCGACTCCCTATGCCACCTAACTCTGGGAATACCCCGGTCTGGTGCTGTTGTAAACTCTGTTGAGGTGGAAATCATAACACCTGCTTGAATCAGCAATGGAGTGCCATCGTATGAAGCCTCTTGTTGAGTGATTTTCTGATTCATAGCAGGTAACCGCGGCTTTTCCGGCAACGCACTTCAGGACAGGAAACAAGAAAGCCATGCTGTTTAAGGCATGGCTTTCTTTGAACAGATCTGTTTTGGTAATGCTGCTGAAACAAGCCTGTTTATTTGAAAAACTCGTTAAGGGTGTATGTCCTGCGGTCGATCTCGACACACAGCCCCTTGCCTTCCTGGTAAAACACGGGAATATCCCTCATGGTCCACTTCACACCGCGTTTGTCAAAGTCGATGACATAGCGGTTTTCATTATCGAGCACAAGCTTGTTGAGATCGATAGCGATATCTGGCTGAGTAGTGAGGATATAAATCTCGATTTCACCTGCGATCAGCTTGCGGACCATCTCTTTTGTAGGAGAGAGCTTCCTTCTTCCGGAAGCCGGCATAAGTTCGATCTGAAGGTTATCGTTACGATCCCTTTTGGCCGATGTGATGAAATACTTTTCTGCCTTGTGGACCGCATTGCCGGACCATGGGCCCGAAACACTTTTACGGACCTGGTTGGATTCGGTGTACGGACGGCTGAGCTGACTCTGCATGGTTCTGCTCGGTTAAATTGGCTGTGTGGCACCAGTTGCGGTGATGACCTTCGACTTCTTTCAAGTTACTAAAACGCTTGCAAATAAAAAAGAGAATGGCAGCTGATTGCCTCGAAGTGAGTGAGTTTTACCATGTATCCGGTGTGCAGAAAACTTCCGGTTTTAGTTAGGGGTGATCCGTTGTCAGGAGATCCGTGTTGTCATACTTGTTATTTCGTGAGTGGCTTTATTTACCGGGGAAAAAATACGTCAATCTCAGATTGAGAGCTCTGGTGAGGTGGTGTCTGCTGTTTTGTTTTCAGGGGGTTTGCTGTTTGTTTTGTGTTGATTACTTGTTGTATGGGTGGAGTTGTTTGAGTATGAATTTTTTTCAAGAGCATGTAAATGCAATAAATAAAATAATATAATATCTATGCTATGGCTGGCGATAAAATTTTATGATTATTTTTATTGCGATTGACATTCATTATGGGTATTATTTGTCTGTACGTAATTCTTACACTTGTCTCAAAAATGATATTGTGTGGATTACGTTATGTGTGCCCGCTGTATCGCAGTGATGCGTCCCCGTTCAGTCTCAGTTCTTCGTACCCTCAGTAGCTTCAGTTCTTCGTACCCGCTGTAGCCGTCGTTCTACGTACCCACCTTGTTTGTCGTAATCCGTACCAGTTGTAGTACCCTTTTTTGTAGCCAGAAAACTTTAACAACAGGAGTGTACTATGCGTACAATCAAATCGGCGTTGCTGGTTCTTGCTGCCTATGCCGTCTTCAACGCCCCAGCGTTTGCTGAAGACACGGTCATCCTTGACCAGCTTGGAACTTTAGACACAGCCAATATCAATCAGACAGGAGGGTTCGGAGGACCTCTGCACGGTGTTTTCAATCATGCAACCGTCACACAGGATGTGGATTCGTTCCAGGAAACGGCAACCATTATCCAGAATGACACCGGAATTCATTATGGTGGCAACGTCGCTAACGTTTATCAGGATGGTGCTGGAGACACCGCTAATGTGACCCAGAACGGCAGACTCGGTGAAGCCAATATCCAGCAGAATGCCGGAAGTTTGCTCAACACCGCAGAGATCAATCAGTTAGTGGGAAGTAACAGTGAACTGGCTGGAATTGTACAAACCGGTAGTCAAAATGGAGCCCTGATCAACCAACAGGGTTCAGACAACGAAGGTACGATCACTCAGAGGGGTGATAATGGCGTTGCCGAAATTGATCAGGCGCTCGGAAGCATGGGCAACTTTGCCGGTATTGAACAGACTGGTTCGACTGATAATGCTCTTATTGCACAGACGGGTGTAAACAATTTCGGCACAGTGACGCAGAACGGCAACAATGACACGGCCAGGATGCAGCAGACCGGTTCTTTGAACAGGTCGGTGATTGTTCAGACTGGTAATACCGACAATGCCACCGTGACTCAGATTGGCATGAACAATGATGCTACTGTGACCCAGCTCGCTAACAACAAAACCGCGAATGTTAACCAGATAGGTAACAATCACTTTGCAAACGTAGTCCAGAACTGAACAGATAGCTCTGTCCAGGGATGATCGGGGGGATCGGCGCTTCTCAAAAAGCGATCTCCCCGATCGCGAATGTTCTGCCCATTTGTCTTTTGTAAACACTGAACCATTGAAACAAACATGAACAAAACGATCATGCTCCTGACCGGCATCGGTTTTCTGGCAATGGTCGGTTATTCATCAGGCGAATGCGGCGGGCCGGAAGAGTTGAAAGCAAAAACTGCCGGAGATCTTATCGTTCCGGAAAATTCGGGAGAAAAAATGTCTGACAAAAACTATCAGGACGAAATCCTGTCCAACCCGAGAACGAGTGGCGAGGCTCGTGCCAAATCGACAGAATCGGGCGGAAATACCGCGATCATCATACAGAACGGGTCACGCAACAAATCGAGCGTGAAACAGGCCGGAAACAACAATACGGCCGAACAGACGCAAACCGGTATGGAGAACGAGCTTCAACTGGAGCAGACCGGCAAGAATAACAGATCTCAGGAAACCCAGACCGGCAAGCATAACCGGAAAGTTATACGGCAGAATGATTCGGAAACGGTTATCGAGCAGGTAAATCCCTGAAAGTCATGAAGAACGCGGAACCTGAGCGAGCGGATAAAAGCTTGCAGCTGATGGCCATGTCGTTATGGTGTCGATCACTGGCCATTGGTCTCTCTTGCCTGGCGATTCTGACAGGTATGCCATCGGTCGCACAGGCGAGCAATTTCACCTTTCAGGGCCAGAATGCAGCGCTTTTTCCAAACACGAATCCCGGCAATATGTCGGTGTTCATGAACAGCGTGGAAAAGCCTCCGACGAAAACAGAGACGGTAAATCCGGCATCCATGATAGAACAGTCCATCATCAGTCAGCTCAGTTCTAAAATATACAATGACATTTTCAAGGGGGCAGCCGTCTCGGGGTATTACGATCTTGGTGATGGAAGCGCAATCAGCTACTCTCGAAATGCCGGGACTATCAAGGTGGACATTACCGATCCTTCGACAGGAACAACGAGTTTGACCGTTCTCGATCAATAACATGACGCATGGACATGAGAAAGACTGCCGTGTTACTTCTGATATCGAGTTTACTGACGCTTGGGGGATGCTCTTACCAGTCATTGTACAACAATGCGCTGGTCTCTGAAGCCCACGTCACCGACAGGACGAAAGCTACCGAGATTCTGATGGCGTTGCCTGTTCCGACACGTCCGATTCCAGTGGTGGTTTACGACTTTCAGGATCAGACCGGTCAGTTCAAGAATAACTCCCAGTATACGGATTATTCCAGCGCGGTGACGCGAGGGGGTTATTCGATTCTGGTGAAAGCGCTGCTCGATTCAGGCAAGGGCAACTGGTTCATGGTGGCTGAACGGGGAGGGCTTAAAAATCTGCTTCAGGAGCGGCAGATCGTAAAGGTGATGAGGGGCGAGTACCTTGGTCCGAACAATGAAAAGCTGCCCAGTCTTCCTCCGATGATGTATGGCGGCACGCTTATCGAGGGCGGTATTGTCTCATATGATTCGAATATCATGACTGGTGGGCTGGGCGCGGTGTATCTGGGCATCGGTGGAAGTGCTCAGTATCGCAGGGATCTGGTTACCGTCTATCTCAGGGCAGTCAGTGTCGAGAGTGGCAGGGTTCTTGTTGCGGTCAACAGCTCCAAGACGATCTATTCCGTTTCGGTTGACGCCAACGTACTGAAGTATCTGACCGTAGGCAATCTGTTTCAGTCCGAGGCTGGATTCACTGTCAATGAGCCTGTCCAGCTTGCGGTTCGGCAGGCAATCGAAACCGCTGTCTACTCACTGATCATGGAAGGCCAACTCAGGCATTTGTGGGAATTCAGTGACATGGGTATGGGAGCTCAGGTTGTTGCGGAATATCTCGCACGTCGCGATGGTAAAACAGCGCAGGCGAAGGTATCGGAAAAAGCTGCTCATTGATCCTTGAAATACTACCCGAAATCTGGACAGCTGGTTAAATTGGAATAACCCAAAACTTCAGCAGTCTCCATGAAGCAAACACGTCGTAAATTCACGCCTGAATTCAAAACCTAAGTCGTTCACGAAGCCCTCAGCGAAAGACTATCACTGACCGAACTCGCCCTGAAGCATGAGCTTCATCCATCCCAGATCGCCCAATGGAAGTGTGATTTCCTCGACAACGCCTCAGAAATCGTCTCGAAAGGCGATAAAGCTCAGAAAACCGAGCAGGACTATCAGCAAGAGAGCAAAAAACTCTGTAAAACCATCGGCCAGTTGAAGGTCGAGGTAGACTGGCTCAAAAAAAATGCAGTCCTGAAATCCCTGTCAGAACGACGCTCCATGGTTGAGCAAGAACATACCGAAATCAGTATGCAGCGACAATGCGAGCTGCTTTCAATCCATCGCTCCAGCCTTTATTACCAGCCGAAGAAGACCTCGAAACTGAATCGTGAGCTCATGCGGATGATTGACGAGCAGTATCTGCTGAGACCTGACTATGGCGTTTATCGCATGTGACAGTGGATGACCAGAGTTCAACCTCAAACGGGTACGAAGGCTTTATCGCCTCATGGGTCTGGATGCCATTGGTCCCAAGCCGAACACCTCGAAACCGGCACCAGGCTACAAGGTTTATCCGTATCTGTTGCGTGGCCTAAAAATTGAACAAAGCGACCAAGTCTGGGCAACTTATATCACGTATGTGCCGATGCCCACAGCTTCATGTACCTGATGGCCGTCATTGACCTTAAGAGGCGTTATGTGCTGAACTGGTCGGTATCGAATACCATGGAAGCCAAATGGTGTGTCGAGGTTTTTCTTGAAGCTGTTTGATTACACGGCGCACCAAAGATTGTCAACACCGATCAGGGTAGCCAGTTCACCAGCGAACTCTTCACCGAGGCTGTCATCAAAAAGGCTGACTCGAAGCTAAAGGCGGAGCGATCGACAATGTCGACGATGATCGTCTTGCTTCCCGAGCTGTTCCTTGAATTGCCGGTATTGGCGCCGAACGGGGCATGCTTCGGGTAGCCGAGATGCTCATCCATTTCAGCCTCAAGCGCCTGTTCGATGAATCGCTTTTTGAGGGCGTCAAGCAGACCGGCCCTTGTCAAACAGGGCCTGAGGTCCGCCGCTTTCCCGGATCAGCTGGTCAATCAGCGCCTTCTGGCTGGTGGGAATCTGTTCTTTCTTTCTGGCCATAGTCATTCTCCTTTTTACATGAGAGGAAATTATGACCGTTTACACACTTTATCTCACAAACTCGTACATTTACCTGAATCCTCCGAAAGACGGCCTCGAACTTTACTAAGGGCTGAAGCAGTGGCTCAATGACAACAACACGGATCGTCGCCATACCTCGCTTGACGGAGATGTTCCGGCAACGGTTTACTATGCTAAAAAACCTCAGGCGACCGAAGCGGCCTGAAAAAACTTGGTTTTGTCAAACAGCTGCCCTTCAAATGGGGATTGCCTCAGTTTCCTGCGTGCTGCGAATTTCTCCTCATACAGCGTAACCGGTTCTTCAAGACAAGACTGCGTGTGTTTATTATCGGCCGTCGAAACAGCTCGGTTTGATATTCCGTTACGATGCCTCATTCGATTTTCGGAAAAAAGAAAACTTTCTGCACGATAAACTCCCTGGATGCTACGTTTTTACGGCCTATCGCTTGCCTTGCTTGGCCAAAACTCCCTATATTTAGCGTAGTCGCATTTCCTGTTGTACCACGCCCCCACATGTTTGAGCAGTGCCGCTTACTGAACCTCAAACTATTGGGTATGCATTCTGTCCAGCCTTCTCGTTCAGCGAGTGGTCTCTCGCTTCTCCCGGTTGTACTTATCGTGTTATTCTGTGCCATTGGTTCATATATGGCCGGATTATTCTATCACAGATACTCCAGATTTCCGGAGAATCCTATGTCCGGGTTCTTTTAGTAACCGCTGTATCAAAATAATATATGGTACAGGGTGGTTGATGGTTACGTGTGGTTTGCTGAAATCAAATTTTTCGGATATGGAGCGGATTCATGTTCAGGTCTATATTGCAGTTGTGCTGATCCTTTCGTTTCTGATTGCGGCACTGGTATTCAATGTGGTTCCGAACGAAAGTGATTTTTACTATCAGGGTGACTATGTGACTCATCTGTTTCACAAACCAGGGTGCCTCTATTACGGTTGTAAATCATGCACTGTCATATTCAGGGAGAGGGAAGATGCGATCAAAGCAGGATATCTCCCTTGCAAAATTTGTAATCCATAAATCATTTTGAGTGCGTTCATGTTCGAAAACCGTTGCTTTTTCAACCTCGATTTATGACGGCCTGAAGCCGCCTCTTATCAGTTCATCAGTCTCACTTCCCGCTGCCGTATTATCCCCATCTTTGCATTTTTGGTAGTTTTCTCGCTCGGAGTCCTATTCCCTGTTGGGTTATTTCTATCCTCCTTCACGCTTTTCGTGGTTTCGTTTCTTTCAACAATTCTCAATAATGATCCACAATGGCAAATTCTGAACATTTGGCAATACTCAAGGAGGGGGTTGCAGTATGGAATCGGTGGAGGCGTGATCATGCGGATATTTTGCCTGATTTGACTGGAGCACGACTTGATGGACGTAACTTGCACAGAGTGAATGTCGGGGGTGCCGATCTGAGAGGCGCCGACCTGAAGCATGCAGATTTACGGGAAGCCTATCTTGGCGGGGCGAACCTGAGCGGCGTCAATTTCCAGAAAGCGCAAATGACGGAGGCCGGCCTGGCGGACGCGAATCTGTCAGAGGCAAATCTGAACAAAGCAAATTTGCGGGGGGCATATCTGAAAGGTGCCTGGTTGATGGGGTCGTATCTGAAATGCGCAAATCTGCTGGGAGTGGATTTTTCGGAAGCCAATTTGTCTGGTGCCAATCTGACAGATGCCGATCTGTCCCTGGCTGATCTTAGTGGAGTCAATCTGAAGTCGACCAATCTTTCTGGTGCCAATATGTTGGGTGCAAACCTGCAGAATGCCATCATAGGCGCCACCGTTTTTGCAAATATCGATCTCAGTGCTGTCAGGAGTCTCAGTAAAGCTAAACATGCAGGTCCTTCAGTCATCGGAATCGACACTCTTTTCAGATCTCAGGGCATGATTCCCGAAGTATTTCTGCGAGGTTGTGGAGCACCAGATCAGATCATTGAGTTTGCCAGATCGTTGTTGGGCAAACCCAATGATTACCAGGCTTGCTTTATCAGATGCGCTGCCCAGGACAAAGAGTTTGCCAAACGACTTCATGCAGACCTTCAGGAAAACAATGTCCGTTGCTGGTATGCCTTTGAGGATATAACTACCGGGGATGTACACGGGACGGGTATTGATGAGTTCGTCCAGATCACGAACAAGATAATTCTGATTTTGTCGAGCTATTCGGTACGGAGTGATTGGGCCGGTCAAGAGGTCGAACATGCATTACATCCCGATGACGGGAAGCATGACGGTGCGTTGTTTCCGATTCGTCTGGATGAAGCCATTATGGATTGCAGCGCCGGATGGGCGGCCAAAGTCCGTCATCAGTATCATATCGCGGATTTTAGCGGATGGAGGGATGGCAAGACGTATGCTGATGCGATGGCGCATCTGTTGAGGGATCTGAAAATGAAGTGACGTTTTTTCCCGCCTGCTCAAGGAGCCTGGGTGACTGATACGTATGGATAACCAGCATCAGAACAACAAGGCAGTTTCAGAAGCAGCGTCGACTGCGATATTTTCCGAAAAGGATGACGAAGAGCATTCCTTTGCTTTTAAACCTTCATGTTGAAAAGCGGGCGGGTTTTCAAACCTGCCAATCAAGGATGGCGGACAGAGAAATGTCCGCCATCCTTGATTGCTATTCAGCCAGATTTCAGAGATAGAGACGTTTTCACCCCAAGACTCTTCAGCGCTCAGAAGCTGTATCTTGCTCCAAGCAGGAACCGATGGCAGGTTACATCATCACTCAGGAGATTGAAGGCCGTGAAATAGCGATAGCCCAAATCGACCGTGATATTCCCGGTTGCCTTTATGCCGACACCAGTGCCGACTTGCAGGCTCAATGCGTTCTCAGTTCTGTCGTCTTGTGAAGATTTTTTCAGCGTGATGCTCGTGCCACCGGCGCCAAGCATCAAATAAGGTCTGATAGAAGGGCTCGGGATGTCGTAATACACATTGGCCAGGTAAGAAAATAATTTTGCACGAACCGTATCACTGGTTGTCTTGTCGATCTTGTTTGTCTGGTAATTCAAGTTTGCTTCAAGCCGGAAATCGCTGATCTTCAGCCCTATCCCGCCATCTATTGTTACGCCAGTGTCATAACTTGTCTGAATCGGGGTTGTGAATGGTATGGTTTCAGTATAGCTGGAAATGACACCTGTTCCGGTAGCAGTGCTTATATAAGGGGTGGCTGCAGACGCGATCGGTGAGAGAGAGCAGAAACCCGTTGCAACTATTACCGCGATTCTCTTTTTCATGGTTTGATAGGTTTGAGATTGGTAGAAATATCCAGAAACGGCACTTCTTTCAACTACACCCGCTTTCCATAAAAGAGTGCAGTCTGGCATGTGGCAGATTATCACTTATTGCGGCAACATGACAAATGACAAAAAAACTGCATTCATTAGCGTGAGCCAAGACATTCTCAGACAGCAAATTTTCTGAAGCAAGCCGTATGATATCAATTTTTCCAAAGGCTTGATTGTATATATGAATATATAGGATTTATGTGTGCTGTGAAAATATGGAGTTGAATCAGGGGCAGGAAATATCGAAATCATCAAGTGTGGCTGGGGTAATATTCGGATTGCCGCGATATTCCGATATGTAATACATTGATTCAGTCGATTCAGCGGGGAAGATCGATTCAATTTCGGATATTTCTGCTGATGGTATTGTTATAAACAGACGGCTCTGTTCTTGCACGCTTCATTTATGATGACGGTGCCTGTTCTTGTATATCTTTGAGACAGATTGTTGCTGGAATAATAAAATGACTGAAGATAACTGCCGAACGCCAGTCCGGAAACTGGCTGAATAACGGAGTTCATCAGGCTGTATATCAGATTCCACCATACAAGAGTGCCGGAAAAAGACCGACTTGAGCAAATGATAGAACTTGTCGCGGATGATGGGTAACCAGCTCCCCGGTCGCGGGATTTTATATGCTAAGTATCTTTTTTTAAGGCAGATACTTCCGACTCCTCGCTGTTGACGTTCCGGTGGTACAGGTAAGCCGCCCAGAATATGATCAGCAGTTCGACTCCGTATCCCCAATGGCGATGACTTTGCGCGTAATCCGGGGCGATAGAAAAGAGCATATTGTCACCACTCAATACGCTGTAGGAAAAAGGCGCAAACCAATACATTCTTCCGGATACGGTGTCGAGAAACATGTGAATGAAACCTCCGAGCGTGAACAGGAATGCTGAGACTGGCAGCTGGGATTTTCTGTCGAAGTGCAGCCAAAAAGCTGACGCAATCAATAACACAGCCCAGAATATGGGGTAATGGGTGATGTAGACATGATGATTGGTGCCAGCTTCATCAAACAGAAAAAGGTACGCAAAATCAAAATCGGGCAAAACTGAGCCAAGAAGCCCCCAGAACAGGTACGTTTTATAGGATCTGATTCGATGCTTGTACACGTCATACAAAAGGGTGCAGGTAATGAACCCTGCTGGTAAATGAGCGAATGTCATGGAGTTCCTGACGGCGTTCTGTCAATAAGTTAATCTGTTCATGATACGGCACGTATCTCCCAACCCGGATCAGCAGCGTTTCGTTCAGATGAAGCAGGAATGCCTCATCCGTTTTTTGTGGCAGTAGATTCCAGCTTCCATGGAAGCTGCCCTTGGCTGTTCTGTCTGTTGACTGATAATTGTAAAATATGCGTGAAATATCAGAAAATCCAGGTATGCCTGGAAAACGCCCGATGGGCCCGCAATCTTTATTGATTCAGTCGACGTGGCCGGGTTTGTTTTTGCCAATGAGCGGCGAGCTTATCTGAATCCGGGAGGGTACTGGTTGCCGGAGCACAAAATTGATTCGCTGGCTACCTGTAATGATAATTTAAGATTATACTTGTCTTTTCCGCTCGGGTTATGGCAGGGCGGTCAATGCAGGCCAGTTTTGCCGGCGTCTCGACCTCTGGGGTCTTCATGTCGGGGTATCTTGTTTCTTCGGCGAAAATTGATCAGAATGACATTGGCGGTAGTATGGTGCTGACATAAATCGATACGGTCAATCGCCGGAATAATAACTGTGACGGCACATAAACTTATCTTGCCCATGGATAGACAGCAAAAAGCTCTCGATCTTTTCAGACATCGATGTAACTGCAGTCAGGCAGTGTTTACTGCCTATCGGCAGCCAGAACATCTGGATGAAGAGAGCGCATTGAAAATTGCCACGATTTTTGGCGGGGGCGGTGCCGGTACAGGAAATGGACTGTGTGGTGCTGTCGCGGGCGCTCTTATGGCCTTATCGATGCGCTATGGTATGGGGGATCTGCAGGCCACCGACGCAAAAAGGGCAACCTATGAGTTGGGCTGCAAGTTCATGGATGATTTTGCGGCGGCTATGGGCTCGTGCTCCTGCGAAGCGATTCTCGGGATAAACATCGGTACTCCCGAAAATCTTCTGAAAGCAAGGGAGATGAAGCTCTTTGAAACACGATGCGAGGATGCGGTCAAAACGGCCTCGCAGTTACTGGAGCGATTGTTGTAGAGTTAACGTGCCTCATCGGGTGTACCTTCAAATATTTGATTTTCTCTCTGGGAATCGGCTGTGAACGTGATCCATATGCAGTTTCGGATCACGATCACGGCCATACATGCAGTGATACACCGATTACAGTGACGGGTGATCGGGAGCAATGGTCGGCATGCCGTGGTGTTGCCGATTCTTCACTTGCCTAATTCTCTTATCTTTCCGAACTTAGAGGTAATAGCTCTCGACAGATTCACCAGCAACTGCATGGTACATAGCCAGAGTTGCCGAAGCATCGGTCATGCTACTTGTTCTTGCGTATTTCGGAGTGAGAAAAGCATGAAAAAATCAATTACAGGAGGGTAGACGTGAGCAGTGTAGAGCAGGCCAAGGCCGAACTTCTTTCAGTCTGGATCAAACGCTTTGAATGCCTGGAAAGCGGAGATTGCGAAGATTCATATGAAAGCATCGCAGAGAATCTGATCAAACGAATCACCAGAGACAACCCCGACTTCAGCGCTTTCGATTTCTACAACGATAATTTCGAAGCGTATAATCCCTACATGGAAATAAGCGGTCGTTGATCTGTTGATCGGGTAGTCCAGGATGCAGCGGGACTCCGAGCAATACAGTCCATTACAGGTCCTGCCGGCTCACTCTGTGCCGGTCGGGCCGTATTTGTTCTTGTGTACGGTCAGCAGCTTTGTGCCCATGCAGCATCCGACTGTTTCTATCTCGTGGTACCTGCGCATCCGGTAACCGTACGGTTACGGTTTTATGAACTGTGGATTTATCTTCTTTTTGAGCCGCCATCGATCCGGCAAACCGCAAACCCCATAACAGCCACCATGTTGTCGTCCATTCCGTATGGAGGTTAAGCAGGAAACAGCCCAGGAGTATCGCCGGCGCATTTGCCTGGCCATGAATCACATCAGCAGGCACCTCGGTGAGGATCTTTCGCTTGATGAAATAGCTGCGGTCGCTTCGTTTTCATCCTTTCATTTTCACCGGATTTTTCGGGTTGTCGTCGGTGAAACCGTAGCCGCTTTCACGCGGCGGCTCAGGCTTGAATCTGCAGCTCACCGGCTGCTTGCAAAAGATGGAGGTAATATCACCACTATCGCTTATGCATTAGGGTTTTCGAGTTCCCAGAACTTCGCCAAAGCATTCCGTCAGCATTATGGGCTCTCCCCGTCAGCATTCAGAAAAAGCAAGAACGGAAACATCTCCTGCAAGCATGAAAACGTTTTGTCGTTGAGAAGCGAGTATACTCACTTCATGGGGTCAGCGGATTTGCCAATGCAAACATGGAGAACAGATATGAAAGCGGAAATCAGGGAGTTACCGGACTTTTTCGTTGCGTATGTCCGAAAGATCGGGCCTTACGGCAAAGAGACCTGTGGTCAGGCCTTCGGCGAGCTGCTGAGATGGGCCGGTCCGAAAAACCTTCTTGGCAAGGCCCCTGTATTCGGGGTCTATTGGGACAATCCCAAGATCACCTCACCGGAGAATTGCCGTATCGATGCCTGTGTTGGCGTTCCATCAGGCACCGCTACGGATGGGCCGGTCGGATTGCAGACGATTCCAGGAGGGAGCTATGCAGTATGTGGATTTGAACTGGATGAGAATGGTTTCAGGCAGGCCTGGGATGAAGCTTTCGCCTGGCTTGTGGCAAAAGGGTATCAATGCGACGACAAGCCGTGTTATGAGCTTTACCACAATAATGCCGCAGAGCATCCCGAAGGTAAATGGATCGTGGATGTCTGCATTCCGTTGAAAACAGTCTGAACCTGGCTTTCTGCTTCGGGTGTGTTTTTCTGATGTTCAAACTTTTCGAGCCTGTTTTCGAATTGGTTCGAGCCGTTGTTCTGAATGTTCAGCAGGTGTTCAGTAGATGTTTCACCCTGCTTCGGATATATCCGGTTCTCTGCGAGGTGGATTCACTTAACCTTGCCGTTCAACAGGTGACGGGACAATCCGCAACAGAGGCGTTGGTTCATGTGAGTTCGGGAGGCGTTTCTGGTATGTCGATTCGTTGTTCTTGCTCGGCATACGCTGCTGATCATGGTCTCGAGCCCACTCATCCCGAAGCATGAACAAAACAAAAAGAGAAGCCCCGTTTGTCCTGATCCGGGGCTTCTCTTTTGTGGTTGGCGAAAGAACGGTTTCTCTTACTTGTCGTTACCGTCGATAACTTCGTACTCGGCATTCTCGACTGCGCCATCACCGCCGCTCTTGCCGGTCTGGCCGCTGGCGCCGGCGCCACCCTGCGGTGCAGCCTCAGGCGCACCAGCGCCTGGCTGGCCGTAGAGGTCGGAAGCGGCATCGCTCCAGACTTTGGTCAGTTCGTCCATGGCCGGTTTGATGGCGTCCATGCTGCCGCCTTTGTGAGCCTCCTTCAGCTTCTCGAGGGCGCTCTCGATTGCGGCTTTCTTTTCGGCCGGGAGTTTGTCACCAAGCTCGCTGAGCTGCTTCTCGGTGCTGAAGATGAGCGAGTCTGCTGAGTTCTTCAGGTCGATCTCCTCCTTGCGCTTCTGGTCCTCAGCGGCATGAGCCTTGGCGTCCTGTTTCATTTTTTCGATCTCGGCGTCGGTGAGTTTACCGCTTGCCTCGATCTTGATGCTCTGCTCTTTGCCGGTTGCCTTGTCTTTGGCAGATACATTGAGAATGCCGTTTGCGTCGATGTCGAAGGTCACCTCGATCTGCGGTACACCGCGTGGTGCCGGCGGGATGTCACCAAGATGGAACCTGCCGAGGGTCTTGTTGTCGGAAGCCATCGGTCGTTCGCCCTGCAGCACGTGCACTTCAACCGAGGTCTGGCTGTCGGCAGCGGTGGAGAATACCTCCTGCTTGCGGGTCGGGATCGTGGTATTGGACTCGATCAGTCTGGTCATGACACCACCGAGGGTCTCGATACCGAGCGACAGCGGGGTGACGTCGAGGAGCAGCACATCGGTGACGTCGCCTTTCAGCACACCACCCTGGATCGCAGCGCCGACGGCAACCACTTCGTCAGGGTTCACGCTCTTGTTGGGCTCCTTGCCAAAGAAATCCTTCACCAGGCTCTGGACCTTAGGAATACGGGTCGAACCACCGACCAGAACAACTTCGTCGATCTCTTTCATCTCGAGCTTCGAGTTCTTGACCGCACGACGGCACGGCTCGAGGAGTTTGTCGAAGAGGTCAGCGCACATTGCCTCGAACTTCGCCCTGGTCAGGTTGATCACCAGATGCTTCGGACCTTCCTGGGTGGCGGTGATGAACGGAAGGTTGATCTCCGTATCCGTACGTGACGAGAGCTCGATTTTTGCCTTTTCGGCAGCCTCTTTCAGGCGCTGCAGAGCGATTGGGTCCTTGCGCAGGTCGATGCCCTCCTGCTTCTTGAACTCGTCGGCCAGGTAGTCGATGATCTTCTGGTCGAAGTCGTCGCCGCCGAGGTGGGTGTCACCGTCGGTGGATTTTACCTCGAAGACGCCGTCGCCAAGTTCAAGGATCGAGATATCGAAGGTTCCGCCGCCAAGGTCGAACACGGCGACTTTTTCATTCTGCTGCTTCTTGTCGAGACCATAGGCGAGCGCTGCTGCCGTCGGCTCGTTGATGATGCGCTTGACGTCGAGACCTGCGATTCTGCCGGCGTCCTTGGTCGCCTGGCGCTGGGCATCGTTAAAGTATGCCGGTACAGTGATGACCGCCTCGGTGATCTTTTCGCCAAGGAAGTCTTCGGCGGTCTGCTTCATCTTCTGCAGGATCATGGCCGAGATCTCCTGGGGCGAATAGGTCTTGTCGCCGATCTTCACTTTTGCGTCGCCAGCGTCGTTGACGACGTCATATGAGGCGAGCTTTTTCTCGTTCGGCACCTCGTCGTACTTGCGGCCCATGAAGCGCTTGATGGAGAATATGGTGTTCTTCGGGTTGGTAACCGCCTGGCGCTTGGCAGCCTGGCCAACAAGACGCTCGCCGGTTTTGGTGAAAGCCACCATCGACGGAGTCGTACGATAGCCTTCAGAGTTTTCGATGACCGTCGGCTGAGTACCCTGCATCACTGCTACGCAGGAGTTTGTGGTGCCGAGGTCGATTCCGATAATTTTTCCCATGATTGATAGGTCCTTTTTTTAAGAATGGCTCAAAAATTCAGTTCATCATCGAGCGCCCCATGTTAGTGTGGGCGCTCGATAGTTCTTTACGTTCAGTTGATCGAGATCTCCTTGGTTTTTTTGACGGGCTGCGCTTTCGGGAGCGTGACATGCAACATACCATTGTCGAACGAAGCGCCGATGTGCTCCTGATCGATCAGTTCACCAATATTGAAGCTGCGGGAGAAACTGCCATAGGAGCGTTCGATCCTGTGGTAATCCTTCTTCTTCTGTTCCTCTTCCTGCGTTCTCTCAGCTTTGATGGTCAGTACGTCGTCCTCGATGTTCAGGGTGATGTTCTCCTTTGAAATGCCGGGAAGCTCTGCATCGAGGTGAAACGCATGTTCGTCTTCGGAAATATCGACCTTGAATGCAGGTGCAGCAGCCATCTGAGAACCGCTCCAGATATCATCGAAAAGCCTCATGGGGTCTTTAGCTATTTTCATCAACATGATCGTCTCCTTGATGGATATTGAAAGATGCTTGATAGATGATTGATGCTTCAGTTACTCGGCATGTCGATGCATGCCTCTACATTCATTTAAACAAATAGCGTGCCAAGCCGTTTTTGGTGGGCTTGGTGTGACAAAATGGCGTATTTGTTGTATGGTGATGACAAGTGGTCGGTAAAAATGTCATGTGGACGGTCGTTATGACAGGCAATTCCATTGCTCAAACATCGATACTTTTATACTGACCTTCTGGTTCCGGAGCATTCGGAGAGGGGATCCCCTGGTGGCGTCGCCTGGCTCCGCATGAAAATGCAGTCATCAGTCATATTCCACAGCACTCCTGTATGAACGATCCGGAGTCTGAATAACAATCGGTGATTTGTAATTGTAGAACGGATAGAAGAGGACGGTAATGCATCGGTTCTCCCGGTATGCACCGCATCCGGTTTTGCAGGTGGAAGAGCAGTGAAGAATCTGGGAAAAGGGAGTTTCGTACGTAAGGGTCGGCAGGACGCACCGGTCCTCCGACAGACGGGAAGAGGATGGATAGCGCACCCCTCGAGGCTGGTGGCCATCCTGAGTCTGAAAGTGACCTTTACTTCAGACGGACAGGCTGCTGTTGACTTTCTGAATCCAGCTCAGGCGGTCCTGAAGATTCTCCACAACGCTTTTCGATATCAGGAAGCAGGCATATACGATGCTGTCATCTGCAATGCGATAATAGCACTTCAGCCCCTCTTTTCTCCGGTTCACGACGCCGTTGTCGTGCATAAGTGCCAGATGCTTCGAGATATTTGCCTGGCTTGCGCTCACTTCGTTGACGATCTCCTGAACCGTACGCTCGCCGTCACAGAGCGTTCTCAGGATTTTCAGACGCATTGGTTCCGAAAGAAGTTTGAATCTGTTAGACACAGCTTCGAGCATCTCGTCAGGCATATTGAAATGCCATTTATTTATGTCTTCTTCAGTTATAGTAATTGTTTTGCTCATGACTATGTCTAATTGCGGCTTTGTTTTTCAGGTCTGACCTGATTCTCTGAGAGTATATAGCTATTTACACATACTATTCAAATCAAAAAAACAATTCTTCGACTCTCTGGTCTTTTCAGAGTCAGGAACCCGTTTGCGGAAGTTTGAATGGAGGCGGGATACTAACACTATGAGATGACGGTCGTCATTCTGACAATGGATTCGATAAGATTTTTCGGCGCTTTTACCCGAACCATCCTCTCCTGAATGATGATTTTGGTGTTTTTCGCTTCCTGGAACTCATCGCGACACTGAGCACACGTTGCAAGGTGGTCGGAGAGCTCTTCTTCCTCTTTTGCGGTCAACTCGCCATCGATGGCCGCACTCATGAGCACCTTCGCTTTGTTGCAAATCATAATGATAAACTGATTGGTTCTGTTGTGACGGCCTCTATTCGCCGTTCTCAGTGTTATACCCATGCTTTTTTGCATAATCCTCGAGCTGGGCTCTCAGCAACTTCCTGCCTCGATACAACCTGGATCGTACCGTTCCAATCGGGCTTTCCACCATGTTCGCGATCTCTTCATACGTAAACCCTTCCATATCGCATAACTGAATGACTTCCCTGAACTCTTCGGGCAGAGACTGTAATGCCTGATAAACCTCTTCATGCAGCAGGGAGTGGAAAAAATCCGACTCAGCTTCGGTCGTGTCGCTCTGTACGTCCTTGATCGTATGGTAGAAATCCTTGATCAGATCGTAATCGACCTTGCCGGGTTCCCGCGCATTTTTTCGAAATTTGTTAATGTAGTTGTTTTTCAGGATTTTAAACAGCCACGCCTTGCAGTTTGTTCCCCGTTCGAACGAATCGAAAAATTTATAAGCTTTCAGATAGGTTTCCTGAACCAGATCTTCGGCGTCATCGGGGTTCATGGTCAGGTGCAGCGCATAGTTATACAGTGCGTTGATATGCGCAACCGCCTCCTTCTGAAACTCTTTCTGCTTGAGCTCTTCCTGTGCTGAAAGACTTTTCTTTTTTTCCTTCATGGCTTGTTGCTGTCGGGTTTTGGGAGCGGGTTATGACAGTTCGGCTTGCTTTCCCTGCAAGGAACGACATGGAAGCAGCTTATCAAACAATATAAAAATATATCTTAAGAGAATTTAGAGCTAAACCGCCATTTAACCTACGGGTGGCGGTACCAAGCATATGAACTTATCCTGTACCATATGACGGAACGTGTTGATGTCATTGTCATCGGTGCCGGTATTGGCGGCCTGACGACAGCTGCTCTTCTTCAGGAGCGGGGATTTTCGACCATCGTTTTTGAAAAGAACAGATTTCCTGGTGGAAGCTGTTCAGCCTTCACTAACGGGGGATATACCTTCGATGCCGGGGCATCGGTGTTTTATGGTTTCAACCATGACGACTCGAAAGGCACGCTCAATCTGCATACGAGAATCTTCCGGAAACTTGGCATCGAGCTGCGAACGATTCCCGATCCTGTTCAGATTCACTATCACATGCCGAACAGCTTCGAGGTCCCCGTTCATTACGACCGTTTCCGTTTCCTTGAGTGCCTGTACCAGCGCTTTCCGCATGAAAAAGCGGGTATCCGCCGCTTCTATGACGAACTTGAGGCTGTCTACGATATCCTGAGTTCGCTTCCGGCAGGTTCTCTCGAAGATCCTATGCATATTGCTGCCGTTGGCGCACAGCACCCGCTGAAGTCGATGTCGCTCGGCGTCAAGACGCTCTTCTCCATGGGCGGAACGGCCCGAAAGTATATTCACGATGAGGAACTGCTTCGCTTCATCGACCTCGAGTCTTACTCGTGGGCCGTACAGGATGCTCTTGGTACACCACTGGTAAATGCTGGTATCTGCCTGGCCGATCGTCATCACGGAGGTATCAACTATCCCGTCGGTGGTTCGGGGGTCATTCCGGCGGCTCTGGTCAAAGGTATCGAAAAGTTTGGTGGTGAAGTCCGGCTGGGTACGGCAGTCGATGAGGTCATCATCGATAACGGACGGGCCGTCGGCGTAAGACTTAAAGGTGGCCAGGAAGTTCACGCTAGTGCCGTTGTCAGCAATGCGACCGTCTGGGATACCTTCAGTCGCCTCGTCACGGACTCCCGATTCCAGGTTCCTGAAGGGCGATTCGTCAAGGCTCCGAGCTGGTTTCAGGTCTATCTCGGTGTCGATGGCAGGGTGATCCCTCAAGGATTCAATGTTCATCACATTCTTGTGGAGGAGTGGGACCGGTACGATGAACTTGGTGGCACCATCTACTTCTCTGCGCCAACGATACTTGATCCCACACTGGCGCCGTCGGGCAAACATACTCTGCATCTGTTCGTAACCGATGAAACCTGGCAGTGGGAGCGTTTTGAGCCTAAAAGCCAGGAATACCGGAAGGCGAAGGAGGATTACGCCAGATCCCTGATCGCAAGAACCGAGCGGCTTCTGCCCGGCCTGTCCGGTGCGGTGGAGCTCATGGTTACAGCGACACCACAGACTCATGAACGCTATCTCGGTCGACTTGATGGCTCATATGGCCCGATGCTGCATCCCGGCCAGAATGTGCTGTTCAAGCCGCAAAACCGCACTCCGGTGAAAAACCTGTTCATGACGGGTGACAGTACCTTTCCGGGGCAGGGGGTGATTGCGGTCACCTATTCGGGGGTATCGTGCGCATCGTACATCGCCCGGCAGCTGGGGCGTCCGCTCGAATACCTGTAATAAAAGGACGACAGCTAAGACAAGAAGGACTTGGGGCAATATCTTTTCTTTCACTTGTCACTCGTCACTTGTCACTCGTCACTCGTCACGCCGTCGCAAGCAGCATATCGATCTCCCGGTAGGGGAAATCGGTCAGTTCAGCAAGGATCTTCTTGGTGACGTAGCCTTTGTAGAGATAGGTGCCCTTTCTGAGGCTGTGGCTTTTCCAGAGTATGTCCGGTATGGTTTCATGTGCCGTGAGCTTCTGCAGGAAGGGGAGCAGGGTATTGGTAAGTGCGAAGGTGGCCGTTTTTGCTACTGCGGAGGGGATGTTCGGTACACAGTAGTGCGTGACGCCGTGTTTGACGTAGATCGGATTCGTATGGGTCGTATGCCGGCTCGTGGCAAAACAGGCCCCCTGATCGATCGAAACGTCGATGATGACCGATCCCGGTTTCATGGTCTTGACCACCTGTTCACTGACCAGCGGTTTGCGGATTTTCTGTTTGGGGCTCAGAGCGCCGATCATGACGTCCGAAATACGGGCAAGCTGTGCGATGTAGTGATCGTTCGCGATTGCGGTCACCAGGTGCCGGTTGAAAAATGCTTCGAATCTCCTCAGACGGTTGATCTCCTTGTCGATGACCGTTACCTGCGCACCGAGTCCGAGGGCATCCTGGGCAGCGAAGAGCCCGACCGTACCGGCACCGATGATGGTGACATGTGCCGGTGGAACGCCGGCGATGCCTCCAAGCAGGATGCCGCTGCCTCCATAACCGGTTTCGAGATATTTCGCCGCGGTCTGGATGGCCAGCGATCCGGCGATTTCGCTCAGGGTTCTGACGATGGGCAGCTCTCCATCCCTTGTCTCGATGAACTCGAATCCGAGCGCCGTGATGTTCTTGTCAATCAGTGTCTTGATCATCTGGCGACTGACCGTGCCGAGGTGCAGGGCAGAGATGAGCATCTGGCCCGGAACGAACATTCCCAGTTCTTCCAGTTGCGGAGGAGAGACCTTGACGACTACGTTTGCCTGCCGGTAAAGCTCTTCAGGGCAGGATGCGATCAGTGCTCCCGCTTCGGAGTAGTCGCTGTCAGTGAAATTGCAGAACATCCCGGCACCGGTTTCAACGATCACCCTGATGCCCTGCTCCACAAGGATCTGCACGCCAGCCGGAGAGAGCGCGACCCGGCGCTCGTCCTGGGCACGCTCTTTCGGCATGGCGATGGAGACGTTCATCGTTTTTTCCGGCTTGAGCAGCCATCGTTCGAGAGTCTTGACTCCAAGCTCGAATTCCAGTGTACCAAAGTCGGAAGGGTAAGCCATCTGTAGTTCAGTTCATCAGTATTTCTGCAAAAATATGCCAGTCGGTAACGCGCCTTCTATGGGCAAGGCGTTCAGCCGGCGTTTCTGACGGCATGTCGAAGGGGGCAAGCTCAGCCTCATGGCCTGGCCGTGATCGTGACCCGCTCGATTGCCGTTTTCGGTGCATTATGAATAGCGCAGGACGCCCCCGGAAGGTGCAGCATGCCACCAGTCACGGCACAGAGCAGACCATTTACTGTGTCCAGTGCGCCACCGGCTGCGCTGCCAATGGAATTGAAAGCCCCACCCGCAACACCTCCTACGGTATTGAGAGCTCCTCCGGCGACCCCGCCCACCGAATTGAGAACACCTCCGGCGGCACTGCCGATCGTGTTCAATGCGCCACCGGCCACGCTGCCCAGGGCATTGAAAGCGCCTCCGGCGACTCCGCCAACGGTATTGAAAACACCTCCAGCAACTCCGCCAATCATGTCGGCCGCACCCTTCGCGACGCCGCCGACCAGGTTGACCGGAGCCTGCATGAAGGGGAGTGTCTCAACGAGATTGTTCATGGCGAGCTGGGATGCGGGAGCGAAGCCGCTGGCGATCTTGCCGATGGTATCGATAGGGTTGAGCCGTCCAGCCTGGACTCTCGATACGATGTTTGCCGCACCGGAAGGAAGCTTGTTCACGACATTGTAACCGATGGTCTGGGCGTAGGTGATGAATCCGGGGATATTCAGGCCGAGAACGAGCCTTCTCAGGGTTTCAGCCCTCGAAATAACCCGAATGGTTCCCTCCTTGACGATGACCGTCTGGCAGGCAAGGCGACCGCCCTCCTGGAAGAGCTTGTCGGAAATGAAGGCCTTCTCTTCATCGCTTGGCTGGGACAGGCAATCCGCACCCTCGCGGACATAGACGAAACAGCTCTGGCAAATGCCGTTACCTCCGCAGATGTAGCCGATATGGGCCTTGTTCTGCTTGGCTGCGTTGAGGAGCAGGTCGCCGACCTGGGCTTCGCAAGGTCTGTCGTTGATATAGATGATCATGGCAGTGGAATTTGCATTGAGAAACCGGCTCTATGAAATCGTACCTATGAACAGCTTACTGCATTGTAATTATAATATAATCAAAATACCCCAGAAGCGAGGTGGGGGGAGGTAGTATGGTCTCGAAAAGAGGCTGCCCCGAATCACTTCCGGGACAACCTCTTTACAGGAGAGCTCAGACCGATGCCGTCATGCGCATCGAATCAGGTTGTCGTCTTCAGTTGCAGACGACGGTGTTTTCTTCATGAAGTTGAAGCACTTCGGGAGAAACCTTCACTTTGCCAGCGTCACAGTTGCATGCGGTTGATTTCGGAACTTCAGCCCCTGCTGTTGCCTTGCCGTTGACCTCTACGGCGCCGGTGGTTGCCGGTTCTGCAGTCGTTGTTGCCGGGGCTGCACCGAAAGCGGACTGGATTGCATCGATGACCAGCTGAATGGCGTCACCGATCGCGGCTACCACATCCGAGATCAGCTCAAGCGGATTTACCTGGTGACCCTCCATATCGCGACGTGCCTGGAACGCAATAGTGTCAGTGAACTTCTCGGCTGCTTCCCATCCCATTTTCCCCATGTAGGCAGGCACCTGCCAGGGAGTGTTCAGGGTCATCCGCGCCGCCTCCTCGACGGTCGTCAGGATACTGATTTTACCAGGCTTTTCGATCGTCGTCTGACAGGCCATCCTGGTTCCTTCACTGATAAGCCCGTCGGAGAGCATGGCTTTCTCTGCGTTCGTCATGGGAGAGAGCAGATCTGCACCTTCGAGAACCTTGACGTAGCAGGTCTGACAGAGGGCATTGCCGCCACAGAAATAACCGATATGGCTGTGGCTGGCGCGGGCAACGTCAAGCAATCTATCGCCGGTCTTGGCACTGCATTCCCGGTCGTTGATCGTGATGTTCATGATTGTATGATTTTATGTTCCAAATTCGATACTCATCGTAAATCATAACGATACCTAAACAGGAAAAAGTTGCATTTAAGTAACGAGTGAAGATGAGTGAAGAGTAACGAGTTAAGAAGCGTGGCGAGATGGGTAAGGGACGACGGAGGGGAGGTCCCATCGTCCCTGAATGGTCACTTCCCGTTGCCCTCGATCTGCTTCAGCAGTTTTCCGTAGCGCTCCATCAGCGGGATCGGGTCGATGTCTACCCCTTCTGGATGGTTGAAGACGAGTTTCATCTTCTTGTCATGCTTGAACTGGGGGCGGTAGGCGATCAGCGACGTGTCCTGGAGGCCAGCGATCAGGTTATTGAAGAAGCTGCCCTCATAGAACTCTTTATCGTCGTTCGAGGGCAGGAAAATGGTGGCGGTGGATAGCTGGAGGTCGATTCTCTCCAGTCCGATCGATG
>JAAXWP010000075.1 GCA_013334925.1 Chlorobiaceae bacterium
CAGCGTTATCTCATCGAAAAAGCATCCAATCACAACTAACGCAGCTGTTTTTATGCCATTAAAGCGGCACTTTGAAAAAAATCAAATACAACCCACCGGCACCTTCGGTGCCATTGCCGAGCAGGCGCTCGGCGCTCCCGGATACTCTTTAACCATCCGAGCTGTCTTCTGAGACAGCCTCATCCATAAAGTATTGTAAAATTTGAAGATGGATTCTTCACTTCGTTCAGGATGACAGATGGTGTCTGGCATTCATTTGCGACTTGTTGTTGCCGGATTAATAACAGTGATTTTTTCGGCTATGTGGAGGAACAGAATTTCGCCGGCCTCTGTTAATGCTTTACTCTTTGAGCAACATCACTGATCATATACCGCAACATAAATGTGGAGAGCAAGATGAAAGGAAATCAGCGAATCATCGACAAACTCAACGACCTCCTATCGGATGAGTTGACAGCCATCAATCAGTACATGGTGCATTCGGAAATGTGTGATAATTGGGGGTATGAAAAACTCCACAAGGCTGATGAAAAAAGGGCTATCGACGAGATGAGGCATGCCGAAAAGCTGATTGCCCGTATTCTGTTCCTCGAGGGAACTCCGATTGTCAGCAAGCTCAACAAAATCAAAATCGGTGCGGCAGTCGAAGCCCAGCACAACAATGACCATGATGCCGAGAGTGATGCCATTGCTTCTTATAACGATGGAATCAGGCTTGCCGTGGAACTTGGAGACAACGGCACCCGAGAGCTGCTCGAGTCGATCCTGAGGGAAGAGGAGGCTCATATCGACTGGATCGAAGCTCAGCTTGACCAGATCAGCCAGATGGGTGTGCAGAACTATCTGGTTGAACAGCTCGACTGACCGGAACAACCGTTTGCCGTAACATGAAAAAACCCGCCGGTTCCGGCGGGTTTTTTCATGCAGGTGCCGTTGCAGACAGCCTGCTCAGAAGATCATGGCGGTTGCCTGCGCTGCCTGAGCGATGAACCGTTCCATCCAGTCGGGACCGGTATGTTTTTCGGCGAGAGCGACGGCAATGTGTTTGGGCTCAACCCCTATGTCCCGGTTGCGACCCAGGCCCTGCACACAGGACGGACAGTTGGTCAGAACCGTTGCCGAAGAGGTGCCATGCATACACTCATTGAATGCTTCCCGTTTCCGCTGAAGCATCGAATCGGTGATGTCGGGTCTGGACAGTGCCAGTGTGCCGGCTTCCGAGCAGCAGTGCGGAACCTCGCTTACCTGACCGAAGCCGCCGATGTCCCTGAGCAGATCGCAGGCCTTGCCTGACAGCGAGTCATGGCATGGTGCGTGGTAGAGGTTTTTTTCGCCTTCACCGGTTACCCTCAAACCTTTTTCATAGGCATATTTCGATACATCGACAAGTCTGCCATTGAACAGCTTCGCTATATCAATGCTTTCGAGACCTTCGCGGCAGGTTCCGCACGAAATCACGCAGGCGTCGATGTCCAGGTAGGCAAACATCTCCCGGATCTGGCTGAACATCACGGTGTTGCGCAGCATGATCGAGGTGTGCATGTCGCTTTTGGCGTTGACGTGCGAGGGGAACCCGCAGCACAGGAACGGTGGCGGCAGAATCACTCTCGTTCCGCTTTCGAGCAGAATATGTATCGAAGCCATCGATATTGTCGAATGGAGGCGCTCCGATCCGCATCCAGGGAAATAGAATACGGTCGAGGTTGCGTTTCCGTTCGACGGTTCGAACACCAGCACTTCGTCACTGTCGCAGGGCGGCAGCACGTCGCGTAACGTTTTCTCCGGCACCGGCGGTACCGACGAGCGCAGGAGGCGGAGTGGCGGAATTGCCTGAGCCTCCTCGGTAGCTTGAAGAGGCGCGCTCAATTTTGCTCCGGCACGCTGGGCCGCACCACCCATCCTCAGTACGGCGGTCCTGAACATCTGGTTGAAGAGCGGCGAACGGTTCTCCAGGTATTTCAGGGTCAGGTTCGTGATAGCCGGAGAGTTTTTGAACCCTCTGGCCGCAAGGATCTCTCGTTCCAGAATCGAAACCTCGCCGCTGTCGATATCAACCGGACAGGGTTTGAGGCACTTGTGGCAGATGGTGCAGTGATCGGCAACCTCTTCGAGCCATTGCAGCAGCGCGAAATCTGTCGAACGCTCTCGCTGGGCGTCGTAAAGCAGTGCTTCGATAAGCGATCCGATAGCAAGGTTCTTGTTTCTCGGATGGTAGAACATGCCACGTGCGGGATAGTATACGCAGCAGTCAGGCTTGCACTTGCCACAGCGAATGCAGAAGTCCACCTTTTTCGAGAGCGCTTCCAGTTTGCCTCGCTTCAGGATATGTGCTTCGAGCTCAAGCAGATTGAACGACGGGGTGAAGATATGGTTAAGTGCCTCATAATCTTCAAGCTTGCCGGGGTTCATGATGCCGTTCGGGTCTACTTCGCGGCGGTAGGCCGAAAGCTCCTCGATGCGCTCGCGATCCATGTACTTGAGCTTGGTCACGCCGATGCCGTGTTCACCCGAGACCACACCACCGAGCGAAATGACCTTCTCCATCACCTTGTCGATGACCAGGTCGGCACGGTCAAGCATCGGGCGGTCGTTCGACAGGACCGGAACGTTGACGTGCACGTTGCCGTCACCGGCATGCATGTGGGTTGCCAGCACGATTCTGCGGTCACGTACATGCTGGTATGCTTTTTCGATGGTTTCAAGCGTTTTCGGGTAGCCTCTGAACAGCTCCGTCAGCTCCGAACGGAATTCATGGATCAGCGTCAGCGAACGGAGAAGCAGCGGATCGGCTGTTTCCATTCGTTTACGGAGCAGGTCACACAGGCCGAGTCCTGCGGGAATCTTCGCTTCGAAAGGCGAGAGGCTGTTCTTTTTCTGGCTGCTGTCATGCAGGATCTGTTCGACGCGATCGACATACATGCACTGCGAGTAGCGTTCCTCCTCGATATTCAGTTCATCGATGAATCTTGCGAACACGGCAAGCTGATCGATCGGAATGACGATATCTTCGTTCAGCTTGAAGGCGTTGGTACGACGGGCGATGGCTCCGAGCTTCTTGCGGTCTGCCCAGAAGAGCGTCGCTTCTGCCTTGTCGCGGGCCTCGAACATGATGGTGTTCGGGTGCTTTCCCAGGAGGGTTCTGACACGCTCGACACCAGCCTCAACCTCTTCGGTGCTATGACCGGCGATGTCGATCAGCAGAACGGCTTTGGGCGTCTGCGGACGAGTCGCTTTTACCTTGTAGTCGATGGCTCGGATATATTCGTCATCGAAGTGTTCAAGGGCGAGAAGCGTTTCGTGGTTGACGTTATGGTAAGGAAACGCCTTCGAAAGCTCGACGATCACCCTGCTGGCTTCGTCCATGTCAGGTCCGAAAAACTCGAGGCAGAGCGTACGCTGCTCTGCGTACTTGGGATACAGCACGAAGGTTGCCGAGGTGATCACGCCATCGGTGCCCTCTTTCTGCAGACCTGGGACGCCGCCGAGCGCCTTGTTCGTGATGTCTTTCCAGAGGCCCTGCTTGCGGATTTCAGTGCCGCGCAATGTGATCCTTTTCAGCGGGGCACCATGCTGATCGAGAATTTCGTAGGTGACGGTGTCCTCAGGCAGAATCTTGCGCAACTGGTGGTCGGTGCGTCGAACGGTCCAGAGTTTTCCTCCGGGCATCGCGATGCGCCATTCCAGCAGGTTGTCGATGCAGGTTCCCCAGCGGACGGCCATCTTGCCGCCTGCGTTTTCAGCTATGTTGCCTCCGATCGTGCATGCCCATTCGCTGGTAGGGTCGGTTGCGAATACCAGCCCGTGAGTATCGGCATGGTGCATGGCCGCTTCGGTGATGACTCCGGCTTCAACCTCTATGGTCGCTGCCGTTACCGTATGCCCGTCACGCAGATGCAATTTCTGCTGATGGATTCCCCGTATCCGGTTCAGTCTCTCCGTGTTGATGATGACACAGTCCGAACGCAGCGGAACTGCACCACCGGTAAGTCCGGTTCCTGCCCCTCTGGGAATGATCCGGAGACCGAGCCGCTCGATAGCTCCGATCAGAAGGGGAACCTGCGATTCATCATCCGGCGTCACGACTGCAACGGGGAGGTAAAGGCGCCAGTCAGTGGCGTCGGTTGCATGGGCTACCAGTGAAAATGGATCGAAAAGGATGTTCTTGGCTCCCACGATGGGGGCCAGTTCACGCTTGACCTTTCGCCGATAGACAGGGATCAGCTCGATCTCGGCCCTGAACTTTTCAAGCTTGGTTCTCAGGGTTTCCACGATAGCCATGACCCTTTTTTCACCGTTCGCCGATGAAGCGATGGTTTCAAGGTCCTTGTGCGCGTGTTCGAAAATTCTCTCACGACGGTGCACCGAATCGATCAGCTCCTGGAAAAGATAGGGATTGCGCCCGTGAATCAGGATATCGCCGAGTATCTGCATCAACAGACGTGCCGAGCGCCCGGTCACGCGCATGTCACGAAGCTCTTCGAGCTGCTTCAGTATCTGTTCGCCAAGGATGAACGAAATCGCCTGGCGATCTCCTGCCGAGGTGTAGTTATACGGTATTTCGCGTCGTGCTCCAGGGAGTGTTTGCACGGCGTTGGGTTCTTTATGTATGGTCATGGCTATGGATTCGGTACTACGATTCATATGGTTCATTCCGGAGCTTTATGGCAACCGGTCCGCTGTATAACCTCTGGACGCCTGATATCGCTTTTTCAAACGACGGTCTCTGTAACGCCGTTCTCTATTGAGTACGAATCAGGCTTCTGTTCCGGGTACTTCAATATAACGAAAGTCGGCATAAGTCATTTCTTTGTCATTAACCCTCTTAATGTGCTTAACATTCCGGGATTTTTAATTTTATGAGCCGTTCTCCGGACCGACGAAGGCTTTTGTCACTTCCTCTCGGTGTCCTGACCGGAAATACTCGTGGCATGTTGTGCTGTTATCCGGGGATCGTTCTTTCATTGATACCATACGGTACAAGTATGCATGTTGTGAAGATCATGTGCAAATGGAACCGGTAAGCTGCCGAATGTTCTGTGTGGTATCGATGGTTTTGTCAGGCGGGTAAACGCAGGTTTATGAAGTGCTTCCAGTGCTATTTATCATTTGTGAGGATCGTCTGCCGATGTGTAAATTCTACAAATGGGTAGCATCCTTCCGGGTATACTGTCTTTGCTGAATCCTTACTCTCAACCTCTCGCATACTTTTGGGCACCGTGAAACAGATCGACCCTTACAAAAAACATTTCGAGCTGTTGCACAAGCTACATGCGTGCATTGTGACCCAGTTCATCTGCTGCAAGGAGACCGATGCGTTACCGTGGCCGTCAGGTTTGTTGCCGCAACCATCGCGTGAGCACTCATCTGACGATATGCAGGAGCCGGATGACAGGCGTATGAGCAGTGAATCAACTTCAGAGAATATTTGTGGTTTCAGCTGATTTTCGTTATAAGCTATTATACGGCAACTATTCCCCCGCCGAACCGATCATGACAGACCCAGCTGCTTCAGAAAATCAGGGCGATCAAATCAATCTCTCTTCACAGATTTGCCCTGTATGCGATGGTAAAGGGATTATGAAGTTTACGGTTTACAAGGAGTGTTCAATCTGTGAGGGCACCGGTTCAGTGCAGGGAGAGCCGTGTCCGAGCTGTCATGGCACAGCCCCGGTTTATGAAATCGAATCGGTACATGCCTGTCCGGCCTGCAACGGAAAAGCGTTTATCTAGGTTTAGCGCCTTCGATGCGCTTTGCCTGCCCCTTGTACATTTCCGAATGAGCCTTGTGTAACTCGAAATTCTGGATGTACTTGTTCACAAGAATCTTGTTGCCCCTGATTACCAGCAGACTTTCAGCATTGTTTTCCGCGGCAGCTCTCGTGAAATTGAATGACCCTGTCAAAAGCAGCGAGCTGTCAATGATGACACAGTTGTTGTGAGCTATGGCATGACGGCTGTCGATATAGACTGGTATGCGTGAAAGCACCAGAAAATCTGCCTCTGAATTTTTATCGTTCCGCTGACTCCTGTCCAGGATCACCTGTACATTCACCCCTCTTTTCTGAGCATTCACCAAGGCTTGAGCGATCGGACCTGATGTTAAGGAAAACGCCTGAACGAGAATTTCGTTTTTCGCGCTGTTGATCTCTTTGAGCAGCGCTTCGGTGGTGCCTCCTTTTGGTGAGAAATAGACGCTGATTCTGGTGGTGTTCGACGACTGGCTCTGTGATGATTGAGCGAGGTCTGAACAACCTCCGAGAGGGAAAATCGCCAGGAGGCACAGAGTGGCGACAGGGGAGAAGAGCTTCTGTTTCATCAAAAAGGGGGTCTCCGAATTGGGCTATCTGCCGAAATGAGCGGGAGCTGCCTGTCCTGCTCATTTTTCGGGTTTTGACTCGACCGGTTACCGTAATGCCTGCTCGATGGCTTTGGTGAATTTCCTGAAGGTGAACGGTTTCTGGATGAAATTGATGCCTGAATCCATGATTTCGTTGAATCCGATGGCTTCAGGGGCATAACCTGACATGAAAAGCACCTTCAGGCCGGGATTTTTTTCCTGAAGTTTTCGCGACAAAAGAAATCCGTTCATTTTGGGAAGAACGACGTCGGTAACCAGAAGTTCGATATGGTCGAGATGGGCATCTGCAAGTTCGAGAGCTTCATCGGCGTTGCTGGCCTCGATGACACTATATCCATATTTGCCCAGGATCATTCTGATGAGCTTGAGGATTTCCGGTTCATCCTCGACCAGAAGAATCTGTGGACTGGCTTCACCTGGATCTGATTCCGGAATCGCCGGCTCGTCTGTTTCGGTCTCTGTGAGTACCTTGGGCAGAAAAACAGTGAACGTTGTACCTTCGGCGAGTAGCGTCGTGCATTCAATGTGCCCGCCATTCTGCTTGACGATTCCATATACCGTGGAGAGTCCGAGTCCCGAGCCTTTGCCAACCTCTTTTGTGGTGAAATAGGGCTCGAAAATATGGGGGAGTACCTGCGAGTCGATTCCACTGCCTGTATCCCGAATCGAGAGTATCACATAGTGTCCCGGTGTTTTGCAGGGGTGTCCCGCTTCACAGTCGCGTTGTTCCAC
>JAAXWP010000076.1 GCA_013334925.1 Chlorobiaceae bacterium
CTGATCCCGGCTTGTCGGGAGAAGAATCCATAACTCCCTGTCTGAAAAGAAGATGGATCCTTCACTCCGTTCAGGATGACAGTATAAGGCCGGTATTCTTTTACGACTTGTTGTTGCCGGAATAATAAGTGTATGAACGCTTGAGAGATTTGCTGGCGGATCGTATATTCGTCCCATAGGACCCACAAGGTCGGCTGAGAAGAAAATGCGGTTTTGGAATTTTTTTGTTGGTAATATAAGTTCAAGTCCCTATATTACTTGCCTTCGAATAACACAGGAAAGACCTAATATTCATGCCCTGCGGAAAAAAAAGAAAACGCCATAAAATGGCCGTACACAAACGCAAGAAAATGCGCCGTAAGAACAGGCACAAGAAGCGTTTGAGGTACCAGAACAAGTAGGCCCGCAAGGTGCCAGGAGCTTGGTTGAGAATATAGCTCAGTTGGTTAGAGCATCTGCCTTTTAAGCAGAGGGTCGAAGGTTCGAGTCCTTCTATTCTCACTGAACGTACCGAAAGTTCTCTGACATATTCAAATCGATGCCCGAGTGGTGGAATTGGTAGACACACCATCTTGAGGGGGTGGCGCCGTTAGGTGTAGGAGTTCGAATCTCCTCTCGGGCACATCGAAGAACAGAAAAGCCGCAGCACGCGGCTTTTTTGTTGTCCTTTTTTTGCCGGTCGTCACTGGGTGCCGCCGAAATTTTTGCAGACGAAATGTTTAGCGGTACTTTACGGTTATTAGTCACGGGATTTCTCTGATCCCGCTGCAACGACAAATGTTTTCGTACCATGGATAAACTTCAGGTAGATATCCTCGGGCTATCCACGAGCCCTCATACGAATGGAGCCTATGCGCTCATTCTTTATGAAGTCGAAGGAAAACGCAAACTTCCCATTATCATCGGTGGCTTCGAAGCACAGGCGATCGCCCTGAAACTTGAGAATATCAAGCCTCCGCGACCGTTTACGCACGATCTGTTCAAGCACATTGCCGATGCCTTCAGCCTCCAGGTGAACGAAGTGTATATCGACGAATTGCATAACGAGACCTTTTATGCAAAGGTGATCTGCGAAATGAATGGCGAGGTGCATGAGATCGATGCCAGGCCAAGTGACGCCATTGCTATAGCCGTGCGGTTTAATGCACCGATATTCGTCTCGGAAGAGATCATGAATGAGGCCGGTATCGTCGAGGAGCAGTCGAAAGAGGAGGAGGAGCCTGCAGCCGAACTCGAAGAGGAGATCGTGGAGAAACCTGTATCGGAAACTTTCAGCAGCGAGGTGCTCATCGACGAACTGAACAGAAAGCTTGACGATGCCATCAATCGCGAGGATTACGAAGAGGCTGCGCGTCTCAGGGATGAACTTTCACGCATAAAGCGATCTGATGAAGGTGATGTGTCGTGAGCTCTGTTGGGCATGACTATAAAAAAAGGGAGGCAGTCGGCCTCCCTTTTTTTTGTAGTTGATGTGCTCAGAACTTCACTCTCAGGCCAAGCAGGAGATTATGACTGTCGACATTCAGGTTGCCGAAGTCAGTCGAGAAGTCTGTCGTGGCAAAATAACGATACCTTGCATCCAGATCCACGGTGCTGGTGAGCGGGATGGCCACGCCGGCACCAATCTGGTAGGCCAGGGTCATCTCATTATCATTCACGGGTGTACCGGATGTACCACTCTCCACGATGTTATGGCCGCTCACCTGGGCAACGCCGACACCTGCGCCGATATAAGGCGTTACACTACCACCGGCATCGATGTCATAGTACGCGTTGGCCATGAGTGAATAGACCGAAACATCGCCGTCAAGATCGATGCCGTTGAAGCTTTTCAGGTTATTGTCTGCGTAACCAGCTTCCGCTTCAAACCTGTAGCTGCCGTAATCGCAGCCGACTGCGCCAAGCAGGCCATACCCTGCTTTGAGTTTGGCTTTGTCTCCTGCAGCATCGACGTCACCCATCCAGGATATACCGGCGTTTGCACTCACATAGTGGTCGACAGCAAGTGCCGGTGTTGAAAATGAACCTGCGGCCAGAATTGCAGCCAGCAATGACAGATGTTTTTTCATGGTGTCCTCCACGTTGATTAACAAAGTCACAGATCGTCAAAGCTTGTACTTATTCACTACACACAAAGAATAATAGTCTAAACATATATGTTTAACAAAATATCGTTCTATATCTCAGTGTGACAATACGTTGGGGATTGCTGACGCGTCACGGAAATGGCGATAAATATCGTGAGGCGTTTTGGGGATGACCGATTTCCCTGACACTGCAGGACAAAAAACGGACAATAAAAAAGCCGCGATATGAGGATATCACGGCTTTTCTGTTGTCGATGTGCGGCTCAGTCGTTCGCAGTGCCGAACGAGAAGGTGAAGTTCCAGCCCTGCTTGCCTTTGTCGGGTTTCGACGGCACAGAGTCGAAACCGTATCCGTAATCGAGACCGATCTGACCAATGATGGGCAGGTAAAGCCTCAGACCGACGCCGGCTGACTTCTTGAGCTTGCTGAAATCGATCGACGAGGAGTCTTTCCAGAGGTCGCCAGCTTCTGCGAATACGAGGCCATAAATACTCGCCCCTGGGGAGAGTGTCAGCGGGTAACGAAGCTCGGTGGTGAACTTCGAATAGACCTGGCCACCATACAGATCGTTTTCACCTTCGAACTGCTGGCCGATGCTCCGATCAGGATAACCGCGAAGCGGAACGGTCGGCAGGGTTGACATGCCGTTGCCGCCCATGTAGAAATACTCCGTGTACGGGATGTAGTCATCTTTCTTGAAGGTGGAAAGATAGCCGTGCTGGGTAAACAGATTGAGCACCAGGTTCTTTTTCAGGGGGAAGAACCAGCTCGACGTACCGGTGAATTTGTAGAAATCCACGGAGCCCGGAAGAACGCCACCGGCCAGCTGTGCGGTCAGGACGTTTTTGCTGCCGTGCCGCGGGAAGATCGGATTGTCGATACTGTTTCTCGAAATGGTCTGGGTGATCGAGTATTCGTCGGCCTCTTCGGGAGCGTTGGATTCCGTGATGAAGCTGACGAAACCACCTTTGCTGTGCAGATATTTCAAACGCCAGCTGACCGAGAAATAGTCGTCCGGCCAGGTAAGCCTGCGGCCTATGCTCAGGATCGTACCGTACTGGTCGATGGTTTTCGGATTGTCGATGCTGTCGTTCGTGTAGTCGTAGCTGGTGTGCGTCTTGAACGCAGTGAATCCGACAGAGGTCGGGGTGCCGAACGCCCAGGGCTCGGAAATCGACATGGAGACATTTCGATAGTTGTCACTGCCGAACTGCCACTGGAACGAGAGTTTCTGACCATCACCATGCGGAAGGGGTTTGTATGCCTCCCTGTGGAAGATGTCACCAAGCGAGAAGTTGTTGAACGTCAGGCCGAGTGCGCCGGTCATACCGGTCGATCCGCTGTAGCCGACAGAAGCGTTGAAGGTGTCGGTCTGCTTTTCGGTGACATTGTAGGTCAGGTCAACCTGGTTTTTCTCCGGATCGGGCTGGATATCGGGCGAGATCGTTTCAGGATCGAAGTAGTTCAGCATGGAGATCTCGCGGACACTGCGAACGACATCCTTTCTGCTGAAAGTTTCGCCAGGCAGGGTGTAGAGCTCACGTCTGATGACGTGATCCTTGGTTTTGGTGTTCCCCTTGATGCTGATGTTGTTGATCGTGAACTGGTCACCTTCGGTCATGCTTATGATCAGATCCACCTGATTTGGCTGTACGACCTGCTCTTCAAGCTTCGCTCTGAACGACAGGTAGCCTCTGTCGAGGTAGAGTGAGCTTACATCGGAGTGATCCTGGGAGAAGTTGAGGCGTTCGTTGATCCGTTTCGCATTGTACAGGTCACCCTTCTTTATGGCGAACGTGGTGTTCAGGATATCGGTGGTCGCGAAATCTTTCGTGTTGCCGAGCCAGACGACATTGCGGATGGTGTATTTCGGGCCTTCGTCCACGAAGATGTCGAGGTTCATACCCTTTTTGTCGGGGGTATACGAGATTGAATCGCGAAGCACCCGGGCATCCCGGTAACCGTTGTTGCGGTAAAACTCGATGAGCAGGTTTTTGTCGTCAGCGTACTTGTCGTTGTCGAGCTTGGGCTGACCGAAGATCTTTCTCCACCATGAGTTCTGTGAGGTCTCTTTGAAGGTGCTTCTGAGTTTCGACTCCTTGAAGGCTTTGTTGCCATGGAAATGGATCTGTTCGATGACGACTTTCGAGCCTTCATGGATGACAAAGTGGGCCTTGACCCTGTTCTGGCCTGCGGGGATGAGCTTGTATTCCGCACCGGCAGTGAGGTAGCCCTTGGCGGCATACTGCTTCTCGATCCTGGTGACGGCGTTGAGCAGGTCCTGTTCGGAAATCCTGCGTCCCGGTTTCAGGGCAGCCGTTTTGTCGAGCTCTTTTGCGTTGAATTTGTGGTAGCCTTCGAAATCGTATGATTCAAGTACCGGCAGTTCGGTAACGACGAATCTGAGGTTGACTTCCCGGTTTCCCAGCTCGGCTTTTTCTACCCGGATGTCACTGAAATACTGAAGATTCCAGAGATACTGCATTGCAGAGGGCAGTTCAGGTCCGGGAATGGAGATCTTGTCCGATTTTTTGATCGGCAGGCTTTTGAGCAGATCGGCGTCACTGATGGAGCTCAACCCCGAGATGGTGATATCATGAACGGTGAAGGTCCGGCTCTCATATGCAGGTGACGAGGCGGGGGCAGGGGCTGCGGCTGCAGGTTTACGAACGGTCAGTCGCTGTTTCGAACCTGCTTTTGCTGCGGCTTCTCCGGAAGTGCTGTTCAACAGCACCAGAAGAATCAGCAGCCCCGACGTCTTGCCTGGAGTATGATTTCTGATTTTCATGAAGTGGAGGTGTGGATCTTGGTAATTAAGCTTGTCTTTTGAATGATTTTGTGTCAAGCTGCTCACTGGTCTGTCCGAAGCGGCGTTCGCGGTTCTGGAACTCTCTGATCGCCTCGTACAGCTGTGCACGGCGGAAATCCGGCCAGTAGGTGTTGGTGAAATAGATTTCGGAATAGGCGCTTTGCCAGAGCATGAAGTTGCTGATCCGGAACTCGCCACTGGTTCTGATCAGCAGTTCGGGGTCCGGGATCGAAACGGTCGACAGGAACGAGTCGAACATCTGTTCGTCGATCGACGAGGGGTCGATTTCACCCTGGCTGACCTTCATGGCAATGGTTTTGCATGCCTGCAGGATATCCCATTTACCACTGTAGCTCAACGCGATACTCAGGGTCATGGCGCTGTTGTTCTTGGTCAGCTCCATGGTATCGGAGAGGGTTGCCCGTACTTCTCCGGGGACCATGTTCAGGTCACCGATGACATGCAGGCGGATGTTGTTGTCGTGCAGCTGGCGGGTCTCTTTTTTCAGCACCTTGATCAGGAGTCGCATCAGCGCTGAAATTTCGTTTTCCGGCCTTTTCCAGTTTTCGATGGAAAAGGTGAACAGTGTCAGCCACGAAACGCCCAGCTGCGAGCAGGCTTCGACGACATCACGGACCGATTCGACACCCGCGACATGTCCTTCAACCCGTGACTTTCCTTTCTGGCGTGCCCATCTGCCATTGCCGTCCATGATGATCCCGATGTGCCTGGGCAGCTGGCAGGACGATTTCAGTTCGCTCTGAATCCGGGTATCCTCCGGATTCGTCTTAGATTTAAACCAGTGGGGCATCAGGGAAAAAGAGTGGTCCATGAGTTGAACTTCTGGTCTTCAAACGTTGTCGTGTCGTTGTCTTGCGCTGGCTGGGAAGCTGGTCAGGCAGGCGTCTCCAATATCTATGAAATTGAATTATAGACAGTAATTTAGTATTATACAAACCTCATGACGGCAGCGGGCAAAGGACTTGCAGCTGCCTCCGATATATGTCCTGGAGACTTTTCCGGCAAATCATGCAGCAGAACCTTCATTTTACAACATCCATCCCGTAAATACGTGCAGTTTCGTGGTTATGAGGACCTCCGGTCCAGACTGGTTTCCCGTGAGCTGACCTGCGAACAGGTTACCGAAGCCTATTTGCAGCGCATCGATGCCCATCGTGATGATAATATTTTTACCGCTGTTTTTCATGATGCGGCCATGCAGCGAGCCAGGGAACTCGATGCCAAACTTCAGCGTGGTGAAGCATTGGGAAAACTGTTCGGCATGCCGATGGCCATCAAGGACAACATCTCGATGGAGGGCGCTCCGCTGACCTGTGCATCGAAGATCCTTGCCGGTTATGAGAGCGTTTACGATGCGACGGCAATCACCAGGCTTGCAGCCGAAGACGCCATATTTGTCGGCCGGACCAACATGGACGAGTTTGCCATGGGCAGTTCGAACGAAAATTCCGCGATAGGCCCCGTTCCCAATCCTTTTGACAAAACGCGCGTACCGGGTGGCAGCTCCGGTGGCTCGGCCGCTGCCGTAGCCGCTGATCTGGCCATGGTGGCACTCGGCTCCGATACCGGTGGCTCGGTCCGTCAGCCTGCAGGTTTCTGCAACATCGTAGGCCTGAAACCCACCTATGGACGCATCTCCCGCTACGGGCTCGTCGCGTTTGCCTCTTCCTTCGACCAGATCGGCATCCTTGCCCTGAACGCTGATGACGCGGCACTCGTACTCGAAGTGATTGCCGGCAAGGACGAACGGGATGCCACATCTTCGCGACATGCGGTCGATGACTATCAGGCCGTTATGGGCGACGTGTCGCTCAACGGGCTTCGTATCGGTGTTCCGACGGCGTTTTTCCCGAAGGACCTGAATCCCGATGTTGCCGGTGTGGTGAAAGCCAGCCTGAAGAAGCTCGAGGATGCCGGTGCCGAACTGGTCGAGATCGAACTTCCGGACAGCGATTTCGCCATTGCCGCCTACTACATCCTGGTTACGGCCGAGGCTTCGTCGAACCTCGCCCGTTTCGATGGCGCGCGTTACGGTTATCGCTCGCCCTCTTCCGAGGATCTGTCGAGCATGTACGTGAACTCCCG
>JAAXWP010000077.1 GCA_013334925.1 Chlorobiaceae bacterium
TTTACCCGTTACTGATCGGAAAGTCAACAGCTTTCGCCTTTCCACTCATGAAAACACCAGCAACACTTTTTGTTTTGATGTTTCTTCTGCTCGCCGTCGCGGCCTGTGGTGCGGAGGGCAGGCGCTATGGGGCTGCGACGTCCGATATGCCGGCAGCCGGATCGGCAGTGGAGAGCAGGGTGGCAGCCGAGTCCCCTGCTGCGCCTTCTCCCGAGGTCGCAGCAGGGGAAAGGGGCTCCGGATCGACGCAGCCGACCGCAATCCCGCAGGTTGCCCAGCAGATAATCCGCGAAGGACAGGCCGTGTTCGAGACCTCCGATCTCAAAAAGACGAAAACATGGATAGAGAGCCTTTGTCAGACGTCACAATGCATATGTTTCCAATGACGAGCAGTACAAGGGATCGGACCGCATCGAGCAGCGCATGACGCTGAGGATTCCCGCCGACAGGTTCGATGCTTTTCTCGCCGATTTTGAAAAAGGCGTTGTCCGCTTCGACAGCAAGTCGGTAACCGCTACCGACGTGACCGAGGAGTTCATCGACGTCTCGCAGCGTCTCAAGGTCAAGAAAGCCACGGAGGAGCGCTATATCGCCCTTCTGGCGAAAGCCGCTTCGGTGCGCGACGTGCTCGAAACCGAAAAGTACATCGCAGAGGTACGCGCCGAAATCGAGTCGCTCGAAGGACGTCTGAAATACCTCCGGAACCGTATCGGTCTCAGCACGCTTACGATCACCTTCTACCAGCTCAAACCCGAAATGCAGGGCTTCGCGTCCCGTTTCGGCCTGGCTTTCAGCGAGGGGTGGAATAATTTCCTCACGTTCCTGCTCGGAGCCATCTCCCTCTGGCCGTTCCTTTTTGCCGGCGTGGCGATTGTTGCAGGTATCCGTTTTGTCTGGAAGCTGAGGAAGTGATGCCTGTTTGAAAATCCAGCGTATTCTTCGTAATTATAATTCATAAGCCATATCATCGGGTTTAAATTTTCTTTCCCGATTGGCGTCACTATGCATTGCAGCCAAAATATCCAACCATGTCCTCAGAAAACGAAACCTCACATCAGGATATTTCTTCTCTTGCTATACACGGCGATATTGCTGCAAAAATAAATTTCGCATGTCAGCAGAGTTCTTTTGCATTTCTCCGTGACTTGCGTATAGAGAACAGGGATACCGATTCGGGCATTGATGACCTTCATGTCAGGCTCCGCTCAAGTCCGGCATTCCTGAAACAGAAATCATGGAGGATCGATCGAATTGCTCCAGGAGAGATCGTCACCATCAAGGATCGTGATATAGAGCTTGATGGCGGCTTTCTGTTGAACCTCGCAGAATCGGTTCAGGGTACCGCAACCTTTACCGTGGAAGCTGGAGGTCGGGTAATTGATGAGGAGAGCCGATCGGTAGAACTGTTGGCTTATAATGAATGGGGCGGCGTCGGTTATATGCCGGAACTTCTTGCCGCATTCTCGATGCCGAACGATCCAGCTGTAGACAGCGTGTTACATGACACCGTCAAGGCGCTCAGGAAATCGGGCAAACCGGATGCGATCGACGGCTATAAATCCGGCAGCCGTGCGCGGGTATGGGAACTGGCTTCCGCCATCTATACGGCGATAGCCAACCTCGGTATTGGTTATACCCACCCGCCTTCAAGCTTCGAGCAGAATGGGCAAAAGATCCGCCTGCCGGTACAGGTGCTTGAAAACCGTGTGGCGACCTGTCTCGATACGACCATGCTGTTCGCTTCGGTTTTCGAACAGGCTGGTCTCAATCCGATTGTCGTATTACCGGAGGGGCATGCTCTCGTCGGCGTCTGGCTGCAGCCCGAAGAGCTTTCAACCATCGTCATCGACGAAGCGGAGACCCTGCGCAAGCGGGTGCAGCTTAACGAGCTTTTGCTGATAGAGACCACCTGTGTGACCCAACATCCTGCGCTCCCGTTTTCAAAGGCGATCGATGCGGCAATCGATAGTATCGCGCCCGGGAATGATGGGTCATTCAATGCTGCCGTCGATATCCGAAGGGCACGTGCACACCGGATCAAGCCGCTTGCCCTGAAAGTTGACCGGCAGACTGAAGCTGGTGGAGCTGATGACAGTCCGGCTGTTGAGCAGATAATGGAAGATGCGCCCGAGCTTCCCGATTTCACCGGAGAAGTCGAGGAAGATCTGCAGGATGAAACTCCCGCCGGTCGCCTTGAGCGTTGGCAGCGGAAACTGCTTGATCTTTCGACACGCAACTCGCTGCTCAGCCATAAAACCTCGAAATCCAGCCTGCATGTTATCTGCCCCGATGTGGCTCTTCTCGAAGACAAGCTTGCCGGTGGTATGAAAATCTCGATCCGGTCAGTTCCACGTCCAAGCGGACTGGGGCAGGATGAGGCGCTTCATCGCCAGCGAACCGGTGAAGTGATTACCGATGAATATGCCCGAGAAGCTCTGGATCAAGGCCAGGTGCTGGTCGACATGGATGAAGAAGAACTCTCAAAGAGGGCCGTAGATATCTATCGTAAAGCCCGGACTGCCCTCGAGGAAGGCGGTGCCAATACGCTCTACCTTGCCCTTGGTTTTCTTCTCTGGAAGCACAACGACCTGAAGGATGAACGGCGTTTCCGGGCCCCGCTTATTCTGCTGCCGGTTACGCTCGAACGAAAATCCGTGCGAAGCGGCTTTCGGTTGTCTCTTCATGACGATGAACCACGTTTCAACACCACTCTTCTCGAAATGCTGAGGAAGGATTTCGATCTTGATATCAAGGGGCTCGATGGTCCCTTGCCGACCGATGAGATTGGTATCGATGTAAAAGGAATATGGGACCGGATCAGAAAAGAGGTGAGAGATGTTCCCGGTTTCGAGGTGGTCGAGGATGTCGTGCTTGGCAATTTCTCCTTTGCCAAATACCTCATGTGGAAGGACCTTGCAGATCGTACCGATGAACTCCGGAAAAGTCAGGTCGTCAAACATCTTATCGATTCGCCTCGTGACCCCTATCCCGGAAAAGCGGCCTTTGTTGCTCCGACGGAACTGGACCGGGAGTACAACCCTTCTGACCTGCTGACGCCACTGCCCGCAGACGCATCCCAGATGGCAGCTATCGCAAGTGCCGACAGGGGAAAAGATTTCATCGTCATCGGGCCACCCGGTACCGGTAAAAGCCAGACCATCAGCAACATGATCGCCCATATGCTGGGTAAAGGGAAGTCCGTTCTTTTTGTCTCTGAAAAAACGGCAGCTCTCGATGCGGTCCATCGCCGTCTGGAAAAAGTCGGTCTTGGCCGTTTCTGCCTGCCGCTCCATTCCAATAAAGCCCGAAAGACGGATGTGCTTGGGCAATTGCACCACACATGGGAGCACCATCGGAACATATCCGTTGATGATTGGGAAAAAGAGGCGGAACGGCTCAGACTGGTTCGTGACCAGCTCAACCTTCTGGTTGACCGGTTGCACCTGCGCCGTCGCAACGGGTTGACGGCGCACTATGCCATTGGCGTCAAGGTACGGGATGAAGCGATTGCATCCAAGGCGATATTTTCCTGGCCTTCAGCCGACCAGCATGACGAAAGCCGATTGGCCAGTATGCGCGAAGCTGTCGAAAAGCTGCGCGTGCAATATGCCTCTATCGGCGATCTTTCCCGAAGTCCATTCAATCTTGTCAGCTCCGGCGAATGGTCGCCGCAATGGGAGGGGCAGCTCGCAGAACAGGCCGTCAGGCTTGGAGCTGCAGCAGACAAAACCGAAAAGGCTTGCGCTGCGTTGCTGGGAGGTACAGGAATTACGTTACCCGATCTAACCCTTGATCGGCTTGATGCTCTCTCGGCGTTCGCTTCGCTGCTTGCGGAATCTTACCGCAAACAGACCGCCTATGCCCTTGAACCCGACGGTCAGGAGCGAATCGAAGCGCTTGAAGAGGCCGTCGTTCGACTCAGGGCCTATGCCGAAGCCCAGGCTTCTCTCAGCTGTGCCTACGAGCCCATGTCGTGGCGTCATCTTGATGGCGACGATATTGCCCGGAGGTGGCATGAGGCAGAGGCTGCATGGGGCCCGAAGGGATTCTTTGCAAAGCGGAAACTCATCAAGGAGATGAAGGCGGCAGGCGCGCTTGGCGACCCTGATCCGGCACGCGATGTGCCTACCTTGAAGAAAATGCGTGAAGAGGGCGAAGCTATCGATCGTCTTGAGGGCATGCTTTCCGGGTTCAGGGAGTGGAAAGGACACACGACCGATGCTGATGCAGTACAAGCGCTTGAAGAAATCGGCAAACGGGCAAAATCGGTCGTTGGCCGACTTGTCGGAGATACGACGGCTCTGATCGAATTGCGCGGCAAGGTTCGTAATCTGTTATACGAAGGTAACGACCTTCTGGCTCCCGATGCTGCAGTGGGCCGGGCAATATCGTTTTTCCTCGAAGCCAACAGACAGTTGCAGGAAACATTCGTCGGCTTCGAAGCTCTCGCAGGTCGTTCCGTTCGGGAGCATTTCACCAATCAAGGGAAAGCTCTTGAAGCCATTCGGGAAACTGCTGAAGAGATTGCTGAACACCATGCAGAATTGCGTTCATGGTGTGCGTGGAGGCGATATCGCGAGGAGGCAATAGCTCTTGAACTTGGCCCGTTTGTCGAAGCGCTCGAAGCTGGTCGCATACCTGCCGATGAGATCGAAAGGACGTTCGAGGCTGCATATTGTGCCTGGTGGTCGGCCATGGTTATCGGCGAGGACGAGGTGCTGCGTACCTTTTCTACGCCTCAGCATCTTGCCGCGATCGACAAATTCCGTGAACTCGACGACCGTTTCCAGAAACTTACGGCAGACTATATTACGGCCAGGTTATCGGGTAACATGCCGCATCCCGACGATATCGAACGGAGATCCTCCTGGGGTGTGCTTCGTCGTGAAATCCAGAAACGGAGCCGCCATAAGCCGGTCAGGCAGCTGATAAAGGAAATACCCGACGTCCTGAACGCTCTCGCCCCATGCCTCATGATGTCTCCACTCTCCGTCGCCCAGTATCTGCCGGCCGATCAGGCGCTGTTCGACGTCGTCATCTTCGACGAAGCATCGCAGATTACCGTCTGGGACGCTGTAGGTTCTCTCGCGCGCGGCAAACAGGTCATCATCGCCGGCGACCCGAAGCAGATGCCGCCCACCAACTTTTTTGCACGTTCCGAAGATGATCCCGATGGCGATATCGATATCGAAGGTGATCTCGAAAGCATTCTCGATGAAATGATCGGGGCGAGCATACCGAAATGCCTGCTCAATCTCCATTACCGTTCGCGTCGCGAAAGCCTGATCGCTTTCTCCAACAGCCGTTACTACGAAAATTCACTCGTCACCTTTCCTGCTCCGGTTCATCCTGACCTTGCGGTGAAGCTTTTTCGTCCAGAGGGCTTTTACGCCCGGGGTAAAGCCCGCCACAATGAGGGCGAGGCAAAGGCTGTTGTTGCAGAAATTCTGAGGCGACTGACCCATTCCGATGAGCATGTCCGCAAACAGTCCATCGGAGTGGTAACCTTCAACACCGAGCAGCAGGGACTTATCGAGGATCTGCTTGACAAGGCTCGTTCCGCCAATCCTCATATCGAACCTGCATTTTCAACCGAGCATACTCTCGAACCGGTTTTTGTCAAGAACCTCGAAACCGTGCAGGGGGACGAGCGCGATATCATTCTGTTCAGCGTCACCTACGGGCCTGACCAGTCGGGTCACGTTACCATGAATTTCGGCCCGCTCAACCGTGACGGCGGTGAACGGCGGCTGAATGTGGCGCTTACACGGGCTCGATCGGAGATGATCGTCTTTTCAACGCTCAGCCCTGACCGCATCGATCTCTCCCGGACATCGGCAAGAGCCGTTATCGACCTGAAACATTTTCTCGAATACGCCGAACGAGGTCCATCCGTACTCGGAGCTGCCGTCCATGGTCCAATGGGGGATTTCGATTCTCCATTCGAATCGGCTGTAGCTCTGGCATTGCGCGGCAAAGGATGGACGGTGCAGCCGCAGATCGGTGTGTCGGCCTATCGCATCGATCTCGGCATTGTTCATCCCGATTCCCCCGGCCGCTATCTTGCCGGAATTGAATGCGACGGAGCCATGTACCACAGCTCGGCTTTCGCCCGTGAACGCGACAAAATCCGCCAGAACGTGCTCGAAGACCTCGGCTGGAAAATCCTGCGCCTCTGGTCGACCGACTGGTGGACCCACCGAGCCAAAGCGCTTGACGATCTCCACTGCTCACTCAATCGGTTACTGGAAACCGAAAGACAGGTGTTGGTCGAGGAACCGGCTATGGATTTCATTCCGCCCGAGACCACACTCATCGCGAGCCTGCAAACACCGCCAATCGGATTGACGCACACCTCCGGGGCTACATCTGCCGAAGAGGTTGCTGAACAAACAGAAAGCTCCTATAAAGCTGCTCAGCTCGATCCGGAACGATTCAGCCCTAAACCCGATCTCTTCTACACCGATGAATATGCCCCTCGTCTGACCGAAATGATCGATCACGTCATTGAACAGGAAGGCCCGATCCACGAAGAAGTTCTCGTCAGAAGGATTGCCCGCTTCCACGGTTTCAAACGTGCAGGCAAACAAATTCAGGATATCGTGCTCGCCATCGCCAAACGCCGTCAATGCCACAGCAGGGAAAAGGCAGGCCTCTTCTTCTGGCCGAAGGAAAGTTTCGAAGAACGCCTCGCTCCCGCCCGCTGGAAAGAGCGCGATGATGAAATGCGCAAGGTTGAATACATCTGCACGGAAGAGATCAGGGCCATTGATAAATTGCTTGGAACAAATGGCGACCCGGTCGAACTGGCCCGAAACCTAGGTATCGCCCGGCTCAGCCAATTTAACCGAGATCGGATAAC
>JAAXWP010000031.1 GCA_013334925.1 Chlorobiaceae bacterium
GAAGGTATTTCACGGTCATGAGGTGCAATCATTGCGAAGAGCCTCCCTGCGTCGATATCTGCCCTGTCGAGGCATTGCACAGACGCGATGATGGCATCGTCGATTTCGATGCCCGCCGCTGTATCGGTTGCAAGGCCTGCGGTCAGGCATGCCCGTACGGTGCGCTGTATATCGATCCGGAGACTAAAACCTCGGCGAAGTGCAATTACTGCGCACACCGTAAGGAGGTTGGCCTGAAGCCGGCCTGTGTCGCCATCTGTCCACAGCAGGCTATCGTGTCCGGTGACCTCGATGATCCGTCGAGTGCCGTCGCTGCCCTGGTTGCAACCGAACAGACCATGGTTCGAAAATCAGAAAAGGGGACGAAACCGAATCTGTTCTATATCAACGGTGACGGGGCCTCCCTTGATCCGCTCCAGGCGCCGCCGGCACAGGCCTATCACTGGAGTACCCAGTCGAGAGGCGTCGGCCATTTCGCCAAATACAACCTCGATGGCGAAATGTCCCACCATGGTGCACCGGCACCCCAGCCACCGCAGGCGATCAAAGGCTCCGCGACCTCTGCGCGCCGTGTTTATGACGCACCTTCGAAAGGGTCGGTCTGGGGATGGGAAGTTCCTGCCTATGTCTGGGCAAAAGCCGTTTCAGCCGGCTCGTTCCTGATGCTTTTCACCCTGTCCGCGCTTTTGGGCCTCTCAGTTCCCGATTCACTGCAATGGGCTGCCTGGGGAATCTCCCTGCTCTTCCTCTCGCTGACCGGGGGATTGCTGGTCAAGGACCTCGACCGTCCCGATCGCTTCGTTTCCGTCATGCTCCGCCCGCAGTTCAGCTCCTGGCTCGTCAAGGGCGGTTATACGATCACCGGGTACGGAGCGCTGCTTGCGCTCTGGGGCGCGGGCAAATTCCTGGGCATTCAGCCTGTGGAAGCACTCGGTCTCTGGGGTGGAGCACTTCTTGCCCTTGTGACGGCTATCTATACGGCCTTCCTGTTCGGATCGGCCAAGGGACGCGATTTCTGGCAGAGTCCACTGCTCTCGCTGCACATGCTGCTGAACTCGATGATTGCAGGCGGCTCTGCCGTTGCCGTTCTCGGTTTTGTCACCGGAATGGATGGAGCAGTTTCAGGTGCTGTCAGGTTGCTTCTCGCGGTGAGCTTCGCATTGCACCTCGTGGTGATGGGGCTCGAGCTGTATGGCAAACACCCCTCGCTGTCATCTGAGAGGGCCGCTGAGATCATCAGGCATGGAGCCCTCAAACAGCAGTTCTGGACCGGCAGTGTCGTCATCGGTAACCTTCTTCCGCTTCTTGCCGCGATCGTTTCGCCAGAACCGGCACTTCTCGCTGTCGCTGCCCTGCTGGGCCTCGCCGGCGTCTTCTATACCGAAAAGGTGTGGGTCCTTGCCCCGCAGTCCGTTCCGTTAAGCTAACCGAGCAATATCGTTACGCATATGAGCTACCAGCATAAACCATCTGTCATAGAGACCGTCGCCGAAAAACTGAAGATCATTCCCGACCTTCACGGGAGCGAAAGCCAGGGGAACGGCGGACAAAGCACGACACAGACAGCCTGTCCTCCTCCGGAGAAGTGGGACCACTGGGTCGAACTCGATTCGAAGAGCTGGCCTGTCCGCAAAGAGAAAGCCTACATGCTCGTTCCGACGGCATGTTTCAACTGCGAAGCCGGGTGCGGCCTCCTTGCCTATGTCGACAAGGAGACCATGACCATGCGCAAGCTGGTTGGCAACCCTTACCATCCTGCCAGCCGTGGGCGCAACTGCGCCAAAGGGCCTGCCACGCTCAACCAGGTCGAGGACCAGGATCGTGTGCTCTACCCGATGAAGCGGGTCGGTGCCCGAGGAGCTGGACAGTGGGAAAGGGTCTCCTGGGACAGCGTGCTCGACGATATCGCTTCACGGATGCGCAAGGCTATCAGTGAGGGGCGCAACAACGAGATCTCCTACCACGTTGGTCGTCCAGGTCATGAAGGGTTCATGGAGTGGGTGCTCAGGGCCTGGAACGTCGACGGCCACAACAGCCACACCAACATCTGCTCTTCAGGCGCAAGGTTCGGCTATGCGATCTGGCAGGTCTTCGACCGCCCTTCGCCCGACCACGCCAATGCAAAGTTCATCCTGCTCATCAGCGCACATCTCGAGTCCGGGCACTATTTCAATCCGCATGCCCAGCGAATCATCGAGGCACGCATGAAGGGCGCCAAACTCGCCGTTCTCGATCCGAGGCTTTCGAACACGGCCAGCATGTCCGACTACTGGATGCCGAGCTATCCCGGCACCGAACCGGCAGTGCTCCTTGCGATGGCCAAGGTGATCATCGACGAAGGCCTTTACAACCGTGAATACCTTGAGAACTGGGTCAACTGGCAGGCTTACCTGCAGGCCGAGTATCCCGGAACGCCGGTGCTGTTCGAAAACTTTATCGAGGCGCTGAAAAAGGAGTATGCGGCGTATACGCCTGAACATGCAGAAAAGGAGAGCGGCGTACCTGCGGCTACCATCATCGAGGTTGCCCGCAAGATCGGCGAAGCGGGGACACAGTTCTCCACCCATGTCTGGCGCAGCGCGAGCAGTGCGAACCTCGGCGGGTGGCAGGTTTCCCGTACCCTGCACTTCCTGAACGTCCTGACCGGCAGCGTCGGTACGGTCGGAGGTACCGCTCCGAGCGCCTGGAACAAGTTCAAGCCGCATGTCCATGCCGAGCCGAAGCCCCAGACCTACTGGAACGAGCTGCATCTGCCGAACGAGTATCCGCTCGCCCACTTCGAGATGAGCTTCCTCCTGCCGCATTTCCTCAAGGAGGGGCGAGGCAAGCTCGATGTCTATTTTACCAGGGTGTTCAACCCGGTCTGGACCTATCCGGACGGTTTCTCCTGGATCGAGGCGCTCGAAGACGAATCGAAGATCGGCCTCCATGCAGCGCTCACGCCGACCTGGAGCGAAACGGCCTACTTCGCCGACTACGTGCTTCCGATGGGCCACTCTCCGGAGCGTCACGATATCATCAGCTACGAGACCCATGCCGGCAAATGGATCGCTTTCCGCCAGCCGGTGCTTCGCGTGGCCAAAAAGAAGATGGGTGAAAAGATCGACTACACCTGGCAGGCCAATGTCGGTGAGGTATGGGAAGAGGACGAGTTCTGGATCGAACTGACCTGGCGCATCGATCCGGACGGCAGCATGGGCATCAGGCAGTATTGCGAGTCGCCCTACCGTCCCGGTCAGAAGATCACGATCGACGAGTATTACCAGTACATCTTCGAGCGGGTACCGAAGCTTCCGGAGGCTGCCGCTGCCGAGGGCCTGAATCCGCTGGAATACATGCAGAAGTATGGAGCGTTCGAAGTCGAAAGCAAAGTCTACGACGTCCATGAGAAATCGATTCCTGCCGGTGATCTCGACGGCTCGTCCGCCGATCCTGCTACCGGTCTGCTGAAGAAGAACGGCAAGGCTGTCGGGGTCGAAGTGAAGGGCAAGGCGTGCACCGGTTTCCCGACTCCGTCGAAGAAGCAGGAGTTCTACTCCCAGACCATGGTCGACTGGAAGTGGCCCGAGTACACCAAGCCTGGCTACATCAAGAGCCATATCCACCAGGATACCATGGACCACAAGAAGGGCGAGTTCGTGCTGGTTCCGACCTTCCGTCTTCCGGTGCTGATTCACTCCCGATCCGGTAACGCCAAATGGCTTGCCGAGATCGCCAACCGCAATCCGGTCTGGATCAGCGCCTCCGATGCCGCTTCGCTTGGGATCAAAAATGGTGACCTGATCAGGGTGAACACCGAGATCGGTTATTTCATCAACAGGGCATGGGTCACCGAAGGTATCCGCCCTGGAGTCGTAGCCTGCTCGCACCATATCGGCCGCTGGCGCCGCGAACAGGATCCCGACTGCAACCGCTGGTCGACCAACAAGGTCAACATCTCGCGTGAAGGCAAGGGCAAGTGGAAGATGCGCGTGGAAGAGAGCATCACGCCGTTCGAAAGCGGAGATCCGGATACCTCAAGGATTTTCTGGTCGGATGGCGGCGTGCATCAGAATATCACCTTCCCGGTTCATCCCGATCCGATCAGCGGCATGCACTGCTGGCACCAGAAGGTCCGGGTTGAAAAGGCGCATGATGGGGACCAGTACGGCGACGTTTTTGTCGATACCGATCGTTCGTTCGCCGTGTACAAGGAGTGGCTCGCCATGACCAGGCCCGCACCCGGACCGGGCGGCTTGCGTCGTCCACTCTGGCTGAACCGCCCGTTCAGACCGGATGAGTCTACCTTCTATATCGGGAAAGAGTGAGTCCCAACTTATCGCCATTGTTGTGTTTCTATGAAAATTTCAGAATTGGGCCGCCGGTTCATGCCGGCGGCGGCTGCCGCAACGGGACTCGTCCTGATGCTGCTGCAGGCGGCGCCGCTTTTTGCCGCAGTTCCGGAGAGTGGAGCGGGTATGGCCTGGTGGGGATGGGTACTTATCCTGTTTCTGTTTTCGTTTCTGCTCGGAATTGTGGCTGTACTTGCCGGCGTGGGAGGCGGCGTGCTCTTCGTGCCCATTGTCAGCAGTTTTTTTCCGTTTCACATCGACTACGTTCGCGGTGCCGGCCTCCTGGTCGCTCTTGCAGGGGCGCTATCGGCCGGACCTCCGCTTCTGAGAAAAGGGATGGCTGATCTGAAGCTCGGGCTTCCCATGGCGCTGGTCGGTTCGGTAAGTTCGATCGCCGGAGCTATGGTCGGGCTCGCCATGCCGGCAAAAAACGTCCAGCTCCTGCTTGGCATCGTGATCCTGGGGATTACTGCAGTCATGCTCATGTCAGGAAAATCGGGTTACCCTGAAGTCAGGGAGTCTGATCCGCTTTCAAGGCTTCTCGGGATTTCCGGCAGTTACTACGAGGAGTTCGGCAAGCACGAAGTGTCCTGGAAGGTGCATCGGACGCCCATCGGATTGCTCCTGTTTTTTTTCATCGGCTTCATCGGAGGTATGTTCGGCCTCGGGGCCGGATTCGCCAACGTTCCGGTTTTCAACCTGCTCATGGGAGTCCCCCTGAAGGTCGCCGTGGCTACCAGCGGGCTCGTGCTTTCGATCAACGGTTCAGCTGCAGCCTGGGTCTACATGTTCAATGGAGCCGTACTTCCGATTATCGCGGTGCCCGCTGTTGGCGGCATGATGCTCGGCTCGAAGATCGGGGCGAAACTGCTGCCGAAGGTCAATACCAGGACAATCCGGATGATCGTTATCACGATCCTGGCGCTTTCGGGATGTCGTTCACTGCTTAAAGGATTCGGAATATGATCGAAACGAACAATGGCAAGGTTTATGCCGACAAGGTGCAGCTGGCCTATGCCAGCACCCTTGAAATCGTGTCTCATGCTATTATCATCGTGATGGCGCTGGGCTTTGTGCTCTATGTTCTCCAGCTGCTTCCGCTCACGGTACCGGTTGAGACTGTTGCCGCCAACTGGCACCTGAATGCCACGAAGCTTCAGATGAAGATCCATCATCATTGCGGGTGGAGCTGTTTCACGGATCTTCAGACGTTTCTGCACGGTGACGCGATCAGCTATGCATCGGTGATTTTTCTTTCCATGGCGACCCTGCTGTGCCTCTCGACGGCCTTTATCGCGTTTTTCAGAGAGAAGAACCAGATCTTTGCAGGTATCACCATGCTGCAGGTGCTGGTGCTGCTTGTCGCCGCCAGCGGAATATTTACCTCCGGCCACTGAACGGCCTGACTTTACCCTTTTTACTGTACGTTTTCCATCAACCCACAATCGGAGATCGATACTATGTCCGATACCAAGAAGCTCGCTATCATTGCGTCCAAGGGTACCCTCGACTGGGCTTACCCGCCCTTCATTCTGGCTTCCACTGCTGCGGCAATGGATATGGAGGCCGTTGTATTCTTCACCTTTTATGGTCTTCCACTTCTCAAAAAAGAGATCGATGCCAAGGTGACTCCGGTAGGAAATCCTGCCATGCCCATGAAGATGCCGTTCGGCAGCAAGGAGTTCCAGTCGATCAACTGGCAGATTCCGAACCTCATTTCCGGTAACGTGCCTGGCTTTGAAACGCTGGCGACCTCTCTCATGAAGGAGACGTTCAAGAAAAAAGGTGTGGCTACGGTCGAGTTGCTCAGGGAGATGTGTCTTGAAAGCGGCGTGAAGTTCATCGCCTGCCAGATGACCATGGAGGTCTTCGGTTTCCACAAGAACGAGTTCATCGACGGCGTCGATTACGGCGGTGCGGCCACCTTCCTCGAGTATGCTGCAGACGCGAATATCTCGCTCTTCATCTGAACGGCTTGTTCATTACGACAGGAGGTACCAAATGAAAATAGCGGTCAGTGGTAAGGGAGGAGTCGGCAAAACGACAGTCAGCTCCCTGATCGTACGGGAACTCGTGCATCGTGGCCGGCGTGTGCTGGCCATCGACGCTGATCCTAATGGCGGGTTGGCGGAAGCACTGGGATATGACCGGCATCGCCTTGGTCCGATTGTTCCTCTGATCGAGCGACGCTCGCTGATTGAAGAACGGACCGGAGCAGCACCGGGTCAGTCTGGCGGTTATTTTGTCCTGAATCCGCAAGTTGACGATTTTATGGCCCGATTTTCCATCGAGGTGAACGGTGTGCCGGTCATGGTCATGGGGGGGCTCAAAGAAGCGCTGACCGGGTGCTACTGCTCCGAAAACGCAGTTCTGCGTTCTTTTCTGCGACATCTTATGGTAGAACGCGACGAATGGGTTCTTCTCGACATGGAGGCCGGGTTCGAACACCTGACTCGGGGAACCGCTCAGTCGGTTGATCTTTTGCTGATTGTCGTGGAGCCGGGGGAGCGATCGATCAACACGGCAAAAAAACTGAATGACCTGGCCAATCTTGCCGGCATTCCTGAAACCTATTTCATTGCCAACAAGCTTCATGACGATCGGGAGTTCGCCCTTGTGTCGGAGCGGCTGGACAAATCACGTATCCTTCTCAGGATGCCATACGATCACGAGGCTGTCCAGGCTGATCTTGCCGGCGAAGTTCCTTATGCATCATGCCCTAAGCTTGTCGGACTTGTCGCAGGCCTGGTCGATCAACTTGAGTCCATTGTCGGCCAGGGAGAAAAAAAACGACATTAACGTATTTTTTTTGTTTTCGTTAGTAACAATTGTTAAATTAATACTGAATGATCACGCAGTTGTTTTTTGTGCTCATTTGCATGACGTGCTCAACCTGAATCCCCCGTTCCCATCAGGTATTTAACCTAACCATTTGCATCGTTTGCACGCCAGTGCTGCGACTTTTTTTATTCCCGCATAGTAACAATTGTTACTATGCGGAGCCATGAACGTTCAGCTTGCTGGCTGAAATTCGTCCCGCTGCTCTCTATATCGTCATTTTTTCAAGCTATCTCTACATTCATCAAGCAAATAAGGAGGCTGCCATGAGCCAGGAAAACAGTTCGGTATCACGCAGGGATTTCCTGAAAAAGTCGGCATTAGGGGTTGGCGCTGTTCTTGGCGGCAGCTCGCTGTTCATGGGTTGTTCAAAAAGCGCTGACCACGGAGGCTCGGCATCGATCAATGCCGGGAGCAGAAAAGTGACCAGTTGCTATCTGCCGATCACTGATGCGACGCCAATCATTCTCGCCCACGAAATGGGCTTTTACAAAGAACTTGGTATCGAGTCCGAGCGACCGGTTCTTATCAGAGGATGGGCGCCGATGGCAGAAGCCTTCATGGCTGGCCGTTTCAATCTGACGCACCTGCTGGCGCCGATCCCTATTTACATGCGTTACAGCAAGGGCTTTCCGGTAAAGATTGTCGCCTGGGATCATATCAACGGTTCGGCCATTACCGTCGGCAAGGATAGCGGGATCAGGTCGTATGCCGATCTTGGGGGTAAGCAGATCGCTATTCCCTACTGGTACTCTATGCACAACATCATTCTTCAGATGATTGCCCGCGAGCACGGAATCGAACCGGTGATACAGAGCAAAACTGCGCCCCTCAGCAACAAGCAGGTCAACCTTTTCGTTATGGCTCCGCCGGATATGCCGACGGCCATCGCATCAAACGCTATCGACGGGTACGTCGTTGCCGAGCCGTTCAATGCTGCTGGAGAGGTTCTGGCAAACGGTCGTATCGTGCGCTTTACCGGAGATATCTGGAAAAATCACCCCTGCTGCGTCGCGGTGATGAATGAAAAGGATCTGGCCGACCAGGCATGGTCGCACAAGGTGATTCAGGCTCTGGTTAAGGCTGAGCTCTGGGCGTTGAACAATGTCGAGCAGGCGGCACATATTCTGTCCAAGGACGGAGCGAAATATCTTCCGCTTCCTGAAAAGATCGTGCAGAGAGCCATGATGAAGTATGATCTCGAGACGTACGGCCCATCGGGTACCGGCGCGATTAAGCATCCGGAATGGAATACCCGAAGGATTGCTTACGAACCGTATCAGTTTGAATCGGCAACCCGGAAAATCGTGGAAATGATGAAGCTGACCAGGATGGATGGTGATACCTCGTTCCTGAACGCGCTGGATCCGGGTAAGGTGCATTCGGAACTCATGTACACTTCGGGGGTGGAAGCGGCAGCAACAGCTCTTGGCGGTCTGGCGCAGTTCGTCGGCGTCGACCCGAAAGCGCCTACAGTCAGGGAAGAGATCATCAGCATCTGAGATTTTTCTACCGTCATTTCCTTCGGATCGCAGGTATTCCGGCTGGCAGGTTCCCTGCCGGCTGAGAGTCCTGTGTCCGTCAGAAGCCATTTTGGTAACCAGCTATCGGAAATTGTCTATGTCAAATCAAAACGGCGGCAAAGCCGCAGGGTTTCAGGGGAAGCTTGTGGACAGGGCGTTCAACGTGCTTGGAGTGCTTCTGTTTCTTGCAGTATGGCAGTCTGCGAGTATGCTCAACCTGTTCGGTCCGGACTTCAGTGCATCGTTTTCACCGGTCGCCGCATTTTCGGCACTGGGTGAAATGATCAGTAGCGGTGAATTGCTGCATCACTCCATTCCGAGTATCCGAAGGGTACTGACCAGCCTTTTTCTGGCCATTATCGTCGCCTTGCCCATCGGAGTGCTGGTCGGATATTTCAAGCGGGTTGAGCAGCTCACCTACGTGGTGTTCCAGTTCATGCGCATGATCTCGCCGCTTGCCTGGATGCCCATTGCCATAATCATTTTCGGGGTGGGTGATGTTTCGGTGACGTTCCTGCTTTGGCTGGTCGCCATCTGGCCACTCATCCTGAACACCTCCCACGGAGCCGGAAGAGTCAGTCCGCTCTGGGTGAACATGTCAAGGACCATGGGCGCCGGTGACTCAGGTATTCTGCGCAAGGTGATCATTCCTGCTGCTGTGCCGGATATGCTGACGGGGCTGAGGCTTGCAGTCGGGGTAAGCTGGATCATTCTTGTTCCTGCCGAGATGCTCGGCGTTCCTGACGGACTTGGTTACTTCATTCTCGATACCAGGGACCGATTCAGATATGATCAGCTTATGGCCACCATCATGGTTATCGGTGCTATCGGTTATCTGCTCGACTCGGGCAACAGGTGGTTGATCAGGAAATTTGCATGGAAAATATGAGGGGAGGCAACATGAGTGACAACAAGGAGATTCTCATCAGCGTACGGGATGTTTCAAAAAGCTATCCCAAGGATCGGGGAGCGGTTCAGGTGCTCCGAAAATGCACCTTTGATGTCATGAAAAACGAGTTCCTGGTCATTGTCGGGCCGACCGGATGCGGCAAGTCCACACTCCTGAAACTGATCGCAGGACTTGAGTTTCCTACGAGCGGCACCATTTTGCTGGAAGGTGAACCAGTGAAAGGGCCAGGTGCCGACCGTGGCATGATTTTCCAGGAGTACGCCCTGCTGCCATGGCGGACGGTGCTGAAGAATGTGGAGCTCGGCTTTGAGTTTCAGGGGCAGGATATGGATGAACGACGACGACAGGCCGAAGCGATGCGTTACCTGGAAATGGTCGGCCTTGGGTATGCTGCAAACAAGCATCCCGTTGAACTCTCGGGAGGTATGAAACGCAGGGCATCTCTGGCCATGATCCTGGCTGTCAGGCCGAAAATCCTGTTGATGGATGGTGCATTCAACGCTCTGGACTCGAAAACCAAAATGACCATGCATCAGGAGATTACCAACATCTGGGAAGTTGAGAAAAATACGGTTGTATTTGTGACCTCCGATCTGGATGAGGCGGTAAAGCTTGCCGACCGGATTATCGTACTGGGCAGGAACGGCGAGATCGATGCTGTTCTGCGGAACGAACTTCCCCGCCCGAGGCTCGGCAGTTCGGCGCGGGATATCGATTTCCACCATCGCTTCGTGGCTTTCAGGGAGATGGTCATGAACGTGATCAAGAAAGATGCCGGAATGCGCACCTGTCCGGTTGCCTGACGATTCAGGCGGGTAACGAAAAAAACGGGAACATCATGAACGATATGGCCAAAACAGGAAAACTCCTGCTGGAGTTAAAAGATGTCTGTAAAACCTTCAGGAAGGACGGGGCTGAATTCAGGGTGCTCGAAGGGGTCAATCTCCGGATTGACGAAGGCGAATTTGTCTGTATTCTGGGGCCAACCGGCTGCGGCAAATCCGTGACCCTGCAGATCGTTGCCGGTCTGCTCGATCAATCATCCGGCAGCGTGATCCTTGATGGAAAAGAGGAGCGTGGCCCTGGCCCGCACAAAGGAATGGTTTTTCAGGAGTATGCTTTGCTGCCCTGGCGGAATGTGATCGAAAATGTGGAGATCGGTCTCGAACTGAAAGGGGTGTCGAAAAAAGAGCGGCGCAGAATCGCTATGGAGTATCTCGAGATTGTCGGGCTGAAAGGTTCGGAACGAAGTATGGTGCATGAGATCTCGGGTGGAATGCGTCAGCGGGCCGCCATTGCGCGGGCTCTTGCAAACCATCCGAAGATCCTGCTCATGGATGAGCCGTTTGAGGCACTTGATGCCCTGACCAAGGAGGAGATGCAGATTCAGATTCTCAAGGCATGGGAAAAAACGAAGACGACAATCTTCTTCGTGACGCATGACGTCGACGAGGCGATTTTCCTTTCCGACAAAATCTGTGTCATGGATATCAATCCCGGAAGGGTGAAGAAGATTATCGATAATCGTCTGCCCAGGCCAAGACATGAAAATGTATGCCGAACAGACAAGGCGTTCGGAGAGATGCGGGATCAGATCATCCAGCTCTATTCTTCATTGAAGGACGATGAGCTCGATCTGGTTTTTTAGGCGAGTGGTTCTATGGGCCTTTTAACGGAAAATCAACTGGATCATGGAAAACAAGAGACCTTCGCTAAGTCGACCGGCCCGGGCAGGAATCGCATCTGTTATCCTGTTTTCCGGGCTTATAACAGGGTGCAAGGGAACACCCTCTGAAAAAACGGTGGTTTCGAGCGTGAATACGCCTTCCGCTGAAACATTGAAAAAAGACCGGCCGACGAATGACCGTGCCGTCGATGGTCTTCGTCTCTACCTCGGATACTGTTTTATCTGTCATGGCCAGGCCGGATGGGGTGACGGTCCTTATGCGAAGACTCTTTCGGTCAGGCCGGCAAACCTTGCCGATCCCGATTATTTCGCCGGAAAGAGTGACCGTGAGCTTCATGACGTGATCAGCAGGGGTGGTGTCTCTCACGGTAAATCGATCCATATGCGCCCACTGGGCATGCAGCTCAGCTACGACCAGATCGAGGACATCGTAGCGTACATCAGGGTGCTTAACAAGGGTGTCCCCGTCGAACTGGAGAAAAAAACCGGCTTGACGGCCACGGACATCTATGCGATGTCCTGCATCATGTGCCATGGTCGGGAGGGTAACGGTGACGGCGAGATCGCCCGCAAACTCGGCATTGTCATCAGGCCGCTGGGTGGTAGTGAGGTGCAGGCAATGAGCGACGCAGAGCTCAGAAAGATCATCTCCGACGGAATAGACGATCCGGGCCGGCCAGGCGCCCGTTATATGCCCACGTGGCACGAGAGCCTTACCGGTGCTCAGATCGACGAGCTGGTCAGGTATGTCCGGTCTCTGAAAAGACCATGAAATCAACAGGAGTAAGTTTATGTCGGAAGAAAAAAAGTATCGGTACGAAGACGAACTGACCAGTTCGCGGCAGGCTCCGGACTACCGGCCTGGCATGTCACTCACCGAACGCATCAGACTTGTCCACAAGCTCAACTACAGCAAGGATGAGGTCATCAGGCATACTGCCAACAAAGCGGTGGCCGAGATGGTCGGGCATATGGACAAAGCAGGTATCGGGAACACCTTTGACCGTTTCATGCAGCAACATCCCCAGTGCGGGTTCGGTCTGACCGGCGCCTGTTGCGCCTTCTGTTCCTATGGCCCTTGCCGGGTCAACGAGAAACATCCCTTCTCCATCTGCGGCAAGGATGTCGACCTGATTGTCGCAGGGAATGCTCTTCGAAGACTTGCTGCCGGCATGTCTGCCCATGGAGCCCATGCCCGCGAGGTCTTCATCGCGTTGAAAGCGGCGGGCGATGGCTCCGCTCCTATTCCTGTCAAGTTCCCTGAAAAGGCCCTGGCGGTTGCCAGGACGCTTGGGCTCAACACCGAAGCGAAGCGGGTTGAAGAGATATGCGTCGAAATTGCCGACCGTTTCATCGACGATCTGCAGCGCTCACTGCCGAAACAACACGATACGCTCTTTTCTCTTGCTCCGAAAGAGCGTTCCGCTCTCTGGGAAAAGCTCGGTATCATCCCGATCAGCGCATACCACGAGTGCTTTGAGGTGAACAACCTTACCAGTCATGGTACCGATTCAGATTTCGAAAGCCATATGCAGGCCTTCCTGCGTTCGGTTCTGGCATATGCCTATACTACCGTGGTATCGACTTCTCTGGCCACCGACATTGTCTATGGGCTTCCCCGACGTTCGAAGCTGAACGTCAACCTTGGCAGCATCAGGAAGGATAACTGCATCAATATCGGAATCAACGGTCACGCACCCATGGTCGCCTTTGCCATCTGCGATATCGTCGGCACACCGAAGGTTATGGAAAAGGTGAAGGCCGCTGGTGCAGAGGAGATCAAACTCTATGGCATGTGCTGTACCGGCGGTGAGTTTGTCGAGCGAGACCTCGGCATACCCCTCGTGGCCATGGCCTCTTCCGCCGAAATGGCCGTGGCGACCGGCGCTTTCGAGGCGATCGTGGTGGACCAGCAGGACGTTCTGCCCGGTATGATGCCCGTCGCGCGCCGTTTCCACACCAAGGTGATCACCACATCTCCATCTGGTCGAAAAGAGGGGGCGATCGTGCTCGAGCTGGATTACTACCTCAGGAATCTCGACCGGATTTATGATCTGGCAGAACAGATCCTCGACATTGCCATCGACAACTACCGCAACCGCGACCCGGAAAAGGTTCATGTTCCTGACATCAGAGCCAAGGTCGAGTTAGGCTTCAGTGTCGAGGAGGTTGCCCGTCTTCTGGAGGGATCGATGCCTGAAAAAAAGATTCACGGTCTTGCCCGTCTTCTGAAGGAGGGAAAGATCCGGGGGATTGCCAATTTTGGCTCCTGCGGAAATATTCGGGGTGCGGTTTTCGAGCGCAACCAGGTCATCATTGCGCGACAGCTCATCAAGAACGATGTGCTGGTCACTGCGCACGGGTGCTCCGGCATGGGTCTTCTTTTCGCCGGCCTGGCTCATCCGGATGCCTCGAAACTCTGTGGGCCACGGCTTCGCGAAGTGGTTGAGCATCTCGATATTCCTCCCGTGCTGCATGTCGGGGCCTGTACCGACAGTACCAGGGCGAGCCAGATCATGGCCTATACGGCAAACGCGGCAGGGTTGGCAAACCCGTCAATGCCTTTCGCCATGGTGGCTGCCGACCCGGCTGCAGAAAAAACCATGGGGGCGCGGTATGCATTTATACTGAATGGCATCGAAACTTACTCCTGCGTACAGGACAATACCATTGCCTCCGATCGCTTTCTCGATTATGTCGGTAACCGGTTGCGATCGATGGTTGGTGCTGCGATGAACTGGAATCCCGATCCCTATCGCACTTCCGAAGATATCCTGCGGATGCTCGACAGGAAGCGTCAGGCCAACGGATGGCCGGTATGGGATTACACCATCGGTACGAAGGAGGAGATCGAGGATCAGATTCCGGACACGATTGATATGGGCAGCCAGTTCTGCGGAAATCGTTGAACCAAACATTATGAATATGATTGCACCTGGAGAAGATGGTGCCAGATCCCATTGGGAGAGCATCTACAATGCTTCATCGTGTGAACGCCTGAGCTGGTACCAGGAGAACCCGGAGGATTCGCTGCGATTGATACAGGAGTCGGGTGTTTTGCCTGATGCGGCTGTCATCGATGCCGGAGGCGGAGCGTCCAGCCTGGCCTCATGCCTGCTGACACTCGGTTTTCAGGATGTGTCAGTGCTCGATTTTTCCGAAGAGGCGATGGCACAGGCCCGCAAACGTATGGATACCCGGGCTGAGCAGGTCTCATGGATCAGGGGCGACATCCGGTCGTTCCGGACTGACAGGTCATTCATGTTGTGGCATGACCGCGCTGTATTCCATTTCATGGCTGGTGAGGAAGACCGCAGACGCTATCTTGATACCCTTGACGCCTGTCTTGATCCAGACGGGCTTGCCATTATCGGTACGTTCGCACTGACCGGACCCTCGAAATGCAGTCGACTCAACGTTGAACAGTATGATGCCGAGCGCATTGCCGGAGTCTTCGCTCCTCGATTCGAAATACTCTCTACCATGGGCTCTACCCATCATACGCCATCGGGCGCCAGCCAGGATTTTATGTTTTTTACCTTTCGTCGTAAACGTAAAAGTTGAGTCGCGAAGGCCTGGTATGGTGTAGGTATGTTTCTGTGCGAAAACAAATTAATTGCTTTTATCAAGACCATTGCACATTATCAGTGCGACAAAATAATTTGTTTTTGAAATATCAATCATATGGTTATATAGTATTATGGCGCATGTTGTTGGGTGCCCTCCGTTTCATTCGGAATACACGGGGATATGGATGTCGGTGACTTCGTCAACCGTTGGTGAAAACAACCATGTTGACAGCGCTGTCATGGAAAGAGCTGATAACCGGGGAGAAAGCATGGAGCCTGAAGAGTGTTCACCATTTTTTTACCGTTGCCGTTTAAAGCCGTCGCGTAGATCGGATGGCGGCAAGGAAAGTAGCCCGGAGACTCCTGCTGCCCGTCGCTGCAGTGAAGAGCGTGGTCGGGAGTGCGCTGTCAGATCTTCCGACACGTCCGGGGAGGATCGCGAAACGCGCAATGCCGTGGAGGTATGAAATTGACCGGGAAAAACTTTCCCTTGTGATGAGGCTCTGGACGGCAGGCTTTCCCGGCAGATGGCCAGGAAAGCCTGATATGTCTTGATGATCAGATCCCGAGGGAGTGCAGTAGCAGCGGCAGGGCGCAAACGCCGATTGCGACATTCAGCGCACCGCAGATTTTGGTGATGATCGCATTCGGTTTGTACCAGGTGAACGGCAGGAGGATGGTCAGGCCGTTGATGAGCAGCAGCACGGTGCCGAGGGGCCAGATCTTGCCAAGCATGAACGCCTTGTAGCTGAAGAGAGCGGTCATGAAGAAGATTCCGAGAAAGAAGTGGGCGTAAACTTTCTTGTCGCCGGGATTGTAGAAATGAAGAGCTACGACAACCCAGAACAGGCCATAGGTGGCGAAGATTGTCCCGACGTACACGCGAGCTTCTGGAGGCATACCCACATCGAACAGGTAGAGGCTGACGGCCGTGAAAATCTGGGCAACACCGCCGAACCACAAGGCAATATGCGCAAGACTTCTGCCGAGTTTCCCGTGATCGGTTTCGCTGTTCAGCCCGAATCCGAGCTGCTCAAGGCCAAATACCCACACAGTCACGACCAGACCGAATACTCCGATTGCTTCCGGATTGACAACATTCATCGGAAGAGCTCCTTTCTCTTTTGTGTTGGAAAAATGGAATGAAAAGCCGGTCTCCGGGCGTCCATGCCGCCTGGGCAGGTGTGAATTCCGAAAACCGAGCCCAAAGTTACCGTTAATAATCGTCAATTCGTATTTGTTTATATGACGTTCCGGATGTATAGGGGGTTTAACTCACGAGCGACGCGTTTTTCCGGGCCCCTTATGAAATCCGTCCGTTTTTTATACTTTGTCTGCTGCAATGCTATCCGGTGACCTGAAATGACGATGTAACGCAATGAGCGCAGCAGCAGAAGACCCCTCTACGGTAAACTCCGACAATCCAGAAAATCAAGCCCCTTCCGGACTGAAATCACGGTTGTTATCGGCCTTTCCTGCATTTGCCAGCCGAAATTTCCGACTCTATTTCACCGGCCAGATCATCTCCATGATCGGCACCTGGCTGCAGATGGTCGCCCAGGGCTGGCTCGTGCTCGAAATGACCGGTTCCGCATACTGGGTGGGCGTCGCTGCGGCCACATCGACTCTTCCTACCCTGTTTCTTTCGCTGATCGGCGGCGTGATCGTGGATCGTTATCCGAGGAAAACGATCCTGCTCTGGACGCAATCGCTGTCCATGATTCTGGCCTTTGTTCTCGGTACGGTTACGCTGACCCACATCGTGACCATCCCGATCATTCTGACGCTGGCATTCATGCTTGGTTGTGTCGGTTCAGTGGCGACCCCGGCCATTCAGGCCTTCCTGAGTGAAATGGTCGATCGCAACCAGCTCCACTCGGCAGTAGCCCTGAATGCCTCGATTTTCAATGCTTCAAGAGTTATCGGGCCGGCCATTGCAGGCCTCATGATCTCCTGGATCGGGACGGGCGGCGCTTTCGTGGCCAATGGTCTGAGTTATGTGGCCGTAATTATCGCCCTGCTGGCCATAAGCACAACGGCGGCAGCCCCGAGGGCGGCGAACGAGCATCCCCTGCAGTCGATCCGTGACGGAATTGCCTATACCTGGAAGCACCCCCTGCTGCGAGCGATCGTGCTGTTCGTTTCGGCGGTATCGATTTTCGGCTGGTCGTTCATGGCGATGCTGCCGGTGGTCGCCAAGCAGCGCTTTGGTCTCGGCGCCTCGGGTATGGGCATCCTGTTTTCGGCCTTCGGGCTCGGCTCGCTTACGGCAACCTTCTTTGTCTCGATGTCGAGTGGCAGGATAAGCCCTGAAAAGATGATTATCGGGGGAATCCTTACGTTTTCGCTTTCCCTGGTTGCCTTTACCTTTGCGCCGGGAGTCCTGCCCGGACTCGGGTTTCTGTTCATCTCCGGCCTTGGGATGCTCTCGGCTTTCGCCACCATGACCGCGACGGTGCAGCGTCTTGTCGAGGATCGTTACCGTGGCCGGGTCATGAGTATTTACCTGATGGTGCTGATGGGGCTGATGCCGGTAGGTAATTTCCTGATCGGGATTATTTCCGAGCATTTCGGGACCTCTGCTGCCATTCGGGCCAGCACGCTGGTGACTCTTGTCGCCACAGGCGTGCTCATCGCCTCCCGCCCTGGCATTTACCGTGCGTGGGATCTCTATCGCAGCAGGATGGAGCACTGAGGGAACCGTTTTTGCTTCATGCTGGTTGTGGGGAGAAAGACAGATCTCATGACGCGACCGTTGCTCATCTCACTGATGCTGATGCTGGTATGCTCTTCATGCCAGGCTCGTGTACCGTTACCCGAATCACGAACTTCCGCACCCATGCACGACACAAACCGACCGGTGAATCCCTACTACTCGAGAACCGATACCACGAAGCTCGATGTGCCTGATTCCATCTGGAAGCGGGTGTTGCCGCCCGATCTTTACGAAGTGGCGCGCCATGGCGCGACCGAGCAGGCATTTATCGGAAAATACTGGGATTACGAGGGAAAAGGGACCTATTACTGCGCAGCATGCGGCAACCGCCTTTTTCGCTCCGACGCCAAATTCGCCAGTACCTGTGGCTGGCCCAGCTTTTTTGAGCCTGCCCGACCGGGAAGTGTCGTCTACAGGGAGGACCGCTCTTACGGCATGGTTCGTACCGAGGTGCTCTGCGGTCGTTGCGGTGCCCATCTCGGCCATGTGTTCGATGATGGTCCTCCGCCAACAGGAAAACGCTTCTGCATGAATTCGATCTCACTCGAGTTCGAACCGGACAGACCGGAAACGAAAAAGCCGCAGTGACCCTGCGGCTTTTTCGTTCGGATTTCTTGTCGATATGCGGCTGGCTCAGTGAACTCCGGACATGTCGGCTTTCTCGTTTTTGTCCACCCTGATCAGGAGCAGCAGCGGCAGGCAGATCAGGAACAGCAGGGCGATCAGCTTGAAGGCGTCCATATAGGCAAGATGGTAGCTCTGCGTCGTCACGGTATATTCGAGCGCTTTCATGGCCATCTGCTGAGCATCGACCGGGGAGCTGGTCGTCGTGCCCAGTGCCTGCTGGACTCCGCTGATTCTCGTCACTGCCGCAGGATCGTAAGGCGACAGGTGGGTCAGGATTTCCGAACGGTGCATCGCCACCCGTTTGGCGATGTAGGTGTTGGTGATGGCGATGCCGAACGAACCTCCGAGCTGGCGCACCATGTTGTTCAGGCCTGTCGCCTGGCCGATATCCTTGCCATGCAGTCCGCTGACGGCGAGCATGGTGACCGGGATGAAGATGAATCCGAGTGCGAGACCTCTGAGCAGCAGGATCCAGAAGAAATTCGATGCGCCCGACTGCATCGTCTGCATGCCCAGCTCCCAGCAGAACAGAAAGAAGGCCGTCATGCCGAACGCCATGAGCGCTTTCGGTGATGCCCCTTTCTGCAGAGCGATGCCGAGGGGCAGTGAGATCACGCCGGTCAGCATGGCGCTGGGAAAGAGCACCAGGCCGGTCAGGAGGGCCGTAAAGCCAAGGAGCCGCTGAACGAACACCGGAAAGACGAACAGTGACCCGTACAGGCCATAGCCGACAATGAAAGTCAGCACGGCTCCGATGGCCAGGTTCTTGCTTCGGCCAAGCACCGAAAGATCAACGGCCGGGTGTTCGGTATGCAGTTCATGCCAGACGAAAGCTGCGAGCGATACGACGGCAATGATCGTGAACCAGGTGATATAGCTGGTTTCGAACCAGTCCTTCGACTCACCGCGTTCGAGGATGAACTGCAGCGACCCGATTCCCACGCTCAGGAGGGCGATGCCTGCCCAGTCGATCTTCTCGACCGTGTGCTGCACTTTCGGCTCCTTGACGAAGGTCAGTGAAGCCCAGGCGGCCAGGAGTCCTACCGGGATGTTGACGAAAAAGCACCACTCCCAGGAGAAGTAATCGACCAGCCAGCCGCCGAGCAGCGGGCCGATCGTCGGACCGAGCACCAGGCCCATCGAGAAGATGCCCGTAGCGGCACCACGCTCTTCCGGCTTGAAGGTTTCATACAGAATGGCCTGGGATGTCGGCAGGAGCGCACCACCGCCGATACCCTGGATGAAACGGAACAGCACCAGCATCCAGATATTCGTCGAGATTCCGCACAACAGCGAAGCTGCGGTGAAGAGCAGGATCGAGCCGACGAAATAGTTTCGCCGCCCCAGAAGCTGGCCGAGGAATCCCGAAAGCGGAATGATGATGACGTTGGCGATCGCATAGCTCGTGACCACCCAGGAGACATCCTCGATGCTTGCCCCCAGATTGCCGCTGATATGGTTCAGTGCAACGTTGACGATGGTCGTGTCGATGAGTTCGAGCATTGCCGCGACGATCACCGTGGCGGTGATGATCACTTTGCGGATGCCGGTCTCATAGTTATGCGCCGGCAACTGGTGCGCCGCATCGGCGACCAGTGCTGTGGCGGTATTTGCAGTCTGTTCTGAATTCATGAGACGGAATGATAAGTATCAGGCACGGTGGCGGGCAGATGATCGCGTTGCGAAGCCATTATTTCACTTTCACTTCGGCGATGACATTCATGCCGGCGGCCAGAGGTGCATCGGGTTTCTGATCGAAGACGATTTTCACCGGGACCCGCTGCGTCACCTTCACGAAATTGCCGCTGGCGTTGTCCGGAGGCAGCAGCGTGAATTTTGCTCCGGTTCCTGCCGAGATCGATTCGACATGCCCCTTGAACTCCTTTCCGGGGAAAGCATCGACGGTGATGATCACCGGCTGACCGGGGCGCATGTGCTCGAGCTGCGTCTCCTTGAAGTTTGCTACAACCCAGAGATCGCTGCTGCCGACAATGGCGATGAGCTGCTGGCCCGGGGCGACATACTGGCCGGGCTGCACGTTCTTTTTCGAGATACGTCCAGCTGCCGGAGCGGTGATTTCCGCCCATGAGAGCTGCAGTTCTGCGTTTTTCAGTTCAGCCTCTTTGAGCTTGACCTGGGCGAGTGACGCCTCGTACTGGTCACCTGCAGCGGCCCTCTGGGCAACCGACGCGGTCGCGCCTGCCTGAGCGGCATCGAGTTCCGACTTCGAGATCACATCCTTCTGCTGCAGGTTACGGCTTCTCCGGAGGTCGGCTTCGAGTTTTGTCGCTGAAGCTGAAGCAGCGGTGATCGATGCTTTGGCAGCCGACACTGCAGCCTTCGCTGACATCAGGGCCGCTTCTGCCATGTCGCGGCGGATCTGGTAATCCGAGGGGTCGATTCTGATCAGCACATCGCCTTTGGCAACCCGCTGGTTGTCCCTGACCGTCACTTCGACCACCTTGCCGGGAACACGAGGAATGACCGGATAGATGTCGCCCTCGATCTGTGCATTGTCCGTTTCGACATAACTGAAGGAGCGGAAAACTTTTATGCCTCCCCAGACAAGGCCGATGACCGCAAGGATGCCGAATATGACCATGCGGATGCGTGATGCCGGTGTTCCGGCTGCGCCCTGTCCTTTTGCTGCTTCAGGAGTATTTTTCTGCGTTTCTGACATGTATGATCTGACGTTGACGTTTTTACAAAGCTGCTGAAGTTACATAGGTGGCCTCCGCGGATTCGGGGGCCTTGAAAACCAGTACCGGGCATGGCGCGTGTCGCATGACCGTTTCGGTCGTACTTCCAACCAGAAGCCGGTGGATATTGTTCTCCCCGTGCGAGCCCATGACGATCATATCGATGTTGTGCGTTTTCGCATAGTCGATGATCGCGTCGGCCGGTGATCCGTATTCGACAGCGAAACGGACCGAGCAGTTATAGGATGATAACATATCCGAGTAGCGCGAAAAATGATGGAGGTGCTCCCTGAGGAGCACTCCACGGTCGATACTTCCCTTGCTGCCGATATGCAGGATGACCAGTTCGGTACCTCTCGAGTGGCGCTCGGCGGCATGGATCAGAGCCCGTTCGGATGCGGCAGAGAAATCTACAGGACAGAGAATGGTTCTGAGGTTTCTGTGTTTGTTGTCGGTCATGCTCCTAACCCTGGTTATTTTTCGATCAGGTCGCCTGATGCGCGCCTGACCGCGTAAGCGTTGAGGACATATTCATATCGTGCCTGGAGGTTTGCCAGTTCGGCATTGGCCAGCCTCGCTTCTGCGTCGAGCAGGTCAAGCGTCGTACCGAGACCGTTCTGATACCGGATTCTGGCATGTTTTGCCGCCAGGTCGGCCTGAGAGACCTGCAGGGTCGTCGTTCCGATCTTCTCCTCACTGGTTTTCAGGTCGTTGATCGATTGGCGGACCTCGGCGCGCACCATCTCTTCGGTATCGATACGCTCCTGTTCGGCGGCATGCATCATGGCAGAGGCCTCCTTTGTCGAAGCGCTGGTCCGGAAGCCGGTGAAGATCGGAACCTGAAGCTGCACGCCCGCCGCGACGTTGGTGCGCATCTCGTTGATATCCGGCTGGTAGCCATTGGTGGTTCCCCATGATGCCGAACCGACGATTTTGGGCAGGCCCTCCTTGGCAGACAGCGATTTCCTGTAAGTTGCCGCCTTGTGGTTTTCACGTGCGATCATGATCTCCGGACGCTGTTCCAGTGCATTGGCAGCCAGTCTTGTGGCATCCATATCGGTTCTGGTGATGTCGAAGGAGCCTTTAAGATCGAGCGTTGAGCTTTCCGTCAGACCGCAGAGTCGACGCAGGTTGATCCTCTGATTGTCCAGCTCGGTCTGCAGGTCGATCTTGCGATTGTTGGCATCGGCCAGCCGCACCTGGGTCGTCAGCAGGTCGTAGCGCGTGGCGACGCCCTCCTGATAGCGCTTCTGCATATGGTCGAGGTTCTGCTGGAGTGCGGCAATCTCCTTGTCCTTCACTTTGACAGCCTCCTGCAGGAACAGAACCGAATAGAAAGAGCGAACGGTGGCGAGCGACAGGTCTCGCAGGGTCATGTCGCGTTTATGGGTGGCGGCTTCACGGCCAGACTTGGCCATATCGACGGTTCTGCCGCTTCTGCCGAAGTCGAACAGGAGCATTTCGGCGGTGATTCTGGCGTCGTAATTGTCGTTGGGCATGAACTTCATCGGAACGCCGCCGAACGATATTTCCGAGACAGGGTCGATGTACTGGTATCCAGCCTTGGCGGAAATCTGCGGGAACCACGCGCTGCGCGCCTGGGTGACTCTCGCCGATGCGGCCTTGACCTCATCGGTGGCCTGCAGTGCTCTGGGATTGTGTTCCCTGGTCAGACGCATAGCTTCGTCGAGCGTCAGGGATGATGGTGTTGCTGTGGTCGTGGTTGTTGCCGCTGTTCCCTCTGCCGCCAGGCAAGGCCGTCCTGTTCCGAGACTGGTGGCGAGAAGGATCAGTGGTACAGAAATGTTACGATTTTTCATGGTCTTCAAATAGTTGATATCCAATACCTGTAATTGGCAATAACCATGCCAGAAAATGATTTTTGTCAATGTTCAGCTAAACCCTTGTGCAGTAAGCCTTTCCATAATCGGAAACAAGTTGGCTCATTTTGTTGTTTCTGAATAAATCAGAATATTCTGTTTGTTTGGTTCCGAAAATTTCAGAAATGCCTCCATGAAAACACGTATTCTGTCGGAGTCACGGCAACTTATGCAGTACATCAGCGATGCCATCGGTACGATTCGAGATCCCGAGGAGCTGTTTCGCACGGTTACCGACAAGCTGAGGCTCATCTTCGAGTTCGATTCTGCAGTGATCGTCACGATCGATAAAGACCGCAGATTCGTCAGCCTTTTTTTCGAAATGCTCCGGTTCGAACTTCCGGACAAGCTCCGTGAGCATAAACGCCGCATAGTCGGCACCTGGCTGGAGCAGCATCTGGACGACCGGGTGGTGACGACGGTGAACCTCGACCACGATCTGCCTGGGCCCGGAGATCCGGACTCTCCGCTCCTGCGGACGCTGCATGAGCTCGGCATGCGTCAGCTCGTCCTCTCTCCGTTACGCCTTGGCGGCCAGGTGATCGGCTTTCTGAATTTCGTTTCGAGGGAACTGCGTGAATGGCCGGAGGCGGATCGGGAGCTGCTTGCCGTTGTCAGTGCGCCCATCGCCATCGCGGTCAGCAATGCGCTTGCCTACGAGGAGTTGCGCCAGCGAGAGGCTGAGACCACCATGCAGCTCGCCGTGAACAACGCCCTTCTTACCATACGTGATCGCAACCGGATGATGCTGGCTGTCTGCGAGCAGATTGCCAAGCTCATCCCCTGCACTTTCGTCGGTATCCGTGTGGCGGGGCAGGATGGCCGATTCATCATGTTCGACAACTTCATGCGTTCCGATGACGGTACTTTCGCCCAGACCTCACCGCTTGCCAATATCGGTGTGAGCGGAACGGACGAAATCGCCAGAGGAAGCGCGGCGCTTCTGACCAGGCCGGGGGTTTATTCAGGAGAACGTTTCGAGCGCCTGACCGAGGAGTTCCGCCTTGTCGCCCTTGTTCGTGAGCACTTCGGCATCTCGTCGATCATTGTCGCCCAGCTCTGGGATCTGCCAGCCAGTCGGGCAGGTCTCATCATTTCGGGGCGAGGCAGTTTGTTTGGTGAGCATGAGGAGGCAACGGTGCGGCTTATCGTTCCGCAGCTCGCGCTTGCGCTCCAGAACTATCTCGCATTCGAAGAGATCGACCGGCTTCGCCGCAAGCTCGAGGGTGAGCGAACCTACCTGGTCGAGGAGATCCGGGCTGCCCACAACTTCGAAGAGATCATCGGTAACAGCGCGCCGCTGGCCAAGGTTCTTCGACGTGTCAGCCAGGTGGCGCCAACCGACGCGACGGTGCTGATACAGGGTGAAACCGGCACCGGCAAGGAGCTGATCGCCAGGGCGATCCACAACCTGTCGCCAAGGAAAGACCGGGTGCTTGTTCGAGTCAACTGCGCGGCACTGCCTGCGCAGCTGATCGAGTCGGAGTTGTTCGGCCATGAGAAGGGCAGCTTTACCGGGGCGACCGACCGACGTATCGGCAAGTTCGAGTTTGCCGATGGGGGGACCATTTTCCTCGACGAAGTTGGCGAACTGCCTCTCGAACTGCAGGCCAAGATGCTCAGGGTGCTCCAGGAGCGTGAACTGGAGCGCATCGGTGGACGCCAGGTGATCCCGGTCGATGTTCGGGTGATTGCCGCGACCAACCGCAATCTCGAACAGGAGGTCGCCTCGGGCAGGTTCCGTGAAGACCTCTTTTTCAGGTTGAACGCCTTCCCGCTCTATCTTCCGCCACTCAGGGAGCGGCGTGACGATATTCCGGTCCTGGCAATTCACTTCGCCGAAAAGTTCGCGAGGGAGTTCGGTAAGCCGTTTCGCTCGATCCGCGAAAAAGATATGGCAGAGCTGGTTGACCGCGCCTGGAAAGGCAATATCCGTGAGCTCTCGCACTGTGTCGAGCAGGCGGTGATTCTTTCCGAAAGTCAGAGTCTCGATTTTTCCGCCGTTCTGCCGCCGCGACTCGCCAGTCAGGCCTCACCGGAGGAGCCGCACCGGCAGATGACGCTGAAGGAGTTTGACGAGGAGATCAGGGGAATGGAGCGGCGACTTATCCTGGAGACGCTTGAGCATTGCGGTGGAAGGGTGAGTGGTGAAGGGGGTGCCGCCGAGCTGCTTGAAATCAACGCCAAGACCCTGTACTCCCGAATTGAAAAGCTGGGGATAAGAAAGCGTTACGGCGCATGAGCTCGCATTGCTGTTTCCGTCATCATGCGGATTTCTTACATTTAACGTATTGGAATGTCGTTCTGCGTCCTTTCATGTTCCCTCCCCCGCTTCCGTGTTTTCGATTGTGTTCCGTCCCACAACCATTAATCGTGAAGCCTCATGAACAACAAATTCGCTCGACTTTTCGCAACCCTGCTTGTCCCTGGTTTGCTGCTCTCCGCGTGCAAAGGGAAGGAGAGTTCGAACTCCCCGGCCGGCAGCGCAGTCGAACAGACGAAAGCGCCGGTGATCGGACCGTTTGAAGGCGTCATGTACATGAGTACCACGGTGCCTGGCGCCGGGACGAGCGAAATGAAGCTTTACATCGGAAAGAAGGGGGTCCGCACCGAAAGCTCTACAGGAATCGATGGACAGTCAGGTGCGTTGAAAATGACGGTGATCTCTCCTGCCGAAACTCCGGACAAGATCTATATGATCAACGATGCCGCCGGTACCTGTATGGAGTTCGATATTTCAAAGGCACTCCATAAAGATGTCAACGCCGATCCGTTCAAGGATGCGAAGATCGAGAACCTGGGCAGCGAGAAAGTGAATGGATACAACTGTACCCATGTCCGCATCACCCGCCCCGGACAGGAGGGCACGATGGAGATCTGGGTAACCAAAGAGATGCTTGACTACTTCACCTACGTGCGCATGCAGGGGTCGCGTGACCACTCGATGCCGAAGCTGGCCGCACGGCTCAAGGATGCCGGTCTTGACGGTTTTCCGGTTAAAACCCGGATCAACCCTTCGGGAATTGTGACCGAACTGACCAGAATCGAGCGCACCTCTCTTGATGACAAGCTGTTCCAGGTGCCCTCCAACTGCACGAAGATGGAGGTTCCGACCGTTGCACCCGGTGGCGCCATGTCGAAAGAGAAGATTAAGGAGATGCAGGAGTTCGCCCGCAAGATGCAGCAGCAGATGAAGCAGTGAAACGTTGATTATTACTCCGGCGACTGAAGGACGCAAAAGTATTCCGGGCCCAGTCTGTCATCCTGAGCGAAGAGAAGGATCCATCTTCAATTGCTGCAATATTTTATGGATTTTTCTCCCGACTGGTCGGGATCGGAATGACAACCGATAACAAACCAGATTGACACGTTTAATTGCCGGAGTGATAAGTAACGGCAGAAGATGAAAAATCCCCCGGGCAGCCGGGGGATTTCTGTTTATCGTACCTTGATCGGTCAACGGTCGTTCTGCATTCCGTTTTATCCGCAGACGGCGCGGATGGCCGCGGCGATGATCGGAATGCCCCGTTCGATCTCTTCCGGGGTGTTGTTGCAGTAGGAGAGACGCATGGTGTTGTTGCGCGTGCCTTCGGGGTCGAAGGTGCTGCCGGTGACGAAGACCGCCCCGCCCTGGATTGCGTGTTTGAGGATCTCGGTGGCGTCCGCTCCTTCCGGCAGGGTGAGCCAGATGTAGAACCCGCCTTTCGGTTCGGTCCAGCGGACGTATGCGGGCAGGTTGCTTCGCAACGCTTCAACCATGCAGGCGGCGCGCCGCTTGTACTCTTCACGCACCGACGCGACATAGGTATCGATCCTGCCCGAGCGGATGAACGCATCGGCGATGACCTGGGTGAAGCTTGGCGAACAGGCGTCGGCAGACTGCTTGATCAGTTCGCACTTTTCGAAGATCGCTTCCGGCGCGAGCAGCCAGCCGAGGCGCAGGCCCGGACCGAGGATCTTGGAGAAAGAGCCGGTGTAACAGACATCGATGCCCTCGGGGTCCATCGCCTTGATGGGCTGCAGGGCTTCGCGGTGCTCGTCGCTGAACCAGAGGTCGCCGTAGGCATCGTCTTCGAGAAGAGGGATGTCCCGTCCCTTCAGGACGTCGATAAGTTCGCGCTTGCGTCCGGTGCTGTAGAGCATGCCTGCCGGATTGTGGAAGTACGGGGTGATGTACAGGAACTTGGCAGGGTCCGGCTTCTCCACCTCCTGGCGGAGCATGCCGATGTCGATTCCCGCCTCGTCCACCGGCAGCGAAACAATGTCGGCTCCACAGGCGCGGAACGCCGCAATGGCACCGATGAAGCAGGGATACTCGGTCAGGACGCGGTCGCCCGGATCGACGAAGGCTCGGGCGAAGATGCTCAGTGCCTGCTGCGAACCGGTGGTGATCATGAGCCGGTTTTTCTTTACCGGCAGTCCTTTGCGTTCCAGAAATCCTCCAAGCGATTCGAGCAGGGAGGGCAGGCCGGGGGTTGGCCCGTACTGGAAAGCCGCCTGCTTGGTCTTCGTGTCGAGGTTCCGGAACAGTTCCTCCACCTCACCGACCGGAAACAGTTCATTGCCGGGCATGCCACCGGCGAAAGAGATGATGTCTGGTCTCGAGGCAAGGCTCATGAGCTCCCTGATGGCTGAAGAACGGAGGGCTGAAACGGATGAGGAAAAACGTGGCATTGGTCTTTGTTGGACTTTCCCTGCCCCCGGGCTTAAGCCCGGGGCAATGTTGAGAGATTTTATTCCGATATCCATGGGGTGATCCCATATTCAGGAGGGATTCATCCCGACGGACATTTGCATCTTGCATTTTCCTGTGTAGCCCCGGGCTTCAGCCCGGGGACTGCGTCATACTTGATACACATCTCCCGCCTTCAGCAACTCCATCTTGTGCAGCTGCAGCACCTCGATGGCCTTCTGCGGCGTATCGGTCCTGATGACCGCGGTCGCCTGGCCGTCACCCGACGCGAAGGCGTACATATACTCGATCGAAATGCCGTTGTCCGTCAGGATCTGCAGGGCCTTGTGCAGGCTGCCCGGCTTGTTGGGCATGATCATGCCGATGACGTCGGTGATCTTCACGGCGAATCCGTTCTCCTTCAGCACCGTTTCGGCCAGCTCCGGCTTGCCGGTAATCACGCGCAGGATGCCGAAATCGGTCGTGTCGGCGATGCTGAAGGCCGAAATGTTGATGTCGTTGTCGGCCAGGATGCCGGTCAGTTCGGTCAGTCGTCCGGCACGGTTTTCGAGAAACACCGAGAGTTGTTTGATGATCATGGTGCCTCCTTGAGTTAGTTGAGTTTGCGTTTGTCGACGACTCGCTGTGCCTTGCCCTGGCTGCGCTCGATCGTGCCGGGCTCGACAAGCCTCACGCTTGCGTGCAGGCCGAGGATGCTGGTCAGGTTGCCACTGATGCGCTTGCGGAGTCCTTCGAGCTCCTTGACCTCGTCGGAGAAGAACTGGTCTTCGACCTCGACCTGGATCTCGAGGGTGTCGAGGTTGTTGTGGCGATCGACCACGAGCAGGTAGTGTGGTTTGGTTTCGCTCATCTCGAGCAGCACCGATTCGACCTGCGACGGGAAGACGTTCACGCCGCGGATGATGAGCATGTCGTCCGAACGGCCGACGCACTTCTCCATGCGCACCATCGTGCGTCCGCAATCGCAGCGCTCGACATGCAGCCTGGTGAGGTCGCGCGTGCGGTAGCGCAGGAGCGGCAGGGCCTCCTTGGTGACCGTGGTGAAGACCAGTTCGCCGAGCTCGCCGTACGGCAGCACCTCGCCGGTTTCAGGATTGATGATCTCCGGGATGAAGTGGTCCTCGAAGACGTGCATGCCGTGCTGGAACCCGCACTCCATGGAGACGCCCGGGCCGATCACCTCGGACAGTCCGTAGATGTCGTAGGCCTTGATTCCGAGGAGCTGCTGGATCTGCGAGCGCATCTCTTCGGTCCATGGTTCGGCGCCGAAGATACCCGCTTTGAGCTTGATCTTCGAGCGGTCGAGCTTCTCCTCCATGATGGCCTCGCCGAGGTAGGCTGCGTAGGATGGCGTGCAGGCGATGGCGGTCGAGCCGAAATCCTCCAGCAGCTGGAGCTGCTTCTTGGTGTTGCCGCCGGAGATCGGGATGACCGATGCGCCGACCTTTTCGGCGCCGTAGTGCAGGCCGAGGCCGCCGGTGAAGAGTCCGTAACCGTATGCGACCTGGATGATGTCGTGCTTCGTGACGCCGGCCATCGTGAGCGAACGGGCGACCACTTCGGACCACATCAGGATGTCGTTGTGCGTATATCCGACCACGGTCGATTTGCCGGTAGTGCCGCTCGACGCATGGAACCGCACGATATCCTGCTGGGGTACGGCGAACAGCCCGAACGGGTAGTTGTCGCGCAGGTCCTGCTTGGTGGTGAAGGGCAGCTTCTGCAGGTCTTCGACGGTACGGATGTCTCCCGGCTCGATGCCCATCTCCTGCAGCTTGTTGCGGTAAAAGGGAACGTTGAAGTAGATCCGTTCGACCATTTGGCGAAGGCGTTCGCCCTGCAGCGATGCCAGCTGGTCGCGCCCCATGCATTCGTGATGCTCGTTCCAGATCATGGATGGTGAAGTTAGGTGTTGGAAAGCTGCAGTCCCTTGCGGAACGCCCTGATATTGATGTCGACGACCTCCTGGCCCTTGGCGCCGAAAAGCGCCTCGATGCCCGCCTCGAGTTTTGACGGTGCGATGCCGGTGAATGGCGCGCCCGCACCAAGCATGACCATGTTCGAGGCCCTTGCGCTTCCGGCTTCTTTGGCCAGGTCGGAAGCATGGACCAGTACCGGACGATCGGTCCTGCCCAGTTCAGCTTCTATCTCCTCCATCGGTGGATAGCCGGTCATGTTCACGAACGGTTCGAGCGAGGTGACCACGCGTCCCGTGGGGGCGAGGTATGGCAGGTATCGAAGGGCTTCGAGCGGTTCGACCGACAGGATGAGGTCGGCGGTGCCGAGTCCGATGAGGTCGGCGAAGATCTCCTGGTCCGAGATGCGGAGGTGCGACTGTACGGCGCCGCCACGCTGGCTCATGCCGTGCACCTCTGCCTGGCGGATGTTGAGTCCCTCATGGAGAGCCGCCCAGTCGATGACCGCGGCGATGCTGAGAATTCCCTGTCCGCCGACACCGGCGAGAATGATGTTTTTCTGCATGTCTGTTTTACTGCCCTGTGGCCGCGGCGCGGCGTTTCTTCTTTGCTGCCGTCTCGATGCACTCGCGCTGGGCGATGACGATCGAAACTCCGTCGTACGCGAACTCCTCGCGCAGCACGGCCACGTTTTCGTCGAGATGCTGGCGCAGCGGTACGATAGTTCTGATGTGCGCCTCTTCGACGCCGAGGCCGATGCAGATCTTCACCAGTTTAGAGCCTGTTGCCGACGAGCACTGCCCGCCCGTCATGGCGGTCGTGTCGTTATCCGCGATGATCACCGTGATCGGCGTCTTGTCGTTGATCGCGTCGAGCAGGCCGGTCATGCCGGAGTGGGCGAAGGTCGAATCGCCGATGACGCATACGGCTGGCCTCAGTCCTGCATCTGCGGCACCCTTGGCCATGGTGATGGATGCGCCCATGTCCACGCAGGTATGGATCGCGTTGTAGGGAGCCAGGGCTCCGAGCGTGTAGCAGCCGATATCCGAAAAGACATGGTGATCGGCATTTTCCCTGATGGCGATGTTGATCGCGTCGAACATGTCGCGGTGTCCGCAACCCTTGCAGAGCTCCGGTGGCCGTCCCACGACGATCTCCGGCATGGCGGGCGTCTCCGGCAGCTTCGCGCCGAGCGCAGCAGCCACCAGGTCGGTGGTCAGTTCGCCGTCACGCGGCAGAACCCCGTCCAGTCGCCCAAGAACCTTCGACGAGCCGAAATAGCCACGGAACAGCTCTTCGTAGACCGGATACCCCTCCTCGACGACGAGCACCTCGGAGCAGGCCTCGAACAGTTCGTTCACCATTGTCCGAGGCAGCGGATACTGGCCGATCTTCAGCACCCGGCAGTCGATGCCGTGCGCTTTTCTGGCCTCCATCGCATAATTGTATCCGATACCGAATGCGATGACTCCAAGAGGTCCGTGTCCCTCGACAGGCCGGTTCAGAAACGACGAATCCGACAGCTCTTCAAGCTTCGGCTGGAGGTCGAGCAGATGTCGGTATTGTACCCTGGCGTTGTGCGGCATGAGCACGTACCTGTTGGGCGCGTACTCGGCGTGGAGCGGGTTCTGTTCAACCGGGGCTTTCCTCTCGACACCGGCGCGGGAGTGTGACAGGCGAGTCGTCATCCGGACGATGACCGGCAGGCGCACGGATTCGGAGAGCTCGAACGCATGGAGTATGGCGTCGTACAGCTCCTGCTGGGAGGCGGGTTCGAGCACCGGCACCATCGCGAAGCGCCCGTAAAAACGGCTGTCCTGCTCGTTTTGCGACGAGTGCATCGAGGGGTCGTCGGCCACGGCGAGCACCAGGCCTCCGTTGACGCCGGTGATGGCGGAGTTGATGAACGCGTCAGCGGCAACGTTCAACCCCACGTGTTTCATGCACACAAGGCTTCGCTTGCCGGCATAGGCCATGCCGAGCGCGGCTTCGTAGGCGGTTTTTTCATTTGCCGACCATGAGGAGCGTACACCACCTGCGCGGGCCTCCTTCGATCGCTGGATGTATTCGGTGATTTCGGTGGACGGTGTGCCGGGATAGGCATAGACGCCGGAGATGCCGGCGTCGAGGGCGCCCTGGGCGACAGCCTCCGCACCGAGAAGCAGTTGTCGGTTCATTAGCGGTATTTACAGATGCTCAGATGCGCTCTTTCACGGAAAAGCCCGTAAGAGCGGCTGATGGTTAAAGATCAGAAAATTTTTCTTCCAAATTGAGTGAAAAAATCGACCCGTTTCTCCTCTCAGTCGACACTTTCTTTTTCATCCCTGATTTCCGATATGTAACTTTAAAATATAAAGTCTCCCGCCCGCAGTATCCTGTCGTTCACGATATACCAGCACGCAGTTTCACATCAGACCAAAGGAGGATGTTATGCCTGCGACCATTCATGTCAGTGACCTCTGTCCCTGCGACGTGTTGCTGTATCACGGGGATTCCGCCATTTCGCACCTGATCCAGTGGTTCAGCGGCTCGGAGTACAGCCACACCTCGATCTATGACGGAGCGATGGTGCTCGAAGCTGTTGCAGACGGAGTGAAAAAACACACGGTTGACGAGTCGGTGTCGAGCACGGTCTACGTCGATGTCTGGCGGCTCAAAAAAGAGGGTCACCTGATCGGCAGCCCGGATCTTCCGGCAACGCCGGTGCTCGATATCATTGCGACCTATGCCGCCGAAGGCGCCCGCTACGCCTACGAAGAGTTGCTCATGCTGGCGTTTCTCTGCACGACCCGTCGCGTGCCTCTGCCATTTCTTCGCTGGGCGCTCGACAAAGCGGCGGCACTTCTCGAAGAGCTGATCGACGAAAACAGGGAGCCGATGATCTGTTCTGAGCTGGTGTTCCGCTGTTTTTCGGAAGCCGGAGAGGACTATTATCCGCGAATACGTGGGGTGGACCTTCGTGCCAGGCTCGAGACCATGCATATGCCCGGCCGGTCGATACGTTCGATGTCACCAGCGGATCGCGAGGTGGCCAATTTCCTTAAAAAGTATGCGGACGCCAAGAAGCTCGGGTCCCGAGACGAGCTGCTCATGGCCGCTCGTGAAGCCGATCCGAACTTCGTGACGCCCCGTGACCTCAAGAAGAGCCCCGATCTCAGCTTTATCGGGCGTCTTGGCTGAAGTCAGGCCGTCGGCTGGGGGACACTCTCCTTCTTCCTGAACTCGATGACGAGCCACTTTCCTTCATAACCGGCATGGGTGACCCTCATGCCGGCGAGGAATACCGGCAGCACCACCCCTTTCTGATAATTGCCGATCCGGACGGTCATCGAATCGCCGATCTGGGTGACGTTCGCCTCCATGCGGTTGTCCGACACGAACGGCAGGCGGAGCTTCATCAGGTAGTGACCTTCTCCGGCTTTGGTGATCTCCACGTGCTCTTCGTGATAGAAGATGTCGAGCGGATTTTTTGAGCCGTAGACGGTATCGCCGACCTTCCTGAGCATATCGAGTCCGAGGACTTCGGTCCTGAAAAGGGGCACTTTTGTGATCGGTATTGGCGCGAACGAGGTTTCGATCTGCTCGATGTACTTCTTCTGGATCTCTTTCCAGCCGCTGAAATACTGACCGTCCACATCGTCCATGTAGACCCTGTTGATGACGATCTGGTCCACAGTGATATTGTACAGGTTCAGGTAGGTGAGCGCCCGCATCGACTCCTTGATCACCATCTTCTCTGGGTTCATGACGAGGCGCACGGTTGTCTTGGAGCCGTCCGAGAGCAGACCGATAATGCCGTCGATTGAAGAGAAGAGGTTGTCGACCTGGTCGTATACCTCGGTTTCCGGTACGAAGTCGTGCAGCTTGCCGATGCGTTTGGAGAGCGGCCGGATCACCGGTTTGACCACGTACTTCTCAAGGTTGCGCATCAGCTTGAGCATCCAGCCGAAGGTCTCGGGAATGGAGAGCAGGCGAAGGGTTTCTCCGGTCGGAGCGCAGTCCACCACCAGGAGGTCGTACTCATTGGACTCGTTGTAGCGCTTGATATAGGAGAGCGAAAAGAGTTCTTCCATGCCGGGCAGGACACCCATCTCTTCGACATAAATTCCCTGTATGCCCTGCACTTCCATGAGATGGGCGAAATGTTCCCGGACGATCTCCCAGTTGAGGGACAGGTCACCGTAGACGCTTACCTCCTGGCCCCAGAGATTTTCTGCGATCTTGACGGGCGATGGCCCCAGTTCGATGTCGAACGAGTCTCCGAGGCTGTGGGCGGGATCGGTCGAGATCACCAGTGTTTTGTACCCCATAGCGGCCGACTTGACGGCGGTTGCCGCCGCAATGGAGGTTTTGCCGACGCCTCCTTTGCCTGTGAATACAATGTTCCTCATGACGCCTCCCGGTGTTAGGGGGATGATGGTTTCGGAACTCTTTGTGATCGCCACCTATTCTAAACCCATAACGAGTGCTGAAAATTCTAAAAAGTCTCCTTGTGGATTTGCATTCATATGAGCGTATGCTTATAATAGAATATATGGAGTTTTCATGTA